>NZ_JAOCLZ010000036.1:0-14064 GCF_025290685.1 Rhodococcus sp. PAE-6
TACGCACAACCGCCAGCCGCTTCTGCGGCCTGAGAACTGAACACACGCTCAGCCTCAACAAAACTCGGGACTTGACAGACAGTTCTTCGATGAGTAGCCAGCGACGCGCGGAGGTGTGCGCTTTCTTTCGACGACAACCCCGCCCCCAGTCGAGCCCAACCGGTTCCAGAGATTTCGCATCAGTCGGACCCACACGCGGGTGTTCCTGCTCTGCGGAGCCGGCCCCGGTCACGGCTGACCGCCGAGCTGGAACGAGATTATCGATCGCGGTAATCCGTTAAGGTGACTCCCACCGCTCAGCGACCGGCCTCGATGTTCGACCGCGAGAAAGGGGAGAGACCGTCATGTCCTCAGGGATCGTGTCCGTGGCTCTGGTGGCGCTGTCTGTCGTTGCTCTCTTCTATGCACTCCACCGCGTGGCCAGCATTACCTCCGACCCGTTGACAGTCCTGCCGGCCCAATCCGGGTGGGCACCGCAGGAGCACGCTCTGTCGCGGTTCCACGCACGCTGGTACCTCGCCTCGATCGTGTTTCTGGCCTTCGACGTCGAGATGCTCTTTATGTACCCGTGGGCCGTGGTGGTGATCGAGAAGGGGCTCTCTGCGGTGGTGGAGATGTTCCTGTTCCTTGGTGCCCTGCTAGTCGCCGTGGCCTGGGCACGGCGAGAAGGCGCATTCCGATGGGCTTGAGCCCGTTTCTCGCCCGCCTCGCCGTCCAGGCCACCCGGGTGCTCGTCGTCGAGGCCCCGGGCCAGTGGGCGACTCGGATGGAGCTTGAGCAACAGCTACTCCGTCGCGGGTGGCGGATAGCCAGTAGTCCGGCTCAGGGGGACGTGCTCGTCGTGTGTGGTGCGCCGGGCCCTGAGCTGTCGGATCTGGCGAACCGCCTCTGGGAGCAGATGCCCGGCCCTCGGGTGCGCATCGGCATCGCCTCGCCCGGAGCGGTGGTTCCCGCCCTCGACAATGCCACTGCGCACCTGCTCGACACTTCCCATCACCGGACCGACGCCCGCGAACGGGCGCAGGAGCCCTCGATGTCCGATCACGCGAACAATGCTGATGGCGAAGGGCACGTGGGTCACGAAGGACACGAGGAACACCAGGGCCACGGTGGACACTCGGACCACGAAGAGCACGCGGATCGCCAGGCGCACGAGGGCCACGAAGACCATGGCGGGCATGGTGGCCACGAGGGCCACGCAGACCACGGCGGGCACGAGGGCCATGAAGGCCACGGGGATATGGACATGGCTCCCGCCGGGATTCCCTTGGCCGAAGGCGGGGAGGACCGCGACGGCCTGGAGATGGATGTTCTCCATCTGCCGCTCGGTCCGGTATTGCCGTTCTGGCCGGCCGGGCTCGTGCTGCACTGCTCGCTACAGGGGGACGTTGTCGTCGGCGCCACCGCCTCGGTGATCGACGCGACGGAGCACAGGGCCGGAGCACCCGGTCGGCCCACGGACCACGCGTCTGCCACGGTGACCCAATGTGATCAGGTCATGGCACTGCTGGCACTGGCCGGTGCCGAAGACCTGGCGGACTGCGCCCGCCGTGCCCGGGACGGGATTCTGACGGGCGATCCCGGTGCCGCCCGTGACGCCGTCGAGCGTCTGCACCGGAAGGTTCGCAGGTCGCGGCTGCTGCGCTGGTCATTGCGGGGCGTGCTGCCGCTCGGCCCGGCCGATCTGGAGCGCCACGGCTTGCCGGGGCACTGCCTCGGGGATGCCCACGACCGGTTGCTGGCCCAACTGGAACGGATCCGCGTCGAGGTCGGCGGCGCAACGCCGGACCGGGCGGATGGCGGCTCAGCGCAGGAATCTGCGGACAAACTAACTGTGCCGTGGGCGGTGGTGCCGGACCTGGTGACCGGTTTGGAGCTGGGCACTGTGCGCTTGGCGGTGGCGAGCCTTGATCTGGGCTCGCATCCTGCCGTCCGGGAGGTGGGGCATGTCTGAGACCGTGGTGACGACCGTGTCCGGTGGGTGGGCCGTGCTGGCCGGGGTGATCCTGTGTGGGCTGGCGTTGTTCGCGGTGGCGCTGGACGGGGTGCTCTCGTCGCCGGCGCGGGGCGGCGGTCGTGGCGGGCCCACTCCCCTGGCCCGTGCGGCCCGTCTGTTGCGGCAGCGTCGCCGCACGACGGTCGCCGCGGACACCCTGCTGTGGCGGATCGGCGGCGCGGGCATGCTGGTCGGGGCGTTCCTGATGATCGCCGTGATCCCGCTGGGCCGCTGGACACTGGCGGACCTCGACGTGGGAGTCGTGTGGTTCAACGCCGTCGACGTCATGGTGTGGGCCCTGGTCTGGCTGGCGGGGTGGGGCGCCAACTCCATCCACGGTCTGGTGGGCGGTTACCGCTTCCTCGCGCACGGGCTGGCCTATGAGCTGCCGCTGATGTTCGCATTGGTGGCCCCGGCGATCGCCGCCGGCAGTCTGGCGGTGGGCGACGTCGCGGCCGCGCAGGACGGCGTGTGGTTTGTGGTGTGGATGCCGGTGGCGTTCCTGGTCTTCCTGATCGGCGTGACCGGCTTCTCTGTATGGGGTCCATTCGCCCCGGCCCTGTCCGCGGACATCGTCGGCGGGGTGACGGCCGAACTCTCGGGGGTCGATCGGCTGGTCCTGCAGGCCGGGCGCTACCTGTTCCTCACCGCCGGGGCGGCGTTCTCGGTGCCGCTCTTCCTCGGCGGTGGTGCCGGGCCCGTCCTGCCCGACTGGGCGTGGGTGCTGGTCAAGACAGCGCTGGTGCTGACGGTTCTGGTGTGGGCGCGGCGCAAACTTCCGCTGCTGCGACCGGATCGGTTCATGGAGATCGGCTGGACTGTCTTGCTCCCGGCCGTCGTGGCCCAGGATCTGCTTGTGTCCCTCGTCGTGGTCTGGAAGGGCTGAGCCGTGCTGGTCGGGATCGTGTTCTGGGTACTCGCTGTGGTGGCGGTGACCGCGGGGACGGCCGTGTTCGTGGTGGACTCGATGGCCCGGGCCACCTACGCGCTGGCGGCATCGTTCATCGCCGTGGGGGTGATGATTTTGCTGCTGGGTCAGAGCTACCTGGGCATCATCACGATTCTGATGATGGTCATGGAGATGGCGGTGATGGCGGTCTACATGGTGATGTTCATGGGCATGAACCCGGCGCTGATGCCGATGGACATGACCCACGGGAAGAAGACCGCGATCGGCACCTCGGTCGGGGTCTTTGTGCTGCTGGCCGCCGGGGCGCTGCTGATCCCGTGGCCCGAGCGACGTGGCGCCCCACCCGAGGACCTCACCAACGCGCTGGGCCTGGAGATCATGGGCGAAAAGATGTTGGTGATGGCCGTGGTGGGCGCGGTCATGGTGGCCACCATCGTGGCCGGGATCGTCCTGGCCGCCGGGCGCACCCGCTACGACCGGCTCGGCGACGATCTGCGGCGCCGCCCGGCCGACGACCCCCAGCCGGGAGGTGTGGGTCGATGACCCTGGAGGCCGTTCTGGTGGTGGCCGCCGCCCTGTTCGCCGTCGGGCTCTACGGGGCCCTGTCCCAGCAGGTGGTGGTGATGGTGATGATGGGCCTGGAGTTGATGATCAACGGGGTGCTCCTGGCCGCCGCGGGGTTCTGGTGGTTCCTGGCCCCGGGCCCCTCCGGGCAGGTGCTGCTGCTGGTGGTGCTGGCGGCCATGACCGTGGAGATGGCCATTGGCTTTGCCGTGGCGACGCTGTTGCACCGCAAGCGGCAGACCGACATGACCGACATGGCCGAGGATCTCTCCGGATGACCGCCGACCAGACCTTGCTGCTGACCCTGGTGGTGCTCCCGGCTGCCGTGGGTGCGGTGCTCGCGCTGACCCGGGCGGAGCGGGTTGCGGCCCCGATCGCGGTATCGACCGCTGCCGTGACCGCGCTGCTGGCGGCTGTCGTCGCCGTTGCGCGGCCTGCGGTGGCGTTCCCGTTCATCGCCGGCGGCGACGTGGCACTGGAGGTCGACGCCCTGGCGGCGCTGACCCTGCCGATGGTCGCAGTGGTGACCCTTTTGGTGCTGGTTTTTGCGGCCGGCAACATCCGGGCGGCCCGGCCCCGCTTCCACGGGCTGATGCTGCTCTTCGCCGCCGCGGCCCTGATCACGGCCTCGGCCGCCAGCCTGCCGGCGCTGCTGTTTGCCTGGGAGTTGATGGGCGCGACCTCGTACGCGTTGATCGGGTTCTGGTGGCGGGACACCGACCGCGTCTCGGCCGGGCTCACGGCCTTCCTCACCACCCGTACCGCCGACCTGGGTCTCTACCTGGCCGCCGGCGCTGCCTTGGCCGGCGGCGCCGGTATGGGCCTGTCCGAGTTGCCGGCGGCGGAGAGCCCGTGGCGGCACGTGGTGGCGGCCGGGATCCTGGTGGCGGCACTGGGCAAGGCCGCGCAGCTGCCGTTCTCGTTCTGGCTCTCCGGCGCGATGAAGGGCCCCAGTCCGGTCAGCGCACTGCTGCACTCGGCGGCGATGGTGGCAATGGGCGGTTACCTGCTGCTGCGCGTGGAGCCGCTGCTCGCCTCCACCGGGTGGGCGGGCCCGGCCGCCGCGTGGATCGGGCTACTGACCGCGGTGGCGATGGGGATCGTGGCGTTGGCCCAACGGGATCTCAAACAGTTGCTGGCGGCGTCCACTGTGGCGCAGATGGGATTTGTGGTGCTGGCCGCCGGAGTGGGCGCGGTGAGCGGAGGTGCCGCCCAACTGGTGGCCCATGCCTCCACCAAGGCACTGCTGTTCCTCGCTGCCGGGGCGTGGCTCACCGCGTTGGGCACCGAGAAGCTCACGGAACTGCGCGGGGCGGGCCGCCGATGGCCGGTGGTGGGCGTGACCGCGACCGTGGGAGCCCTGGCCCTGGCCGGGATCGCGCCGCTGTCCCTGTGGGCGACCAAAGACGCGGTGCTGGCTGGGGCCCTGGAGACCTCGGCCTGGCTCTACGCCACAGGACTGGTGGCGGCGGCCCTGTCGGCGGCCTACTCCGGCAAGGTCCTATGGACGATCTGGCACCGCGGGGCCCGGGCCCGGGTCGAGGAGCCCACCGCCGGGCGGGAGGTCGGCGCAACGCAAGAGCTCGGCACCGGGCAGGTGGGGGCGCTCGAGCAGGCTCCGCTGGTCGTGCTGGCCGCGGGGGCGGCCGGGCTGTCGGTGTTGGCGCTGCCCCCGCTCAGCGGCGCCCTCGCCCAGGCGATGGGCGGGCACGGCGAGGTGACGGCGCTCGAGCTCGTGGTCTCGGCCGCCATCGCCCTGGCCGTGGTGCTGCTGATGCGACGTCTACGCGCCCCGGAACTCGGGTGGGCCGAGCGGTGGCTGGGGCTGGAGGCTGCTGCGCACGTTGTCGTCGTCGTTCCCGTCATGCGGTTGGCGCACCTCCTGGCCCGGTTCGACGACGCGGTCCTGGACCGCGCCGTGACCTCCGTGGCCGGGGCCGTCCCGATGCTGGCACGGTCCGTGGCGCGGTTCGACGACGAGGTCCTCGACGCCGGAGTCGGAGCAGCCGCACGGGCCGCCCATACGGCCGGGCAGGGCGCGGCCCGCCTCGATGACGCCGTGGTCGACGGCGCCGTCGAGGGCCTGGCCGGTTGGGTTCGCCGACTCGGGCACCTGGCCCGCACCCCGCAGACCGGGGCCGTCCACCAGTACCTCCTGCAGGCCGTCGCGGTGCTCACCGTGGCCGTGGTGGCCTGGACCGTCTACGCAGTGATGGGATGAGCATGCTCAGTCTGATCGTCTTTCTCCCCTTGGCCGCCGCCGCCGTCCTGGCCGCGGTGCCGGCGATCGGGCCGGCGGCCGCGCGATGGGCGTGGATCGCGGTGAGCGTGCTGGAAGTGCTGCTGGTTGCCGTGGTGTGGGCCGGCTACAAGGACCCGGGACCGAACGGGCTGGCGTTCGAGGAGCAGGTGCCGTGGATCCCGGGGGTGGGCAGCAGTTACCACGTGGGCATCGACGGGCTGTCCCTGCCGCTGGTGGCGATGACGGTCGTGGTGTTCTTGGCGTGCGCTGTGTACTGCCTGCGGGATTCGGACCGGCCGCGCGTGCAGGCGGCGCTATTTTTGTTCCTGCAGAGCATGAGCCTCGGCGTGTTCGTTTCGGCCGACCTGATCCTGTTCTTCGTCTTTTTTGACCTGTCGATCGTGGGAATGTACTTCATCATCGCCGGGTGGGGCCACGGCAATGCGGCCCGGTCGGCGCTGAAGTTCTTCCTCTACACGTTCCTGGGGTCGCTGGCCCTGCTGCTGGGTTTCATCGGGCTGTATGTGTTCTCGGCGCCCCACACCTTTGACATCCCCGAGCTGGTCGCCGCACCCCCGCTGGCCGGTGAGCCGCTCGCCGGGGGGCTGGTGCTGGCGGCGATCCTGGTGGGCTTGGCCGTCAAGACCCCCACCGTGCCGTTCCACACCTGGCTTCCCCCGGCCCACACCGACGCCCCGGCCGCCGGCTCGGCCGTCCTGGCGGGGGTGTTGCTGAAGATGGGCGCGTACGGCTTCGTGCGGATCGCCATGCCGATGCTGCCCGAGGTCTGGCGGGCGTGGGCCTGGGTGATCGTGGCCGTGGGAATCGTCTCCGTGCTCTACGGCGCACTGGTGGCGCTTGCCCAGACCGACCTCAAGCGGATGATCGCCTACACCTCCGTCAACCACATGGGCTACATCGTCCTGGCCCTGGGTGCGGCCGGGCTGCTGGTGGAGGGTGCCGAGCAGGCCCGGTCCGTGGCGGTCACCGGCGCGATGGTGCAGATGGTCAGCCACGGACTGATCACCGCCGCCCTGTTCTTGCTGGCCGGGGTCATGCAGAGCCGGGCCGGGACCTACGACCTGGGTTCCTATGGCGGGCTGGCCGGCCCCGCCCCGCGGTACGCGGCGCTGTTCGCGATCGGCGCCTTTGCCTCCCTGGGCCTGCCCGGATTCTCCGGGTTCATAGCCGAGTTCCAGATCTTCGCCGGCAGCGTGGCCGTGGCCCCGGTGACCGCAGTGGCGCTAGTGGGCATCGTGATCACCGCCGCCCTGTTCCTGCGGGCCCTGCAGCGGGTCTTCACCGGGCCCGCCGCCGGGCGCTCCCCCGGGTTCGCGGACCTGCGGGCGCACGAGCTGTGGTCGGCCGGCCCTCTGCTGGCGCTGTCCGTGCTGATCGGAGTGCTGCCGCTGGTGCTGCTCGGGGTGATCGAGCCGAGCTCGGCCGCCCTCGTGGAACTGGTGGGACGGTAACCCGTGGACGCCTCCATGCAGATGAGCCCCGGGCTGCTGCTGCCCGAGATCATCGTCTTTACCGGCGGATTGGCGGTGCTACTGGGCGGATCGTTCCTCCCCCGGCAGCGCCAGTGGATCGCCCGCGCCGCGGCCGCCCTGGCGCTACTGGGCGCCGCGACCGCCGCCGCGGTGGCTATGGCCGGGCCTGCGCAAAGCGCCTTTGCGGGTACCTTTGCCGTGGACACCGCCACCGGCGCCGCACGGGTGATAGCCACCCTGGCCACCCTGCTGATCCTGGGGGTGGCCTCCGGGGAGCTCAAGGACTCCCCGCGCGAATCCGACACCTACGCCCTGCTGCTCTTCGCCACCGCCGGGGTGATGGTCCTGGCCGGGATCACCGACCTGTTGGTGCTGATCGTGGGATTCCTGCTGGCCAGTATCCCGCTGTACGGGATCATCGGACTCACCGGCGGCCGCTTGGGCGCCGAGGCGGCGGTCAAGACCTACCTCATGGGGGCGCTGTCCGGGATCCTGCTGATGCTGGGCGTCACCGTGCTCTATGCCCTGGCCGGAGGCACCGACTACGCCCTGCTCCGGGAGGCGTTGCCCACCGCACCGGACGCCGCCGTGGGGACAGGCATCCTGGGGGTGCTGGCCGGGCTGCTGTTCAAGGCCGGCGGGGTGCCGATGCACTTCTGGGTGCCCGACGCCGCCCAGGGCTCCGGGGTCACCGCCGCCACGTTCCTGACCACCGTGCCCAAGGTGGGCGCGCTGGTGGCCGTGTACCGGTTGGTGGCCACGGTCTCCGCCGAAGAGCACTCCTGGTTGCTCGTCGCCGCCCTACTGGCCACCGCCTCGATGTTCCTGGGCAACCTGGCCGCCTACTGGCAGACCAATCCCCGCCGGCTACTGGGCTGGTCGACCGTGGCGCAGGTGGGGTTCCTGCTGGTGCCCGTGGCCGCAGCCGGGCGCAGCGACCTGGCCCTGCCCTCGCTGTTGTTCTACCTGGCCGCCTACGCCGTGACCAACGTCGCCGCCTTTGCCGTGACCGCTGCCCTGCCCGAGCACCGGACGCTCGCCGAATACCGCGGGCTGGCCCGCTCCCGCCCAGGGTTGGGACTGACCGTGCTGGTGGCGCTGCTGGGGCTGGTGGGCACCCCGCCCCTGGCGATCTTCGTGGGCAAACTGACCACCGCCACCGCCGCCTGGGACGGCGGTCACGGGTGGCTGGCTCTGGTGGTGGTGGTCAACAGCGTGATCAGCCTCTTCTACTACCTGCGCTGGTTCGCCCCCGTCTTCGCCCGACCCGACTCCCAAGCCGCCGAGTTCCCCGGACGCGGCGGGATGGCCGCCTGGCCGGCCGTCACGGCCGCGGTCGCCGCGACCGCGAGCCTGGCGCTGGGCGTCCTGGCCGGTGTCCTGTGGGCTGCCCTCGACGGCCCCGGGATCCTGTAGGGCTGGGAGCGGCAGCCTTCCCCAGCCGGAAGGGGCGTCGAGTAGGTGCGGGAGGGAGCCGGGGGCCGTACAGGAGAGCCCGCTTATAGGAGAGTGGGCTGTGTCAAGGATTGTGGACAGGTCCTCGGTGATTTCGGGTGTGTCAGGCCGCCTCGGTTAGGTCCTCGGCGGCGGGATTGTGGGCGTCGGCCCATGCCTGGGCCGGGGTGCGGTAGCCCAGGCTGGAGTGCGGTCTTTGACGGTTGTAGAACACCTCGATGTACTCGGCGACGGCGAACCGTGCTCGGGCGCGGGTATGGAACACCTGCTGGTGGTACATCTCGTTTTTCAGGGTGGCGAAGAACGTCTCCGCCGCGGCGTTGTCCCAGCACACCCCGGTGCGGCCCATCGACTGCACGAACCCGTGCTGGGTGCAGTAGGTGACGAATTCGTCGGAGGTGTACTGAGACCCGTGGTCGGAGTGAAATATTGCCCCTTCGGCGGCTTGGCCCTGCGTACGGGCCATTTCCAGGGCGTCGACGACCAGGCTGGCGCGCATGTGCTCAGCGGTCTGCCATCCGATCACCTTGCGCGTGGCCAGGTCGATCACGGTGGCCAGGTACAGCCACCCCTGGCCGGTGCGTAGGTAGGTGATGTCGCCGACCAGTGCGGTGCCGGGGCGGTGACTGCTCGGGGCGAAGTCGCGGCCCAGCTTGTCGGCGAAGACTTGGGCTTTCTCGTCCGGGACGGTGGTGCGTTTGTAGGCCTTGCGCTGGATCGCCGCCAGGCCGAGCTCGCGCATCAGGTCGGCCACGAGCCCCACCGAGGCCGGGTGCCCCTCGTCATTGAGAATGGCAGCGATGCGCCGGCACCCGGCAGTGCCGCGCTGCTTATGGAAAACGCGCTCGACCTCCATCTTCAGCGCTTCGCGGCGCGCCTGGGTGGCTGTAACCTGCCCGGCGCGGGCGCGCCACGCGTAGAACGACGAGCGGGCCACGCCGAGCTGGGCGCACATCCAGTCGATCGGAAAGTTCGCCTTCTCCGCCTCGATCAGGACTGACTTCTCGTTCAGTCCTGCTCCCGGGCGAAGAAGGCCGCGGCTTTTTTTAGGAACTCATTTTCCATCTTCAGCTTGCGGTTCTGCTCCTCGAGCTCGGCCAGCCTGCCGTGGTCGGCCGGACTCATCGACGTGTCCGGCTCCGGATTGGCCTGCCGGTGCTTCTGAACCCAGTTGCCCAGAGTGCCCGGGTTGATCGCCAACTCCCCGGCCACCTCGGCAATCGAGCGGTCACTCTGCAGGACCAGCTGCACCGCCTCGGTCTTGAACTGCGGACTGAACTTCCGCCTCGAACTCGCTGCCATGATCTCGATCCTCTCGCCTCAAGCCCGAGTTGCACCAGATTAGTGTGCCAACCCGGACCGGGGATTCGCGATGCTGAGGGAGTCGAGGATGTGCACGGCGTCGTCGGTGAGCGGGTCGAAGGCGGTGTGCTCGTGGCCGGCGATCGTGATGGTGACTTCCTGCAGGGGACGCAAGGTCCGCACGATCTTCCGGATCGACATCCCGGTCGCGTCCTGCAGATAGCGTGAGATCGCCAAGGCGGTGAACACGATGGTCAGGTGCGCCTCGATGGAGTCGCGGGTGTGACTGAAGATCGGGCGGGCACGTAGGTCGGTCTTCGACATCCGAAACGACTGCTCGACATGCCACAGATCGTGATACTTCGCCATGACTTCCTGCGGATCCATCAGCGAGACAGGCAGGTTCGTCACGTAGCCTTTCAGACCGATCAGGGAACGCGCCCGGGCCAGAGCATCGGTGTCGAGGGATTTGCCCCTGGTGGTGGTCTTGACGAATCGCGGTGCTATAGCAGCACGGGTGCCGTCGACGACCTCCCGGGCCCGGGCTTCCTGCGCGTTCAGCGTCTGGTTGTCGCGGACGGCACGCTTGGTCGAGTACGCCCAGATCGCTCGCCACGCCGTCGTGTCGGTCGGCTCCCATACCGGCTCACTGCGACGGGTGAGGTCGTTGACCGTGCTCTTGGCGTGCCGTGGGGTGACGGTATCGATGACCTGCCCGTCGGTGAACACGTCCCCGTTCCAGTGGAAATGACTGGCCAGATCCGCCGGGGCCTTCGTCACCCGCGATCCGACGATGAACTTCAGTCCGGCAGCATCGAGATCCTTCAGATTCGTCGACGACAACATCCCGGCGTCGGCGGCGATGACCATCTCCACCCCGTCGATATTGTGGCGGGCCTGGAACTGCCGCACGATGGGCACGATGGTGCGGGTCTCGGCGTGGTTTCCTTCGAAACACCCTATTTCCAACGGAAATCCGGTGCGGTCGACGAGCAGCCCGACGACGATCTGCGGGTCGACCCGGCGCTCCTTGGAGTAGCCGACTTTCCGTAGGTCGTCTTCCTTGTCGGCTTCGAAGTACAAGGTGTTGGGTGGACCCGGGGCGCGGTGGCGGCATTGCTGCTGCTCCGTTTCCCCGGGCCTCCCGCCGAACCCGCCGTGCGCCTTTCAGCGCAACGGGCTCTCCACGACGATGGTGCCGGTCAGGCAGCCATGATCGGGTCGTAGGGACTGGGGATCTTCGTCCCGCGGTACCAGTAGCGTTCGATCCGCACTCGAGTGGGATCGAACAGGACCGCGTCCGAGGTCGCGATGGGTCTCCAACTGCCGTCGGAACGGCGGAGCCACCGTCTGACCTTGGACCAGTTCCAACGACGCTGCTCGCGCTGCCAGGCCACGAACCTTCGCCAGGTGAAATACCGGAGGAAGGAAAAACGTCGCCCGGCCAGCGCGTGGCGGAAATAGTATGTCCAGCCACGCAGTGCCGCGTTGACCTCGACGATCACAGCCGTCAGGGGCCGAGGAGACCGGCGTGGGGTCAACTGGCGGATGGTCTGCTTGATCGACCGAAACGCCTTGTCGGCGATGAAGGTCATGCAGTACCACTTTCCGCCTCCTCGTCGTTGCCTCCACTGGAGGTGGAAGCCGAGGAAGTCGATCCCATGCTCGAGGTGCGTGATGCGGGTTTTGTTCTCGGACAAACGGAGTCCGATCCCGCCGAGCACCTCGGTGACTTGTTCTTTCAAGGCGAGTACGCCATCTCTGCTGCCGTTGGTCATGATGACGAAATCGTCCGCGTAGCGCACGATCCGCCAGTTGCCCACTCCGCCACGCGCCCGTTTGCGACGAGCCCACTGCGTGGCCTGATCGCCACCGGGTTGCCACGGAACCATGATCGCCTCGTCCAGAGCGGACAACGCGATGTTGGCCAGCAGCGGCGAAATGATCCCGCCCTGCGGCGTTCCCGCATCGGTACTGTCCTGGCGGCCGAGCTCATCGAGCACCCCGGCCTTGAGGAACGCCCGCACCAATGCGACGGTCTTCTTGTCCGCGATCCGTGCCCGCACCCGTGCGAGTAACGCCCGGTGATCGATGTGGTCGAAACAGCCTTCGATGTCCGCGTCCAGCACCCACCGGTACCCGCGCTGAGCGTAGTAATGGATCTCCGCGACCGCATCGTGGGCTCGCCGCTTCGGCCGGAAACCGTACGAGACCGGCAGAAAGTCGGCCTCGAAGATCGGTTCCAGCACCATCTTCAACGACTGTTGCACGACCCGGTCGGTCACGGTCGGGATCCCCAACGGGCGGGACTTGCCGCCCGGTTTGGGGATGAGCACCCGCCGCACCGGCGCGGGCCGATACGTGCCGTCCTCGATGCTTGCGGCGATCCCGGACAAGAACGCCTGGACCTCGCCGCGCTGTTCGATCCGGTGCACAGTCACACCGTCGATCCCAGCAGTGCGAGCCCCTTTGTTGCGTGCCACCACCGACCAGGCCATCCGCAGATAGTCCGGGTGGGACACGAGGTTGAACAAGTCCCCGAACCGCGCACTGCGGTCGGTCTTGGCCCACCGGTGATACTTGATCTGCGTCCGCGCTACCCGATCCCGGGCGATATCCGCCCGAGGCCCGGCGCCGGAGTTCACCGACGCGTCTTGCGCCATCGCAGTACCTCCTATCCATTGTCGCTGCCGCCCTTCCCGATGTGTCCGGCTCTCCCGGACTCGCAGTACTACGGCGGCTCCGCCAGTTCCCGGATCGGTCGGTGGACGACGCACCCAGCCACCCCGCAGCACCGGCTGCACCACGGTCGTGGCAGATCCGAGAACCTTCCCGTGTTCACTCGCTGTTCGCTCACCGAAGGAGGCACCCGGCTATCTGCCTGCGGCACCCACCGGCGACTACTCCGTAGTCATTCGCCGCCGGCCCCGCCCGGGAAAGTAACTCGTCCCCCGGACGGTCTGCCTGCCCGTCACTCCGGCAGAAAGCTCACCGCGCCCGCCCCAGATCCGCAGGGTTGGAGGCGGTTATACGTCAAGACAGGTGATGACACCGGTTCCTCGCGTATACCTCTTCGGCATCGCTCGCCGCGCCCACGCCATCCAGCGGTGCTGACGCGACACGGCTTTGTCAGGGCTGCTCCCACCCTCCCGGGCGTCTCCCCGGTCAGGCTGCCCCCAGCTTCATAGACTCCTGGCTACGGCCAGGCTCAAGGCAAAGGTCTCTCACCTCCGCTCGAACAGCAAGCGCCTCACGGCGCACGGTCACGTCGTAGAGCAGCAGGTTCAGATCTCCCGCGGTGGCGGCGTGCTCGAAGCAGCGTCGTGCGATGTCGTCGCGGTAACCGTGGCCAGTGCATCGCTGCAGAGTTCGCACGAAGGTGTTGCGGTGGGCCGGGGCGATACCGATCTCGCGCAGCACTCTGCCCGCATCGGCAACCGACGTCGGTTCGACGAGGCGGGCTGCCACGAGCTGGAAGAACGCGTCGTTGTCGATGACATCGAAGCCGAGACGCCGCCAGGCAGCAGCGATGACCTCGATCAACCAGCGGGACCGTTTCCCGGTGATCGTCGGTGCAGAGCTGGTGGTGCCGAGGTCGAGGTCGAGCTCTTGCTGGCCGGCGAGCAGTTTGGTTCGAGCGGTTTCGAGCAGGGCGGCGAGTTCGCTGTCGGTGTGGGCCGATCCGAGGTGCTCGAGGACCTTGTCCCGGCGGTCCTGCTTGGCCGCGATCTGCACCGCGGTCGCTCCCGAGGCAGTGCGGACTTTGCGGATGTAGGCGGCCACGAGGCGGAGTCTACCGAGCCGTTAGTGTGCCATTTTCCGCACACGCACCGCCGCTACCTGCACAGACGCACCGGGCTACCCCGGAAACCGGCTCACCTGGTGCAACTCGGGGGTCACTCTGCAGGACCAGCTGCACCGCCTCGGTCTTGAACTGCGGACTGAACTTCCGCCTCGAACTCGCTGCCATGATCTCGATCCTCTCGCCTCAAGAGGTTGTCCAAGATCTTTGATACACCCCACTCGGAGCTTGACCCCTGATCTTGGACACGTGGAATCCAGCACACTGCTGGGGGAAGCGAGAATCCAAGGATGGCCAGAA
>NZ_JAOCLZ010000037.1:0-13556 GCF_025290685.1 Rhodococcus sp. PAE-6
GAGCATTTCGGGGTCGATGGCTCCTCGCGGGTGTTGCATGTGTGTTCGCCGAGTTTCGATGTGTCGTTGCTCGAGTTGGGGGTGGGGTTCTCGGCGGGGGCGACGGTGGTGGTGGCGCCGGCGGGGGTCGGTGGTGGTCCGGATCTGGCGGATGTGATTGCGTCGCAGTCGGTGTCGCATGTGTTCATGACGCCGGGTGCGTTGGGGTCGATGGATCCTGCGGGCTTGGACGATCTGCGTGTGGTGGTCGTGGCGGGTGAGTCGTTCACCCCGGATCTGGTGCGGCGGTGGTCGGTGCCGGGTCGGCGGCGGTTCTTCAATGCCTATGGTCCGACGGAGACGACGATTCTGGCGACCTCGTCGGCGGAGTTGGTGTCCGATGCGCCGGTGGTGATCGGGTCGGCGATCGCGGGGGTGGGGGCGTTCGTGCTCGATGAGCGGTTGCGTCCGGTGCCCGAGGGTGTGGTCGGTGAGTTGTATGTGGCCGGGGCGCAGGTGGCGCGGGGCTATCACGGTCGGTTCGGGTTGACCGCGGCGCGGTTCGTGGCCGATCCGTTCACCCCGGGTGGCCGGATGTATCGGACGGGGGATCTGGTGCGTCGCGGCGGCGATGGGGTGTTCGAGTATGTGGGGCGCAGTGATTTCCAGGTCAAGATCCGGGGGTTCCGGATCGAGCTGGGGGAGATCGATGCGGTGTTGTCGTCGGTGCCGGGGGTCGGTTTCGCGGTGACGGTGGGGGCGGCGTTGGCGTCGGGGGAGTCGGCGTTGGTGTCGTATGTGGTGCCCGAGGCGGGGGCGGTGCTCGATCCGGCGCAGGTGCGGGCGTCGGTGGGGGAGGTGTTGCCCGGTTATATGGTGCCGTCGTCGGTGACGGTGCTCGACGAGGTGCCGCTCACGCCGGTGGGGAAGGTCGATCGGGCGGCGTTGCCGGCGCCGGTGTTCGAGGTGGCCGAGTATCGGGCGCCGCGGACGCCGGTGGAGATCGCGGTGGCCGAGGAGGTCGCGCAGGTTCTGGGGGTCGAGCGGGTCGGGTTGGACGATTCGTTCGTCGATCTCGGTGGTAATTCGTTGGCGGCGACGCGGTTGGTGGCGCGGTTGTCGGCGCGGTTGGGGTATCGGGTGGCGGTGCCGGTGGTGTTCGAGGCGTCGTCGGTGCAGGAGTTGGCGGCCCGTCTCGACACCGACACCGCCGGTGCCGGGGTCGGGAGTGTGGTGTTGGCGGCGCGGCAGCGTCCGGAGCGGGTGCCGTTGTCGTTGGCGCAGCAACGCATGTGGTTCCTCGGACGATTCGATTCCTCTGCGGCATACAACATTCCGATCGTCGTCCGGCTGACCGGAGATCTCGACGCCGCGGCGATGCAGGCGGCGGTCCGCGATCTCGTCGCTCGGCACGAGACACTCCGCACCGTCTACCCCGAGATCGACGGTGTCCCGGTGCAGGAGGTCCTCCCGATCGAGGCGTTCCTGCCGGATCTCCTGCCGGTCGAAGTCGATCCCGACGCCGTGCGGTCCGAGGTCGACGCCGTCCTTTCGACCCGATTCGACGTCACCCGTGAGGTTCCGGTCCTGGCCCGACTGCTGCGGTGCAGTAGCAGTATCGAAAACGACAGTGATGCAACGGAACACGTGCTCGTCGTGGTCGTCCACCACATCGCCGCCGACGGAGCGTCGCTCGCGCCGCTGACCCGCGACCTCGCCGCCTTCTACGCCGCCCGCGCGACCGGGACCACGGCCGAGTTGCCGCCGCTGGCCGTCCAGTACGCGGATTACGCACTGTGGCAACGGGATGCGCTCGGTGATGCATCCGACCCGGAATCGGTCGCCGCGCGGCAACTCGACTACTGGCGGCGTGCCCTCGACGGGTTGCCCGACCAGCTCGATCTGCCCACCGACCGTCCCCGGCCGACCGTGCAGTCGCACCGCGGGGGCAGTGTCGACGTCGAGGTCGACGCCCACGTCCACGAGCAGTTGCGCGAACTCGCCGCGCGTCACGGTGCGACCCCGTTCATGGTCGCCCAGGCCGCCTTCGCGGTGATGCTCGCCCGGTTGTCGGCGACGCGCGACATCGCCATCGGCACCCCCGTCGCCGGGCGCACCGATCCGCTGCTCGACGACCTCATCGGCATGTTCGTCAACACCCTCGTCTTCCGGACCGTCGTGGACCCCGCCGAATCCTTCGACGAACTCCTCGACCGCAGTCGCGCGACGGTGCTGGAGGCCTTCGACCACGCCGACCTGCCGTTCGAGCGGCTCGTCGAAGCGCTCGATCCGGCCCGATCCCTGGCACGGCACCCGCTCTTCCAGGTGGGCCTGTCGTTCCAGAACCTCGCACCGTCCCGGCTCGACCTTCCCGGTCTGTCCGTCGAGAGTCTGGTCCCCGACACTCGTATCTCGCAGTTCGACCTGCATCTGCTCGTCGGCGAACGCGTCGACCAGGACGGGCGGTGCGGCGGGCTGGCGGGTCGGCTCACGTATGCGGCCGACCTGTTCGACGAGGAGACCGCCCGCTCGTTCTCGTCCATGTTCACGCGCGTGCTCGCCGCACTCGTGGACTGCCCGTCACGTCCCGTCGGCGATGCCGACATGATCGGAGAGGACGAGCGGACCAGGCTGCTCGACATCGGCAGGGGAAAGTACCGCCGGTCGGACGCATCCGTCCTTCCCGATCCGTTCCGGGCGCACGCCGATCGTCGCCCCGATGCGATCGCCCTCGTTCACGAGGGAACGTCGGTGTCCTACAGGGAATTCGACGAGCGTGTGAACCGGTGTGCGCGTGCGCTGATCGCGGCCGGTGTCGGCCCCGAGACCCGGGTCGGCCTCATGATCGGACAATCCGTCGAGTTGGTCGTCGCGATGTACGCGGTGTCCGTCGCCGGCGGAGCTTACGTTCCGCTCGACCCCTCCCTGCCACCCGGACGCATCGCGCAGATCGTCGCGGCCGCCGAACCCGCCGTCGTCGTACGTGTGGGTGGGGCGTCCGCAGCCGTCGATCTCGGCGGTGCCGCGGTGATCGACGTCGACGATCCGGCCCATGCCGGACTGTCCGCAGCGCCGGTGACCGATGCCGAACGGCTCGCCCGGCTGCGACCGGAGAACATCGCGTACGTCCTGTTCACCTCCGGTTCGACGGGGGTCCCCAAGGGTGTTGCGGTCACCCATCGTGCGGTCACCAATCAGATGTGTTGGCTGCGAGAGCGATTCGACCTCGGACCCGACGACGTGTCGGTCCTGCACACCCCGGCGACCTTCGACCTGTCGGTCTGGGAGTTCTGGGGCTGGTCGACGTGCGGTGGCCGGCTGGTGATCGCCGACCGGGGACGCCACCCCGACCCCCGCGCCATGATCGCCCTGCTCGAGCGTGAACGGGTCACCACCTTCCACGGGGTTCCGACCATGCTCGGCATGTTCCTGTCGGGGGTCGAGAAGCGACTTCCGTCGACGTTGCGGCGTGTGCTGTCCATCGGTGAGTCCCTGCCCGCCGCGACCGCGCGGGAGTTCGCCGCCCGCAGCGACGCCGAACTGGTGAATCTCTACGGGCCGACGGAAGCGGCCGTCTCGGTGACCGATCACCCGGTGACCGACGCCGACGTCCACGGCGTGCCGATCGGGACACCGGTGTGGAACACGGGCGTCCACGTGCTCGACGACCGCCTCGGTGCGGTCCCGCTCGGCGCGGTCGGGGAGTTGTACCTGTCCGGCGAGCAACTCGCGCGCGGTTACGTCGCGCGGGCGGGTGAGACCGCCGGCAGGTTCGTCGCCGACCCCTTCGGCAGCGGAGGGCGTCTCTACCGGACCGGGGACCTGGTGCGCTGGGTCACGAGCGCACGCGGACCCGAACTCGACTACATCGGTCGCCGGGATCTCCAGGTGAAGATCCGCGGGTTCCGGATCGAGCTCGGTGAGATCGAGGACGCACTCCGGGCATGCCCCGGCGTCGCTGCCGCGGCGGCAACGGTGCAGCAGGATGCACATCGTGGCGACCGCGTGGTGGCCTTCGTGGTCGTCTCGGACGGCACCGAACCGGACACCGCCGCCCTGCGGACCTCGCTCGGCGAACGGTTACCGAACTACATGGTCCCGGCCGACATCCGCGCGATCGACTGCCTGCCGAAGGGGAGCACCGGCAAACTCGATCGGAACGCCCTCCCACTCGTCCCGGCCGCGCCGGCCGAGCACCGTCCGCCCGCCACCGCCGTCGAATCCGCCGTTGCGAAGGTGTTCGGGAAGGTCCTCGGCATCGAGTCGGTCGGACGTGACGACGACTTCTTCCGCTCGGGCGGTACCTCGCTGGTCGCGGTCCGGGCGGTCAGCGAACTCGCGGCGGCGCTGGAGCGTCCCGTGCCCCTCGAGTGGCTGTTCGCCCACCCCGTCGTCGCCGAACTGGCGGAGCGGATCGAACGCAGCGAGCGCGACGGTGAGGAGTCGGCGTCCACGGCGTTCGACGTCGTGTTCCCCCTGCGCACGGGACCCGCCTCCGGTGAGCCGGTCTTCTTCGTCCACCCCGTCGTCGGCCTCGCCTGGGGATTCTCGCGGCTCGCGGAGTTCATCGACGCCGGTCGTCCGGTCTACGGACTGCAGTCGCCCGCGCTGTCGGGCACCGAGGAGCTTCCCGGATCGATCCGGGAATGGGCTGCCCTGTACGTGGACGAGATCCGGCGCGCGCACCCCGACGGGCCCTACCACCTCGTCGGGTGGTCTATGGGCGGAGTGATCGCGCACGAGATGGCCGTGCAACTGCAACGACACGGGAGCTCCGTGGACTCCCTCGTCCTGCTCGATGCGCACGTCCCGGCCCCGCTACCGGAGTCCGTCGATCCGCAGTCGGTGGCCCTCGCGGCCCTGAACGGTCTCGACAACGGTGACCGCGCCACGCCGAACGTCGGGGATATCACATCGATTCTCGGGCGTGGCGAATTCGACAGCGACGTCTTCCCGTCCATGGAGTCGTTTCTCGGCGGCATCAGTCATTCGTTCGACGTTCTCGAGCGGCACTACCCGGGACGCTTCGACGGCGACCTGCTCTTCGTGGGGTCGCGGAGTTCGGCGTCGCCGGAAGACGATTCCCGGAGGGACTGGACCGAGTTCGTCACCGGACGGGTGCACCGCCACGACATCGACGTGTCCCACTGGGCGATGACGGGCGAGCACGCGTGTCGCACCGTCGGCCCGCTCCTCGCCGCCTGGTGCAACCGCCGTGTATGTCCGAATTGCGAAGTCCGCAAGCGCGACTCGACACTCCGTGTCGGGCACTGATGTGGCAGCGTTCGTACTCCTGTGCGAGACTCGTGTAGTTCGGCGTACGTGATCCGGCTGTCGGGGGCCTGATCGCGTCGATACGCCAGGGCGCGTGCCTGTTTCGGCGTGCGTTCATCAGCCGTACCGTCCCCCGGCGCGAAGCGGGGAGTGGTATGACGACGAATGCGATGGACTTCGACTCGGCCCACTCGGACGAGGGATCCGTTTCCGGGATCCGTACGTCGGGCAGCCCTCGGAGATTGCGCCGCAGCGCACCGACCGCATCGTTGCCCCATCTGCTCGCCGTCGCCGTCGAACGGAATCCGGACGGCATCGCCGTCGTCTCCGAATCCGGCGCTCTCACCTACCGCGAACTCGACGCGGGATCGTCACGCCTTGCCCGTCTTCTGATCTCGCGCGGAATCGGTCCCGAGGACTGCGTGGCGCAGTTCCTCACGCGCTCGCTCGAATCCGTCCTCGCGACCTGGGCGGTGGCGAAGACCGGCGCGGCGTTCGTGCCCGTCGACCCCACCTATCCCGCCGATCGCATCGCCTACATGCTGGACGATTCCGGTGCAGGGCTCGTCCTGACCACCGAGGAACACGCCGATTCGCTGCCCGGTGAGCTACCCGCACTCGTGCTCGACTCGGCCGAGGTACGCGACGAATCGGCCGGGATGTCCTCGGAGCCCGTCTTCTTCGACGAGCGACGCGGTGTCGTCCGCGCGGAGAACGCGGCGTACGTCATCTACACGTCCGGCTCGACCGGTCGCCCCAAGGGCGTCGTGGTGACGCATTCGGGGCTCGCCAACTTCTGCGCCGAACAGGTGGATCGCTACGGACTCTCGCCGCAGTCGCGCACATTGCATTTCGCGTCACCGAGTTTCGACGCCTCCGTGCTGGAGCTCCTGCTGGCGGTGGGTGCGTCGTCGACGATGGTCGTCGCCCCGCTGACCGTCTTCGGCGGGTCGGAGTTCGCGGATGTCGTGCGGAAGCACGGGGTCACACACGCATTCGTCACACCCGCTGCGCTGGCCTCGGTGGACCCGGCCGGTCTCGAGGTACTCGGTACCGTCGCGGTGGGCGGCGAGGCGTGCCCGCCCGAACTCGTGACGCGATGGGCGCCGGGCCGCCGCTTCCACAACGTGTACGGACCCACCGAGACGACTATCGTCTCGAACATCTCCGAACCCCTCGCGGCGGGCGACCGGGTGACGATCGGACCTCCGATCGGCAATGTCACGGAGACCGTGCTCGATTCGCGACTCCACCCCGTCCCCGTCGGTGTCGCGGGCGAACTCTACACAGCAGGGCCGGGGGTGGCCCGCGGGTATCTCGGTCGCCCCGGCCTGACCGCCGCGCGATTCGTCGCAGCGCCGGGAGGTGCGCGGATGTACCGCACCGGCGACGTCGTGCGCGGACCCGAGACGCCCTCGTCGGGCATCGTCTACGTGGGCCGTAACGACTTCCAGGTCAAGGTCCGCGGATTCCGCATCGAACTCGGGGAGATCGACGCCGCACTCGCGTCGCACCCGGGGGTCGACTTCGCCCTCACCGTCGGCCGCGAGACCCCTGCCGGGGAGACACAACTCGTCTCCTACGTGCACGGCACCGACGGCCCGCTCGATCCGGGCAGCCTCGTCGAACACGTCGCCGGCGTGCTCCCGACGTACATGGTTCCCGCCGCGGTCGTGCCCCTCGACCGCATCCCGCTGACCCCCTCCGGCAAGGTCGACCGCGCGGCACTTCCCCAGGTGGGAGCGACCGTCGCCGAATTCCGCGCTCCCGTCACCGCTTCCGAGAAAGCCGTCGCGGACGTCTTCGCCGACGTCCTCGGAGTGGACCGAGTCGGACTCGACGACGACTTCTTCGATCTCGGCGGCAACTCGCTCCTCGCGACGTCCGTCGTCGGCCGCATCCGGGCGCGTCTCGGCGTCACCGTCCGCGCTGCCGCGCTGTTCGACGAGCCGACCGTCGCAGCACTCGCCCGGCACCTCGACGCGGCCGGCTCCGACCGCGCGGTACCGCTCGTCGCCGGCCCGCGACCCGCACACCTGCCGCTGTCCTACGCGCAGCAACGCATGTGGTTCCTCAACCGCCTCGATCCCGAATCCGCCCTGTACAACATCCCTCTCGCGGTGCGTCTGACCGGAGGACTCGACGTCGACGCGATGCGTGCGGCGTTCGCCGACCTCGTCGAGCGTCACGAGACCCTCCGGACGGTCTACCCCGAGATCGACGGTGTGGGTGAGCAGCGCATCCTCGAACCGGGAGCACGCGTCGTCGACGTTCCGGTCGAGCAGGTGCCCGCCGGCGAGCTGCCGGAGCATCTCGCGCGCGTCGCGGGCCGCGGATTCGACGTCACGGCCGAGGTTCCGGTCCGCGCGCACCTGTTCGCGACCGCACCCGACGAGCACGTGCTCGTCCTCGTCCTGCACCACATCGCCGGCGACGGCACCTCGCTCGCGCCGCTCGTGCGCGACCTCGTCACCGCGTACACCGCCCGTGTCGGTGGGCACGCACCCGACTGGGCGCCGCTGCCGGTGCAGTACGCCGACTACACGCTGTGGCAACGGGAAGTGCTCGGCACCGACGACGATCCCGAGTCGATCGCGGGCCGTCAGCTCGCGTACTGGACGGGCGCACTCGCCGGTGTCCCCGAGCATCTCGATCTCGCCACCGACCACGTGCGACCTGCGATCCTCGGCGCGGGCGGCGGTGCCGTGCGCATCGAACTCGAGGACGACGTCCACGAGGCGATCACCGTCCTCGCCCGCCGGGCGGGAACCACCCCGTTCATGGTCGTGCACGCCGCACTCGCCGCACTCCTCGCGCGCCTGTCGAACACCCACGACGTCGTGATCGGGACCCCCGTCGCCGGTCGCTCGGCGCCCGAACTCGACGGTGTCGTGGGCATGTTCGTCAACATGCTCGCGCTGCGCACCGAGGTCGATCTCGGCGGCACCTTCGCCGATCTGCTCGAGCAGGCCCGCACGGTCGACATCGATGCCTTCGACCACGCCGACATCCCGTTCGAACGGCTCGTCGAGGTGCTCGACCCCGTCCGGTCGCCGTCCCGGCACCCCCTCTTCCAGGTCGGGTTGTCGTATCACAACTTCACCATCGACGCGCTCGAGCTGCCGGGCCTGCGAGTGGAGGCGCTCGACGCGTCGTCCTCGTCGGTCCGCTTCGACCTGCACGTGACGATCGTCGACAAAGGCGTCGACGGCGGACCGGGTGGATTCGACATCGAATTCGGTTACGCTACCGACCTGTTCGAGGAACCCTCGATCCGGCGCATGGTCGACCGCTACCTGCGCATCCTGCGCTCCGTCGCCGAGGACGCCGACGTCGTGGTCGGCGACATCGACCTGCACGAGCCCGACCAGCTCGCCGCGATGCTCGAAGCCTGGGAGGCCGAACAGCTCGCGGTGGGCCCCGGCCGGACCCTCGCCGACCTGTTCGACGATCAGGCCCGCACGACGCCCACGGCGTGCGCGCTCGTCGACGCGAACAGCGAACTCACCTACGGGGACTTCGCCGACCGGGTGCGACGCCTCGCACGGATGCTGATCGAACACGGCGTCGGTCCCGAGACGGTCGTCGCGCTCCCGATCCGACGTTCGATCGACCTCGTCGTCGCGATGTACGCGGTCGTCGAGGCCGGCGGTGCATATCTGCCGCTCGACCCCGACCACCCGCGCGAACGCGTCGAGTACATCCTCGGATCCGCCGACCCCGCCTGCATTCTCACCACGAGCCGCGACCGCCTCGACCTGCCCGGCGACCGGCCGACCATCGAGGTCGACACCGTCGACCTCGCTGCCTACAGCGGCAAGGAGATCCGCAACGCCGACCGCCTCGCCCCGCTGCGCGCGAGCAACGCCGCCTACGTGATCTATACGTCCGGATCGACGGGACGGCCGAAGGGCGTCGTCGTGCCGCACGAGGCGATCGTCAACCAGCTCGTCTGGAAGCGGAAGGAATACCGCCTCGGCGTGGGCGACGCCGTCCTGCTCAAGACTGCAGCGACCTTCGACCTGTCGGTGTGGGAGTTCTGGTCGTCGCTGACCTCCGGCGCGAAACTCGTCGTCGCCGCACCCGACGGCCACCGCGACCCGGCCTACCTCAACGACCTGATCCGCCGCGAGCACGTGACGACCCTGCACGTCGTGCCCTCGATGCTCGACGCGCTGCTCGACGACGCCGACGGCGAACTGCCCGACTCGCTGCGACGAGTGCTCGCGATCGGTGAGGTGCTTCCCGTCGACACGGCCGAACGCACCCTCGAGCGGTCGCACACCGATCTCGTCAACCTGTACGGGCCGACGGAGGCGGCGGTCTCGGTGACCGCGCACCGCGTCACCGAGACGGGGGAGAGCTCGATTCCGATCGGCGGCCCGATCCCCAACACGCAGGTCTTCGTCCTCGACGAGCGGCTGCACCCGGTGCCCCCGGGAGTGGCCGGAGAGCTCTACCTCGCAGGAACCCAGCTCGCGCGCGGCTACTCCGGCCGACCGGAGCTGACCGCCGAGCGGTTCGTCGCAAACCCGTTCGGCGACCCCGGCACACGCCTGTACCGCACCGGCGACCTCGTGCGCTGGCGGTTCGACGACGATCAGCTGTCGGGCACGCTCGAATACCTCGACCGGGCCGACTTCCAGGTGAAGGTGCGTGGTTTCCGCATCGAGCTCGGGGAGATCGAGTCCGCGCTGCGGGCGCTGCCGCAGATCCGCGACGCGGTGGTGACGGTGCAGCACGGCGACCGGATCGTCGCGTTCGTCGTCCCCACCGGCGGAGCCCCCGACATCACCGCGATCCGCGGCGCGCTGGCGCGGACGCTGCCGTCCTACATGGTCCCGCAGGGCTTCGTCACCCTCGACGCCCTCCCGCTTAACGTCAACGGCAAGGTCGACCGCAAGGCCCTCCCGGAGGCGGAGGTCGTCACGGCGCCCTACCGCGCCCCGCGCACCGGCACGGAGGCGACGGTCGCGTCGGTCTACGCCGAAGTGCTCGGCAGCGACGACCCGGTCGGTCTCGACGACGACTTCTTCGGTATCGGCGGCAACTCGCTCAGCGCGGTCAAGGTCGCCGCGCGCCTGCGCGACCGCCTCGACGCCCACGTCGAGCTGCCGTGGTTGTTCCTGCACCCGGGTGTGGAGGAACTCGCCGCCCGGATCGACTCGCACAGCACGTCCGAGACGGACACGCTCGGCACTGCCGGGCTCGACCCGCTGCTGCCGCTGCGTTCCGGTGGGGACGGTGCACCGGTGTTCTGCATCCACCCCGTCACCGGCCTCGCATGGGGCTTCGCCGGCCTCGTGCCGTACCTCGGCGACCGTCCCGTCTACGGTCTGCAGTCGCCCGCGCTCGGCGAGGCGGACGACCTGCCCGGCGACATCGACGCCTGGGCGGACGAGTACGTCCGGCTCATCCGGCAGGCGCACCCGCACGGCCCCTACCATCTCGTCGGATGGTCCATGGGCGGCATCCTCGCCCACGCCGTCGCGGTCCGGCTGCGACGGGCGGGGGAGCAGGTCCCGACCCTCGCGATCCTCGACGCCTACCCCGAGACCGGGGCCGCGCGGGCCGACGCGCAGCCCACCGCGGCCACCGCCCCGACGGTCGCGAACGTGCTCGGCATCCCGGCCGAGGGCCCGGCTGCGGAGATCCCCCTCACCGAGCTCACCGCCGAGAGCGCGCAGCAGGTGGTGCAGGCTCTGCCGGCTCCGTTCGACAGCCTGTCCCCGGAACGGATCACCCGGATCGTCGAGGGCGTCCGGCACTCGTACTCGGTCCTCGCGACGCATCGTCCCGAGGTCTACGACGGTGACCTGACGGTCTTCATCGCCGAGACCGATCGTCCGATGTCCTCCACCGAGGCCTGGTATCCCTACGTGAACGGGCTGGTGACCACGCGTGAGGTGCCGGTCTCGCATTGGGACATGGCCACCAGGAAGGCGTGGGCGGTCATCGGACCCGCCATCGGTCGCCGTCTCGACGAGAGGCGCTGACCGGCCACAACTCGACATCCCGCCACGGTGGGGCGGCCCGCACGGGTCGTCCCACCGTGGCGTGCGCGCCCACGGCCGTAACATGGCTTCTCGGCCACCGATGCTCTAATGGGCACATGACTGCCCGGTAACAACCGGGTGGCCGCGGCCGGAACGGGACGTACGAGGGATCGGGACCAGTGGTGAGTGAAGCCTTGCGTAAGGTCGGCGAGCAGGGGGCCGAGGGGAACGGTGGAGCCTCTGGCGATGCTCGACCTGCGGCAGCAGAGCGGCGGCGGCCACGCAGGCGTCCCGAGCGTCGCGGAGCCAGGGCCGCGCTGCTTCCCCAGCTGATTGCGGCGGCGGTCGAACGCGACCCCTCCGCGACGGCAGTGGTCGAGGATGACCGTTCGCTCACCTACGCCGAGCTCGACGAGGCGTCCTCGCGACTCGCGCGGTACCTGATCGGCCTCGGTGTCGGTCCCGAGGACGTCGTCGCGCTCGCGATCGCCCGGTCGATCGACTCGGTGCTCGCCACCTGGGCGGTCGCGAAGACCGGTGCCGCCTTCGTGCCCGTCGACCCGAACTATCCCGCCGACCGGGTCGAGCACATGACGGTCGACTCCGGCGCGGCGCTCGGCCTGACCCTCGCCGAGAACGAACCCGCCCTGCCCTCCGCGACCCGGTGGATCGCACTCGACGATCCCGCGATCGCGCAGCAGCTCGCGGCTCTTCCGTCCGAGCCCGTCTCGTTCGACGAACGGGTCCGAACCCTGCGGGTCGAGAACACGGCCTACATCATCTACACCTCGGGGTCGACCGGACGGCCGAAGGGCGTCGTCGTGACCCATTCGGGTCTGGGGAACTTCTGCACCGAGCAGGTGGAGCGGTATGCCCTGACCTCCGACTCGCGCACGCTGCACTTCGCGTCCCCGAGCTTCGACGCCTCGATCCTCGAACTGCTGCTGGCGATCGGCGCGTCGTCGACGATGGTGATCGCCCCGACCTCCGTGTACGGCGGCGAGGAGTTCGCCGAACTCGTTGTGCAACAGCAGGTCACGCACGCCTTCGTCACCCCGGCCGCGCTGGCCTCGGTCGACCCGACGGGCCTGGGCGTGCTCGATTGCATCGTCGTCGGCGGTGAGGCGTGCCCTCCGGACCTGGTGGAGCGGTGGGCGCCGGGACGGCGATTCTTCAACGGCTACGGTCCGACCGAGACGACCATCATGACCAACATCTCGGATCCGCTGGCTCCGGGTGAGCAGATCACGATCGGTGCGCCCATCCGGAACACCACCGCGCACGTGCTGGACACACGGTTGCACGCCGTTCCGGCCGGGGTGACGGGCGAGCTCTACCTGTCGGGTCCGGGCGTGGCCCGCGGATACCACCGTCGGCCGGAGCTGACCGCCGCCCGGTTCGTCGCGGCCCCCGGCGGCACGCGCATGTACCGTTCCGGCGACCTCGTCCGCGGACCCCGGGACGCCGCATCCCCCATCGTCTACATCGGTCGGAACGACTTCCAGGTCAAGGTTCGCGGCTTCCGCATCGAACTCGGCGAGATCGACGCCGTGCTGGCCTCCTCGCCGGCAGTGGACTTCGCGGCGACGCTCGCGCGGACGGGCCCGTCCGGGCAGGCACAGCTTGTCGCGTACGTGCACGCGGCCCCCGACGCAACCGTCGACCTGCAGGAACTGTCGGCCCTGGCCGCCGAGCGGCTCCCTGCCCACATGGTGCCTTCGGCGATCGTGCCGATCGACGAGATCCCGCTCTCGCCCACCGGCAAGCTCGACCGCGACGCACTGCCCGATCCGGGGCCGATCGTCACCGAGTTCCGGGCCCCGGAAACCGGCACCGAGATCGACATCGCCGCGGTGTTCGCCGACGTGCTGGGACTCGACTCCACGCGGGTCGGCCTCGACGACGACTTCTTCGATCTCGGGGGTAACTCGCTGATCGCCACGCGAGTGGCGGCACGGCTGAGTGAGCGTCTAGGGGTACGGGTGCCTGCCCGCCTGCTGTTTGAGGGTTCGACGGTCGCCGCCCTCGCTGTCATGGTCGAACCTCTTGCCGGTGACGACCGAGCTCCGCTCGTGGCGCAGGAGCGTCCCGAGCGGGTGCCGTTGTCGCTCGCGCAGCAGCGGATGTGGTTCCTCAACCGCTTCGAACCGGAATCGGCCGTCAACAACATCCCCGGGGCGATCCGGTTGACCGGCGTCCTGGACGTCGAGGCGCTGCGCTCCGCGGTGGTCGACGTGCTCGGCCGGCACGAGTCGTTGCGGACGATCTACCCGGACGTCGACGGTGTGGGCTACCAGCAGGTGCTGC
>NZ_JAOCLZ010000038.1:0-13450 GCF_025290685.1 Rhodococcus sp. PAE-6
TATGGTGCAGCGATCACCGAATTGAAGCGCGAAGGAAAGCTGGACCGGGAGACGGCCCACCGGCAGGTGAAGTATCTCAATAACGTGATCGAGGCCGATCACGGAAAGCTCAAGATACTGATCAAGCCGGTGCGCGGTTTCAAATCGATCCCCACGGCCTATGCCACGATCAAGGGATTCGAAGTCATGCGAGCCCTGCGCAAAGGACAGGCTCGCCCCTGGTGCCTGCAGCCCGGCATCAGGGGCGAGGTGCGCCTTGTGGAGAGAGCTTTTGGCATTGGGCCCTCGGCGCTGACGGAGGCCATGGGCATGCTCAACCACCATTTCGCAGCAGCCGCCTGATCGGCGCAGAGCGACAGCCTACCTCTGACTGCCGCCAATCTTTGCAACAGAGCCGTTTCCCGTAACCACGCTCTTGCAGCACCGATGTACGTAGAGAAGGACCCCACCTCGTGACTACCGACACCACCGCAGTTCCCCGTCGCAAACTCATCGAGGTCGCGCTTCCACTCGAGAAAATCAACGCCGAATCGGCCCGGGAAAAATCGATCCGCCACGGACACCCCTCCACCCTGCACCTGTGGTGGTCCCGTAAGCCTCTCGCCACCGCTCGCGCAGTGCTTTTTGCCCAGCTCGTTGACGACCCGTCTTCTCATCCCGATCGCTTTCCTACCGAGGAGTCTGTCGACAAAGAACGCAAACGGCTGCACGAGATCATCGAGCAGTTGGTGGTATGGGAGAACGTTGACGACGAAAACCTGCTGCGCAGAGCGCACGAAGAAATCCTTACCTCCACTGAGGGGAATCCGCCGTCGATCCTGGACCCTTTCGCCGGAGGGGGGTCGATCCCGCTTGAAGCCCAGCGTCTGGGTCTCGAAGCACACGCTTCTGACCTCAACCCGGTCGCAGTGCTTATCAACAAGGCGTTGATTGAGATTCCGCCGAAATTTTCTGGACAGCCCCCTGTGTTCCCCGGGGCAGCGGATGCTCAGATCACCACCTGGCCCAAGGCAACCGGACTCGCAGAGGACGTCCGCCGTTACGGACAGTGGATGCGGGATGAAGCCGAGAAGTTGATTGGTCACCTTTATCCGAAGGCTCTATTGCCGGACGGATCGGAAGCCACCGTCATTGCATGGATTTGGGCTCGTACCGTATCCTGCCCCAATCCTGCCTGTGGTATCGCGATGCCTTTGACCAGCAAATGGTGGCTCAGCAAGAAGAAGGGAAAAGAGGCCTACGTCATCCCAAGAGTTGTAGACGGCAAGGTTAAATTCTCAATCGGATACGGCCTTAATGGTGCACCAACAAAGCAGGACAGCGGTACAGTTGGGCGTACGGGAGCAATTTGCATTGGTTGCGGAGCAGCTGTTGATTTGAAGTATATACGTTCTGAAGGCCGTGCTGGAAGAATGGGCGCGCAGCTTTTAGCGACTGTGGCAGAGGGCGACCGGACTCGGATCTATCTGGAACCCACCCCTGAACATGAAGCGGCTGCCGAGGTGGCTCGACCGAAAGACGCACCAGAGGGCGATCTGGCGAGCAACCCAAGAGACTTCAAAACGCCCAACTATGGGATGACAACTTTCGCTGACCTTTTCACCCTGCGTCAGCTCACCGCTCTCACGACGTTCAGTGATCTTGTGGCAGAAGCGCGCAAGCGCATCCTTGCAGATGCTTTGGCAGCGGGAATGTCGATCGGCGATCGACTTGAAGATGGCGGCACGGGAGCAGCAGCTTACGCAGATGCAGTAGCAACGTATCTGGGCCTTGGTGTCAGTCGACTTGCGGATATCGCAAACTCTCTGTGCGCTTGGGAGGTTACAAAAACGCAAATTCGGCACCTGTTTACCCGACAGGCTATCGCTATGATCTGGGATTTTGGTGAAACTACCCCATTTGGTAATGCTGCAGGTTCGTATACGGTTAGCCTCAACAGTATTGCAAAGAGTATCCGTATCGCCGGCGAAACGGTAGGGTTTGCGGTTCAGGCTTCGGCCGCGGAGCGTTCATTCCAGAATTGTGTTATATCGACAGACCCCCCCTATTATGACAATATCGGCTACTCCGACTTGTCTGACTTTTTTTACGTATGGCTACGTCGTTCATTGCGGTCGATCCACCCCGGTTTGATGGGATCGATACTGGTTCCCAAGGCGGAGGAATTAGTCGCCAACCCTTATCGGCATAATGGTAGGGAAGGCGCGCAGAAATTTTTCGAAGAAGGTTTTCGGGAAGTGTTCCAGCGTGCGCGTGAGGTGGCTATGCCGGAATTTCCTATAACTGTTTATTACGCGTTTAAACAGCAGGACGCGAATGAGGGTGGACAATCCTCGACAGGTTGGGAAACGCTCCTGGAAGGAATGATTCGGTCTGGCTGGGTAATCACGGCTACGTGGCCTATGCGTAGCGAACTCAGCAATCGGATGTTGTCTCAGGGAACGAACGCTCTCGCTTCGTCCATCGTCTTGGCGCTACGGCCCCGGGACACGGACGCCCCTACCATTGATCGGCGCGGCTTTATCAACGCGTTGAAGGACGAGTTACCTGATGCACTGCGTGAGTTGCAGCAAGGCGCGATTGCACCGGTGGACCTTCCACAGGCAGCTATTGGTCCAGGTATGGCCGTGTTCTCCCGATTCTCGGGTGTGCTGACGGACGACGGATCGAAGATGACGGTGCGTGCAGCGTTGGCCCGAATCAATGAGATCCTCGACGAGGTCCTCGCGGAACAGGAAGGCGATTTCGACCCGGACACTCGTTTCGCGATCGCATGGTTCCGTCAGTACGGGTTCGACGCTGGTATGTTCGGTGATGCCGACAACATGGCCCGTGCCCGTAACGCTTCCCTCGAGCACTTGGAACGGTCCGGCATCCTGACCAGTCGTGCTGGCAAGGTTGCGCTGCTCTCCCCTGAGGCGCTAGGGGCGATCTACTCGGACTACTCGGACAGGGAGTACGACCCGGCTACCGACCCGCACATCAGCACGTGGGAAGTGGTCATGCACCTGTCTCGCGCTCTGACGGAGAAGGGCGTACCGGCCGCGGCTGCGTTGCTGTCGCGGGTGCCGGAGTCGATCGATCGAGATCTGTGCAAGGAGTTGGCGTTCCTGCTGTTCACGATCGCCGAAGACCTCAAGCGCACCCAGATTGCGATCGAATTCAACTCACTCGGTACGGCCTGGAATGACATCGTCGCCGAGTCCCGCAATGCTTCGACCCAGCTGATGCTGGGCACCTAGAAGGAGCCTTGTCATGGCTGTGAGCAACCGCGACCGGATCGGTCGGATCTTCGAGCTTCTCGGTCCTGCGCTGGACGAGTTCCATACCTACGTGTTGGCCAAGAAGTTGGAGGGTGGGGACTGGACGGCGCTACTGGCGGCGCGGGACAAGGCCAAGGGTGCCGGTGCGTCGAAGACGTATGTGCGCACCGATCCGCAGAACGGCCTGCGGATGATCACCGAGCAGATCCCCAATCAGATCCAGAAGGGCTGGTATCCGTTCACCGATCACCTCTCCCGCACCGAGCAATCCTGGGCCACGGAGCTCAGGGACGTGCGCAACACGTGGGCGCACAACGGATCGTTCACCGCCGACGATGCCTATCGGGCCCTCGATACCGCTGAGCGGTTCCTGCGGGCCATCGGGGCTCCGGACCGAGCCGATGAGGCCCGCCGCTCACGGATCGAACTCATGCGCCTGAGCTCCGAAAAGCAGGACCGCAAGGTCGTCAAGACCTCCGCGGCAGCGGAGATCGGCGGCGACGGTCTCGAACCGTGGCGACTGGTGCTCAGCCCGCATCAGGATGTGCAGAGCGGCAACTTTCACGCCGCCGAATTCGCCGCCGACCTGGCGATGGTCTCCCGCGGCGAAGGCGACCCCGAATACACCGACCCGGTGGAGTTCTTCGCCCGCACCTATCTGACGGAAGGTTTGAAGGATCTGCTCGTTCCCGCGATGCAGAGATTGTCCGGGGACCCGAACGCCGCGCCGATCATCAACCTGCAAACCAACTTCGGTGGCGGTAAGACCCACTCCATGCTCGCGGTATGGCATCTGGCATCCGGCCGGCCGTTGGTGGACTATCCGCAGGAAGTCCAAGATCTGCTCGCCGGCACCGAACTGCCTTCTGCCCGCCGGGTGGCGCTGGTAGGCACCCAGATCAAGGCCGGTGCGGTGAAGGTGATGCCCGACGGCACCCGCATCAACACCATCGGCGGGCTGCTGGCCTGGCACCTCGGCGGCGCCGAAGGCTATGCGATGGTCGCCGAATCCGACACCAACCGGCTCAATCCCAGCGGCGAAGCCCTGCGTGAGTTGTTCCTGCGGTTCGGCCCATCGGTGATCCTCATCGACGAATGGGTCGCCTACGCCCGCCTGTTGTTCGGCCACGAAGAGCTGCCCGACGGCACCTTCGATGCCCAGTTCACCTTCGCCCAAGCCCTCACCGAGGCCGCTAAGGCTGTCCCGGGCACGTTGGTGCTGATCTCCATCCCTGCCTCGGCGGAGATGAAGGACGGCGAGTACGTCGGTGACGAGGAAGAAGTCGGGGGACAGAACGGCCGCGAAGCATTGAAGATGCTGCGCAAGGCCGTCGGCCGGGTCGCCGAGCAGTGGCGCGCCGCCAACGCCGAGGAAAGCTTCCACATCGTCCGGCGCCGCTTGTTCGAAACCCCCGACAGCACCGCCCTGGCAAAGATCAACGCTACCGCCAAAGCCATGGTGGCGTTCTACGTCAAGAACAGCAGCGACTTTCCCCGCGAGGTCCGCGAACTCGACTACGAAGAACGCATCCGCCGCTCCTATCCGATCCACCCGGAGCTGTTCGACCGCCTCTACCAAGACTGGTCCACCCTCGAACGCTTCCAGCGCACCCGCGGTGTCCTGCGGTTGATGAACGTCATCGTCGGTCAACTCTGGCGCGAGAACGACACCGCCCCGTTGATCATGCCCGGATCGATCCCACTACGCGCCGACAAGGTCGTCACCGAACTGACCCAGTACCTCGACGACCAATGGAAGGCCCTGATCGACACCGACGTCGACGGACCGAACTCCGCCCCCGCCCAGGTCGACAACACCAACCAGCTACTCGGCCAACGCCTGACCACCCAACGCCTGGCCCGCACCGTATTCATGGGCGCCACCCCGACGCTCACCTCCGCGCACAAAGGCCTGGACAAGCAACGGATCTTCCTTGGCACCGCCCTACCGGGGGACGTGCCGGGCAACTTCCATTCGGCGCTGAACCACCTGGCCAATACCGCCACCTACTTCTACAACTCCGGGTCGCTGTACTGGTACGACACCCAGGCCAACACCACCCGCACCGCCCGCGACCACGCCGAACGCCTCCACAAAGAGGACGTATGGGCCGAGGTCGTGCGCCGACTGCAAGGGCACCGCAAGACGGCGTCGGACGGCTTCGCCGGCGTACACGTCGCCCCTGACTCGTCGGCGGACGTGCCGGACGTACCGGAGGTGCGATTGGTGATCGTGCCGCCCGCGCATCTACACAACCGCAAAGCCAAGGCCGACTCTCCGGCAGCGGTCTGGGTTAAGGACGTCACCGAACACCGCGGCAGCGCCGCCCGTACCCACCGCAACATGGTCGCTTTCCTTGCCGCCGACGACGCCCGCTGGGCCGAACTCGACAGCGCGGTCCGGGACTTTCTGGCCTGGTCCTACATCCGCGACAACGCGGACAAGGACCTGAACCTGACTGCCGCGCAACGCCAGCAGGCCGTCGACCGGGTCGCCACCCACGATCAGGCCGTCGCCGACCGGTTGCTGCAGACCTATCACTGGGTGCTCGTTCCCACCCAGCGTGAGGCCAAGAAGCCCCTCGAGATCGAAGCGTTCAAGGCCGACGGCACCACCACCGATCTGGCTGCTCGCGCTGCAGCGAAGTTGCGCAACGAATCGCTGCTGACCTTGCAGCGCAGCGCTGGTCTAATCCGCCACGACCTGTCCGGCACCCTCAAGGCCGCCTGGGACCGCGAGGGACACATCAGCTTCGGCCAGTTGTGGAACTACTACACCACCTACCCGTATCTGGCGAGGCTGCGCGATCGCACCGTCCTCGAGGACGGGGTGCAGTCGGTATCTCGCGAGATGTTCTGGCAGCAGACCGGATTTGCCCTGGCTGTGGACTGGGACGGACAGAACTATCTCGGACTGGTGCTACCGTCCGATCAGGTAACCGTGCCGCAGATTACCGATGCGTTGCTGTTGGTCCAGCCTGAGCGAGCCGAGGCGCAACGCGAACGCGAACTTGCCGAATTCGAGGCAACCCAGGGCGAGATCGCCTCTCAGCACGAAATTGACGCGTCCGCGGGCGACGAAGAGGACGCACCGGCCTCCGGTGCGATGGTCCAGACCACCACGGCCACACGCATGGGTAGCGGCAATGAAACGGGAGGTACCACTCCGGTGGCGAAAACCCGATTCTTCGGGTCCACCGCCCTGCACCCCGACTTCTACGCCCGCGACTTCAACAAGATCACCAACGAGATCATCCAACACCTCGCCGCCGCAGACGGTGTCCACCTCGAAGTCCGGATCGAGATCACCGCCACCACGCCGAACGGATTCGACGAGAACAAAATCCGCACGGTCAGCGAGAACGCCACCGTCCTCAAATTCGACCAGGCTGGATTCGAAACTGACTGATCAATCGCCTACGGCGATGCTGTCGAGGTAGCGCTGAAACTAGTACAGGAGCAGTACTGGAACGGTACAAAAGTGGTACAGTACGTGGTGCCCGAGACAGTAGTCGAGGGAAGTGGTTCGTGTAGGAGGTCTCCGGAGCGTAAGTACCCCTCGGGGCAGCTCCACCAGGTGGTTTCCAGCCTTGCGTGCCCATCACACGTAGCGAAGGCCCTCTCCATCCGGAGAGGGCCTTCGCGTATCTCAGAGGGTGATGACCTCGATGCGATGCTCGATCTTGCGGCGGATGGACCCACCCCGACCCCACGCCCATGCGTGCACATCGGGAAGCCACAGCAACGGATTGTTCGGGCGATCGTGAAGGTACTCGAACGGGGCTTGCGGACCTACCGCCTGCCGGATCACCCGATTGTCTTCTCGATCTTGATCGCACGACTCGATGACCACACGACTTGCCGACAGCTCCACCAAATCGTGAGCCGCTGCAGTGAGCGTGAGGTCCCGCGCCTCACGTTCGGAAAGCTTGCGTGCCTTGACCACATAGAGGCGACTGTCCGCATTCAACTTCGCGACCTCGGTCACGATCTTGGGTGCTGTCTTTCTGTCCACGGACTTCATGTGGATTCGACTGCTTCCCTTAGGGCACAGCTCTCTCATCCGTTTGCGCATCTCGTCTACGCCGGACGGCACGACGGTCACAGCGCAGAGGATGTAGTCGTCGCGCTTGGACTCGTCAACGAAGACATGCACGGCCCGCCCCCACATCCTCGGCAGGTGCCGTCACGTCACGCTCCTTCAGTGGAGGAACCGCACACGATATCGCGGATGACCGCGAGCTTTTCCTGAGCATCGGACGAGCCCACGGAACGCAACATCGCATCCCCACGTTCACTGGGGGTCAGGACGGCGCTCACCACATCGGCGATGGGGGTGCCGAGCAGGTAGAGGCGGACTTCGTCGTCCTGATTGGGAGGCAACTCGGCAGGGAGGTGCCCGATCCCGTGGGAGGCCAGGGCTCGGCTGATGGCGGACCGGACGTGGATCCCCAGTCGTCCCGCGTCCTGGATCCGCTTCAGCGTTTCCATCGTCGTGGTGTAGACGCCGGCGTCCACTACCGCCGCTCGCAACTCGCTATAACTGTCCATGATTTAGTCCTAATGATTAAACTACAATCTCAACTAATCCCATGATAGCGGAAGCTGGCGGGGACGGGAGTGGTGTGCTGTTTGACGATCGTCGGACAGCACACCCGAGCCCCGAGGATCGGAGAATGGGTTCAGGCCATGCGAGCATCGAGCCATGTCCCTGCCTGCCGACAGTCACGTCCACAGCGAATGGTCCTGGGATACCGGCGGCCCGAATTCGCTCGCCGCCGGCCGGATGGAGACGATGTGTGAACGCGCCGCCGCGATCGGTCTCCCGGCGGTGGTCTTTACCGAGCATTTCGACTTCGACGATGCATGGCGCACCACACCCGAGGACCTGATGTCTCACCAGCAAGGCATGCTCGACCCCGACGGGTATCTGCGACCACCGCCTCTGGACGTGGCCGGCTACCGCGAGAGCATCGACCGATGCCGTCATCGGTTTCCCGACCTGACGATCCTCGCCGGAGTCGAGTTCGGCCAACCCCATCTGTTCGGTCGTCGGGCATCGATGCTGGTCGATGTGTCCCTTTCGATCGGGTCAACGGTTCTCTTCACACTCTCAAGGTCGGTGACGACCGCTACGAGCCCAACACCCTGTTCCGGATGTGGCCCGCCGACGACGTGATCTGGGCATACCTCGAGGAGATTCCCCGGATGGTCGCCGGGTCCGATGAGTTCGAGGTGTTCTGTCACATCGACTACGCGGTCCGTTCGTGGCCAAGTGTCACAGAAGGACCGTTCGATCCCCGACGCTTCAAGGAGGGCTTTCGAGCGGCGATGCGCTCCCTTGCCGACAGCGGGCGCGTCTTGGAGATGAATACTCGCAAGAGCGATGTCGAGTGGATCAACCGACGTCGGCTGCTGCGCGGCGCCGAGACCCTCACCCTCGAGCAGCGCACCGAACTGTTCACCAAGCTGCTGACCGCCGACCCCAGCGAGGAGATCGCCGCCGCCTGGATCGCCAAGGAGCTACTACGCGACCTGCTGGCCTGCACCGCCCGTGGTGGGCTGCGGTACGAGATCCGGGCCGCGTTGTATCGGTTCTACAAGTTCTGTGCCGCCTGCCCGATCCCGGAGGTCACCGCGCTCGCGCGCACCGTGGAGACCTGGCAAGACCCGATCATCCGAGCTGTTCGGACCGGCCTGACCAACGCACGCAGCGAAGGCTACAACCGGATCGTCAAGCACGTCGGCCGGATCGCGTTCGGGTTCCGCAATCCGGAGAATCAACGCCGCCGGGTACGGTGGGCGTGCACCCGCCGCTCCCGGCGGAGCGCACCCAGCCGGCATCAATGCCACTGCTAACCGCGAAGAGCCCCATATAGTCGCACCACTTCGTCGTGGTCGATCATCGTCACAGGCTATCCACTTGTTGACGGCGCTCGAAGGTTGGACGGTTCCGATGCTCGAAAAGTGAACGGTTGAGGGCAGTTTAGTCTCCGCCTTGTTGCGACTGTCGAACGCTTCGGAACTCGTCCGAACTGCCGCGTACACGGGCAGTCGCTGCCGCCAGCCAGGAAGATGGCCCACAAGCCCGAAGGGGCGTCCAAAGCGGTGATGAGCACCGGTAACGTCTACCCTCGAATATGCAGGACAGCGGGCCCGGCCCCGTCGAGCATTAGGGAGAGCACGTGGCATCGGTACACGAGGTGATCGAAGCGTTCCGCAAGGCCCCGTCGAACTCCGAACGCGGCACCCGCTTCGAACTGCTCATGGTCCGTTACTTCCAGCTCGATCCGATGCTCTCGCAGCGGTACGACCAGGCATGTCGGTGGATCGACCGGCCCGGTCGTGACGGCAAACCCGGCCTCGGCATCGACCTGGTCGCCTGCGAACGCGACACTGACTTCTACACTGCGCAGTCAGGCTTTCCTTAGATTTATTTCATGCTGAAGTCTTTTCTCCCATCCCTTGTTGTGAATAATTCGAATTATCTCCGACCTGTGGCTCTTTAGAAGTTCGGTTCTGGATAGCTTGCTCAGATCCTTCCAATTCTCCTTCAATATGTACAAAGCGTTTCCGTGTCTAATGTTTTCAAAAACCACTAAATGGTCATCAAATTTAAACCCTAGATAGCTTTCTAGCCCAGAATTACCGATCAGCATTTCTTTAGGGCCAAGTTTTTTAACCTCAACCATTCGGGACACCGCTTCGGAAACCACCGTTGGCGAGGCCCTGTGAGTCAGCTTGGAAGATAGGAATTCTTTATCGTCCTCGGCTGTACCGGGAGGGAATACCTCCCAGTCAAGGGCCTCCGTAGGAAGCTTGACGGTTCCGGTCTTGTCGAGTTCGAGTACTTCCGCCTTGCCGAACCAATGGCGGGCAAGGCTTGCCGCATAGAGAACGGATCGGGAATCCGGGTCAACTGATGGAGGAAGTGATTTCTCCACAGCGCAAACTGCCGAAATGTTCCCGTTCTCTTCCAGCACGCGAACAGAAGCCTGTAATTGCTCTCCATACCACGTCTCCCGCGGATAACACTTAGCTACGCGGTGGGCAATACCGTAGCCTTTAGAGGGATCCCCGAAGTACGGGTAGCTCCACCCTCCTAGGTCTCTCTCCTCTTTGGGGAGATCTTTACGGGTGACCAATCTTCCCTGAATATTCCACTTGCTCCACTGGCCGAGAGTTTCTGAAGGCGTTCCGAAATAAGACTCTAAGGATGAATCATAGTTCAGGCCCAGCGTGGAGGCGAACGATTCAAATTCTTTTCTCGAAGTAAAATTCTTTCTCGTGCCGAAGACGAACTTCTCGTCTGTAGCTTGCACCGCAACCTTGATCTTGTCCGGTGTTCGAGAGAAACCAGAATTGACCATTTTCGTGCTCCCTCCGTAGGACCAACTCGGACTTAACGTACATCTATGGTCCGACAAAGATTGGGACAAGGCCGGTTCGCCACTTCGCCAATCGATTGGTGAGCAGGCCAAAGCCGCGCTGGAGGATCGATGACCGGACCGGGATGATCAGACGGACCCATTTGGCGAGACCAATCGGCACGAGTAGCGCTTCCGGAAGGGTGTCACCATTGACAAGGTCTTCATCGCCGGCAGCAAGCGCGGCAAACCTCGACACTGTTTGCGGGACCGGTAAGGCCTTCACTCGCCATGAGAGTCGTCGAACGCACCCTTTGCGGACCGGGGCGAGGCGGCCTTACAACCCGTCTAATACTGCGAAAAGTTCGTCGAACAGAACATCAGCGCGGGCTTCAATCTCGTCGAAGACCTCGGCGAGATCCTCAAGGTTCTCGTGGTCGCGGCGTCGGGCTGCAGTGCCGTGTTCGTAGTAGTCGGGGTCGAGGTCGATCTGGGGTTCGACCCAGACCTCGGCGTCGTCCGGAGGACGCACCGGCAGCACCTTCCGGACAGGAGCATGGCCGGACAGATGCGCTCGCACCAGCACCGACACCGACTGTGCGGTCATCGGCTGGTTGTGTGGGAGGTGTCCCCAGCGGTCGATCGGAGGTAGCAACGGTTGCCGGCCCTGTTCCGCATCGAGCGGATCCGCGACGACATCGACCGGGTCGGTGAGGTGATGGCGCAGCAGGTGGGTGCCGGGATACTGGTCGAGGAACGCCTGGATCTCCGCCCATCGCCGATAGATCGCGGCGGCCGGCGTGTCCCCCGTCTCGAGATCCGGTGCGATCCGGAACCGTTCGCCGGTCCGGGTCGTGGCGACGAGGATGTCTCCGTCGAGGCGGAGGTCGCGGCGGCGTAGCCGGGTGATGTCGGTGAAGGTCATGCCGGTCGCGGCCAGGACCAGCAAGAGGGCGTCGCGGCGGCCGAACAGTCCGCTCGGCCAGCCGGTGGTGGGCAACCCGACGGCGCGCTGCAGCAGTAGCTGTCCGAGCCGGTCGAGACGCGAAGCACGGGTGGCATCGAGGTGCCGGCGCACCGTCTCGGTTCGCCCGGGGGCGGGGTAGCCGTGCCCGGTGTGCACGGCGTTGACCGCCGAGAGCCGGCGCCGCTGGGTCGCGATTGCGGCGGGGTGTTCGTGCAGGAACAGTGCGAGAGAGTCCGGCGCGGCAGGGATAGGTCTGCGGTCGGTGGCGGCGCACCAGTCGACGAACAGCGCCCAATCGTGCCGGTAGCGGGCCGGGATCACCAGGCCCAGGGCGGCATCGTGGACCATGTTGCGGCGGATGACTCCATCATCGGTGCTGCTCATCGCACTCACAGTCCGAGGTTGGTGACGGCGTTGCCGATCAGCGGGGCGTGTTCGCGGGCGTAGGTTTCGAGCATGGCCGGGGTGTTGTGCCCGGTCTGGCGCATGATCGCGTGCGCACTGGCGCCGTTGCGGAAGGCCTGGGTGACGAACCCGGCCCGCAACGAATGCCCACCCAACTGTTGCACGATCTCGGGGTCGTAGCCGGCCTGCGCGGCGCGGCGCCGGATCACCTGGTGCACCGCCGCCCCCGACAAGGCGGTGTCGGAGAGGTTGCCGTTCTTCCGGATCGCCCGCAACCACGGCGACGACGGCACCATACGCGGCCGCGACCCCCGGCACACATGTGCTTCGAACGGCTCGGCGGTGCGCAGCAGGCGAATGACGGCCGGGCGGCCCCCGGTGTCGAAGGCGGCGACGACCTGCGCCCACCGCCGCCACGCACAGGGCGGGCAATTCGCATGACTGTGGGTGAACGGCAGCGCCCGGATACTCCCCCGCCCCTCCTGATCCGTCTTGGATCTGCGCAGGCGGATGTGCAGGCCGTCGAGTCGATGGAGGGTGACGTCGCTGCAGGTGAGCGCGACGAGTTCGCTGCGGCGGAACGCGCCGGCGAAGCCGAGCAGCAGGATGGCACTGTCGCGGCGTTCAAGGACCTCGTCGGCCCAGCTGCCGCTGTCCGCCCGCGCCTTGTCGACGATGGTGACGATGTCGGCGGTGAGCAGCGGCGCCCGGGGAGTGCGGGGCCGCTGCCCCGCCGCGGCGTAGTCCCGGCGGATCCCGGACAAGGTCGCGGCCACGAGCTCGTCCGCTCCCGGGGCGGGATGACCGGCGCGGCGGTGGTAGTGGCCGATCCCGGCGACCCAGCGGGCCAACGTCGCCGGCGAGTAGGCCCGCTCCCCCGCCTCCGACACCGTCGATGCCGCGTCGTGGAGGTAGGCGGCAACCGTCAAGGGATGCGCCGGCAACGCGGCGTGGCCTTCCCGGGCGCACCAGGCGGTGAAGCGTTGCCAGTCGGTGGCGTAGTTGCGGCGGGTCGACTCGGAGCGCGACCGCGCCGCCGTCCCGGCCACCATGGTGAGGGTCTCGACCGGCAAGACCGGCACGGACGGCGTGGCGGGCTCCGAGGCGGTCGACGCGGAGGCGTCGAAGGGGTCCGGGTGGCGCATCAGCAGGTTGTCGGGCACGAACCGGGAGCCTACCGCCCTGTTCGGACAGGTTTCTACCGGAAAACGCGCTCAGCTGGGGTTTCGGGCGAGATGGTGCGCTAATGGCAATTATCAGCACCGACCCCGCAGAAACCGTGAGTGACAAACCCCCAAGCCACGGAACGTGCCCGATTTATACGTTTTATGTAGGTTCGACGATTCGGTATCGGTTTCCCGATTTCGTATCTGAGACTTCCCATCGGGATGTCAGTGCCGTGAGCTGGGGTTTTCCCATCCATGTCAGTAGGTGTTCCCACTCGATGT
>NZ_JAOCLZ010000039.1:0-12506 GCF_025290685.1 Rhodococcus sp. PAE-6
ACACGTATTCGATCACGAAGTAGGAGGCACTGACATCGAAACGGGAATCGCTACTGACATCCCACTGGGAAGTCTCAACACCGCCTTCCAGACCGGCGCCCAACTCGTCCTCACCCACGACGCCATCGAGTTCTCCGGCGGCACCGGCGCAGCCATGCTCGCCCTCGGCGCGATCCCGTTCGCCGCCGCCGCGATCCTCGTCAGTGCCAACGGGATCCCACGCTTCATCGACACCCGAGCACGCAATCAGCCCGCATGATTCCCAGGGGCTGCCGCACAGCTCGATGCAGATGCTGCCCTCGCCATCACCGGCATGGCGCCCCGTCACAACTGCTCACGTACTGACACACTCCCGCGATAGGTGACCCCAATGCGGGGCTCGCCACTCCTCAGCCACTACCTACCATCAGGGGGATCGACACAAAGCGCACCTGACTTGCATGACGGTCTCGATCAGAATGGCGACCGCCGATGACGGCTACCGGTATCTGCTGAACTCTGTGGTCGTTGGCGATGGCGATCGTGACGCAGCCACAACGTTGACGCACTACTATCTCGAAGCTGGAATGTCGTTGGGGAGCAAACATAGCTGCGCCTGAACCGGACCTGTTCGAAGGAACTCTATCGAATGCGATCGCTTGGCAACGGGTATCCGCTACAGATCGGCCAGTAGGCTTGTCGTGGCTGATGATCTCGTACTCCTGCGCAGACGCAACGACCGCGGCGTGTTCGGCCCAGAGCGGGAGTTGGTTTTCTTCGACAAACCGATCCTCCCCGAGCGCTTGGCCCGAATCCGGACCGCGCAGCTCTGGGCTCCGCACGATGACCGGATCGAGCGCCTGCCGAAGGTCCTCGGCGAGATGGAGAACCTCACCTCGCTCACTGTCAGCGGTGGCAGTACGGAACCCTCGCTGGTGGGAGAGATCCGCGCCGGCGATCTTCCCGAATCGCTGGAGGAGCTGCGCCTTCTCGACGAGCACGGCGGCGTGCTCACCTGGCCGGAGGTGGTGCTGCCCCGTCTGACGACGCTCTTCGTCAGCGATGTCTTCCGCTTCGATGGCTCGGCGTTTCCCCGGCTTCGGAGCGCCTCGCTGAAGCCGGACCGGACGCAGGCGAATCTTCGGGAGGCGCTGCGGCTGCCACTCGAGGAGCTGAACGTGCTGAACGTCTCGCTGGACGAGAGGATCTTCGAGATCGTCTCTGCTCGTCCGCTGCGACGACTCGGCCTGCTCGCGGGAACGAAGCTCGCCTCGCTCGACGGCATCCAGGCGCTGCTTGCTCTCGAATCGCTGCGGTTGAAGAACCTCCGCGCGCTAGCCGATATCTCCGCGCTACGGGAACTGCCCGAGCTGACCCGGCTCGACATCCAGTACTGCCGCAGGATCCACGGCATCGACGTGTTGGCCGAACTGCCCTCGCTCGAACGTCTCACGCTGGTCGGGTGCGGCGATCTCGGCCTCGCGGGCGTGCGAGAGGTCATCGACCGTATTCCCCGGACCACGATCGGCGCGACGAGCTGACCTCCCACAGGAACGAACCCCCCAAAATTACCCGTGTTGATCACGGTGTTGCTTGTGCTCGTCGGGAAGTCTTGATGAGTGACGCGTCGCGGGATCCCCGACGAGGTGCGGGTGTTCCTCGAACCGATTCACAAGATCGAGCAGTGACACGGTACCGCAACGCGAACTGACGCGTTCGCCCGCAACCGCCTCGCCGCGATCACCGTCGCCGCTCCCGTGATCTGGCCACGCACCCTCTCACGCTGACGCTCCTCAGAGCAGGTCGTTCTCCGCCTCTTCGACGAGTCCGCGCCACCATGAGTCCCGCCCGGTCGCGGTGCGATCGATAGCGTGTAGCGGTCGACCGTGCTGTCAGCTTGGTGGAGCGCCGGGGTGGGCAAACGGTCGAGGTACCACGTAGACGAGTGCGTGCACGCATTGCGAGCAGTGCACGCATCGCGTGCTTCGTTGCAGTACTGAGGATTTCGGAGCTATGGCGATCAGGTCTACGGTTGCCGATGGAGCGACAGGATCAGACTGATCACGAGGAACACCAGCGTTCCCGTCGCGGCGGTCGTCTTGACCGTCTCCGCGACGCGGTATCCGTGTTTGCATGCCGCAAGGTGAACAGAGTGAATGCCGGCGCACAGTCTGGAATAGTCGCCGAATGACACGATCGCCGTCGATGCGGTCAGCGTCGTGAACGACACCGCGGCCAGAGCGAGGCCGACTCGTGTTGCCAACTGCCGGCCTCGGGCGAAGACACTCGGTGTCGTGCCGGAGCTACCGAGTCGGCTCATCGGCGTCGAAGTGGAAGGTGCGGGGAAACCCCCGGTCCTCCGATGGAGGCCACGGTAGGGCCGGAGTCGGGCGCTGCTGGCCGGATCGGTCCGCCGCTCTGCTCGCAGTGAGTGTGCCATGTCCGAATTATCCATTCTCCGGACGGTTCGTTACCTTCGCTTGGTGTTCGGGCGGGACGAAACCTGCCGAAGCGTGCACCCGTCCTGGCCGGAGATCCGAACTGCCGCGATCGTGCCGTCGTCGTTATCGTCTGTGTGGCTCGAGTGGTCTCTCGCCTGATCGAGTCCGACACCGGAATACGCCCCGATCTTTGGGGAAAGTGGGGCATGTCTGTGTTTGTTCGACGACAGTGCGGTGTCGGGAGGGTTCGGTCGTGTGGTCGTGCGTGTCGGTGGGGTGAAGTGCCGGAAAGCGGGAGGTGAGGTTGCCGATCTGTCGGTGGAGCTCGTTCAGGTTCTCGATGAGCGCGCGTTTGAGCTGTCCTTGATCGGGATCGACGACGACCGCATGAGCGCTCACGTGTTCGAGTGTTTCGATTCTGGTCGTGATGTCGTCGATTTCGCGGTTCAGCAGATCCAGCAGGATCCGGCCTTGTGCTTCGTCGGGAGTGCGGGTGAATGTGTCGACGTGCTGTCCCATCGGGTGTGCGTCTTTCTGCCTGTTCGGTTGGTCGCGTCGCTGGTGTCGTCGGGGAGGGGCCGCCGGTCTGTGGTCGGCGGCCCCTCGGTGGCGCTGGCGAGGATATTCTGCGGTGGCTCTCGCCATACCTCCCGCTGCTGCTGTGCCTGCCCCGCGGTGAGCTTGACGCCGTGTCCGATTATCGCAAAACGGACAGATGCCGCAAGCGCCAGCCGGCCTCGGGCCCGGGCGTGGTGCCTTCGCGGAGCGGGTCACACCCCGACAACCACGGCGGCGGACAGTACGCGCTAGTGTCGTGATCGTGCTGTGATTCTGCCCCCGGCGTCACGGCACAGAAATCGCCTCCACGGTCTGCGCACGGTCATGTGGAGGCGATTTTCGTAGGTGCATCGGGCCGATCTGTTCGATCCCCCAGCGACCGAACAGGCCGGCACGATCCAGGATGCCACGAGCGTGTCGAAAATGGGGGTGTGGTCCCACCGCTCGAGGAGTCGTAAAGCGGTGGGACCTCCGGCCACAGTGCAGGGGGATGAATTGTGACCGGATGTGCAGCGGCCCCGAGGTGGAAGGAACCGCCACGGACCTCACGGTACTGCAGAACCGGATGACGCGAAACCCGAAAACTTGTGTGGTGGTTGGTTTCACGTGCGGTCTCGCCGGGGTTCATCTTTGTCGTCCGGTGGCGGGGGACTTTCGCGGTCGTCGCGGGTGCGGATGACACGCCCGGCGATGAGGGCCACGATTACGGACAGTGAGAGCGATGCGATGGCCAGCCACAACAACCAGCGCATGTCCTGATCACCGACCGAGCGGGCCGCGGTGTTATCGATCAGGCGTGGACATCGCCCGCGAAATCACCCATATCCGTGCAGCGCATCGTCGAGGGTCGCCCGGGCGCTGTTGCTATCTTGTGATGGCGGGCCGAGGACCCCCGCAAGACTCTCGGTCCGCCCACAATGTTCCACCTCGGTCGAGGTGGGACATCGTCGTGGCCGGCAGGCTCGAGGCGGCATTCTCGTGTCCCGTCCGGTGGTCAAGGCGGGAAAGCCGCTCGATCCTGTTCAGCGGCTGCAGGTCTCGGTACGTTCGATCGCGGTGGGGTCACCGGACCATCGGCTACGGGGCGTGGTGGAGCGTCGCCGGTCGCGGTGGCCGGGAGCAGAAGAACTCTGTTTCGCCCTCCCCCGACGAAGGGCGAAACAGAGTGTTTCCTCCCGATGGCATGCTCCGAGCGCTGCGCTGTTCGTGATCGATGTTCTCGCGGTCTCACGCCTGCCCAGCCCCCGATGTCGGCAGGGTAACGAATCCGCCGGTCTCCGGGTGGCGGAATCGCCGAGGTGATTCACCCCTTTTTTCACCCTTAGGTAAACGAAGTTTTACCTATACTGTGTCCTGGTGGCGCTCTCCCCCGAGGCGTCACTCTCCCTGATCGCCCCCGCCACCCCTCGGCGGGGGCGATCGTGTGTCTCGGCGCGGCCCCGGACGCGGTGTGATGGCGGGGCGAAGGCCGGCCGTACCGGGCAGTTCCACGGTCGGCGGCAGAACCGTATCGGCTTCGATGTCGCCGGGCGGGTCGGCGCGCGTCTTCTGCTCGGGAGTGGATTCGCGTGTGGCGCGGTGGTGGTCGCGTCGATGTCGGCCGGTGGTCGATGGGTTCAGGATGAGGGTGGCGATCAGCAATGCGGTGGCCCAATAGGCGCCGAGCATGGCCAGAGCCAGCATGATCATCGAGAGAATCCCCATGATTGAGTGTTACTCATGGACACATCAACATGGAAGGGTTCGGGCTGGACGGCGCCGATCCTTCACGTGCTGTTCACACCGATCCAGCCGGCGATCGGGACTGCTGCACGATTCGGTGACGTTGATGATGGAAGGGCCTTCGTCATCGATGCGCGTGACTCTGCAGGTGACTGGCGGCCACAGGGTCTGTCCTTGAACTGATCCGTCCGCGTGCCGGCGGCGAAGGCGCTGTCCGACGCATGTCGGCCAGAGGCGAGCATGACTTCATACGCGCCTGGTCAGCCCCGTCAACGTCCTCTCTGCCTGTCCTCCGGCCGACGTGCCTCCTTGGTCACGGAAGGCACGGTTCCATCATGACAACACCGCTCGTCGAGGTCATCAATTCCGCACCCGACAGGGAGATCGTTGCCGGCGTCGACACGCACTCCGACACTCACCCCCTCGCAGTTCTCGGAATCACCGGCACCCGGCTCGGTGACCTGCAGGTCCCCGCGACCTCCGCCGGCTACGAACAACTCCTCGGCTACATCCGATCGCGGGGCAGTGTTCGACTCGTCGGCATCGAAGGCACCAGTTCCTACGGGGCCGGCCTATCCCGGTACTTGAGGACACACAACGTCGAGATTCGCGAAATCATCAGGCCCAGAAGGTCACAACGACGGCGTGGGAAATCCGATCCGATCGACGCCTATGCCGCTGCACAGCAGACACTGGCCGAACCGGACACCCTTCCTCAGGCCAAGACCGGCGATGGGCTCGTCGAGCAGATCCGTGTGCTGCTCGCCGTGCGCCGCAGCGCCGTCAAGGCGCGTGTGGCGGTGATCCGTCAGATCACATCCCTGCTGGTCACCGCGCCCGATCCGGTTCGGGCGCGGTGGGCGGGAGCGAACGAGCGTCGGATGGTCGAAGAGTTGGCCGCGACCAGACCCGGCGTTCCCACCGCCTCGGTCGGGGCCGCAACCGGATACGCGTTACGGCGTCGTGAACCGTCTCGGGTTTGATGCCGCCTCCTTTCTTGAGGAGGATGCACATCATGTCCAAGCGTTACCCCGCCGAGCAGCGTGAACGAGCGGTGAAGATGGTCCTCGACCACCTCGACGAATATTCTTCGCCGTTCGCGGCGTGCAAAGCCATCGCCCCGAAGCTCGGCGTCGGTGTCGAGTCGCTGCGCACCTGGACCCGCCAGGCTCTGATCGATGCCGACAAGACACCCGGCGTGACCACTGCCGAGCAGCAACGAATCAAAGAGCTCGAACGCGAAGTCCGAGACCTCCGTGAGGCCAACGAGATCCTGAAGTCGGCCTCGATTTTCTTCGCGAGGGAGCTCGACCCTCGCCGCCGCTGATCTGCCAGTTCATCGACCAGATGCGTGCACAAGGACACCGGGTCGAGTCGATCTGCGCCGTGCTCACCGAGCGTGGCGTCAAGGTCGCCCCACGCACGTATCGGAACTGGAAAACCGCTCCTCCGTCCCCTCGGACCGTCGCCGATGCACATCTGACGAACGCTCTGCGTGAGACCGTCGGCACCGCCGAATGTCTCTACGGTCGCCGAAAGATGACCGTGCACCTGCGCAGACACGGCCACGACGTCGCGGCATGCACCGTCGACCGGTTGATGCGCGACGAAGGACTGTCCGGAGCGGTCCGGGGCCGTCGGCACCGCACCACCGTGCCCGGCGGCTCGGACAGCCGCCGCGCCCCTGACCTGGTCGATCGTGATTTCACCGCCGAGGTCCTGAATCGGAAGTGGGTCACCGACTTCACCTATTGCCGCACCTGGGCGGGGTTCGTCTATGTCGCGTTCGTGATCGACTGCTTCTCGCGGGCGATCGTCGGCTGGCATGCCGCCACCGTCAAGGACACCGCGATGGTCACCACCGCCTTGAAGATGGCACTGTGGCGACGTGACCACACGGGCCACCCGGTCGGCTCAGGGTTGATCCACCATAGCGATGCCGGCAGTCAGTACACTTCCATCTCTTTCGCGGAAACCCTTGTGCTGGAGGGTATTGCCGCGTCGATTGGCAGCGTCGGAGACGCATACGACAACGCTCTGGCCGAGAGCACGATCGGGTTGTTCAAGACCGAAGTGATCGCCAAGGGAAACCCGTTCCATCCGGGTCCCTACAAGTCCGTCGAGGACGTCGAGTACGCCACGATGGAGTGGGTCGACTGGTTCAATCGCAGTCGCCTGCACAGCCGTCTCGGATACGTCCCGCCGGATGAATTCGAGGCGGCGTACTACGCTCACCTGTCGACTCCACAACCGGAGCCGTCACCGATATAGGAGCGGCAAGAAACCCGAGACGGTTCATCTGGCGCGCCGCCACTGGCGAGGTTCGCTCGCGCACACAACCTGGATCGGTCGATCGGCCGGACCGGGATGTGTTGGGACGATGCTCAAGCCGAATCATTCTGGGCGACTTTGAAAGTGGAGTTCTACAACCGATACTGGTGGCCGACGAGACAGCGCGCTAAGGTTGCTGCCGGTGACTGGATCGAACGGGTCTACAACCACCGTCGGCGTCACTGCGCGATCGGGATGATCAGCCTGGTCGAGTTCGAGGAGCAGTTCACTCAGGCGGCAGAAGCCGCTTGACTCTGTGTCCACTGAACGGGGTCAACTCCAGATGCGTGTCTGGTAGCAAGTGTTGCCCTCCCATGCATGCGACGCTGATCTGTCGATAAAAACCCCAGTTGACGCTATCGAGAGCGGTTACCGCCGTTCGGCACCCAACAAAGGGCATCAGTCTCACGCGTGACAATTAGGGCACCCTTAGTTACATTGCGGGGGTGGGTGAACCGGTATCGTTGGGCGAGATCCAGGAGACGTTGTTGATTCCGCTGTACGGGCGGGCGCAGGATGCACAACGGTCAAACAGTGTTCTCCACGACACGAAAGCGTGTGAGTTCGTCGCAGCCATCGACTACGACTTTGCGAAGTTTCGTGGCCCGTCGCTGGCCGGTGCGGTGCTGCGAGCGTCCATCTTCGATGAGTACGTTCGACGATTCCTCTCCGACCATCCGGGCGGCACCGTCATCGATCTGGGCTGTGGTCTCAGTACCCGTTTCGACAGACTGGACAACGGTAAAGTCCAGTGGTTCGACCTTGATGTTCCCGACACCATGGCGCTGCGACGCAAATTCTGCAGCGACTCGAACCGGTACACGATGCTCGACGGGTCACTATTTGACGACACGTGGTGGGCCCCGGTCATCAATGCCGGCGGACCGGTGTTTGTGCTCAGTGAAGCAGTGCTGCTCTACTTCACCGCCGATGAGGTCACCGCGCAGCTACGCACACTCTCCGCAGCATTTCCTGCCACACGCCTGGCCTTCGACACTGGCGGCACAGCGATGATGAATACTCAAGATCGCAATCCTGTATTCAAAGCCGTTCCTGCGCGGATGAAGTGGACATGTGACGACCCCCGGACACTCGAGCAATGCGGCATGCACCTACTCGAATCACGCACGTTCGCAACCCCGCAACATTCAATCCGTCACACGTGGCCAGCCCGATACCGCGTTGGGTTGCGCGCCCTGGGTTGGGCGCCTCCAGTAAAAACCTACAAACTCAATCTTTTCATGACCCATGGAGCGACCCAGGGTGATGCGGCCGCAATCTAACAGCATGTCTCTTATGGACTAGATCGTTTGTGCGGCATAATGCACTGCCGTGGTCGATGCGTTGTCTTCCCGGCTGGTACCGGATGCGTTGTGGGAGATCGTCGAACCGTTGCTGCCCGGCTTCCGGGCGCGGCCGCAGGGCGGCGGCCGGGCGGCGATCGATGATCGGGCGGTGTTCACCGCGATCGTCTACGTGCTCACCAGCGGCTGTGCCTGGCGGCACCTGCCACCGTCGTTCGGGGTCAGCGTCCCGACCGCACACCGCCGCTTCACCACCTGGGTTCGGGCCGGGGTGTTCGACGAACTCCACCGCAGGGTCCTCGATCGGCTCGGCGCCGGTGGGGACCTGGACTGGTCCGCCGCGATCCTGGACGCAGCGCACGTGCGGGCGAAAAGGGGGATCTCTGACCGGTCCCAGCCCGGTCGATCGAGGCAAGAACGGCTCGAAGATCCACATCCTCTCCGACGCCGACGGCATTCCCCTCGTCACGGCGGTGACCTCGGCGAACACCCACGACAGTGTGATGCTGCAGCCGATGGTCGCTTGCTCAACCCGGATCGCACAGTACGCCTCATCCCATCCCATCAGTATCCGACGTGATCGATTGCGCGCCTCTCCAGGAGTTCTGATGCAGGCAGTTGTTCGGTTGGGACTGTGCAGGGCGCTGCCGCTTTGAGTCCATCGAAGCGGCAGCGTCGAACCCACCTGCGACCAGGCCCGTGCAGGATTCGGCGAGACTGTATGGCGAGCACTGTGCGAGCATGTCGCGCTCGCCGATGCTCCAGCAGGAACCGCAGATCCCGGATGCTGTGTCGTTCCCGACCGTTGATCAACCACAGACAGCGAGTAGTGCCGCAGCTACGACGATCGCATCGGTACCGCGGATCTTCTGCCGGATCAGATCGACCGGGACTTGCCCGAAGCCGGTTTCGAGGATCAGACCGTCGTAGGTCAGGGGCGCTCGTGTCCGGATCCGGTACATCGCGGTCACCGCGCCGATGAGCACCAGTGCCATCGGTGTCGGGTTCATCGCCACCAGCGACGCGGTCAGCACCGTCGTCACCACCGCCGCTACGACGGGGATCACCGTCAACGGCAACCGCAACCCTCGATCGTCGGCTCCGAGCATCACCGCGAGTGCGGGATCGGCGCACAACTCCCGCAATCCGGCACTGAAGATCATGCACACCCCGACCACGAGCGCCAGCTGCGTCCATGCCGCAGCAAGCGGCGACAGCACTGCCGACAGCGCCCACCCGGTACACACGGCACCGGCCGCGACGAAAAGCGAGTGCGGACGGCGCACATGACGTAGTGCGTCGATACGGATCAAGGCGCGGGTGCGGGAGGTGGGCATCCGACGCGAGGGGCGGCGAGCCACGCGTCGCCAGGCTCGTTGTTCCAGGGCGCCGGTGACGATCGACAGGTCCAGCATCGTCAGCGACACCGACGTCGCGGCAGTGGTCTCGGAACCGATCGCCATGCGGGCCACCGTGATCCGACCGCACCACCACAGGGCCATCCCGGACAGGACTACCGCCACGATCGAGACGACGAGGACGAGAGTCCACGAGGTGATCAGCGCGACCGTGCCGCCTGCGGTAGCGACGATCGCTGCCACGGCTGCACCCGAGAGACAGACGGTGGTAACGACACTCAGGGTCCAGGGGGGAAGGATCTCGCACTGGACGAGCACTCCGAGCGCAACACTGCCGACGCCGAGAGCGCCGCCGAGCAGTGTGAACGGCAGCCAGTGCGCGAGTTCACCGACGAATGCGCACAGCCGGCCCCCGGCCAGGCCGAGCGCACCTCCGATGCCGAGGGTCGCACCGATTCGCGGCCGGAGCACCCCGCGCCGGTCGACCGGGGTGGGCAGCAACCACCATGCGGTCTCGCTGCGAACGTTCACCGGTCCCAGCGCTGCTGCTCCCGTCACCAGGGCGGCGGTGAGCACCCCGGTCACGGCCCATCCCCAGGTCGGGTTCCACCGCTGGTGTGTGTCGATCAGAGGCGAGGTGGTGAGCACGGTCGCCGGTCGCGTCGTCAACCACCACAGCACACCGCCGCACACATACGCCCCGAGGGCGGTCAGCGCGAAGGTTCCTTCGCGGAGCCTCGGCGGAGTGTGGGCACGTTCGAAACTGCGACGGAGGGCACGCAGCGTCGACGCGGAGGGAATCGGGCGGGACGTATCGGTCAGCGCCATGAGTCACCGTCGACGATCTCGTCGGCCACTGCAGTGACCAGGGTGTGGTCGTGGGAGACCAGCAGCACCGCAGTGCCAGCGTGTTTCTCGGCGCGGATGGCTTCGGCGAGCCAGGCACGGCCACCGGCGTCGAGGTGCTGCTCGGGTTCGTCGAGTACCACTATCGTGCGAGGGCGCACCAGCGCCGAACCCAACGCCAGGCGATGACGCTGGCCACTGGACATCGTCACGGGAAGTTGATCGGCGATCTCGGCAAGGCCCACCTGATCGAGGATGCGTGTGGCCGAGGTGTAGGGGTCGACGGCGCCGTGGGCGACACCGACGAGCTGCAGATGTTCGTGGGCGGTCAGGTGCGCGAACAGGGCGGGTTCGCCGACCACTGCGGCAACGGTAGCCCGGAAGGTCGCCGAGGATTCGTCGACCGGGCGTCCGTGCACGGTGATGCTGCCGTGATCGAGCCGGTCGGCGCCGATCACGCAGCGCAGCAGAGTGGATTTACCGGCGCCGTTGGCGCCGACGATCGCGCAACACCGGCCGGCAGCGACGTCGAAGCTCACGTCGGAAAAGACGCACAGGTCGCCGAAGTGGCGGCTGGCCCGGCGGACCGAGATGGCCGGATGAGTGTGGGCCGAGTGGGCGGGCATGGGGGTGGACACAGGGTTATCTCCCGTTGATCCTCGTGCGGAAAAGCAGAACCGAGGACGCGGAGACCGATCGTTCAGGCAAGCACAGTCGATACGGCCCCCGCCCGGAGGCCGGGCGCCCGGGGTCGCGGACGGCCGGAAGTATCCGGGTGAGAGTGACGCCGAAGCTCACCGCGGCGGCGTTGTTCTTCCTCGGTCGGTCCACGTGTGGTTCGGCCGAATCCGAACAGCGCATCGTCCGCACGGCCCGTCCACAGCACAGCCGCCACTACGGCGACGATGACCACAAGCCCTGCCAGCCACACCGGTGTGGGACCGGCCGATCCGAGATCGACGGAGAAGACAACGGCAACAGCCCACGACAGCAGAAAGCACACCAGGGTCATACCGCTGCGCGGACCGAAGAACATACCGGCAAGTCTATATACGGCGCACCCGCGGGTAGACGAGCACAGTCGACATGCTCTACATCCGCAGCGCCGCGATCGCGGTCTCGAGTTCGTCGTCGCTCATCGCGTCGGCTGCTTCGCCGATGGCCTGCCATGCCGTGTCCACGCGCCTACGGTAATCGCCGGCCTTGTGATGAAGAATAGGTGCTTTTCCGGCCGGTGGTTCATCCAAGCTGTCGGCACCGGTGGGGAGGATGCCGGGCTCCTACGGTCGAAGAGGTTTCTCCGCAATCACCGCCGGGTCAACAGGGGCCGACCGAAGCGAGTGCCGCTCCGCTTCGCCGCAGCGATGCCGGCGTTGACGCGCTCGGTGATCAGCTCGCGCTCGTACTCGGCCAGGGTCGCGGGCATGCCCAGCATCAACCGGCCGGAAGTGGTCTCCGGATCGATGCCGTCCCCGGTAGGTCAATACGAAGAGGCGACCGTCGAAGGAGACGGTGTCGTCCCCGCCGTCAGTGCAGACACGGCGCAGGGTCAATTCGGCTGGGCCGTTGTGCTCGCAGCGAACTATCTCGTCACCAGCGGTGATCCAACAGCCGTCGTGGTCGGCGTGGACCTTTCGCGTCCACATTGTGGCTGGAGGTTCGATCGTCAGCGGTAAGAGGAACTCGGTAACGTGTGGCGGCGCAGGTGCGTTGTCGACGTGGAGCAGAGCCGGGTTGGGCTTGTCCATCGCCCCTCGCCGGTTGACCTGTGGCATCAACCTATGTGCTCGAGCATGACGTGGTCACCGATCAGGAGACGGTGAGACGGGCCGTAGATGGGTCGTCGTGTTAATTCACCCGCCGCGAAGTGAACGCGGACCCTCGCCATTTACTGACCGTTTCAGAATGAGTTCGGCGTGGTAGATGGCGTTCCGGGACGGTTTCGGGCACCGTGTCGAGAGTGTCTG
>NZ_JAOCLZ010000003.1:0-601382 GCF_025290685.1 Rhodococcus sp. PAE-6
TAGATCAGGCCGTCGCCGCGGATCTCACCGACGCGAGCGGTCTTGGTGATGTGGTGGTTGTCGCCATCGATCGTGACCGCTCCTTCGGGGGTGGTGATGGAGACGCCGTCGGCTGCGTCTTGAACTGCACCGACGTCGAAGGATCCGGCTTTTTCGACCATTGCTTTCCAGAGGTAGACGCCGGTGTAGGCGGACTCCATCGGATCGGAGGTCACTCGGGTGTCGCCGAATCGGGATTTGAATTCGGCGACGAAGTTTCTGTTTTCGGGGCTTTCGATCGTCTGGTAGTAGTTCCAGGAGGCAAGGTGTCCTTCGAGGTTTTGGGCACCGATGCTGCGGACTTCCTCTTCTCCTACGCACATGGAGATGACGGGCATGTCGGCGCTGGTGAGGCCGACATTGGCGAATTCGCGGAAGAACGCGACCAGTGAGTCGCCGACCACCACATTGAAGACTGCGTCGGCGTCTGCGGTGCGGATCTTGTTGACGATGGTGGAGAAGTCGGTGGAGCCGAGCGGGGTGTAGTCCTCGCCCTTGATCTCGATGCCGTTGGCCTCGGCGTACGCCTTGACGATGCGGTTGGCGGTCTGCGGGAAGACGTAGTCGCTACCGACGAGGTAGAGCGACTTCACGCCCTGCTCCTTCAGGTAGTCCAGGGCCGGCACGATCTGCTGGTTGGTGGTCGCGCCGGTGTAGAAGATGTTCGACGACGACTCGAGACCTTCGTATTGCTGGCCGTAATAGAGCAGGGCGTTGTTGTCCTCGAAGACGGGCAGCATGGCCTTGCGGCTTGCGGAGGTGTAGCCGCCGAAGACGGCTGCGACACAGTCCGATCCGATGAGCTTTTCGGCCTTCTCGGCGAATACGGTGGGTTCGGATGCGCCGTCTTCGGCGATGAGCTGGAGTTGCTTGCCGAGAACTCCGCCGTCGGTGTTGATTTGTTCGACCGCGAGGGTGATGGCATCTCGAATGACGGTTTCGTTGATGGCGGTCGCGCCGGACAGTGAATTGATGGCGCCGACCTTGACAGTGTCGCCGGAGGTGTCGACGCACGATGCTGAGGCACTGGTGCTGGGGTCGTTGGCCTTACTTCCGCAGGCTGTCATGAGCACGGCCATGGTGATGGCGGTAGCTGATGTAAGAAGTGGACGTTTGAATGTTGACATGAGGGGACCTTTCGGGCGCGTCACAACAAAAGGATCTGGTCCGCGTCGTTGAGGCCGGATCGTGGAAATGGGAGAGGGGCTAGGTGCTGAACAGTCGTGCCGTGGCGGTCTCGTGTCGCATCGCGGCGATGTCCAGTTCCGGTACGAACGAGGTCATCGTCCTCAGCGGTGCGCATTCGGCTGTGCGCGTGAGATCTGCAATCCATGAGGTGTCGTCGAAGATGAGCTGTTGCGCCCGCATCGGGCCGATGCGACCGAGGCGCACAGCGGCGGAGAGTAGACCTGCATAGCTCGAGCGGATGGCGCCGGCGATGGCGCGGCTGCGTTCGATGCCGAGTGCTTGTTGTACGACGCCCTCGACGACGGCTTGGTTTCCGGGGGTGTGCCCTGCGATCACGAGTTCGAGGTACTCGATGTCGGTGACCACGGTCAGCGTTCGCCGTGCAACTGTGGCGAGTTGTCGTCCGCAGGATTCGGATGAGGTGCGTGCTGCGTGGGTGATCTTGTAGGCCCGGTGTAGGTGGTCGAGTTCGCACAGGGTCTCTGTGGAGTCGGCGGCCCACGCATGGCCCAGGACGACAGCATCGAGGGTCGCCACACTCCCGTTGATGTAGGCCCGGGCCACAGCACGTATCTGTGTTTCCTTGGCGTCGGGATGAGCCGCCAGCCACGCCTCGAGACCGTTGGAGTGGACGAAGCGGCCTGAGGGGAATGCGCTGTCGTGGAGTTGCAGCCAGGCCAGCTCGGCGAGCAGCGGTTCAGTGGCCATGGCCGTGCCCGTGTGGGTGGCTCGTGCCGTGGGTGTGGTGGTGGTCGGCTGAGGTATTGGTCCAGCCGTGTGCGGCCAGGGCGACCGCGTCGACTCGGGCGTTCAGGTGCAAGTCGCGCAGCATCTGCTCGGCAGCGTGCGCGCTGGTCATGAGGGGGGTGCGGAGTTGCTCGGCAGAGACTTCCAGGGGGGCGTGCTGGTTGCCCAGGATGTAGCCGAAGACCAATGCTCTCCGTATTGCGTCGACGCCAACATTGTCCGCGAAATCCATGACGACGGCGTCCTCTGGTGGGCGAGTGACGACGACGATGGTTGTTCCGTCGTCGGCGATCACTGCACCTTCGGACAGGAAGGTGCCTCGTGGGAGATTGACGGTCAATTCGTGTCCGGCGAGGGTTGTCAGCACTTGGCGGTGTTTACGTGCGTCACCCCATGGGATGCGGACGGTGTCGATCTGTCGATGTGCGTACTGGGGGTCGGTGGCGTCTCCGAGGATCGTTGTTGCTTCCATGTCACATCCTTGGAGTGAGAGGTCCGAGTTGGAGAACAGCGCGTCGGACGGTGGTCCAGAGTTCCTGGTGAACTTGGTGCAGGAGGGGAGCGCGATCGGTGAGTAGTCGGATGGATATTCCGAGGTCGTCGGGAAGCGCGCTTGTTGCACCGGTGAGGTGTGGAGTCGCGTCCAGTGTGGCGCGAACGTCCCTGGCAAGGTCGGAGAGATCGTGGCCGGGTGTGAGGACGAGCATCGACGCCACATAGTCGTGTCCACCGAGTACGCCGGGTGCTTGCGGATCGGTCTCAGTGGGGGCGAGGTGAATGGTGTCTCGTGCCTTGAGTCGACCGCGGTGGTAGATGTCGATCTGGGTACTGAGTTTGCGGTAAGAGAATCGTTCGCCGTGGCCGATGCGGCCAGAAGCGAACGCTTCCCAGCCAATGTACACGGAGGTGTCGGAAATGCTGATGACGTTGTGCTGCCGATACTCCGAACCATCATGAGGGATAATTGTTTTCGAACTATGCTCGACGACGGAGCCGGTGCCGATGTCCAATATCGTTGTTTGCGACGCTCCCGTTTGCCCGGCGAAGACTTGTGTGGCCGACTGGTAGGTGAGGTAGAGCCATGTGTTGTCGCCGGTGGTAAATCGCGTGATGAGGTTGTCTCCGGGGAAGATCCCTCCGGTGGGGTTCTGAATGCAGAGGAACGCCGCTGATGGGTTGTGCGGGTCCGCGTACATCGGCACGGTGATGCGCTGCGGGAACTGCTGACGCAGCGAGGCTATCTGGGTTTTCCCCGTACGGCCTCGCACGAGTGTGCATTCGAGCAGGCTTTCCGTGCCGGTCTCGGCGGTTGGGGCGCTCATGGCGCCGATGCCATGTTTTCCAGCATCGCGCCTCGCACGATGAGTTCGAACAGTTCATCGAGGCCCGTGCCGGAGCCGAGGTCGGTGAAGACGGAGGGCTTACCGGGGCGAGCGTGCGCGACGTCCGAGCGCATTCGGTCGAGATCAGCGCCCACGAGCGGGGCGAGGTCGATCTTGTTGATCACCAGAAGGTCCGCCTGGAGCATTCCGATGCCCTTCTTGCGCGGGATGTCGTCGCCGGCGGCGGTGTCGATGACGAAGATCCAGTAGTCGACGAGATCGGAGGTGAAGGTTGCGGCCAGATTGTCCCCACCCGATTCGATCAGGACGACCTGGAGTTCGGGGAACGAGTGCTCGAGGTGCGCGACTGCTGTGAGGTTCGCCGACGGATCCTCCCTGATCGCCGTGTGCGGGCAGGCGCCGGTCTCGACTGCGAGAACGCGCTGGGGATCGATCAGTCCGCTGCGGCGCACGCGCTGTGCGTCCTCGTCGGTCATGAGGTCGTTGGTGATAACCGCGATGTCGATGCCTGCCGCCCGGAACTTCGGTAGCAGCCGCTCGAGGAGCCGGGTCTTGCCGGAGCCGACGGGTCCGCCGATACCGATACGGATTGCTTCGGTCATGTCCGTCTCCTACTTGATCGTGTATCTGCGTCCGAGTGGAACGGACGTCATGGGTGTGCTGGTGCAGAGCTCGCCGTCCACTTCGACCCGGTAGGTGTCGGGGTCGATCCGGATGTCGGGGCAGTAATCGTTGTGAAGGAGGTCGCTCTTGGTTCTCGACCGGGCGTCTGTACACGGGATGAGGGGTGTTGCCAGCTCGAGGCGGTCCGCGAGTCCTCCCTCGATTGCGGCGCCGGCGACGAAGTTGACGGATACATCGGAGGGGGTCTTGCCGAATGCTGCCCATTGGGGTCGGTACTTGAGGGGTTCGCAGGTCATGAGTGAGGCGTTTGCTTCTCCCATGACCGACCAGGTGGGGAACCCGCCCTTGAAGACGACCTCGGGGCGGATGCCGAAGAACTTGGGTTCCCACAGCACGAAATCGGCGAGTTTGCCTGGTTCGAGTGATCCCACTTCGTGGTCGATTCCGAACATCCGGGCCGGATTGATGGTGAGTTTGGCGAGGTAGCGGAGGATGCGGTGGTTGTCTGCACCGGTTCCGGCGTCCTCGGGAAGAGCTCCGCGGGTGGCGCGCATATGGGATGCGAGTTGCCAGGTGCGGGCGATGGTTTCCCCGATGCGGCCCATACCCTGCGAGTCTGATCCCATGGCCGAGATTGCACCGAGATCGTGCAGGACGTCCTCGGCTGCAATGGTTTCGCGCCGGATGCGGGATTCCGCGAACGCGACGTCCTCAGGGATCCGGGGATTGAGGTGGTGGCAGACCATCACCATGTCGAGGTGTTCGTCGAAAGTGTTGATCGTGTACGGGTTTGTCGGGTTCGTCGAGGAAGGGAGGCAGTAGGATTCGCCGACTACTTGCATGATGTCGGGGGCGTGTCCACCGCCGGCGCCTTCGGCGTGGTAGGTGTGGATGTTGCGACCGGCGATGGCACGCATGGTGTCTTCGAAGAATCCGGCTTCGTTGAGGGTGTCGGAGTGAATCTGTACCTGCAGACCCAGTTCGTCGCCCGCATCGAGTGAGGCTCGGATAGCGGCCGGTGTTGCACCCCAGTCCTCATGGATCTTGTATCCGATGGCGCCCGCGAGGCCTTGTTCGATCAGTGGGGCGACGTGGGCGGCGCTGCCGTTGGCGAGGAATCCGAAGTTCAGGGGGAATTGTTCTACGGCTCTGAGCATTCGAGCCAAGTTTGTAGGGCCGGAACTGGTGATGCCGACGGTGACGGGTCCCAGGCCGCCGCCGATCATGGTGGTGATTCCGCTGGAGATGGCTTCTTCGATCAAGCCGACGCTGTCGAAGTGGACGTGCACGTCGATTGCGCCGGGGGTGACGATCATTCCTTCGCCCGAGCGGACATCGGTGCCGGCACCGATGATGAGGTCGGGGTGGACGCCGTCCATCAGTCGTGGGTTGCCGGACTTGCCGATCGCGGCGATGCGCCCGTTCTTGACGCCGATGTCCGTCTTGCGGATGCCTAGGACCGGGTCGATGAGCAATGCGTTGGTGATGACGAAGTCGAGGGCGCCGTCGGCGTTGGTGATGGAGTTGTGGACCGCCATCCCTTCGCGCATGGTTTTGCCGCCGCCGAAGACGGATTCGTCGCCGTAGACGGTGTCGTCTGCTTCGACGCGGGCGAGGAGTTCGGTGTCGGCGAGTCTGACTCGGTCTCCGGTGGTGGGACCGAAAAGTTCTGCGTAGTGGCGTCGCGATACGCGAATAGACACTGGCTTTTCCCTTCGCGTGGTTGTCAGGCGGGAGTGGACCGACGGAAGCCGGCGCGGTCCAGAGCGTCCAGGAGTTCTCGGGACGGTTGTTCACGCAGTGTTTCGTTGGTCATGTCGTTGAGCCCGTACAGTTCTCGCGTCCCACCGAAGGTGGTCAGCTGGATTGACCGTTCCTCGCCGGGCTCGAATCGGACTGCTGTGCCCGACGCGATGTCGAGGTGCATTCCGTAGGCTGTGCGCCGATCGAACAGCAGAGCGCGGTTGACCTCGAAGAAGTGGAAGTGTGAACCCACCTGGACGGGGCGATCACCGGTGTTGACCACGGTCAGCGTCGTGCTTCGCCGGTTGCGGTTCAGTTCGATGTCACCGTCTTCGACGAGTATCTCGCCGGGGTTCACCTCGGGTTCGGTGGAGGTGGTGTTGTTTCCCGGGCGTATGGGGTCGTGGATGGTAACGAGTTTCTGTCCGTCATCGAAGAATCCTTCTACCTGGACGGTGCCTACGAGGGTGGCGACGCCGGGGAGAAGGTCGTCTTCGGTGAGCAAGTGGGCACCTACGTGGGCTGCTTCGGCGACGGTGGCGCCGGCGCGGGCGGCTTCGACGACCTCGTCGGCGATCAGTGCTCGGGCTTCGGGGTAGCTGAGTTTGAGGCCCTTGTCCTTGTGGCGTCGTGCCAGCTCCGCGGCGAGGAAAAGGAGAAGCCGGTCCTCTTCCTTGGGGGTCAAGTGCACAGCACAGCTCCTCTGCTACGGGGATGACGAAGACCAACACCAGATCGGTGTTGCATGCCAGTGATCATTGTCTCCCGAAGGTGAATGAAGCAAGTTCAGATGCCCCTATCGTTCAGAAGTAAGCAGATCGAAACAATGACGAAACATACTGATCCGGGCAGCTTTTCGCATCCGAGTTTCTGCTATCTTGACCGCATCCGGCAACGATGAAGAATGTGGCCGTTCGCTTCGTCCCGCTTCTCAACGCAGGCGAGGGTTTTCGTCCCTCGAATCACGTTCTCGCCCGTCGACCCGACACACGATGGACGCGAGCACATCCTGCAGATTCACCTGCGCACCTGTGCAGATGAACAGTTGCGAGCAAGCAGATATCGGATTCGTGAAGAAGCCAGAACCTAGTTTGAGCAAGCTTCGATGCCGTTCAGGTGCCGCACGACGGCGCCCCGACAGGAAGGACCGCATGTGCGCCCACGTCCCCGGAGCCGGCTGGTAGCCGCTGTCCTGACGATCGTCGCCACGGCGACGGCCTGTGCCTCGACACCCGGCTCGCCTCCACCCCGCGTGGGCGCAGTGATTCTCGCGGACGGCTACGAACTCGGGGGCTACAACCCGGTCGCCGGTCACGGTGAGGCGGGGGAGTCGAAGATCTACGACGGGCTGCTGCGGTTGATCGGGGGAGAGGCCATGCCTGGTTTCGAGCCGGCACTGGCTGCGGAGATGCCGACGGTGAGCGACGACGGGCTGGTGTGGACGGTGACGGTGCGGCAGGGAGTCACCTTCACCGACGGCACCGCGTTCGACGCGACCGATATAGCGGCGACCTATGGGGCGATCCTCGACCCCGCATCGGCATCGCCGTTGGCGACGTCGATGGACATGATCGAAGCTGTCACCGCGGAGGACCCGCACCGGGTCCGCTTCGACCTGAAGTACCCCTACGCCGCGTTCCCGACGAAGCTGCTGCTTGGTATCGCACCGGCCGAGCGACTGTCCGGCGGCCCAGCGGTGGAGTCGCCGTTGAACACCGATCCGGTGGGCACCGGCCCCTACACGTTGGTATCGCTGCGCCCGGACCAGGCGGTGTTCGAGGCGAACGAGGACTACTGGGACGGTGCACCGCAGATCGAGCACCTGACGGTGGTGCACGTCCCGGACGACAATGCGCGCGCCCAACGGCTGGTCGCGGGGGAGGTCGACGGCGCGAACCTGCCGCCTCGGCTGGCCGCGACATTCACCGAGCGGCCGGGGTTCGAGGTGGCGTCGAACACCTCCGCCGACTGGCGCGGGGTGAGTCTGCCCGCCGGCAATCCGGTCACCGCGGACCCGGCGATCCGCGCCGCGCTGAACCGGGCGGTGGACCGGCAGGCGATCGTCGACCACGTGCTGGCCGGTTACGGGCGTCCCGCGTCGACGCCGCTGCCCGAGGTGTACGGCGCGGCGTACGAGCCGACCGCGGCATTCGAGTTCGACCCCGCCGCCGCCGAGCAGATCCTCGACGCCGCCGGCTGGATCCGATCCGCCGACGGAGTGCGTGAGAAGGCCGGGGTCCGTGCGGAGTTCACGGTCATGTACTTCCCCGAGGACACCTTGCGCCGCGACCTGGCGCAGGCGTTCGCCGCCGATGCCGACCGCATCGGGGTGCGGGTGAGCGTGCAGCCGGTCGACCGCGCGAGCCTGCCCGATCGGCTGCCGGTCGAGGCGGGTCTGCTCGGGGGCGGTGACCTGCCCTACGACCCGGATCCGCAGATCTACAGCACGCTGCACTCGAGCTACGCCCGGCCCGGTGTCGGCTCGCCCTACGACAACGCCTCCGGTTATGTGAACCCGGTCGTGGACGCCGCTCTCGATGCGGCGCGCCGTACCACCGACCCCGACGAGCGCGCCGCGCAGTACCGCAGCGTCCAGTCGGCGTATGTCGCCGATCCCGGCTATGTGATGCTCGTGTTCCTCGACCACACCTATGTCTCCAGGGACACCGAGTACACAGGTAGCACCCCGATTCTGGAGCCGCACAGTCACGGTGCCTCGTGGGGGCCGTGGTGGAACCTGCGCGAATGGACGCGGCCATGACCACCACCGTCACCCGGCCGGTATCAGCCGCCCCAGAGTCCACGACACCCTGCGTTCGTCGTCGCCGTGGCCGGGGGATTGTTCGGATGAGCATCCGGCGTGCGCTGTTCGCGATCCCGCTGACCGCAGCGGTCTCGCTCGTGCTGTTCGCCCTGGCTGCAGGCTCTCCGTTCGATCCGCTCGTCGGCTATCTCGGGGACCGTTATCTGACGATGTCGACGGCCGACAAACAGCGTGTGGCAACCGAACTCGGACTCGACGCCTCGTGGTGGCAGCAGTGGGCGAGCTGGATCGGCCATGCTGTCACCGGCGACCTCGGGTCCTCGCGCAGCTACGCCCAACCGGTCACCACCGTGCTGGCCGAGCGCGGCCCGTGGACACTGCTGCTGTCCGGCACCGCACTTGCTGCCGCCATCGTGATCGCGCTGGTCGCAGGGATGTGGGCGGGCCTGCGCCCCCAAAGCCGGCTCGACCGCGCCATCGCGGCCACCACGACGGTGGTGCAGGCCGTGCCCCCGTTCGTGCTGTCCCTCGGCGCGGTGACCGTCTTCGCGGTATCCCTGCGGTGGTTGCCGGTGGCAGGGCTGACCGATCCCGGCGCCGACCCCACCGCCGCGCAGGTCGCCCGGCATCTGGTCCTGCCGGTGGCGGGGCTGACCCTGTCGCTGCTGCCGTGGCTGGTGCACTCGTTGCGTCAATCCGTGCGCAGCGCTGCCGAATCCGACGCCGTCCTCGGCGCTCGCGCCCGGGGCTTGCCCGAACGGGTCGTGGTCGGCCGTCATCTGCTGCCCGCCGCGCTCGGGCCGTTCACCACCGTCATCGGGCTGCGGTTGCCCGAGCTGCTCGTCGGAGCGGCGATCGTCGAGGAGATCTTTTCCTGGCCCGGGCTCGCCGGCAGTCTCGTCACCGCCGCCCGCGAACTGGACTTCCCGCTGCTCGCGGCACTGACGATCGGCACCACGTGGTTGGTGCTGGCCGGGTCGCTGCTCGCCGACCTCGCACACGCGTTTCTCGACCCGCAGGTGGCCGACGATGCGTAGCCTCCTGCGCCGCCCCCACAGCCTGATCGGGGCGATCGTTGTTCTCACCGTGATCGCGGTGTACGCGCTGGTCGTCCCGATGCTGACCGGGACAAACCCAGGATTGACCGACTTCGCAGCCGCCTACCAACCGCCTTCCGGCTCGCACTGGTTCGGCACCGACCTTGCCGGCCGGGACCTGTTCGTCCGCACCGCCGCCGGGCTGCGGGTGTCCCTGGTGATCGCCGCGGTCTGCGCGGTCGCCTCCGCAGTCTTGGGGGTGGCGGTCGGTGTCGCCGCCGGCGCACTCGGCGGCTGGGTCGACCGGATCGTGATGCGGCTGGTCGACGGGATCAACGCGCTGCCGCACCTGCTCCTCGGGATCGTTGTCGTCGCGCTCTATCCCGGCAATCTGGTCGCGATCGTCGCGTCGATCGCGCTCACCCACTGGACGCAGGTAGCGCGCATCGCGCGCGCCGAGGTCCGCGCCGCGCGTTCGGCCACCTACCTCGAGGCCGCGCGCCTGTCCGGCGCGACCCGCACCCGGATCGCCATTACCCATCTCGTCCCGGCCGCCGCGGGGCAGGGGATCGTCGCGGTGATTCTGCTGCTCCCGCACGCGATCTGGCACGAGTCCACGCTCTCGTTCCTCGGCCTCGGGTTGCCTCCGGACCAGGCGTCGCTCGGGACGCTGCTGCAGGACGCCCGCGCCGCCGTGCTGACCGGTGCCTGGTGGACCCTTCTGTTCCCCGCGGCCGCACTGGTCGTCACCACTCTCGCCGTCGCGGTCGTCGGCGCCGCCGTGCGTGACCGCATCACCCCGCCACTGCCGGAAAGGGCTATCCGATGACCACCCCCGCGCTGACCCTCGACGGGCTCACCGTCCGTATCCCGACCGCCGCCGGAACCGTGCACGCCGCCACCGATGTCGACCTCACCCTGACCGCCGGGCAGGTGCACGCCCTGGTCGGCGAATCCGGCTGCGGAAAATCCGTCGTCGGTGCCGCGATCTGCGGGCTGCTGCCGAGGGCAGCGACCGTCCACGGCGGCATCACCCTCTACCATCCTGGCAGCGTCGACGTCCACCTGGAGGGAGCCGGGGCGCGCACCTGGCGGAAGGTCCGCGGCCGCCGGATCGCGTGGATCCCGCAGTCCGCCGCTACCTACCTCACCCCGGTCCGCAGCGTCGGCGACCAGCTCGCGGAAACGTGCCGGCACCTACGCTCGACGCACACCCCCGTCGCGCTGTTGACCCGGGTCGGCCTCGAGCCCGCGGTCGCCGGCCTCTACCCGCACGAACTATCGGGAGGCATGGCCCAACGCGCTGCGATCGCCTTCGCCCTCGCGGGTGACCCGCAGGTGATCGTCGCCGACGAACCCACCTCGAATCTCGATCCGGACCTGACCGAGCACACCCTGCAGCTCCTCCGGGCGGCCGCAGACGCGGGGGCCGCGGTCCTGCTCATCAGTCACGACCTCGATACCCTCCCGGCCCACACCGACCGCATCGCCGTCATGTACGCCTCCCGCATCGTCGAAACCGGCCCCACCGCAGCGGTGTTCGTCGATCCCTGGCACCCCTGCACCCGCGACCTGCTCGCCGCGCTACCGAGCGGCGGACTGCACCCGATCCCCGGCATGCCCCCGACCCTGACCGACCTGCCGAACGAGTGCGTCTACCACCGACGCCGACCCGCACCCGGATTCTCCGGCGGCCCCACCTACATCGCACAACATGGTGACCGGTCCGTGCGTCGCCTGATCGGGGCCGTCTCGTGAGTCTGCAGGCCCACCGCATCACCGCCGGTCATCACGGGGGCGAGCCTGTGCTCACCAACGTCAGCCTGACCATTCCCGCCGGCAGCATCACAGGACTCATCGGAGCATCCGGCAGCGGCAAAACCACCCTCGCGCGCGTCCTGGCCGGACTGCACACCCCGCAACACGGCCACATCACCCTCGACGACAAGCCGCTGTCCGTAGCTGTACCTGGCACGGTCGCGATGCTGTTCCAGTCACCCCGACAGGCCGTCACCGCACGGTGGACCCTATGCCGGATCATCGCCGAACCACTCCGCACCCGCCGCGGTCGCGCCGACACCGTCCACGCTGCTGCACAGCGAGTCGGGCTGACCGGCGATCTCCTCGACCGTCGTCCCCATGAGGTGTCCGACGGGCAACTCCAACGCGCCTGCCTTGCGCGCGCTCTCGTCCAGCGGCCGCGCTACCTGATCTGCGACGAGATGACCGCGATGCTCGACCCGGCCACCACTGCGGCGCTGACCACGGTCATCACCGAGGAAACCCGCAGTGGCCTCGGCGTTCTCGCCATCAGCCACCACCATGGTCTTCTCGAGGTCTGGGCTGATCACGTGATCGCCTGGGCGTGACCACTGAGCCGGAAGGGACTCTCCACACAGGCTGGCGGTTCCGGCAGCATCGACTTGACACCAGCGTGAGGTGAGGAACCATCGCTTGGGGCTGGTCGTCATCAGAGCAGGCTATCGAGCAGACGAACGGCCAATCCTGAGCAACCACTCTGCGACGCCCTGACGAAGTGCACGCCAGATCTGGGCCGACGGTTGCGCCCGACAACGAATCGCCTACTCGATAGTATGTTCGAATTGCTGAGGTGGTGGACCATGGCGGTAGCCGCGGTATCGGCGCCGCCATTGCCGCGCAACTCGCCGACACCGGCGCAAGCGTGGTGATCGCAGGCGTCCTCGACGACAAAGGAGTCAAGACCACAGCCGATCTCGGCGGCAAGGCGAAGTACGTCCATCTGGACGTGACCGACGAACAGGACTGGCTCCGCGCACTCGACATCGCCGAATCGGTCGGTCCACTTCGTGCCTTGATCAACAACGCCGGGATTCTGGCGGCCGGCACCATCGAGGAGCAGGACCGCGCCGAGTTCGAGCATGTCCTGCAGGTCAATCTGGTCGGGACCTGGCTGGGCATGCATGTCGCCGGTCCGGTCCTGCGCCGCAACCACGGCACGATCGACGGTGTCCTGGTCGAGGAAGCGTCGTCGGAGCAGGATTCGGTACTGCGTGTCGATGGGGATCGCGACGGGTGCCGACATGTGGCCTCGGCCCCTCTCATCGCGTTCGCATGGAACGAGTTCTGTTCCGCCCCTGCATTACTCCACGCTGCACCAACTCGACACTGTCACCCGGTGATTTGTTCAGGCAACCATTCCTCGGGAAGAAATTGGTAGTCACCCTCCCTGGGGCATCCGAAGGTACGGATGCCGAGGTTCGACGAACGGCTGTGACATTCTCGAGATGGTTCCGGACCGGTAGAGGGTGATGACGCATGCTCCACCGAGACCGATTGTGCTGCAGATCCACACGGTTCCGCCGACCTCTGTGTGTCGGCGGTGTCGTGCAGATTGCCAGACCGGTTCCGGTCGGTGGGTCGTTCGGTCCGTACCGCCGACGCACGCGCGCACGACTACGACGTAGCCGTCGACCTCTCGGCCCCACCTGGTGTCGTCACCGCTTCCACGGTCATCAGACGCGTGATCTCCTCCCGGACCGCCTGCGACGGCAGTCCCCACCCGTCTCGGTAGCCGTACAGCTCCCGCAGGGTGACGGCGCGTCGATTGCCGTCGGCGATCTCGATGTCGTCGACAGTGATGAGGCCGGGATGCGCCACACCCGTCGCCTGCGCGATCTTGAACACGTCGCGGCGGAGGGCTTCGATGTAGTCGGCGACGCGGTCGGCCTTGGTCGGGACGTCGAGTCCTCGGGTGAGCCAACGGTTCTGCGTCGCCACGCCGGTGGGGCACCGGTCGGTATGGCATTTCTGCGCCTGGATGCATCCGATCGAGAACATCGGTTCGCGGGCGACGTTGACCATGTCGCATCCGAGCGCCATCGCCACCACCGCGTTGTCGGGCAGGCCGAGTTTGCCGGCACCGATGAAGGTGACGTCGTCGGTCAAGCCGGCTTCGGCGAATGTCGCGTAGACCCGCGCGAAGCCGCTGCGGAACGGAAGCGATACGGCGTCGGCGAACACCAATGGTGCAGCGCCGGTTCCACCTTCGCCGCCGTCGATGGTGACGAAGTCGACTCCGCGGTCGGTCTCGCTCATCTGGCGTATGAGTTCGTCCCAGAAGGTCGTGTCGCCCACGGCGGACTTGATCCCCACGGGAAGTCCCGTTTCGGCTGCGAGCAGTTCGACCCAGTCGAGCAGGCTGTCGATGTCGTGGAACTCCGTGTGGCGCGACGGGCTCACGCAGTCCTTGCCGACGGGGATTCCACGGACCTCGGCGATCTCCGGGGTGACCTTGGCTCCGGGTAGCAATCCGCCCAGTCCGGGCTTGGCGCCTTGGCTGAGTTTGATCTCCAGGGCACGCACGGGTGCCGATTCGACGACCCGCTTCAGTCGTGCGAGGTCGAAGTGTCCGTCCTCGTCGCGGCACCCGAAATAGCCGGTGCCGATCTGGAAGATCAATTCTCCGCCGTTGCGGTGGTACGTCGTCAGGCCGCCTTCACCGGTGTTCTGCAGGCATCCGGCCGTCCCGGCACCCCGGTTGAGTGCTTCCACGGCGGCACCGGACAGCGAACCGAAGCTCATCGCCGAGATGTTGACGAACGACTCGGGACGGAAGGCACGGGTACGTCCCCGGGCAGCGCCGAGCACCTTCGCGGACGGGAGCGACACCTTGTCGCCCCCGTGAGGGGCACTCGACGGCGGCAGGTCCGAGAACGTGCGGTGCTTGATGATCGTGTACCCGTCGGTGTACTCGATGTCGTTGTCGCTGCCGAATCCGAAGGTGTTGGTGACGTTCTTCGACGAAGCGTATATCCACCGGCGCTGATCGCGGTTGAACGGCCGTTCCTCATTGTTGTTCGTCGTGATGTACTGCCGCAGTTCGGGTCCCAGCGACTCCAGCAGATAGCGACCGTGCCCGAGAATCGGGAAGTTGCGTAGCAGTGAATGGCGCTTCTGCACAAGATCGTAGGCACCGACAGCGGCCGCCGCAGCGGCCGGGATTCCGAGCATTTTCGACCGTCCCATTTCCCGAGAGTACGTCCGGGTGGGGCTGCGCGATGCGGGTCCGGGCGTAATCGCCGACCCGTTTCGGCAGGCGGCGGACCGGGGTACTCCTCGGCAAACCGTGCGTGGGGAGGGGTGATCGAATGCGGAACCGTGACCGGCAGGCCGACTACGACGAAGGCGACCTCGAGGTCGAAGACCGGAAGAAGGCCGCAGCGGGTGTCACCGGCGTCGCCGTGGCGGTGAAGCGATCCCTCGAGCAGATGGGGCTGGTGCGTTCGGTCGAGACACTGCTCGAGTTGAACCAGGCCGAAGGGTTCGACTGCCCGAGTTGCGCGTGGCCCGATCCCGACCCCGGTCATCGCAAGATCGCCGAGTTCTGCGAGAACGGCGCCAAGGCCGTCGCCGAGGAGGGCACCAAGCGACGTGCCGACCCGAGCTTCTTCGCGCGGTACAGCATCGCGGAACTGGCCGAGCACAGCGAGCTGTGGCTCGGCAAGCAGGGCCGCATCACGCATCCGATGGTCAAGCGGCCCGGCGCCACGCACTACACCCCGATCGAGTGGGACGAGGCCTTCACCCTCATCGGTGATCAGCTGAAGTCGCTGGACAGCCCCGATCAGGCCACCTTCTACACGTCCGGACGGGCATCGAACGAAGCGGCCTTCGTGTACCAGCTGTTCGCGCGGGCATTCGGGACCAACAATCTGCCCGACTGCTCGAACATGTGCCACGAGTCCACGAGCATCGCGCTGCAGGAGTCGATCGGCATCGGCAAGGCCAGCGTCACGCTCGACGATGTGCACCACGCCGAGCTGATCATCCTGCAGGGGCAGAACCCCGGCACCAACCACCCGCGCATGCTCACCGCACTCGAAGAGGCCAAGCAGAACGGCGCGAAGATCCTGACGATCAACCCGCTGCGCGAAGCGGGGCTGGTCAACTTCCGGAACCCGCAGACACCGCGCGGCGTGCTCGGTCGGGGAACGGATCTGTCCGACCTGCATCTGTCGATCAGGGTGAATGGCGACCTCGCGCTGCTGCAGACGTTCGGGTCGCTGCTCGTCGAATGGGACGCGCTCGACCACGACTTCGTGCAGAGCCGCACCCGGGGATTCGACGAATGGGTCGAACACGTCCGGGACATCGACTGGGATGAGGTGGTCGCCGCGACCGGCCTGTCGCGTCAGCAGATCACCGAGGCCGCGCAGATGCTGCGACGCTCGAAGGCAACGGTCTTCTGCTGGGCCATGGGCCTGACTCAACACCGCAACGCGGTCGCGACCATCAAGGAGATCTGCAATCTCGCATTCGCGCAGGGCAACATCGGTAAGCGCGGCGCCGGCCTCATGCCCGTGCGCGGACACTCGAACGTCCAGGGCGACCGCACGATGGGGATCTGGGAACGCGCACCGCAGAGTTTCCTCGACGCGGTCGAGAAGGAGTTCGGTTTCGATCCTCCTCGTGAGAACGGTTACGACACGGTCGATTCGATCAAGGCGATGCGCGACGGCAAGGTGCGGTTCTTCCTCGGCCTCGGCGGCAACTTCGTGCAGGCGGCACCGGACACTGCCGTCACCGCCGGGGCGATGGCAGGTATCGACATGACGGTGCACATCTCGACGAAACCCAACCGCTCCCATCTGGTCTGCGGCAGAACCGCATTGATCCTTCCGTCGCTCGGGCGCACCGACAAGGACGTCCAGGTCTCGGGACCGCAGTTCGTGTCGGTCGAGGACACGACGTGCGCGGTCCACGCCTCCCGAGGACCGCTGAAACCGCCCAGCGAGCACGTGCGTTCGGAGGTCGCGATCATCACGGGCATCGCCGAGGCCACGCTCGGCGACCGCTACGGGATCGACTGGAAGGCGATGCGCGACGACTACGCGAACATCCGCTCGCGCATCTCCCGCGTGGTCCCGGGTTGTGAAGGCTACGAGGTCAACGTCCGGCGTCCGGGAGGATTCATCCTGCCGCATCCGCCCCGCGACACCCGAAGCTTCGAGACCGATTCGGGTAAAGCGGAATTCGCCGTCTCGCCGGTAGAAGTGGTTCAGGTCCCGCCGGGGCATCTGTTGCTGCAGACGATGCGCAGTCACGACCAGTTCAACACCACCATCTACGGCCTCAGCGACCGCTACCGCGGCATCGAGGGCGGCCGTCGCGTCATATTCATGCACCGGGACGACATCGCCGCACTGGGTTTCGACGACGGAGACTTCGTCGACCTGTTCACACGATGGGACGGTGACGACCGCGAACGGTGCGCCACGAGGTTCCGGATCGTCGAGTACGACCTGCCGAGGGGAAGTGCGGCCGCCTACTATCCGGAGACCAACCCTCTCGTCCCGCTCGATTCGACTGCACTGAAGAGCAACTGCCCCACCTACAAGTCGATCGTGATCTCCCTGGCTCCTGCCGGACGCGACGAGTGCCCGGCCGCGCTCGGAACCGCGCCCGTGGGGTCGGACCGGTCGCACAAGACGACCCCGGAGCCGAAGCACCTGTCCTGACCGGCGGTCAGGACGCCTCGAATGCTCCTTCGCGCAGCAGTGTTTCGGCCGCGACGAAGGCTGCGACGCGACGTGCGACGGTGGGCGGCGCCGGTGGGTTGCCGTTCCACTGGTCGAACAGCGTGCTCAGGCTCAGTGCGATGCGCTCCGGCGACTCCCAGTGACGCCACGCATCGAAATCTTTCGTGAGCACGAGTTTCCGCGTTGTTTCGAGCGGGGTGAGTCCGGCCCGGTGATGATCCTGGGCGGCATCGCGCAGCCACAGCCAGTAGTCGCGCAGTGCTCGGATCTCCGCCGCACCGCAGGTCGGCCCGTGCCCGGGTACGTACACGTCGGCGTCCCAGCCGAGCAGCCGATCGAGCGCCGACAACCAGTTGTCGAGCGGGCCGTGCCACAGGATCGGCGTCGACCCGATGAACAGCAGGTCGCCGGTGAAGACCACGCCGGCGTCGGGGACACGGGCGACGAGATCGCCGGCCGTGTGGCACGGCCCGAGCTGCTCGAGTTCGACCACGCGACCACCGATCTCCAGAGACAGCGAGGTCGTGAAAATGGTGTCGGGCATCCGGGGTGTGCGACGGGGAAAGCGGGCGTCGCCGCGGACGCGCGCCATGTAGGCACCTGCCGCGCCGATCGGTCCCGGCAGCCGCCGGATCAGCGAGCCCGTGCCCGCAAGCACCGTGAGGGCGCGCGGTGGAAGATCTTCGCGCATGGCGTCCAGTGCGGCGGCGCTGGTGATGATCCGTGTGTCGGATGGCAGCGTGTCGTTGCCCCACCAGTGGTCACCGTCGCTGTGGGTGTTCACCGCGTCGGTGATCGGAGCATGGGCGACCAGCGGTGCCTGCGCCTCGGCGATGCGCTGCGCCCATGCGACGTCCCATGCGGTATCGACGACCAGCGACGCCGTTCCCGGTGCGACGACCAACCCGGTGTTGGCCTCACCCCAACCGCCGGGGGTGCGCACGAACGCCCAGACCCCGTCACCGACCTGCTGCAATCCACTCATGTCGACCTCCCGGCCCGCCACCCTACCGAGGTGTCCGTTTCGTGCGCCTTCGGCTCGGGTAGCCGACGATCAACCGTCATCCACAGGAGCCGACAGACATGAGACTCAGTACCGTTCTCGCGACCGCCGCTGCCACCACGACCACCGCGATCGTCGGATCGATCGCCTCCCAGGACACGGACTCCCGGTGGTACCGCAAGTTGCGTAAGCCCGGTTTCCAGCCTCCGGCCGCGGCGTTCCCGATCGTCTGGACGGCGCTGTATGCCGATATCGCTGTCACCTCGGCCGTCGCGATCGACGAGTACACCGACGCCGACGACTACGCGGGTCGTCGCAACTACATCGCGGCTCTGGCTACGAATCTCGTTCTCAACGCGTCGTGGTCGTGGGTGTTCTTCAAGTGGCATCGGTTGATGCCTGCCACTGTGGTCGCCGCCCTACTCGCCGCCAGTACCGCAGATCTGACCCGCCGGACGGCCGCGGCGAATCCGGCTGCGGGGGCCGCGCTGGCTCCGTACTCGGCGTGGACGGCGTTCGCCACGCTGCTGACCGGACGGATCACGCAGCTCAACCGCTGATCCGCGTGAGTCAGGACGGTAAATCGCGTTCGTGACATACGCGGCGACGTCGGCGTGGGTCATGTGCCGGGCGGGGGAGAGCAACTGGCTGAAGACCACGCCCACCATGAATTCCACTGCTGTCTCCGGGGTCGGCCCGAGGTGCGCAGCCAGGGGTGGGCCGGTGATGTGCTTCAGTGCCCGCTCGGTGACGATATCGACCAGTGTGCTGCCCTTTCGGAGCGGATGAGCCACGGTTCGTCGGCGAATCGCAGGCGACCGAGGACAAGTTGTTCGAGAGTGTCGAGCTCGTGGTTCACGATGACGCCCAGCAGATGGCCCTTCGATGCGTACCGGCGATAGATGGTTGGACCGTGGTGGTCGGCTGCACGGGCCCGCGACGATCCCGATTCCCGAGCTCGGATTCGTCCACGACTTCGCGCTGACCGATCGGCACATGGTGTTCGTGCTGGGACCCTTGCTGGTTCGGAATCCCGTCCCGGTTGCACTGGGGTTGCGCCCTTCGACGATCCGTTGTCGTACCGACCGGAACTCGGCACCACCATCGTCCTGGTGTTGCGGGACGGTGGTGACCCGGCGACCTTCGAACACGACGCGCTGTTCCACTTTCACGTCACCAACGCCCACGAGGCCGGCGATCGCACCGTCGTCGAACTCGTCGCGCACGATCCGGCCGGCGGCTGGGAAGGGTAGAACGGTCACCTGCGCAACTATCGGGGCGATGCCGGACCGGCCTTCGGCGGCACGCTCACTCGGCTGACCGTCGACCGCAGGGCCCGCCGCATCACCGCCACCGCGCTCGACGATCACGGATGCGAATTCCCTCGACTCGACCCGCGGTTCGCCACCACCGAACATCGCTACAGCTACACCGCGTCGGCATCGGTCCCGGGAGGGGATCCCGACTCGGTCACCATGATCGATCACCGTACGGGCACGACGAACCGGTACACGGCCGAGGCCGGCACCACCGTCTGTGAACCTCTGTTCGCACCGGCAGCGACGCCGAGGGCGGCGGCTGATCGCTGACGCTCGAACACCAGCCTGCGCGCAGGGGCAGCAGGCTTCTCGTCCTGCGCGCCGACCGACCGGGCGACGGACCGGTCGCGGCGGTGATCCTGCAGCACTACGTGCCGATGACCTCCCACGGCGCGTTTCGGCCCGACAGTGGCGCTACCTCCGACCGGCGGTAGGCCGATGGGCATCTCATTTCTGACGGATCTACCGTTGCGGTTCAACCGGTTCCGGCTGGGACCTGAAGCGCCGACGTGTGGCGTAGATCAGCGCGCCCACTGCGATCACGGCCGTACCGGTGAGCACCGATGAGCCGGGCAGCGTGAACGCCAGGGTCAGGCATCCGGCCAGCCCGAGTGAAGCGATGATGCGCCCGCGTCGCCCGCCCGGAAGCGTCCAGGCGGAGGCGTTGGCGACGGCGTAGTAGACCAGCACCCCGAACGACGAGAATCCGATCGCGGCACGGACATCTGCGGTTGCGGCGACGACCGCGACGATCACTCCGACAGCGAGTTCGGCTCGATGTGGCACCGCGAACCGGGGGTGCACCGCGGCCAGCGCGTGCGGCAGATGCCGGTCCCGTGCCATCGCGAAGGTGGTGCGCGACACTCCCAGCACCAGGGCGAGCAGTGAACCCAGAGCGGCAACGACGGCCCCGGCGCGCACCACCGGCTCCAACCACTCGACCCCGGCCGCGGTCACCACACTCGACAACGGTGCAGTCGCTTCGGCCAGCGTGCGAGGGCCCAATACCAGCAGCGCGACCGAAGCGACCGCCAGATAGACGAGCAGGGTGACGCCCAGTGCCATCGAGATCGCGCGCGGTATCGTGCGCGCCGGTTCGCGTACCTCCTCGCCGAGGGTGGCGATCCGCGCGTACCCGGCGAAGGCGAAGAACAACAACCCGCCCGCCTGCAGCACCCCGCCCACGGTGATGTCGGTGCCGAACCCGAGTCGGGCCACCTCGGTGGAGCCGGAGGTAGACCCTGCGACAACCACCGCGGCGAGTACGGCCAGCACGATCGCCACGATGATCCGGGTCGCCAGTGCCGATTTCTGGACACCGCGATAGTTCACCGCCGTGAGCAACACGACCGCGGCGACCGCAACCGCGTGCGCCTGCTCGGGCCAAATGTAGAGGCCGACGGTCAACGCCATGGCCGCGCACGAGGCGGTCTTGCCGACCACGAAACACCAGCCTGCCAGATATCCCCAGAACTCGCCGAGCCGTTCGCGTCCGTACACGTATGTGCCACCGGAGACCGGGTACCGTGCCGCCAGCCGTCCCGACGAGGACGCATTGCAGTACGCCACGATTGCCGCCACCGCGAGCCCGATCAGCAGGCCCGACCCCGCAGCTCCGGCTGCGGGCGCCAGGGCCACGAAGATCCCCGCCCCGAGCATCGATCCGAGGCCGATCACGACTGCGTCGGCCGCCCCGAGGCGCCGTTGTAACCCCTCGGGCGTGCCCGTCCCTGTCGTCTCCGACATCACGGCTCCTTCGCGCGCATCCAAATTGAATCAAAATGATTTGATGTATCTGGTGCTATCATCGGGTGATGAAGTCGGTGCGTCAACCTGTCCCGGCCTTCGTGCAGTTGGCCGCCCACCCGGTGCGATGGCAGCTGCTCGCGGCGCTGTCCGGCGGCGACTATCGGGTCCGGGAGATGGTGTCACTGGTCGGGGAGCCGCAGAACCTCGTCTCCTATCACCTCCGCCTGCTCCGCGACGGCGGGCTGGTGCGGGTTTCCCGCAGCAGCTTCGACGGCCGCGACAGCTACTACCACCTCGACCTCGACCGATGCACCGAGATGCTGGCCGGCGTAGGTGCCGCACTGCATCCGGGGTTGGGGTGCAACCGCCCGCCTGTGACGTTCACATCCGAGACGCCCTCACCGGTGCTGTTCGTGTGCACAGGCAACAGTGCGCGCTCCGCAATCGCGGAAGCTCTGCTCCGGCAGCGCACCGGCGGGACCGTCGACACGACCAGCGCAGGCACCTGCCCGAAACGGAACATGCACCCGAACACGGTGCGGGTGCTGCGAGAAGAATTCGGGATCGACATCGCCGACCGACATCCCCGCCACCTCGACAGCCTCGCCGGCCGCCGGTTCGGCACGGTGATCACCTTGTGCGACAAGGCCCGCGAGGTATGCCCCGAATTCGACGGCGAGACTCGCCGGATCCACTGGAGTATCCCCGACCCGGCGGCGGCCGGCGGTGCCGACGAAGAGACCTATCCGGCCTTCCGTGTCATCGCGGCCGAGATCGACACCCGCATCCGATATCTGTGCGAGACCCATGCCGTCACAACATGACCAGGAGCAACCGATGACCACTACCGACGAATACGTCAGCGTCCGATACCTCGTCGACGACGTGCCCGCGGCCGTCGCCTTCTACACCCGTTATCTCGGCTTCACCGTGCTCACCCACCCCGCGCCCGCTTTCGCCGATGTGATCAGGGGTTCGCTGCGGCTGCTGCTGTCCGGGCCGGCGAGTTCCGGGGCCCGCGCCACCCCCGAGGAGTTCGTCGGTCCGGGCCGTAACCGGATCCACCTCGTCGTCGACGACCTCGACGCCGAGATCGCTCGCCTGCGTGGTGCCGGCATAGAACTCCGAAGCGATGTGGTGACCGGTCCGGGCGGTCGTCAGATCCTGCTCGCCGACCCCGCCGGCAATCCGATCGAACTGTTCCAGCCGGCGGCCGACAGATGACCGACCCCGAAGCGCCGACCCGCGATGGGTGATGATGGAGGCATGTTGGAAACACCCGTCGTCATCGGTATCGGATCGATCTGCGTGGGGTTCGTCTTCTTCATGCTCGCCGCGACGGGGACGCGATCACGCTGGGACAAGAAGATCACGATCACGCTGTTCGCGCTCGCCATCGTCTTCATGACGATCATCCCGGTGATCGGCGCGGTGGGGTTCGCAGCCTGACCCTCCACGGCCGAAGTACTCGCACACCGCGGATCACCGTGGGAGTATCCACCGCAGGAAACCGAACAGGGGAGGTCGCGGTGGGTGGCGTCAGCGGTGAATTGAAAGACGAACTGACGAAGCGTCTTTCGTCGGTACTCGACGGCAGTTGGACGCTGCGGCGCATCGAACGGCTCACCGGTGGTGCGAGCCGCGAGACCTGGGCGATCACCGCGGTGTCGGCCACCGGCGACACCCGGGAGTTGATCCTGCGCCGCGACCCGCCAGGACGCGAGGACGCACGCAGGATCGCAATGGAAGCGGCGTCCTTCGACGAGGCCGCCCGCATCGGCGTGCCCGTGCCCGACGTGATCGACCGCAGCGGCGACGAACCGCACCCCGGGATCGGCGCCTACCTCGTGATGTCGAAGGTGCCCGGCGAGGCACTGCCGCAGAAGTTGTTGCGCGACGAGAATCTGGCCGAGGTCCGCGCCGCACTGCCCTACGAACTCGGACGCATCCTCGCCCGGATCCACCGCATGGACATCGAGGCCGTACCGAACCTGCCCGAACACGACCCGCTGACCTCCCTGTTCGACGAGTACCTCACCAACGGCAACCCCGTGCCGACGCTCGAGGCCGCGTTCGCGTGGCTCCTCCGCAACCGTCCACCGGCGACCGGGAAAACGTTCGTGCACGGCGACTTCCGCAACGGGAACCTCCTCGTCGACGCGGAGGGCGTGCGCGGGGTGCTCGATTGGGAACTGGCGCACGTCGGTGACCCGATGGAGGACCTCGGGTGGCTGTGCACCCGGACCTGGCGTTTCGGTTCGCCGCATCCGGTGGGCGGATTCGGTTCCCGCGACGACCTGTTCCGCGGGTACGCCGACGAATCGGGCGAGAGTCCCGACCCCGAGGTCCTCCACTGGTGGGAGGTCTACGGCTCGCTGCGGTGGGCGGTGATCTGCCGGATGCAGGCCGCCGCAGCGGCGACGGGAGGCGACAACACCCTCGAACTGCTCGCCATCGGCCGGCGCGTCGCCGAGTGCGAACACGACCTGCTGGACCTGCTCGACGTCCCTCCCCACGACGAGACGGAGACTCCGCCCGCCACCCCACAGTTCCTGGGAGCACCGCCCGTCGAGGAGCTGCTCGGGGCAGTGCGCGAGTTCGTCCTGGAGGTCGGGGCGGGCGCCGATGCGAAGACCCGCTACCGCAGCCGGGTGGCGGCGCACGTTCTCGGCATCGCCGCACGGGAGGCCCTCTTCGCCCCGGCGGTGCGGGAGACCTATCGGGTGCGGCTCGCCGGGCTCGGCTACCGCTCCGAAGCCGAACTCGCCCTCGGTGTGCGTGCAGGACGAGATCACCTCGACGACCCGCAGGTCGCCGAGGTGGTCAGGGGGTTGGCCGCGAACCGGCTGAAGGTCGCGAACCCGAAATATCGCTGACGGATCAGTGCGTGGCGGCGACCTCCGCGCCGATGCCGGTCTCCGCGCGCACCAGCATCTCCGCGAACTTTTCGTCCTCGAGGCGGCCTCGTCCCCGACGCTTCTCGCCGACGATCGATCCGATCACGCACGCGGCAATGCCGAGCGGCATGGTGACGATCACCGGGAGCTGGATGGTCAGGGGAGCGGGGCCGCTGCCCATCCACAGGGCCTCGGTGAACATCAGGCTCACGACCGTCGAGACGAGACCGGTGAGCACACCCCAGACCGCGCCGGTGGCGTTGAAGCGCCGCCAGTTCAGGCTCAGCACGAGAGCGGGCAGATGCGCACTGCCGGCCACCATGAACGCCATGCCCATGAAGAAGGTGATGTTGGTGTCGTCGCCGATGAGCATGGCCAGGCCGATGGCGAGGACGCTGAAGGACACGGCCCCGTACCGGGCGATGCGGGCCTGGGCCTGGTCCTCCCGGGCCTGCTCGTCCGCGTCGAGATTCTCGATCGGTTCCTTCCGCGTGACCGCCGGCCACACGTCGCGGGCGAAGGTGCCGGCCGCGGAGATCACGACACCGGCGACCACTGCGACGATGGACGCGAAGGCGACCGCGGCGACGAGTGCGAGCGCGATGGACCCACCGACCGTGCCGGCTCCGCCACCGAGTTCGGTGACGAGGACGGGTGCCGCAAGGTTGCCACCGGGCCCGACGAGATCGGTGCCGTTCGGTCCGAGCACGGCCGCGGCGCCGAAGCCCATCACGATGACGATCAGATAGAACAGGCTGCACAGCGCGACGGTCCAGCCGAGCGAGCGACGTGCCGTCGTGGCCTCGGGGACGGTGAAGAACCGGATGAGGATGTGCGCCATTCCGGCGGTGCCCAGGGCGAACGCGAGCGCGTAGGAGACGAGGTTGATCGCGCTGGTCTGGCCGAAGATCAGGCCGGGGGACAGGATCGCGTCGCCCGCGACGGCGTTGTCGGTTGCGGCGTCGAGGACCTTCGGGAATGCGAACCCGAACTGCGCCAGGATGCCGAAGCACACGATGATCGCGAGCACCGACAGGATCGTCGACTTGATGACCTGCACCCAGGTGGTGGCGAGCATGCCCCCCACGAAGACGTAGATGCCCATGAGCGATCCGGCGACCACCACCGACAGCCAGAACGGGATGCCCGAGACGGATTCGAGGAGCACACCCGCGGCGACGAGCTGGGCGAGCAGCACGAAGGTGCCGGTGGCGATCGTGCTCAGCGCGACCGCGACCCGCACGTTCCGCGAGTCGGTGCGGAAGACGAGGACGTCGGCGAGGGTGTACTTGCCGAGATTGCGCATCTTCTCCGCGAGGAGGAACAGCACCGGCAGGAACGAGATGACGGACGTGAACAGGATGACGGTGCCGTCGACGCCCTTGGAGAAGATCAGACCGGTGGTGCCGAGGAAGCTGCCGGCGGAGATGAATTCGCCCGCGATGGCGAATCCGTTCTGCCAACTCGAGATCGAGCGACCTGCGGCGAAGAATCCGTCGGCGCTCTTCACGCGCCGGGATGCAGCGAAGGTCACCCATAGGGTCAGGGAGATGACGGCGCTGCAGATCGCGATGGCGAGATAATCGGCGTCACCGGTCATGATGCGACCTCCTCGGATGCGGGACGGTTCCGTTCGACGGCCACCACGGCGTCGTCGACGGCGGGGCCGATGTAGGTGCGGGAGAGACGGAAGTACGCCCAGACCAGCACCCAGGTTCCGGCGAACTGGGAGAACACCACCCACAGCGACAGCGGGATGCCGAGGACGACGGTGGCGCCGAGTTGGTCGGGGAACCCGATGAAGGCGACGAGGAAGGACGTGAACAGCACGACGGTAATGCCACCGAGCGTGTTGGTCACGCGGGCGCGTCGGCGACGCAACTCGGCGATCTCGGGAAGACGGAGCATCCGCGTCCAGACGAGCTCGTCCTCCGGGGACGAGGTGGGGACGCCGTTCACGGTGTCGGTCATGCCCGCACCGCCGCGCCGCGGGCGCTGTCGAGCGCGAAGAGGTTCTCGTCCCACCCGGCCTCGAGCGGTCCGAAGAAGTGGAAACGCACCTGCTTGACCTTGTAGAGCCAGCGGCCGTCGACCTTGACGACCTCGTCGTTGTAGCGACCGGCCGCGATCGCGGGGGTGCCGTCGGTGACGCACGGCTGCCACAGGAACGAGCGCACGGTGGCGCGGTCACCGTCGAGGTCGATCTCGAGGTTCGTGATGAAGTGCCAGAAGGAGGTCAGGCCGCCGTCGGCGAGTCCCGCGAAGAAGGTGCGCATCTCCTCCTTTCCTTGCGGGTGGGACAGGCCGTCGAACTCGCCGTCATCGGTGAACAGCTCCATGAGCGCGTCCCAGTTGCCGTCGTCGAGGTGGCGGCAGTACTGCGCATCGAGCTTCCGGATCGCCTCGAGGTCTTCGAGGTGGGTGATGCGGTCGAGCAGGGACGGTCCGGGATGGGGGCTGGACACAGCAGATCCTCCGTTGTGCGTTTTATTAACGTCCGTTCATGTGAGCTGGACCATAACAAGCGTGCGCATGCCCGTCAACGGGAAGGTTCTTGCTGGTCGGCGCGATGTGTGCCTACTGTGCAGGGATGAACAGCCGGTCGAACGGAGCGTCCTCGTCCATTCGGGAACGGATTCTCGAGACCGCGCTCGACGAGTTCTACGAGTGCGGATTCCACGGGGCGACGATGCGCAATATCGCCAACGCCGCAGGTTGCAGCGCTGCCAACGTCTACAACCACTTCGAGAACAAGTCGGAACTGCTCGTGGAAATTCTCCGCCGCGCGAGTGACGAGCAGTTCACGGCGACCCGCAACGCGCTGCGCAAGGTCCGTGACGATCCGGCCGAGCGGTGGCGCGCGGCGGTCGCGGCCCACGCGCTGTACACCGCGCGGAATCCGCGGGCCTGCCTGGTGGCGAATTCGGAACTGCGGTATCTCGGCCCGCTCGACCGCAAGCGCGTGGTGGGCTCACGCGACGCGCAGGAACAACTCTTCGTCGATATCGCGGAAGACGGTGTGGAGCAGGGACTTTTCACGATCGAACGAGTGCATCAAGGGGTCACCGCGGTGCTGACGATGTGCGCTGGCATCCCCCTCTGGTTCCGGGAGAGCGGACCCCTCTCGGCACAGGAGGTCGCCGACGATTTCGCCGGATACGCGCTCAATCTGGTCGGATATTCGCGCTGAACCGTTGACGGGTCATGGGTGCCGTGCTGTACTGGGTGAACAAGCGTTAATGACCTACTCCGGTCCATCGAAGGAGTGCACCTCCCATGACCCACCGCCCCTCGCAGCCGCGCACCGATTCCCCGCGCTATCTCACCGAGGAACGCCTCGCGATCCGCGACCTCGCCCGCGACTTCGCGATGACGAAGGTGCTGCCCGTCGCCAACGAACTCGACCCGGTCCAGGGCACCATCCCCGACTCCCTCAAGAAGGAGATGGCCGAGATCGGCTTCTTCGGGATCATGATCCCCGAGGAACACGGCGGTCTCGGGCTCGGCGTCTTCGAGTACTGCCTCGTGGCCGAGGAGCTGTCGCGGGCATGGATGAGCGTGTCGGGTCTGCTCGCCCGCGGCAACGGCATGGGCGGCGGCTTCACTCCCGAGCAGGAGGCGGCGCTGCTGCCGAAGGTCGCGCGCGGTGAGTACCTCGGCGCGTATGCCCTGTCGGAGGCCGAGGCCGGCTCCGACGTCGCGAACATCTCGTGCCGCGCCGTGCGCGAGGGCGACGAGTGGGTCGTCAACGGCACCAAGATGTGGTGCACCTATGCCGACGAGGCCGACTACCTCGTGCTCTTCGCCCGCACCGATCCGAACAAGGACCCGGCCAAGCCGCATCGCGGCATCAGCGCCTTCCTCGTCGAGAAGGAACGCGGTGTGTTCCCCGAGGGCATCTCGGGTACCAAGGTCCGCAAGATCGGCTACTTCGGGTGGAGTACCTGGGAACTGTCGTTCGACAACTTCCGCATCCCGGCCGACAAGATGCTCGGCGAGGAGGGCAAGGGCTTCTATCTCGCCGTGTCCGGTCTCGAGGTGGGCCGTGCCCACACTGCCGCCCGCGCCATCGGTCTCGCCCGCGCCGCGCTCGAGGATTCGATCGAGTACGTGCACACCCGCCGCCAGTTCGGCCGTCCCATCGGCGATTTCCAGCATCTGAGGTTCAAGATCGCGAAGATGGCCGCCGACATCGAGGCAGCGCGCCAGCTGATGTACTCGGTCGCCACCGACATCGACACCGGCCGGCGGTGCTCGCTCGAGGCGTCGATGTGCAAGCTCGTCGCCACCGAGATGGCCGAGCAGGTCACCAGCGAGGCCGTGCAGATCCACGGCGGCGCCGGATACACCACCGACTTCCAGGTCGAACGCCATTGGCGCGACGCACGTCTGACGAAGATCTTCGAGGGCACCAGCGAGATCCAGATGCGCATCATCTCCGACGAACTCCTGGGAAGGCCCGAGCAGGCATGAGCGCACACACCGTCACCCGCCCGCTCACCGTCGGGGACCGCACCGCCTCGGAACCCCGCACCGTGGCCGATGTCCTGACCGCCTCCGGTACGGTGGCACCGGCGAACTCACCCGTCCTCGGTGCCCTGGCCGTCGCCTCGCTCGTCCCGTCCGTTCCCGGTGGCGTACCGTCCGGATTCGACTGGAACGCACACGATCCGGTCTCCGCATCGGACGTCGTATCGGCGGACACCGCGATCACCCGCGTGTCCGGACGGACCGCGCACCGCTACGTCCGGCTCGTGGACCAGGCCGGCACGGTACGCGAATCCGGCACCGAGACATGGACCTTCGACGACGAACAGCCGACGGTTCCCGAACTGGACTTCTGCACACCCGCCTGGGGCGCACTGCTCGCCGAGAGCCTCTCGGAAGACCGGGACTTCACTTCCTCGCTGTCCACCTGGGACGGCACCGTCGGACTGCGCAGCGGCGAGATCGAACTGCACCTGCGCATCTACAAGGGGCGGATCGTCGACGTCACCCGGCGCACCCCGCACGGCGCGACGTTCACCTTCGTCGCGTCCGACCACGCCTGGACCGATCTCGTCCTGTCCGAGGAGAACGACTTCATGCGCCGCGCCATCCGCGGCGAATTCTCCTCCACCGGAGACGGATACGAATACCTACGCCTGACCAAGCCGCTCAACACGATCATCGGGCACGCCCGCGCCCTCGCCCGAAAGGCCCGCTCATGATCGAGGCCCGCTACCTGGAGATCGGCGGAGCGCTCGGCTTCGTCGAGATCGTCACTCCCGACGCACGATCCGGCAACGCGCTCGACGCGACCGACCTGCCCACCGTCCTGTGTATCCACACTGCGGGCCAGAGCGGCGTGCAGTGGCGCCACGCGGCCCGGGATCTCGCCGACCGCGGCTACCGGGTGGTCGTCCCCGACCTGCCCGGCCACGGACGTTCCGAACCGGCACCCGGCGGCCCCGTCACGAGCCTGATCACCTACGGCGACTGGTTGTGCGAGGTGCTCGACGCGCTCGGGATCGACCGGCCGTTCGTCATGGGCTGCTCGATCGGGGGCAAGCTCACACTCGAACTTGCGACCCGCCCGGACCGTCCGCTGTCCGGGGCCGTGGCGATGGAAGCCGAGCCCGGCCCGGGCCGCGTCAACGTCACCGGTCTGCGCCGCGAACTCGAGGACGTCGCCGGACCGTCGCGCTCCGAGCGCACCTATCTGGGAACTCTTGCATCCGTGGGACGTTCGGTTCCGGAGGTGAAGGCGCACACGATCGCGCTCATGCACAAGCGGGAGGACCCGGAGATCTCGTCGTCCGACCTCATCGGCTGGGGAACCCACGACGTGCGCGACCGCCTCGACCGGGTGACCGCACCGATCCACCTCGTCGCCGGCGTCGACGACCCGTGGATCGACCCCGACGCCGTGGCCCGGGCAGCGGACACCATCAACGACGCACTTCCCGGACGCGCCCGCTTCACGGCACTGGCCGGTATCGGGCACTATCCGATGGAGGAGATCGACGACTTCGCCGCGCTCGCCGACACCTGGATCGGTGAACTGCGTCGGGTCGCTGTTCCCGAGGAGGCAGCGCTGTGACCACCACCCGCACCGACACCCTGCCCGCACTGCTCGACGGGCTCGTCGCCGCGAATCCGGATGCCCCGATCGCCTACGACATCGTCGACGACGTGGCGGTGGCCCGCAGCCGCGGAGAGTTCCGCGACCGGGTCGAGGCCGTGCGCAGCGAACTCGACGGCATCGGCTTGCGCGCCGGCCAGTGCATCGCGGTGATGTTGCCGAACTGGTCCGACGCACTCGTGTGGCAGTTCGCGGCCTCCGCGCTCGGTGCCCACGTCATCGGTGTCAACACCCGCTACAACACCCGTGAGGTCGCGCACATACTCACCGCCGCACGACCTGCCGTCGTGGCCGTGCCGGCTGCCTTCCACGGACTCGACCTGTTCGGTCGGCTCACCGAGGCCGCGGCGTCCGTGCCCGATGTGTCCACCCCGGTGGTTGCGGTGGTGCCCGGACCGGCGAACCCCTCGGCGTCCCCGGCCGACTTCGATCTCGGCGGAGGCGCGTGGACGGCCGGCAGCGGCGACACGCGTGGCGCGAGCGCTCCCGAGACCCCCGACACCGCGACACTCACGCCGGCCGGGATCGACGACGATCCCGAGGATCGGATCGCGGTGGCGTTCACGACATCCGGTTCCACGGGCGTGCCCAAGCTGGCCGCACATCGCGGCAACGCGGTCGTCCGTCACGGACGCGCCGACGCCGCGGTCATGAAGGTCGCCGAGGGCGACGTGGCGTTGTGCGTGCTCCCGGTCTCGGGTGTCTTCGGTTTCAGTACCGCGATGGCGGCGCTCGCCGGTGGGGGAGCGCTGCTCATGGAGACGGTCTTCGATCCGGATGCGGTCCTGCGCCGGATGCGGGAGGTCGGGGTCACGCACGCGGTGGGCGCCGACGACCTGTTCGGCCGTCTCTACGACGCCTGGCACGACGGCGAACGCGTCGATCTGTCGTCATTGCGCTGGGTCGGCATCGCCGACTTCCTCGGCCGCTCCCACGAGATCGCCCGATGGCTGCGCGACGAATTCGGCACCCACACCTCCGGTGTGTTCGGTTCGTCCGAGGTCTTCGCCCTCGCGATGCTGTGGAACGCCGACGATCCGGAATCGGTGCGTTGGAACGGTGGCGGACGCGCGGTCGACACGGCGATCGAACTGCGGGTCGCCGATCCCTACGACGATCGGGTCCTCCCGGCCGGCGAACAGGGCGAACTGCAGTTCCGCGGCCCGAACGTCGTCGACGCCTATCTCGGCAACCCCGACGCCGCCGCGCGCGCGTTCACGGCCGACGGTTGGTTCCGCAGCGGCGACCTCGCCGTCGACCTCGGCGACGGGGGTTTCCGTTACGTCTGCCGGATGGGCGACGTCCTGCGCCTGCGCGGCTTCCTCGTCGACCCCGCCGAGATCGAGACGCGTCTGGCGGAGCATCCCGGCGTGGCCACGGCCAAGGTCGTCGGCATCGCCGGCGACGGCGGCTACACGGAGGCGATCGGTTTCGTCGTCCCCACCGACGACGCACCCGCGGACACGACCTCGGTGACCCTTCGGGCCTGGTGCCGCGAGACCCTCGCCGCCTTCAAGGTGCCCACGGCGATCCATGTCATCGAACGGATGCCCACCACGGTCGGGGGCAACGGCTCGAAGATCCGCGCCGTGGAACTGCGCGAGTGGGCCCGCGAGTGGGCCGGTAGTGAACGCGACTTCCGAGCCGGATAGCGTCCTGCGTCGTCACGATCCGCACGCGGTCGCGTCGCTCAGTTGCGGCCCATCGGTGCGGTCGTGGCGACGCGGCCCCTGGTGAGAATCGACAGCGACGCGGCGACCGCGCACAGGGACGCTCCGGCCCACCACGCGTAGGTGTAGGTGCCGAGGTTGTCGCGGATGACCCCGGCTCCGAAAGCGGCCGCCGCGGCACCGATCTGGTGGGAGGCGAACACCCAGCCGAACACGATGGTTCCGCGGTCGCCGAAGATCCGGCGGCACAGCATCGCAGTCGGCGGCACGGTGGCGACCCAGTCCAGGCCGTAGACCACGACGAACAGGATCATGCTGGGGTGCACGGACTCCTGCAGCAACCAGGGCAGCAGGAGCAGACCCACGCCGCGGAAGGTGTAGTAGAAGGCCAGCAGCTTGCGGGGGTCGAACTTGTCGGTCAGCCATCCGGAGGCGATGGTGCCGACGATGTCGAAGATCCCCACGGCGGCCATGAGGCTCGCCGCGGTGGTCGTGGGCATGCCGTGGTCGTGGGCCGACGGGATGAAGTGGATGCCGACGAGTCCGTTGGTGGTGGCTCCGCAGATGGCGAAGGCGATCGCGAGGGCCCAGAACGCCCGGTGACGCACCGCGAAGACCAGCCCTTCGAGAGCGCGGCCGACGGCACCACCGGTCGCCCGCGCCGGCGCGATGTAGGTCTCGGGGTCGGCCCCGTAGGGCAGGACGCCGCGCTCGTCGGGATGATCGCGGATCACCGCCCACACCAGCGGGACGACGACGAGCGCCGCCGCGGCGATCACGAGGGAGGCCTGCCGCCACCCGACGTTCTCCGCGAGCGCGGCCACGGGAGGGAGGATCACCAGCTGGCCGGTCGCGGAACCGGCCGTGAGGATGCCCATCACCAGGCCGCGCCGCTCGACGAACCACCGGTCGGCGATGGTCGCCGCCAGGACCAAAGCCATCGACCCCGTGCCGGTACCGATGAGCAGTCCCCAGAACACGAGCAACTGCCACGAGGCGGTCATGGCGACGCTGCCACCGGCGCCGAGGGCCACCAGGAACAGCGCCGACGAGATCACCCGGCGCATGCCGAACCGGTCCATCAGGGCGGCGGTGAACGGTGCGACGAGTCCGAACAGGACGAGGTTGATGCTGACCGCGAGCGACATGACGCTCGTCGACCAGCCGAACTCGTCGTGCAGCGGCACCATGAGCGCGCCGGGTGCCGCCCGGAAGCCGGCGGCGCCGAACAACGCGAGGAAGGCCACCGCGGCGACCCACCATGCCGGGTGGATGCGGGCCGGTCGGTGGTCACTGCGCTGGGCCGGGCGCACACTCATCACGAATTCACTTTCTTCGAGAAAGCAACAGGATGAGCAGACGATACCCAGCAGTGCGTCGCGGGAGGCGAGCGGTCAGCCGTCCTGGCTCCCCGGCGTCCGGTAACTCGCGTCGCGGCGCGCGGCCTCGTCGACCTGTTCGGGGGTGAGCAGGGCGATCGGCGTGGAGCGCGCGGCGCCGGAGGCGATGGTGCGGAGTTCGAGTGTCGCGGCCGCGATCTCGTCGGGCACCTCGCCGAGCACGTACAGATCGTGACCACCGAGCGCGAAGTGCACCGAATCGACCGTCCCGCCCACACTTTCGACCATCCGGACGATGGCGTCGCGCCGGGACGTACCGCCGTCCGTGAGCAACCCGCGTGCGCCGTCCGCGGTGTAGTTCACCTGCCAGAGATATCGCGGCATGATCGTCTCCTTTCGAGGATCCCGACCTCCATGGTCGGTCCTCCCCTCGTCACCCGGGACGGTTTCGCCGGGAATCGCGGCCTAGTCTCGATATCGAGATCCATCCACCGCATCGAAAGGGAGTGCCGTGCCGAAACGACCCGTGCCCGGGGCCGTCGCAGAATTCCTCACCCAGCCCAACTACGCCACGATCAGCTCTCTGCGCCCGGACGGTCATCCGGTGTCCGTTCCGACCTGGTACGTCTACGAGGACGGCCGCATCCTCGTCAACATGGACTCCACCCGTAAGCGCCTCGACTACCTGCGGAACGATCCGCGGGTGAGCCTGTCGGCGATGGATCCGCAGGACTGGATCACGCACGTGAGCCTCCAGGGGCGGGTCGTCGAATTCACCGACGATCCGTCCCTGGAGGACATCGACCGGATCGCTCGCCACTACACGGGCGAGCCGTACCACGCGCGCGACGGCAAGCGCGTCAACGCGTGGATCGAGATCGACCGCTGGCACGCGTGGGGTCGCCTGCGCAACGCCTGAGATCGATCGGGGAAAAGGCCGGTGGTCAGATGACGCCGGCCTTCTTCGCCGCACTGCGTGCCTGGAACGCCAGGATGATGAGCAGCACGCCGAACAGGATCGCGTAGATGCCGAGCAGGACGATCAGGCTCAGGATGCCCTCGCCGGGGAAGATCAGCAGCACGATGCCGAACAGGACGGCGACGACGCCGGCGAGCACCGACCACACCCATCCGGACTCGGGGACCTTCCGGAACCGGATGCCGCCGACGATGCCGGTGATGCCGAACAGGATGGCGTAGAACGCGATCACGTACAGCAGTGCGAGTGCGGTGATGCCGGGCCAGAACAGTGCGACGAGGCCGGCGAGGACGGAGACGACGCCCATGGCGAGCCACCAGCCCCAGCCCTCGGGCTTGTCACGGACCGACTGGACGACCAGTACGATGCCGTCGATGATCGCGTAGGCCGCGAAGACGACCACCAGCGCCCACACGGTGATGCCGGGCCAGACGAGTGCGACGACACCGAAGAGGACCGCGAGGATGCCGCGCAGCAGCACCACCCACCAGATCTGCTTCAGTAATGATCGGAACGGATCGTTGGAAGAAACCGAGCTCGTGGACATGACGGCTCCTGGCGTGTGATGTGATCTTGTAGCCCAGAGGATAAGCGCGGTCGTGCTGCTTCGCGTGCCGAATCGAAGCCGAGGTTACGCTCGGAAACGTGGCCGGGGCGAGGATCGGGATATCGGGATGGCGCTATCCGGGCTGGCGCGGAGACTTCTATCCGGAAGGACTCGTCCAACGCCGGGAACTCGAATACGCCGCCCAGCGGTTCGGATCGATCGAGATCAACGGCTCGTTCTATTCGCTGCAGCGCCCGAGCAGCTATCTCGCGTGGCGGGACGCCGCACCCGACGACTTCGTCTACGCCGTCAAGGGCGGGCGGTTCGTCACCCACATGAAACGGCTCGCGGGTGTCGACGACGCCCTCGCCAATTTCTTCGCCTCCGGTGTGCTCGCGCTCGGCCCGAAGCTCGGTCCGGTGCTGTGGCAGCTCCCGCCGACGCTCGGTTTCGAGGAGGACAGGTTCGCGGACTTCTTCACCCGGTTGCCCCGCACGACGATGGCCGCCGGCGAACTCGCCCGCCGGCACACCGACAAACTCGCCGACGATCGGGTGTGGGTGGAGGTGGACGCCGAGCGTCCGCTGCGGCACGCCGTCGAGGTGCGGCATCCCGACCTCGCGAGCCCGCAGGCCGTGGAGTTGCTGCGCGCGCACGACATCGGGCTCGTCGTCGCCGACACGGCCGGAAAGTTCCCGTTCCTCACCGACGTCACGAGCGATTTCGTCTACGTGCGGATGCACGGCGACAAGGAGCTGTATGCGAGCGGGTACACCCCCGACGTTCTCGACGTGTGGGCCGAGCGGATCCGCGGATGGCTGGGCGACGGCAGGGACGTCTACGTGTACTTCGACAACGACATGAAAGGCTGTGCACCGCACGACGCGCTCGCGTTGCAGGAACGCCTGTGACCGGGCGTCCGGAGGAAGGACAGGAGATCGCTGTGTGGCCCGACCACTGGCCGAGAACGCCGCGGGAGATCGCGACGGCCACCGCCGATGCGCTCGCCGCTGCCCGCAGCGAGTCGGCCGAGCCCTTCGACGAGGCGGTCGCGGTACTGGTCGACCTGCCCTACGAGCAGGTCACGGCCGTGCACGCGGGCATGGTCCGGGAGTTGCTCGAGGAACTGCATCCCGACGGTCTCGCCGGTGAGGACGTGCAGGCCGTGCTCGAACGCTCCGTCCGTTCCGGACTGCGATGGCTGCCATCGCTCGAACCCGAAGCCGTTGTTGCCGTGCTCACGGGTGCGCTCGGAGTGTCCGATTCCGACGCCGAACGCCCGAAGATCCGTCCCGAGCAGTATCTGGCCGCGGGCCTGCTCGTCGTCGCCGATCTCGTCGCTGCACGCCGCGTGGCTCCCGAGGCGTATCTGCGCCGCGCCGTGAGCGAGATCGAACGGGCCGAGACGCAGGAGATGCCCTGACCTGTTCGGGGGATCAGGCCGGATAGTGGTTCTCGACGTTGCGGACGACCTTGCGCAACAGGTCGGACAGGACCTGAACCTCGTCGTCGTCGAGTCCGTCGAGCATCTGCCGCTCGCGTGCCAGGCGTCGCGGGAACTCCTTCTCGACGAGTGCGCGCCCGTCGTCGGTGAGGGTGAGGAGGACGACGCGGCCGTCGCGTTCGAGTCGTGTGCGTTCGACGAGACCGAGTTTGGCGAGTCGCTCGGTGTGCTTCGTCGTCGACGCACCGGAGATCCCCGTGATCGAGGTGACTTCGCTGGCGCGTAACGGGTGGTCGCTGCGGGCGAGCGCGCTGAGTACCTCGAACTCGCTGCGGCTGATGCCGCTCGGTTCGAGTTCCCGATCGAAGTAGGTGAGCGCGAGCGACCCGATGCGGGTGATGCGACCGATCACGTCGATGGGGCGCAGGTCGAGGCCGGGGTAGTGGGCGGTCCATCCGAGACGTACGCGATCGACGTAATCGGGCTGGGGCGTCTCGGAGGGCATGTGGCAAGTCTAACGGCAGCGGACGAACAATTTCATAGATATTTTACCAGTGAAACAATAGGGTGGACGGATGCTGGACCGCCGACTCGACGACCGCCCTCAGCTCCGTCACACCCGGAGAGCGCTCGCGCATCCGCTGTCGGCGAGCGCGTGGAAGGACGCCCTCGAAGTGCGGCGCGGCGATCCGACCGTGGCCGTGGCGCTGCGCGTGGGGTTCGCGACGATGCTCGCCCTCGTCGGCGGCGGTCTGCTCGGTTACGGACAAGTCGCCGGCTTCGCCGCCCTCGGCGCACTCACCAGTGCCTTCCTGCGATACGAGCCGTATCCGCTTCTCGCCGTGCGCCTTCCGTGGGTCGGCCTCGGCATCGTCGGTTACACCGCCTTCGGGGCTGCGCTCGGCGCGATGGGCGCCCCGCTGTGGGTGCAGATCGTTGCGCTCTCGCTGGGCTCGGCCGTCGCGTACTGGGTGTTCACGGCCTTCTCGCTCATGGGCCCCGGCCCGGTGATCCTCATCTTCGCGGCCGCCGGCGCCGCCGGTTTCTCCGACGGATGGGGCGATGCGGGCCTGGTCACCGCCGCGGCGACCATCGGTGCGCTGCTCGGATATGTCATCGCGATGCTCCCCGCGCTCTCCCATCCCCACACGCCTGCTCGTCTGGCGGTCGCACGCGCCCTCGCGGCGGTCTCCGCCGTCGAGATCCGCGGTGCGGACGCCGTTCCCGCTGCGCGACAGAGCATCCGGAAGGCGCGCGAGACCGTCGCACTGAACGCCCCGCGACGTCCGGACGCCCATGTCCACGAACTGGCCGCACTGCTCGACGCGGCCGAGACGGTTCTCGACAGCGGGTCGCACGACACCTCCCGCGCACGTCGCGACGATTTCTCCCGATTCGAGAAGGAACTTCGGAAAGCGCGGCGCGACATCGAGATTCCGCGTGTCGATGCCGAGGGGCGGCCGGTGCTGCCCACGCCGCCCGGCTTCGTCCGCGAAGGATGCGGTCGTCTGCTCGACCGTCTCGTGCTGATCGGAGCGGCCCGGATCTTCGTGGCGTCGTTGCTCGCCGCGTCGTTCGCCGCGTCGTTCGCCGCACCGATCGGGCTCGACCATCCGTTGTGGGCTGCGATGGGTGCCATGGCGGCGCTGCAAGGATTGAACTACCGCAACACTGTTCAGCGCGGTATCCAGCGTCTGATCGGAAATGTCGGCGGCGCCATGATCGCTGCCGTGCTGCTCGCGCTCGACCTGGGCTACTGGCCGGTGGTCGCGGCCGCCGTGCTGTTCCAGACGCTCACCGAACTCACGGTGACCCGGAACTACGGGCTCGCCTCGGTCGGGGTGACGACGATGGCGTTGCTGCTCACCGGTCTCGGGCAGCACGCGGGTCCGGGCCTCGCCGTCAACCGGGTCGCCGACACCGTCATCGGCGTGGTCGTGGGCGTGATCGTCGCTGCGGTGACCATCCGACACGACGACCGGCACCATCTCGTCGCGTGACGAGGCGGCACCGGTCGTCGGTGGTGTTCATGGCCTGCCGCGGGGAGGCAGCCGGGTGATGCTCAGGAGTGAGCGGCTTCGAACCGCTCGAGGATGTGACGCGGGATCCGGCCGCGCGAGCTGACGTCGTAACCCTTGTTACGGGCCCAGTGCCGGATCGCGGCCAGTTGCTCCGGCGACCGGGTGGGCGGAATCGCCTTGTGAGTCCCCGCCGTCCGTGTGCGGGCCTTCGTTGCCGTCTGCTTCGGCGTGATGGTGCGGGTGCTCGAAGCGGGCTTCTCAGGTGCCTTCTCGTGCAGCCACGGGCGGAGTACCGCCAGGAACTTGTCTGCGTTCGCCGGCCGCAGGTCGATTTCGTACTCGTCGTCGTCGACCGTGATGCGGAACGACTGCGCCAGGCCGTCCATGATCGGTTGGCCGTCGATATCGTCGAAATATTGGACGCGCACTTTCTGTGCCACGTTTATCTCCTTGTCCCCGAACTGTGCGCTGTCGACGCTAGTTCTTACTCGGGGGTAGGTTCAAGTCGCGAATGTACGATCCCACCCGCTCGACGAAATGATCGAAGAACTCTGCCGGACGGGTGCCCGCCACGATATCCGCGTTCGGCGTCCTCTGCCACATACCGGACAGATCGGCGACCGTTGTGCCCCGGGTGAGCCGTCCGTCGAGCTCGACGTCGACCGTCGCGGGCCGGGAGGTGTAGGGAACCGTGCCCAGCGCGACCGCCGCGGCGAACGGGTCGTGCACGTGCGCGAGGAAGCCCAGGCCCTGGTCACGGTGGAATTCCATGTAGAACCGCAGTGCATCGGAGATGTGGCGGACGAGAGGGACATCGGCCGTCGACCGCGTACCGCGCGGAGCGTCCGGGGACAGCTCCCCGGATCGGGGCACACCGACGACGTCCCCGATCCGCGCGACATGCTCGGGATGCATCTCGATCGACTCCGTGACGTCGAGCGGGCACACGATCGGTCGCCGGTCCGGAGGGACGATCGAGAACGCGTCGAACACGACCTTGGCGGCCTCCGGATCCACCGCGACGTTCCATTCCGAGGTCGGCGTCGTATTACCGGGATGGAGGAAACACCCACCCATGATCACGAGGCGACGCAACCGCGACGGCAGTTCCGGGTCGATGCGCAGGGCGAGGGCGAGGTTGGTGAGCGGGCCGGTGACGAGCCCGGTGAGCTCTCCCGGATGCTCGCGGGTGAGATCGACCCACGCCTGCGCGGCCGATCGCGGCGACCGCGACTGCGACGCAGCGGGGAGTTCCGCATACCCGATCCCCTGTGGACCGTGCGTGTCCTCGGTGGTCATCAGTGGCGTGACCAGCGGAACCTGCGATCCGGCAGCCACTTCGATATCGGACCGACCGCACACCTCGAGCCACGACAGCGTGTTGGCGGTGACCTGGTCCACCGGCACGTTCCCCGCCGTGCACAGGGCGGCGACGATCTCGGCTTCCGGGCTCGCGACGAGATAGAGCAGGGCGAGAGCGTCGTCGATGCCGGTGTCGACGTCGACGATCAGGCGGGTACGGGCAGCCGGAACATCGGGTTCGTGTACATGCACGATCCCATCTTCGGGTATCCCGATGAGCGCACCGCGGCCGGTGCTGGGAGAATTCCCGAATGCACGAGCGCAAGAACCGCGGTTTTTTCACCGAGGACGACGGTGTCTACCTGCCCACGAAGTATGCGACCAGCCCGTGGTCGGACACGATGCTCAACGGGCCGTGTGTGAGCGGTCTGGTGGCGCGTGAGCTCGAGATCCACCATGCCGTCGAGGGTTTCGTCCCGTCCCGGTTCACGCTCGATCTCTTCAGGCCGGTCCGCAACGAGCCGATCACCTTCACCACCACCCGGGTGCGCGACGGCAACCGCATCCGCGTCGCCGACGCGAACCTGATGCAGGGTGGAGAGGTGTCGGCGCGCGCGACGCTCACCTTCCTCCGCAAGTCGGCGCCGCCGCCCGGGTCGGTGTGGTTGCGCGGCGAGTCCCCGACGCCTCCTCCCGGTTCCCCGGAGACGCAGCCCGGGCCGCTCGAGTACTCGTCCTGGTACGGCAGCGACGGCCCGGGATGGACGCGGGTGCGGTCGGAGCACCAGAACTCCGATCGCAAGCGCCTGTGGTCGCGGCAGCTGCCGATCATCGTCGGCGAGGAACTGTCGCCGTTCGTCAACACCGCGACCGTCGGTGAGGGCACGTCGTTCGTGACCAACTGGTCGGACAAAGGTGTCGGCTACATCAATTCCGATGTCACCCTGGCGCTGTCCCGTCTGCCGGAAGGACCGGAGGTCGGTATCGAGGCCGACAACCACATCAGCAGCGAGGGCATCGCGGTCGGCACGGCGGTGCTGTTCGACCGTCTCGGCGCGTTCGGCACCGGTGTGGTCACGGCGCTCGCGAATGCGCAGCGGCAGGTCGATTTCGGCTGACCCGAACAGGAGTGATGTCATGCGTGTTCGGCGGATCGTCGACCTGACCCACGTGATCTCCCCGGCCATCCAGGTCTATCCCGGGGATCCGGCACCGACGTTCACACCGCACGCCACCGTCGAGACCGACGGATTCGACCTGATGCGCATCGACATGGGATCGCAGACCGGCACCCACGTCGACGCGCCGCGACACGTGCGCAGCGGCGGCGCCGCGATCGACGCGGTACCGCCGGAGAACTTCGTGGGACGCGGAGTGGTGCTCGACGTGCGCGCCCGCGTCGGCGCCGGTGCGCTCGTCACCGCCGACATGTGGGGTGGGCCTGCGATCGGCTCCGGCGACATCGCGCTGGTCCTCACCGGCTGGTCGCGGTATTTCGGCACCGACCGCTATTTCGAGCATCCGGCCCTGAGCGTCGACGCGTGCCGGTGGTTGCTCGACCGCGGCGTCCGCACGGTCGGAATCGACGCGCCGAGCGTGGATCCCACGGGCGACGAGACGCTCGCAGCGCACCACGTGCTCGCCGACGCGGGCGCGATCATCTGCGAGAACCTGCGCAATCTTGACGCGATCGACTTCGCGGATCCGCTCGTGTCCTTGCTGCCGATCCCGTTCGCGGGCGTCGACGGGGCCCCGGTGAGGGCGGTCGCGATGCAGATCGAGAAGTGACCGTCCCGCACCCGGGAGGTCGAGAACCGTCCGCAGAGAACCGGCCCGGCTATCGGCCGAGTGCCGTCGTGAGCGAGGACAAGTGGTCGCGGGTGACGGCGGCGGCGGTCACCCCGTCACGGTCCGCGATGGCGTCGTAGATGCGTCGGTGGGTATCGTGGTCGGCGTCGTCCCCGTGGGTGCCGCGCGTGCGGAGCATTTCGATCATGGCGTGACGGTTACGGGGTGTGAAGCCGTCGAACAGGTCGAGAAGGATCGGGTTGTGTGCGGCGACCACGATGGTGCGGTGGAAGACGATGTCGGTGTCGACGTGTTCCTCGATGGCCGTGCGATGGGTTTCGCGTTCCCGCAGTGACTTCTTCAATGCCCGCAGTTCGGCGGGGGTGCGGCGCGCGGCGGCAAGGGCCGAGGCCTCGACCTCGACGGCGATGCGGGCCTCGATCACGGCGAGGATGTCGGCGCGCGCGACCGTGCGCGTCCAGTCCTCGGGTGCGTCGAGAGCGGTGACGAACACGCCGGCGCCCTGCCGGGTGGTCAGGATGCCGCGTCCGGCGAGCTGACGGATCGCTTCGCGGACGGTGGAGCGGCCGACGCCGAGCTGCGGAGCCAGCGTCGTCTCACCGGGCAGCTTGGCGCCGAGCGGCCATTCTCCGGATCGGATGCGCTCGAGGAGCAGTTCGGCGGCCTGGTCGGCGAGAGGCTCGCGGCGGACGACGGTCATGGTTCCATCATCGCAGAGTCGCCTACTTCTCTACTTGTCCGAGGAGTTATGTTAGCCTTCGGGGCATGCGCTCCTTCGCGTTCCTTCTCCTTCGCCGCCACGGCGGGGCCTAGCCGGACCGGCTCCCCGTCGTGGAGTCGAACACGCGCCGGTCCCTCGTAACGACGATCGACGAAGGACTTCTCCGATGAGCACCAGCACGTTCCCGCGAATCTTCACTCCTGCCGGTCCGGTTCCTGCCGACGCCCCCGTCTGGAGCAGGCAGCGGCACTCCGCCATGCCCTCACATCGCTACCGCGATGTGTACTCTCGCGTGGAGGTTCCACTGGCGCAACGGAACTGGCCCACACAACGTCTGACCGCTGCCCCGTTGTGGGTGCCGGTGGACCTGCGCGACGGTAACCAGGCACTGGCCGAACCGATGGATCCCGGCCGCAAACGCCGCTTCTTCGAGCTGATGGTCGCGATGGGATACAAGGAGATCGAGGTCGGTTATCCGTCCGCCTCGCAGACCGACTTCGACTTCGTGCGCCTGATCGTCGAGACCGACATCGCGCCGCCGGACGTCACCATCGTGGTGTTCACCCCGGCACGTCGCGACCTCATCGAGCGGACGGTGGAATCCGTCCGGGGTGTCCGCAACGAGGTCGTCGTCCACATGTACACCGCGACCGCTCCCACCTGGCGCGAGGTCGTCCTCGACCGCGACCGTACCGCGCTGACGGAACTGATCGTCGCCGGTGGCCGCGACGTCCTGGAACTGGCCGGCGACCTGCCGAACGTGCGGTTCGAGTTCTCACCCGAGGTCTTCAACCTCACCGAACCCGACTACGCGCTCGAGGTGTGCGACGCGATCACCGAGTTGTGGGACGCGACCCCCGAACGGCCGGTGATCGTGAATCTTCCGGCCACCGTCGAGATCGCGACCCCGAACGTCTATGCCGACCAGATCGAGTACATGCACACCAACCTCGCGCGACGCGACGCGGTGATCCTGTCCGTGCACCCGCACAACGATCGCGGCACAGGTATCGCGTGCGCCGAACTCGCCGTCCTCGCCGGGGCGCAGCGGGTCGAAGGGTGCGTGTTCGGCAACGGGGAACGCACCGGCAACGTCGACATTGCGACACTCGCACTGAACCTCCACGCACAGGGCATCGATCCGATGATCGATTTCTCCGACATCGACGAGATCCGCCGCACCGTCGAATACTGCAATCGCATCGAGATCCACCCGAGGCACCCGTATGTCGGCGACCTGGTGCACACCGCCTTCAGCGGCACTCATCAGGACGCGATCAGGAAAGGGTTCGCCGAGCACCGGGCACGCGCCGTCGCCGAGGGCCGTCCCGAGTCCGAGATCGATTGGCGAGTACCGTATCTGCCGATCGATCCCGCCGACATAGGACGTACCTATGACGCGGTGATCCGTGTCAATTCGCAATCCGGTAAGGGCGGGGTCGCCTACCTGCTCGAGAGCGAATACGGCATCGAAATTCCGCGTCGGCTCCAGATCGACTTCACTCGCCACGTGCAAGACCACACCGACACCAGCGGCGGGGAGGTCACTGCGACCGAACTGTGGGAGATCTTCGACACCGCATATCTCGCACGGCCGGACGTCCCGGGTGCACCGGTGCTGCGCGCCTTCGACGTGACCGACGCGGGCACCACGATCACGCTGGGTATCGGCGGCACCGAACACCGCAGTGTCCACGAGGGCGTGGGTCCCGTCGAAGCATCGACCGACGCTCTCGCCCGTCTCGGCATCGATATCGAGGTGCTCGGCCTCCATCAGAGCAGCGTCGGCACCGACGCACTCACCCTGATCGAATTCCGCAGCGGCGACGACACACGGTGGGCAGCGGGGCGTCACCGCTCCGTGCTCACCGCGAGCCTGCACGCGGTCGTCCGTGCTGCCGCCTGCATCCCGAGGCCACTCAGGACAGCTGGGTCACCACGATCCGTGTGACGCCGTAGAAGGCGGTACCCGCCGTGGCGATCGCGAACAGCGCGATCCATACGGCCGCCGGAACGCGGGTCAGTCCGCGCAACTGGTCGGCGTCCGAACCCCGGCCACGACCGCGCGAATGGGTGCGGGCGAGTTCGAGGACCGGGCGGGTCGCGCCGAGGAGCAAGACCCATGTGATCAGGTACGCCGCGGTGTACCGGACGATCGGGTCCCCGAGATAGGCGGCCGCACCGACGAGCGCACCCGCGATCACCACCGAGACGAATCCGTACAGATTGCGGATCAGCAGCAACAGGACGGCGAGCGCGGCGAGGATCGACCACAGCACCGCGGCGGGCCGATCCAGGGTCAGCAGCGTCGCCGCCGCGAATCCCAGCACGGCCGGACCGGTGTACCCGGCGAAGGTGGTCGCGACCATGCCGGGGCCTCGCGGGTTGCCGGACGACACCATCACCCCCGAGGTGTCGCTGTGCAGACGGATGCCCGACAGCTTTCGGCCCACGAGCGCCGCGACCAGCGCGTGCGACCCCTCGTGTGCCTGCGTGACGACATGGCGGGTCTTCAGCCACAGCGGCCGAACGGTGACGAGCACGAGTGCGACGATCGCCGTTCCGACGACGACCATCGTCGGAGCGGGCTGGTCGACGGTCGACACGGCCTGCCAGGCGGAGGACACGACCTCCGTGAACGAGGTGGACATAGATCACCTTCCTCCGGGCCGGGCGCCGAGACTTCCGGCCCGGCGATAGCCTGATGAGCATGCCCGACCGTCGTACCCTCGAGATCCGCGCGGGTATCAAGGACTCTTGGGCCGTCGGGCTGGGACTGATCCCGCTGGGGCTCGCGTTCGGTGTGGTTCTCACCCAGGGCGGGTTCGAATGGTGGTGGGCGCCGATCTTCTCCACCGTCATCTACGCGGGGTCGATGGAGTTCCTCGCGATCGGTCTGATCGCGGCGGTCACGCCGCTCGCCTCGGTCGCCGCGGCGACGCTGCTGGTGAACTTCCGGCACGTCTTCTACGGCCTGTCGTTCCCGCTGCACCGCATCCGCAGCCGGCTCGGGCGTCTCTACGGCGTCTATGCGCTCACCGACGAGTCGTACGCGATCGTCGCCCCCAAGGCACGTGAGCCGCTCTCGGGTACCCGTATCCTCACGGTCCAGGTGCTCTGCCAGCTGATGTGGGTCGTGTCGGGCACGATCGGCGCGTTGATCGGGGCAGTGCTCCCCGACGGGCTCGCCGGACTCGAGTTTGCCCTCACGGCACTGTTCGCGGTGCTTGCGATCGATGCCTTCCGCGCCAACCGCGACGTGCCGGCGCCGGTGCTCGCGCTGGTCTGCGGTCTCGTCGCATTGCTGGTCGCGAAAAGCCAGATGCTCGTCGTCGGGCTCGGGTTGTTCGTGGTGTGCCTGTTCGTGCGGTTCGTCTACCGGAACAAGGTGGCCCGTGCCTGAGTCGGTGCCCAGCGCCGGATATGTCCTCGGCGCTCTGGCGGTGATGTTCGTCGTGACGGTCGCGTTGCGCGCGGCGCCGTTCCTCGCGTTGTCGGCGCTGAAGAACTCCGCCTTCGTCGATTTCCTGGGCCGTACGATGCCCGCGGGCGTCATGGTGATCCTGGTGATGTACACACTGCGTGACGTGGGGGAGTCGACCTGGCTACCCGCGACCGTCGGTCTCGCGGGCACGATCGCGGTGCATCTGTGGCGACGCAACGCCGCGCTGAGCACCGTTGTCGGGACGAGTCTCTATCTCGTCGCGTCGGCGTTCTGGACCTGAGCCGGCGCGGCGACGGTCTCCTCGCGCTCGACGGCGTTCTCGGCACCGGGGCGACGATGGCGCGCGGCGACCATCGCGGCGACGAAGACTGCGATCGCGGCCAGGCACTGCGAGGTCCCGAGGACTTCGAGGAGCAACTGCTCGACCCAGCCGCCGGAGGACGCCTCACGCAGCAGGTGGTTGGGTCCGATGAGGAAGACCACGGTGGCGGGCCCCAGCACGGGCCACCAGCGGCGGTAGGCCGGCGCGACGAGCAGCGGCACGAGGAACAGCGCGTACACCCAGTGGTGGGTGACGGCGATCGGAGCGGCGAGCAGCGACGCCAGGCCCACCAGGGCCACCGCGACCACGGGCTCGTCGGCACGCAGGAAGCGGTAGGCGGCCCACGCGGTACCGGCCACGACGACCAGGGCACCGGCCAGCCACAGCGCCTTGGCGGTGCCGTCGGAGAAGTCGAAACGGGCGATGAGACCGGTGAGCGCCTGGTTGCGGAAGAACGACGGGTCGCCGGCGCGGTCGGTCGCGAAGAACTCCGTGGTCCAGAAGTAGACGGTCGAATCGGGGCGCAGCCAGTAGCCGAACGCGACGGTCGCGGCAAAGGCGCTCAGCGCGCGGAATGCCGACGGCCAGTCGCGGCGCAGCAGGAAGATCAGGCCGAAGGCGGCCGGGGTCACCTTGATGGCGGCGGCCAGCGCGATGCCGACACCGCGGAAGCGCTTCGGGATCACACCGAGCAGGTCGGCGACCACCAGTGCCATGAGCACGATGTTGATCTGGCCGAACGTGAAGTTGGAGCGGAACGGCTCGAGCCACAGCACCGGTCCGAGCGACGCGGCTGCGATCAGGCTCGGCTGCGACATGTCGAGTCGCTGGTAGACGACCTTGAGCACCCACCACACGAGAGCGATGAGTCCGATCGTCCACAACACCTGCAGGGCGGTGCTGCCCACCAACGCCATCGGGGCGAAGAGGAACGCCGCGAAGGGTGGGTAGATGAACCGGAAACCGGAATGGCTGAAGAACCCCTCGGTGTACAGCGGGGTGTGGTGCAGGAAGGCCCAGCCGGCATCGCGGAAGACGTCGAGATCCATGAGGTACTCGTTCAGCGCGTCGCGCAGGTATCCCGCGACTGCCAGCGCCGAGACCGTCAGACCGATGGCGATCAACAAGGATCGAACAGGTCGGGTACGGACTTCGGTCAACAGCACGGGCGGTACCTCCCGGTAGGAAACAGGTGCGTCGCCACGTTACACAATCGTTGTCTTCGGGATCAGGCGCCGAGAGTATTGCCTCCCCAACCGTTTTGGTCGAGATATCCGTTTCGCGAACTTGAGGAGTGAGGCGGATCACGTTGCGGAAAGATCTCGACCGGCCGGACGTGAGGGGAGTATTCGACTTTCTAGCTCCACAGCTAGAAAGCCGAATACTCCGGTAGCGGAGTCAGGCGACGCCGCTGATCTCGTTCGGGGTGTGCGGCAGTTCGGCAGAGCGGATCTCACCCGAGGTCACGTCCACCGCGTACAGGGAATCGGTGGCGGGATCGGTGACGAACGCCGTATCGCCCCGCACCTCGAGTGCGGGCCGAGGTGCCTGCCACTCGTCGGGCTCGGTCCACGGCTCGAGCACCTCGATCCGCCGGACGATCTCGCCGGAGTCGGGATCGATCACGTGGAGGTTGCCGTCGGTGCCGAGAACGAGTGCTTCCCCTGCCGGTCCGCGACCGAGGGAGCGGAAGGTGTAACTCGTACCGAGGTCGACGAGACGCACCGACGCCGTGCGGGTGTCCACGAGCGCGACGCGCTCGGGCCGCTCGAGCTCGGCGTCGGGATCGGTCTTGTAGTCGCCGAGGACGACGGGCGAGTCCTCGCTGCCGGCCTGGTTCCCGATCCGGCCGTAGGGGTCGGGCACCGGCGCCTTTGTGAACGTTCCGTCGCGGAAGATCACCATGCCGTCCTCGCATCCGAAGGCGACGACCCCGTCGGCCGCGACCGTCTCACCGTGCACACCCGGGCACTGTTCGGTGCGCGTGATCTCGGTGCCGTTCTCGTCGAGCAGCGCTACACCGGTCCGATCCTCGGAATCGCCGAGGGTGACGAGCATGCCGCCGTCGGGCATCGGGACGGCCACGCCGTGGTGGGCCTCGGGGAGCGCGCGACTGTCGAGATCCGGCAGGTCGGTCGCCGAGGCGAGATCGGCGGGGTCGAACACGTCGATGCGTCCGGTGCCGTCGTCGAACAGGGCGGTGACCCCGGCGTGCGGCACGACGTGTCCGGGCTTCTCGGCGGCGAACGTCAGGTCGGTGAGCGTGGGTGCGCCGGCGTAGTGGTGACCGTGGTCGCCGTGGGCTTCCGTCCAGCTGCCGGTGTCGAGCACGCGGAATCCGCCTTCGGTGGAGATCAGCACGTGGCGTCCGTCGCCGGCAGGGGAGAGGCGGTTGAAACCGTCGAGTGCGAAGTCGTCGACGACGGTGAGTTCTCCTTCCTCGACGACGAGGACGCCGCCGTCGTAGGTCAGGGCGAGGCGCGGCTGCGCCGTCGCCACTTCGGAAGCGGCGGCGGAGGTCGTCGTCTCGGGGGTGTCGGCCGCAGTGGTGTCGGCCTCGGTCGTACCGCCGCAGGCGGCGGCGAAGGTTGCAGCGACGACGGTGAGGGCGGCGCCGCCGTAGCGGGAGAGCGTTGTCATGGGGAAAGAAATAGCCACTATCGAAAATGAATGTCAAAGTCTGAAATGCGCATGCGTGCATGTCGCTCTGGGCGGCCGAGGTTGCAGTTGTTGTCGAGAAATCGCCGAAATGTCGACAACAACTGCGGTTTCGAGCTCGGACATACGCGAATACGGCCGTCTACGACACGCACTAGATGAGCTCAGAATCCGATGAGTTCGCCGTTAGCATCGACGGATGGATCCTGTCCGCAACCCGTACGCCCCGGGCGCGGGACAGCGCCCGCCCGAGCTCGCCGGCCGCGAGAAGCAACTCACCGCGTTCGAGGTGGTCCTCGAACGGATCGCCCGGGAACGACCCGAACGCAGCGTCGTCCTCACCGGCCTCCGCGGTGTCGGCAAGACCGTCCTTCTCAACCATCTGCGCTCCGCCGCCATCGCGAAGAGCTGGGGCACCGGCAAGATCGAGGCCCGTCCCGATCAAGGACTGCGACGCCCCCTGTCGTCGGCGCTGCACATGGCGGTCCGCGAGATCGCCGCCGCGCATCCGGATCCGGAATCGGTGGAGTACTTCCTCGGGGTGCTCAAGTCGTTCGCGCTGCGGGCTACCGCCGACAAGGGCATGCGCGAACGCTGGCAACCCGGCATCGATGTTCCGGCAGTGAAAGGGCGGGCCGACTCGGGCGACATCGAGATCGACCTCGTCGAACTGCTTGTCGACGCAGCAGGACTCGCACGCGACGTGGGCGTGGGCATCGCATTGTTCATCGACGAGATGCAGGACCTCGGCTCCGACGACGTCTCAGCGATCTGCGGGGCCTGCCACGAGCTGAGCCAGGACGCCGCGCCGCTCATCGTCGTCGGGGCCGGTCTGCCGCACCTGCCCGCGGTGCTGTCGGCGTCGAAGTCCTACTCCGAGCGGCTATTCACCTACCACCGCATCGACCGGCTCGACCGTGCGGCAGCGGATCTCGCGCTCATCGCGCCTGCGGCACGAGAGGACGTCGAGTTCACGCAGGACGCCCTCGACCTGCTGTACGAAACCGCCGACGGCTACCCGTATTTCGTGCAGGCCTATGGTAAGGCGACCTGGGACGTCGCAGCGGATTCGCCGATCACCGCCGACGACGTGCGGGTCGCGGCACCGACTGCGGAAGAGGAACTCGCCGTCGGCTTCTTCGGCTCCCGCTACGAACGGGCGACCCCCGCCGAACGCGAATACATGCGGGCCATGGCGGATCTGGCGGGCGACGACGGGCCTGTCGCGACCTCGAAGATCGCCGTCGAACTCGGACGGAAGCCTGCCTCCCTGTCACCTGCGCGCGACGGATTGATCAAGAAGGGCCTGATCTATTCCGCCGAGCGCGGGTTCATCGGGTTCACCGTTCCGCACTTCGGGCGGTACCTGCGCGCCCAGAACGACTGACCCGGCCGGGGCGATCGAAAGTTCAGTCGACCCACTCGACGGTCTCGTCGAGCGACGCGCGATTTGTGCGACACGCATTGGCCGGGTGCGCCTCGTCGGTGTAACCGAACGAGATGGCGCAGACGATGTCGCGGTCGTCGCCGATGTTCAGTTCGCGTCGCAGCGCGGTGGCCGTCATCGCGACGGCGGCCTGCGGGACGGCGGCGATGCCGAGCGACTCGGCGGCGAGCAGCAGGGTCGAGACGTAGCCACCGCAGTCGACGGCGCCGTACACGCCGAGGGCCTTGTCGGAGGTGATGATCGCGACGTGCGGTGCGCCGAAGAAGCGGTAGTTCTCGAGCATCTGCTCGGTGCGGCGCTGGTAGTCGTCGCGGGCGATGCCCAGCGCGTTGTACAGGGCGTAGCCGGCACCGCGGCGACGCTCGGCATAGGCGCCGCGGTATTCGGCGGGTCCCGGGATGTCGGGATCCATGTTCCCCGAGGTGGCCTGCGCGTAGACGGCGTCGCGCAGGCGGTTGGTGGCGTCGCCGCTGACGATGTGCACCTGCCAGGGTTGGGAGTTGCACCAGGACGCGGTGCGCTGACCCATCTGCAGCATGCGTTCGATGTCCTCGCGCGGGACCTGTTTCGTCAGGAAGGCGCGGCAGCTGAAACGGGTGTCGAGCAGGGACGACAGCGTGTCGGCGGCAGAAGTCATGTCACCACGATGGCACATCACTTCACCGAGCGTTCGTTCAGCCGGTCGGGAGCACACGACAGGCGACTATTCGGCTTTCTACGATCCGTCCGAGAAAGCGGTAGAGAAGGTCAGACGATGTCCCTCTCGTCGCCGGGTGTGACCCGGCGCAGCCCCCGATAGGCATCGGTGGGGGTGCTCTTCCCGGTCACCACGGCCGCGACCTCGGCGGCGATCGGCATCTCCACCCCGTACTCGCGGGCGAGTTCCATGACCGTCGGCGCGGTCTTCACCCCTTCGGCGACCTGCCCCAGCGCCTCGACGGCCTCGTCGATGCTGAGCCCGCGCGCCAGCGCCTCACCGACCCGGCGGTTCCGCGACGACGGACTCGTGCACGTCGCGATGAGATCACCCATCCCCGTGAGGCCCGCGAACGTGCGCGGATCCGCACCCATGGCCTCACCGAGACGCGTCATCTCCGCCAGCCCGCGGGCGAGGACCATCGCGCGGGTGTTGTCGCCGACGCTGAGCCCTTCGGCCATGCCGGCCGCGATCGCCACGATGTTCTTGAGGATCCCGCCCAGTTCGCAGCCGAGCACGTCGGTATTGCGATAGACGCGGAACAACGACGTGGCGAACAGCGGTTGCAGCGCCGCACTCACCGCTTCGTCCTGCATCGCGACCACCGACGCGGCGGCCATGCCGTCGGCGATCTCCCCGGCGATGTTCGGACCCGCGAGCAGCCCGACGGGGTGCCCCGGAAGGCATTCGGCGATCACCTCGGTGGGCCGCAGGCGGGTGCCCGGCTCGAGGCCCTTCACGAGCGAGACGACCGGAACCCACGCGCGGATCTCGTCGACGACCTGTTCGAGTGTCTTGCGCACCGCATGCGACGGCACACCGATTACCAGGACGTCGGCTTCGCGGGCGGCCTCTTCGAGATCGGAGGTCGCGCGCAGGCCCTGCGGCAGTGGCCGTTCGCCGAGATATCGACGGTTGCGGTGCTCGGTGTCGATCTCACGCGCGATGTCGTCGTTGCGGGCCCACAACGTCGTCGGGGTGTTGCGTGCGGCCAACGACGCGATCGTGGTTCCCCACGATCCCGATCCGAGAACGACGACGCGAACCGCACGAGCCATCGGTGACCTTTCGTCCGTACGGGCAGGTATCGACAGAGTGTCAGTTTTCCGGTCCCGGCGGGTCCGGTTTGTGGTCCCGGGATCCTCGCGGAGCGGATGTGCTGTGGAGGCGCACGACGACAGGATCGAGGCGGCGCATCGTGGCACGATCGGACCCGTGCCCGGTAAACCCGTCACCGATCAGCGTCTGCGCGACCTCGCGTTGCTGCGCCGCGTCCGCGACCGCATCGACCGCGAGTACGCCCAGCCCCTCGACGTCGAGGCCCTCGCCCGCGGCGTGAACATGTCGGCCGGCCATCTCAGCCGCCAGTTCAGGCTCGCGTACGGCGAGTCGCCCTATTCGTATCTCATGACCCGGCGTATCGAGCGGGCCATGACGTTGCTGCGACGCGGCGACCTGACCGTCACCGAGGTGTGCTTCGAGGTGGGCTGTTCGTCGCTCGGCACCTTCAGTACCCGGTTCACGGAACTCGTCGGCGTGCCCCCGAGCGTGTACCGCAAGCAGGCGGACGAGGAGACGAACGGCATCCCGTCGTGCGTGGCGAAGAATGTCACCAGACCGATCAGGAATCGAGAAGCGCGGACGGGTCCGCCGGTCATACCGTGATCGGCATGGACATCACCATTCACCAGACATTCCTTCCGCACACCGATCCCGAGGCGTCCCTCGCGTTCTACCGCGACACCCTCGGCTTCGATGTCCTCAACGACGTCGGTTACGCCGGGAAACGCTGGATCACCCTCGGCCGCAGCGACACTCCCGGCACGTCCCTGGTGCTGTACCCGCCGGACGCCGACCCCGGCATCACGGAGGAGGAGAACGCTACCATCGCCGAGATGATGGCCAAGGGCACCTTCGCGTCGATCATCCTCGCGACGAAGGATCTCGACGGGGCGTTCGAGCAGCTGCAGGCCGGCGACACCGAGATCGTCCAGGAACCCACCGACCAGCCGTACGGCGTCCGCGACTGCGCTCTCCGCGACCCCGCGGGAAACATGGTCCGCATCCAGCAATTGCGCTGACCGATCCCACGATCGGCCTTACTCTCCGATCGTCGCACCCGTTCCGCCCCGCATCCGTACGACCACTGGAGTCTTCGAACATGACCTCGACGAAGGACACACCGGCACATGCAGCGCACGTCGCCGACACCCACGATGCGATCCGGGTCCACGGAGCGCGCGTGAACAATCTCCGCGACATCAGCGTGGAGATCCCCAAGCGGCGATTGACGGTGTTCACCGGTGTCTCCGGCTCGGGCAAGAGTTCGCTGGTGTTCAGCACGATCGCCGCCGAGTCGCAGCGCCTGATCAACGAGACGTACAGCGCGTTCGTGCAGGGATTCATGCCGACCCTGGCCCGCCCGGACGTCGACGTGCTCGACGGCATCACCGCGGCGATCATCGTCGGCCAGGAACGGATGGGATCGAATCCGCGCTCGACGGTGGGCACCGCCACCGATGCAAACGCGATGCTTCGCATCCTGTTCAGCCGGGTTGCGGAGCCGCACATCGGTCCGCCCAACGCCTACTCGTTCAACGTGCCGTCGGTGCGGGCCAGTGGTGCGGTGACGGTGGAGAGGGGCGCGGGGAAGACCCAGGCCGAGAAGGTGACCTTCAACCGGCTCGGCGGCATGTGCCCGCGATGCGAGGGCAAGGGCAACATCTCCGATTTCGACCTGACCGTGCTCTACGACGACGGTCTCTCCCTCAACGAGGGCGCCCTGAAGATCCCCGGCTACAGCATGGACGGCTGGTACGGCCGGATCTACCGCGGCTGCGGCTTCTTCGATCCCGACAAGCCGATCGCGAAGTTCACCAAGCGGCAACTCCACGACCTGCTCTACAAGGAACCCACCAAGATCAAGGTGGAGGGCGTCAACGTCACCTTCGAGGGCCTGATCCCGAAGATCCAGAAGTCGTTCCTGTCCAAGGATCTCGACGCGATGCAACCGCACATCCGTGCGTTCGTCGAGAAGGCCGTCGTCTTCTCCACATGCCCGGACTGTGAAGGGACGCGTCTCGCCCCCGAGGCGCGGTCGTCGAAGATCGACGGCAGGAGCATCGCGGATGTGTGCGCGATGCAGATCAGCGATCTCGCCGAATGGGTGCGCGGACTGGATCTTCCGCAGGTTGCCCCGCTGCTGAAAAACCTCTGTCATCTGCTCGACTCCTTCGCGGACATCGGGCTGGGATATCTGTCGCTGGATCGTCCCACCGGCACCCTGTCCGGCGGAGAATCGCAGCGCATCAAGATGATCCGCCATCTCGGATCGTCGCTGACCGATATCACCTACGTCTTCGACGAACCGACGATCGGCATGCACCCGCACGACATCGCGCGGATGAACAACCTGCTGCTGCAACTGCGCGACAAGGGCAACACCGTGCTCGTCGTCGAACACAAACCCGAGGCCATCGCGATCGCCGACCACATCGTCGATCTCGGCCCGCGCGCCGGCACCGAGGGCGGACAGGTGGTCTTCGAGGGCACCGTCGACGAACTGCGGCGTGCCGACACCCTCACCGGTCGTCACCTCGACGACCGGGCGTCGCTGAAACCGACGGTGCGCACCCCGAGCGGAGCCCTGAAGGTCCGCGGCGCAGACACGCACAACCTGCAGAACGTCGACGTCGATATCCCGCTCGGCGTGCTCGTCGTGGTGACCGGCGTGGCCGGATCGGGCAAGAGTTCGCTGATCCACGGTTCGGTGGCCGACGGCGATGGCGTGGTCACGATCGACCAGAGCCCCATCAAGGGCTCGCGTCGCAGCAACCCCGCGACCTACACGGGTCTTCTCGAACCGATCCGCAAGGCGTTCGCGAAGGCCAACGGTGTCAAGCCGGCCCTGTTCAGTTCCAACTCCGAGGGCGCCTGCCCGACCTGCAACGGCGCCGGTGTCGTCTACACCGACCTCGGGGTGATGGCCACCGTCGAATCGGTTTGCGAGGACTGCGAGGGCAAGCGCTTCCAGACCGCCGTGCTCGACTACACCCTGGCGGGGAAGAACATCGCCGAGGTGCTCGCCATGTCCGTCGCGCAGGCCCAGGAGTACTTCGCCGACGGCGAGGCACGCACCCCGGCGGCGTCGAAGATCCTGCAGCGACTGTCCGACGTCGGCCTCGGCTATCTGCGGCTCGGCCAGCCCCTGACCACCCTGTCGGGCGGTGAGCGGCAGCGGCTCAAGCTCGCCACCGCGATGGCAGAGAAGGGGGAGACCTACATCCTCGACGAACCCACCACGGGCCTGCACCTCGCCGACGTCGAACAGCTGCTCGGTCTGCTCGACCGGCTCGTCGAGTCCGGCAAGTCGGTGATCGTCATCGAACACCACCAGGCCGTGATGGCCCACGCCGACTGGATCATCGACCTCGGTCCCGGCGCCGGCCACGACGGTGGACGCATCGTCTTCGAGGGCACCCCCAGCGAACTCGTGAAGGAGCGGTCGACGCTCACCGGCGAGCATCTCTCCGAGTACGTCGGGGTCGGGGTCAGCGGCTGAAGTCCGGACGCTCCATCAGCCACGACACGGCCACACCCGCGACGAGCCCCCAGAACGCCGCGCCGATGTTCCAGACGGTGATGTTCGAGGCGGTGACCACGAACGCGACGAGCGCACCCATGGTGTGCTTGCTCGCGAACCCGGCCACGAAGGCGCCCTGCAACGCTTTGAGCATCGCCAGGCCGCCGAGAGTCGCGACGAACGAGGCGGGCGCGGCGATCATCCACCGGACGAACAGCGGCGCGAACAGTCCGAAGACGATCGCCAGCGTCCCGCATGTGATCGCCGCGGTGTACTGACGAGACCGTTCGCCCGACGACACGAGCAGCGCGTTGGTCGGTCCGGTCAGACAGGTCGACACGGCGCCGACGCACGCGGCAAGGAAGGACCACAGTCCGCACGCGATCGCCGAGACGTTGACGGGCGGATTGTGCCCGGCCGAGCGCAGCACCGCGATGCCTTGCCCGTTCTGCACGACCAGCACGGTGATCGCGAGCGGCACGACGAGTTCGAGGATCGCCGACCACGTGAACTGCGGGGCGGTGAACACCGGTGCGGCGAAGACCGCGCTGTCGGTCCCGGACGGTGAGAACCGGTCCGACAGCGCGACCGCGCCCACCCCGGCGAGCAGGGCGCCGAGGATGGGAGGCATCCACTTACCGAGGACTGCAACGGAACTGAGCAGGAGGAAGACGATCACCATCGGTGCGGCGATGGCGACGTCGGAACCGAGCGCCGAAACCAGATCGATGCCGAACTTCAGGAACACCCCCGCGACCATCGCCATGACGATGGGCATCGGCAACGCTTCCATCACTCGGCGCACCAGTCCCGAGGCCCCCAGCACCGTCACGAGGGCCGCTGTCACGAAGAATGCGCCGACCACCTCCGCCCAGCTCAGGTGGGTGAGCGACCCGCCGACCAGCACGGTGCCGGGGATGGTCCAGAAGAACCCGAGCGGTTGCCGGTAGGCGACGCTCATCACGATGGTGAGCAGCCCGTTGAGGGCGAACACCCCGAAGATCCACGACGCCAACTGCGGTGCGCTCAGCCCGCCCGCGGCGCCGGCGGCGAGGATCACGGCGACCGGTCCGGTGCACGAGAAGACGAGCCCGATCAAGCCGTTCGCGGCGTATCGTGGGCCGAGATCCCGGAGTATCCCGCGCGGTCCGACGACGGGACGCACGGGGCGTTCGAACAGATCGGTCTCGGCGGTGGGGCGATCGTCCACGGTGGTCAATGGTCAACCTCGATCCTGTTGTCGGAACTTCGCGGCGAGCTCGCTGCGCGAGCGGATGCCGAACTTCGAGTACACGCGGGTCAGGTGGTACTGCACGGTCTTGACGGACAGGAACAGCTCACCGGCGACTTCCTTGTTGGTGCGGCCCGACGCGACGAGTGTGGCCACGGCGCGTTCCTGCGGAGTGAGGGTCGTGAAATCCGAAGGCGGGGTCTCGGTCTCGCCGTCGCCGGTACGAAGACCACCGGCCTTGAGTTCCCGGTCGCAACGTTCCACGTACGAGACGGCGCCGAGCGACGCGTACAGCTCACGGGCGGTGCGGATCACCGCGTCGGCGTCGCGGCGACGCCCCGCGCGGCGCATCGTCTGGCCGTACGCGAAGTTGATGCGTGCACGGTCGTAGGGCAGTGGCAGCGTGTCGATCTCGTCGAGTGCGTGTTCGAAAGCGTCGCGGGCGGCGTCGATGTCGCCGCGGGCTCCGAGGATGCGACCGCGCACGTAACCGAGGCGGGCCTTGGCGGAGCGGTGACCGCGTTCGGCGGCGAGTTCCTCGTGCGGCCGCAGGAATTCGTCCGCTTCGTCGACGCGTCCGGTGATCACGAGGGCGTTGCCGTAGAGATCCGGCCACGGCCAGTGGCCGGGTTCGTCGACGGCGCCCCGCTCGCGCATGGTGACGATCGGTTCCAGATAGCGCAACACGCTCGTGTAGTCGGAGACGACCTCGGCGCACTGCGCCAGGCACAGGCAGGCCGGTACGAGCATGAGCGGGTAGTCGTTGTTCCCGGCGCGGGCACGGTGGGCGTGTTCCCGTGCCGCGGTCCAGTTCCCGCGCAGCGCCTGGACCTGGGCGCCGGTCCAGTGGACGAGCGGTCGGAGCAGATCGAGTTGTGTCGCGTCGAGCTGCGCCGCCGCGCGATCGACGGTGCGCAGCGCGTCGGACCACGCACCGAGCGCGAATTGTGTTCGCGCGAGCCAGGCCTGCGCCCACAGCGAGATGCGCAGCGACCCGCCGCGGAAGATGGTCGGTTCGGCCGCCTCGAGTTCGGTCCGGGCGAGATCGGGCCGGTCGAGCACCAATGCGAGCCACCCCTCGGCCATGCGGATGCGCTGGCTCTGCGCTCCGAGCCGGATGACATCGGACAGAGCCGAATACGACTCGACGGCCTCATCGACGCGACCGGTCATCGCCAGCCCGAGTCCGCGGATGGCCCGGGACTCGACGACGGGTGGAGCCGTCTCGGGGAGGGTGTCCGCGGCACGATCGGCCCACAGGACAAGATCGTCGCCGCGCAGCCGTGCCAACGAATGCAACACCATGCGTTGCGAGATCGTCGCGGCGAGTTCGGGTTCGGATTCCGGATCGTCGAGCATCGACCACGCCTCGGTGAGAAGGTGGTGCGCTTCCGCGGCCCGCCCCCGCTGGATCGCGAGATAGCCGAGCACGGCGTTGCGCATCGGTCCGCTCGGCACGCTCTCGATCTCGGGGACGAACGTCTGGGCCTGGGGCAGGTCGGCCGCACCGGTCAGTGCGTCGACACCGCGGATCATCCTGCGGGTCCGTAGTTCTCGGTCGAGAGTGATACGGCTCGCGGTGATGAGCGCTTCGGCCGCTTGGGACCAGGCGCCGTCGGCGGCGCATCTCCGGGCGTAAGCGTCGAGGTCGGCGGCGAGTTCCTCGTTTCCGGTCGGTGTCGCGGACACCAGGTGGAACAACCGGGCGCCCTCGTCGTCGACGAGCGAAGCGGCCCGCGCGTGCAGGCTGTGCCAGCGGGCCGGGCCGATCTCGTCGGCCACGGCGGCGCGGGTCATGGGATCGGGGAACGACAACGACACCACGCCCCGCTGTTCACGCATCGTGAGCAGACCGAGCCGGTGGGCCTCGTCGAGCGGCCCGGTCGTGTCGCCGACCTCGGCGAGTTCGGCGACGAGCGCGAGGGATTCGGTGGCTCCCCGTGTCGCGGCGGTGTCCAGGACGGCGACCGATTCGACGAGCGCGCGCGTGTCCGGTGAACACCGGGCAAGGATGCGACCCACTTTCCCCGCGTGTTGTCTCGGTGCTGGGAAACGCGCCTGCCAGCGGTGCCATTCGTCGCGAGGGATCTCGTCGAGAAGCTGCAGGATCGAGCGGGTGTTCCCGAGCGTGTGTTCCTGCAGGCGACGCGCCGTCCACGCGGACAGGTCGACGCCGATGCGATGCAGTGCGAGTTGCGCGACATCCGGGGGCGCCAGCGCGCCGACGTGGAGGGTGTCCACGCGGTGGCTGTTCGAGAGGAGGTCGGCGGTCGCCGGGGCGACATCGTCGGGAAGCACGTCGGGCACGATCCAGATCATGAGCAGGGGACGTCCGTGCGCTCGCCTCAGCGACGACGACAGCGACTGCAACGACTCGGCATCCGCGTAGTGCGTGTCGTCGACGACGATCACCGTCGCGTCGTCGATCCGGTCGAGGAGCGTGCGTGCCGCCTCCACCGGGTCGCCCGCCGTGACGGTGTCACCGAGCAGCTGTTCGAGCACGGACCACGGATGGCCGGCTTCCCAGCGGGCCCCGGTCGCGTCGTGTACGGCGAGGTCGTCGTGGCGAGCGACGAAATACGAAACGAGGGAGGATTTCCCGACGCCGGACGCCCCCTCGACGAGGACCAGCGAGGGGACACCCGCGCGGGCTTCGTCGAGGAGGCGTTCGAGTTGCAACAACTCGGAGTTCCGGCCGATCAGCACAACGTTGTCCGTCACACACCCACGGTAGTCGGCACGGGGCGATCGGAACTGCGGACCGGCGAGACGGACTGGACCGGGCGGGGCACGAACCACGTGACCAGACCACCGGCGAGCGCGATACCCGCGAAGATGTAGAAGTTCACGTTGTTCGCGAAGCCCGCGCCGATGAGCAGACCTCCGATGACCGGGCCGACGATGCCGCCCAGGCGGCCGAAGCCGGCGCACCACGCCACGCCCGCGGCGCGGGCGGGGGTGTCGTAGTAGTTGGACACGAATCCGTAGATGAGCACCTGGGTGCCGATCGTGCCCGTACCGGCGATCGCGACGGCGGTGAGCAGCACCGGCAGCGGGAAACCGAGCGTGAGCAGCACGAGGGCCACGGCCGCGAGGAAGAAGGTGGTGACGATGACGGACTGCGGTCCGCGGCCGTCGGCGACCTTCGAGGCGAGCAGGCCGCCGAGGATGGCGCCGCCGTTGAGGACGAGGAGGAAGGCGAGCGAGCCGTTGGCGTTGTAACCGGCGTCGGCCATGATCTTCGGCAGCCAGGTGTTGAGGCCGTAGGTGAGCAGCAGACCGGCGAAGCTCATCATGCCGAGCAGTCCCGTACCGAGGGCGTACTTGCGGGTCGCGAGTGCCGCGAAACCGATCTTCTCGGTGGAAGCGACAGGTGCTGCGGACGGCAGCGGGAAACCGAACTTCTCGCACACACGCTGCGCCTCGTCGGAGCGTCCCCGCGACTGCAGCCAGGCGGGCGACTCGGGAAGCTTCATCAGTGCCAGCGGGAGCAGGATGAGCAGCGGCAACGCGCCGATGAGGAACAGTCCTCGCCAGCCGATCGCGTCGCGCAGCAGGATCGCGAGCAGCGAGGCCATCACACCACCGGCGGGGACACCGCTGTAGACGATGGCGTTGAACAGGTTGCGCTTGCCGGGCGGAGCGAACTCGGCGACCACGGCTCCGGCGGTGGCGACGAGACCGCCGACGCCGATGCCGGTGAAGAAGCGGAGCGCGCCGAACATCGTGATGCTCGTGGAGAAGGCCGCCGCACCCATGCCGACGGAGAACCAGACGATGTTGATCAACATCATCTTCCGGCGGCCGACGCGGTCACCGAACGCACCGGTCAGCAGCGCGCCGACCATGACGCCGATGAGCGCGTAGGAGCCGAGGGCACCACCCTGCTGGGCAGAGATCTCCCCGAGCTGGGTCGGATCGGCCATCAGGGTCGGAAGGACGGTGCCGTACACGACGAGGTCGTAGCCGTCGAAGATGATCGCGAGGGTGGCGAGCGCGACGATCCAGATGACGCTGCGCCGATGTTGTGGACTGGCCCAGGTCTGCGTGGCGTGGGGCATGCGTTGCTCCGGTCTGTGGGTGGAGTCACAAGAGGATTCGGGGAGAAAAGTGGCCTCACCGGGGGACTGGCGCCTCCGGTGAGGCCGAGCGAGGGGCGGTCAGCCCAGATCGCCGCCGGCGACGGGAAGAACCGTGCCGGTGATGTAGGAGGCCTCCTCGGAGGCCAGGAAACAGATCGCGGCGGCCTGCTCGTCGAGCGTGCCGTACCGCTTGAGCAGGGAGGAATCGACGGTCTGGTCCACGATCTGCTGGTACCAGGCCTTCTCCTGCTCGGACTGCGGCGACGGACCGCGCGCGATCCGCCGCTCGGGAGCGACGGTGCCGCCCGGGGCGGTCGCCACCACGCGGACCCCGTAGGGGGCGAGTTCGAGGGCGAGCGACGCGGTGATCGCGTTGACCCCACCCTTCGCCGCCGAATACGGCACGCGGTTGACGCCGCGGGTCGCGACCGACGAGACGTTCACGATCGTGCCGGCGCGTCGCTCGATCAGATGGGGAGCGGCGGCGCGACACGTCCACAGAGTGGGGAACAGCGACCGCCGGATCTCCTTCTCGATCTCCTCCGGCGCATAGTGCTCGTACGGCTTGGCCCAGATCGTGCCGCCGACGACGTTGATCAGCACGTCGATGCGGCCGGTGGTGCGGACGGCGTGGGAGATCGCCTCCTCCGCGCCCTCGAAGGTCTCGAGATCCGCCGTCACCGAATGCGCCTTGCCGCCCGCCTCGCGCAGCTGCTCGGCCACCTCGTGGACGAGATCCGCGCGGTCGACGAGCACGACCTCACCGCCCTCGGCGGCGATGCGGGTCGCCACCGTGAGACCGATGCCCTGCGCGGCGCCGGTGATCGTCAGGCACCGTCCGTCGAACCGGGCCGGGAAGATCTTCGTTTCGATCATGAGGAGACACCTGCTGGGGCACCGCTGGCGATGGCGCGACGCATCGTCTCCTTGGCGTGCTGCGAGTGGACGACGATCAGGTCGCGCGCGGCGGCCTTGTCGCCCTTCTCGAACGCCTCGACGAGCTGCAGGTGCTCGTCGACGATGTGCTCCTCGATCCACTGCGCGTCGCGCAGGACCTGCTTCATCAACCGGGTGACCTCGAGCTTGTTGTAGGCCTCGAGCAGCACCGGGTTGGTGCAACAGCGGAAGAGGAACTCGTGGAAGGCCGCATTGGTGTCGGTGAACGCCGCGGCGTCGGTGAAGTGGTCGCCTTCGACCGACGCGCCGGACGCCTCGGCGAGGATGCGGAACTCGACGAGCTGCTCCGGCGTGAGCCGGCCGATCGTGAGTTCGACGACCCCGAGTTCGAGGGCCATGCGGGCGTCGAACTGCTCGTCCGATTCGGCGACGGGCGGATGCTCCTCACCGATCTCGTAATTGCCGGGCTCGGGGTTCTCGAGCACCACCGGACGACCGGTCTCGGCGGCAGCCTTCTCCGCCGCGGCCTTCTCGGCGTCGGTGGCAGCGGGTGCGGTTGCCCCACCCGGGGTGGCCGAGGTGTTGAACTTCTCGAAGTAGAAGTTCGTCGGCTCGATACCGTTCTCGGACAGGTGGTTACGCACCGCCTCCACCATGGGCGGCGGACCGCACAGGTAAATGTCCACATCACCGTCGTTGAGGTGCGACGGCTCGAACAGACCCGTCACGTATCCCTTGTTCGGGGCGGACGACGCTTCGTCGGCGACGCAGTAGTCGAACGTGAAGTTCGGCAGCCGCTTCGTGTACTCCTCGAGCGCGTCGAGTTCGACGAGATCGTGATCGAAGGTGACACCGTAGATCAGGTGCACCGGCTGGTCCGAGCCGTCGGCCTCGATCTTCGACAGGATCGACAGCAGCGGCGCCAGGCCGGTACCGCCGGCGAGCAGCAGCGACGGACGCTTGCGCTCGCGCAGGAAGAAGCTGCCGAATGGGCCGGTGAACTCCAGAGTATCGCCGACCTGCGCGCGGTCGCGCAGGTACTCGGACATCAGACCGTCCTCGGTGATCTTCACGAGGAACGCGAGCGAATTCTCGTGCGGGCCGGTGCTGAACGAGTACGAGCGGGTCGCCGGCTTACCGGTGCCGTCGTCGCTGCCGGGCACGCCGATGTTGACGTACTGACCGGGCAGGAACACCAGATCGTCACGGTTGTCGATCTCGACGGTGAACCCGACGACGCTCTCGGAGTAACGGCGCAGATCCGTGATGGTCGCGCTGTACGAGGCGGCCGCGGTCTTCGCGACATCGGAGGTGCTCGCGATCTGCACCACCAGATCGGATTCCGGCATCATCTGGCACGGCAGGCAGTAACCCTGCTCGGCCTCTTCGTCGGTGAGGGCGTCCTCGATGTAGTCGCCGCCGTCGTAGCTGCCCGATTCGCAGAAGGCCTTGCAGGTTCCGCACGCGCCGTCGCGGCAGTCGAGCGGAATGTTGATGCGTGCCTTGTACGAGGCGTCGGCGACGGTCTCGTTCGGGTTGACCTTGATGAAGCGGGTGACCCCGTCCTCGAAGCTCAATGCCACCTGGTAAGCCATGGCACGTGCCTCCTTTCGTGATCGGGGTGGAACTAGACGACGTAGACGTCGACGATGTGGTGGATGTAGTCGTTCTTCAGGACGATCTTCTTCTTCTTGATCACCGGCTGTGCGCCCGAGACATCGAGGGTGAGGAAGGTGGTCCCGAAGTAGGTGTCGGTGGTGTTGTAGCGGAAGTACAACGAGAACCAGTTGTGCCGCAGATCGATTTCGGTGCCGCGACGCTCGAGGATCTCGACGTTGGTGATGTTGTGTCCCGTGCGGGGTTCGGGCAGCGAGGTCGCCGACGAACGGTCGGTGCGGATGCGGAACACCCGGTCCTCGAGGCCGCCGCGATTCGGGTAGTAGATCAGCGAGATCTCGGTCTGCGGGTTCTCGGTGAGAGCACCGTCGTCGTCCCAGGCCGGCATCCAGTACTCGGCATCGGGGTGGTAGCACTCGAGCCACTGCTCGAACTCGCGGTCGTCGAGCAGTCGGGCCTCACGGTAGAGGAACTGTTCGATGTCGGTCTGCGTGAATTCGTGTACGGCAGTCATGATTCCGGTTCCTCTCAGAGCGCGGACGGGTCGGCGGCGGAACTCTCGGCGGCGATGGCCTCGCGCATCGCTTCGAGCCAGTAGCCGTGCTGGATCGGGTACAGGCCTTCGTCCTCGGTCTTCACACCGCTCGACAGCACCTTCGTCATGCCGAGATCCTGAGCGACCTCGTCGGGTCCGTTGAGGATGTGGGTTGCACCGCGGCTCATGTCGTTCCAGGGCGCAGCCGATGCGAGGTAGGTCTTCTGGCAGGAGCGGAACTCCTCGAGGTCATCCGGGGTGGCCATGCCGGTCGCGTTGAAGAAGTCCTCGTACTGACGGATCCGGTTGGCGCGGGACTCGGCGCTCTCACCCTTCGGTGCGATGCAGTAGATCGTCACCTCGGTCTTGTCCACGGAGATCGGGCGGAAGTGCCGAATCTGCGAGGAGAACTGGTCCATGATGTACACGTTCGGGTACAGGCACAGGTTGCGCGACGCGCCGACCATGAACTCGGCCTTCTTCTCGCCGAACTCCTTCGCGAGTTCGTCCTTGCGCGGGTACAGCGGACGGTCCTCGGGGTTGCCCCACCACATCCACAGCAGCAGGTGGCCGTGGTCGAACGAGTAGTAGCCGCCGCCCTGCTTGCCCCAGGTGCCGGCGTCCATCGCCTTGGTCTCGTTGCTGGACTCACCGGCAGTGCGGCGCGCGGTGGTCGCGGCATAGTTCCAGTGGGTGGCCGAGACGTGGTAACCGTCGGCGCCGTTCTCGGCCTGCAGCTTCCAGTTGCCGTCGTAGGTATAGGTGGACGAACCGCGCAGCACCTCGAGGCCCTCGGGGGACTGGTCGACGAGCATGTCGATCATCTTCGTGGTGTCACCGAGGTGGTCCTCGAGCGACTTGACGTCGGGATTCAGGCTGCCGAACAGGAAACCGCGGTAGCTCTCGAAACGAGCGACCTTCCGCAGGTCGTGGCTGCCGTCGGTGTTGAACTGCTCGGGATAGCCGGCGTCGCGGGGATCCTTGACCTTCAGCAGCTTTCCGTTGTTGCGGAACGTCCAGCCGTGGAAGGGGCACGTGAAGGTGGTGCGGTTGTCGGTCTTGCGACGGCACAGCATCGCACCGCGGTGGCTGCACGCGTTGATCAGGCAGTGCAGCTCGCCTTCCTTGTCGCGGCTGATGACGACGGGCTGGCGGCCGATGTACGTGGTGAAGTAATCACCGACGTTCGGGACCTGGCTCTCGTGGGCGAGGTACACCCAGTTGCCCTCGAAGATGTGCTTCATCTCGAGTTCGAAGATCTCCTCGTCGGTGAAGACGTCACGGCGGATCTGGTACCGCCCGGTGCTCGGGTCTTCGACGAGTGCGCCGTCGAGGCGAGTGCGCACGTGCTCCACGATGTCGGTCATGGGATCCTCCAGGTATCGGCTTCGTTCCCGGGACGGACAGGGCGTGTCCGACGCGGCCGAGCCTGTACTGAAGATTCGTGGTGACCGGGGTCTTTCTCCGGTCCGGCTCGACGCGATGTGTCCGGCGTTATCTCCACGATGACAGCCTGTGGCTACGGTCACACCAGGCAAATACCTAGGGATACCTAGGACCCCTGGGTGGGGGGTCGAAAGGCCCTCGAGCGACCGGAGGCGGAAAGACCCCTCGACACGGCCGTACCGCTCGTGCGCATCGCGGTGCCGGAGCAGCGCGTGCGTACGAGCGGTACGGGGATGAGGGTATTCAGCCGGCCGGGGTGAACCGTTCGCGCCGGATGCGTCGCGGCGACATGCGGCGACGCTTGAACGCCTTCACTGATGCCTCGACGAACGCGTCCGATCCGCAGATGTAACCGGTGAACTCCTTCGCGGACGCGACGTCCTCGAGGAAGGCGTCGGTGACGTATCCGTCGCGGTCTCCGCCGCTCTCCCTGCTCACGCAGGTGATGTAGCGGAAACCGTGATGACGGGTCTCCAGTTCGCGGAGAAACTCGACATCGTACAGGTCCGCGCAGGTACGGACCCCGTGGTAGAGCAGGATCTGCCGGTCGGGGACGAGGGAGAGCGCCTGCCGGACGATGGCCTCGAGCGGGGCGAGGCCCGTCCCACCGCCGAGCAGGACGATCGGGCCGGTGCCCTCCAGATCGAAGGTGAAGTCGCCGTACGGGCCGGTGACGGTCACGCGTTCACCCACGTCGATGCGCTCGAAGACCCATTCGCTCGCGACTCCACCGGGTTGCCGGCGAATGTGCAGTTCGAGCTCTTTGGCCTCGGAGGGCGGATTCGCGAGTGAGTACTGCCGTCGGATCTCGGTCCCGGGAACTGTCACCTCCACGTACTGCCCGGCCGAGAACTCGAGCGGTTCGTCGGCGGTGAGCAACACCTTGCGTGTGTCGGCGGCGATGTCGCGTACCTCGGCGACGGTGACGACGACGTCGCGCAGCACGTGCGTGCTGGCGGGTTCCTCCGTTGCGGGGGTCTCGAAGGCGACGTCGCCGCGCGGGGTGGCCTGGCACGCGAGGACGAATCCGGCCGCGAGTTCGTCGGCGGTGAGCGTCTCCTCCGGCGAGTTCCGATGATCGAGTTCGCCGTCGAGGACCTTGATCTTGCAGGTGCCGCAGGTTCCCTGGTTGCAGGAGTTGGGCATCCAGTTGCCGTTGCGCAGGAACGCTTCCAGCACCGTCCGACCGGGTTCGCAGGGAACGACGCCGGTGCCCGCGGTCAGTGTGTACGGCATGGTCAGATCTCCCACCGGGCGTGCAGGGTCTTCGGGCCGCGGAAACCCCAACCCCAGAATTCGACGTCCTCGGAAGTGTCCCGCTCGAGATTGGGGATGGTCTCGAGCAGTTCTTCGAGACCGATACGGCTCACGTTGTTCGCGAAGTAGATTCCCGCGCAGGCATGCTTGCCGGCACCGAAGGCGAGGTGGGGGAGCGGCGGGCGGGTCAGGTCGTAGCGGCTGGGGGCGTCGAACACGTCGATGTCGTGGTTCGCCGACCCGTAGGACAGCATGACCACCGACCCTTCACTGATCTCGATTCCTGATACGACGGTGTCGCGCTTGGCGATACGTGCGGTGCCGGACCAGATCGGGGCGGTCCAGCGCATCCCTTCGGCGATCGCGCGGGGGATGAGTCCCGGTTCGTCCACCACGGCTTCGAACTGTTCGGGGCGGGTGAACAGGCCTGCCAGGGTGGAACTCATGGCGTGTCCCGGTTCCTGCATGGCGCCGAGGAGGAAGACGTACAGCGTCGGGTAGATGTAGTCGCGGTCCCGCGTCTGCCCTTCGGGCATCCCGTCGTGCAGCCAGTGCGAGATGGCGCTGTCGTCGGGATGCTCGATCCAGTGGTCGATCAGCGGGTCGACGACGGAACGGATCTCCTCCTTGGCGCGGTCGCCCTCGTCGAAACGTTCCTGGTTCAGAAAGTTTCCGTCCTCGTCCATCGCTGCGTTGGTGAACGAATCCGACAGTTTGTGGAACCATTCGCGCAGTTTGTCCGAACTGACGTCTTTCAGTCCGAGGAGATCTCCGAGCGACCGCACACTCACCGGCTCGCAGAACTGGGCGACGAGATCGGCCCTGCCGTCGGACTCGAACGCCTCGACGTAGCGTCGTGCGATCGGGCGGACGAGATCCTCGATCCAGCGGTCCACCTCGGCGGGCTGGAGGGCGGGTTCGACCATCGACCGCAGGTCGCGGTGGATGTCGTCGTTGACGCCGATGATCGCGGGATGACCGAAGGTGCGGCCACCGGCGGGGGTGATGATGCCGTCGAAGTCGTCGCCGGCCGCGACCGCACGGCACGCTTCGGTCGTGGACGCTACGTAGGCGCCGAGGACGGGCACGAAGGCGACCGGAGCTTCGGCGCGCAAGCGCTCGTAGACCGGGTACGGATTGCGCTCGAGTTCTTCCATGGTGATCTCGTCGAACCACGAAAGGGTGCTGGTCATCGGTGTACCTCCGGGTCGGGAGCCGTCCGGCGACGGCCGGGCCGTTGTTGACGTGGCCAGGACCATACGAGTCGGCCGACGGGCCGGTCGATGCACATTGCGCGGTCCCTGGACGAATCACGCGACTATGTGATCCAGGTCTCGGAAGCGGTTAGTCTCGAAGGCGTGAGTGTGCCCGAGATCGAGGACTGGGACGACGCCTCGCGCGTCGTGGCGGACGTGTACTTCCCGCACCGATTGACGGACCTCGGAAAGGTGGATCGTCCTGAGCTCGAATTGGTCTCGGCCGATCTCGGGGGTGTCACGATCGGTCGGATGGGCTGGGGAGCGGACGTCGCGATCGAATGCGAATATCCGGGCGCCTACGAGGTGAACATACCGCTGAGCGGGCGGCTCGAATCGCAGGGGCGCTCGGGCACCGTCGTCTCCGAACCCGGCTCGGCGACAGTCTTCCGCGCGGACACCCCGTCGCTCATCACACGGTGGGACGCCGAATGTTCGGTCCTCGGAATCAAGTTCGATCGAGAACATCTCGAACGCGAAGCGGACCGCATTCTCGGTGGTCCGTTGCGGTCGCGCCTCGAACTTCCCGACCGCCTCGATCTGCGGGGGTCAGCGCAGGAATGGCACCGTCTCGTGGCAGCGCTGAGCGAGCAGCTCGCCGGGCCGACCCGGGTGCTCACGAATCCTCTCGTGTCGGCCCAGCTCGGCGGTGCGGTCACCACGGCCTTCGTCCTGGCGGTCGCGCCGGCCGACGAAATGTCACCGGCACCCCGCCCGGGCATGGTCCGGCGGGTGTTGAATGCTCTGCAGGAGGATCCGGGTCGTGTCTGGACGGCAGCCGACATGGCGGAGATCGCCGGAACCAGTGTGCGCAGGTTGCAGGAGGCGTTCTCCGAGTACGTGGGCAGCAGTCCGTCCGCGTGTCTGCGCGACATCCGGCTCGATCGCGCCCACGCGGATCTTACTGCCAGGGGAATCACCGTGGCAGATGTGGCTTTCCGGTGGGGTTTCGGCCATCCGGGGCGTTTCGCCGCCGCCTTCAGGAAGCGGTACGGCGTCACCCCTACGGAAGTCCTGCGGGGCTGAACGCATGCGGATTCGGACGCACGTATGCGGGTGACGACCTCGTGGTCGTCACCCGCTCGTGCGTCCTCCCCGGACGGCTCAGCCGAACCAGAGGATGGGTGTGGGCCGATCGAACGAAAGCTCAGGGTAGTCGTCGTCCGCGACCGGCGTCCGCAGCCGCCGCTCGACGTAGTCCAGACCGTTGCTGCGCATGTATTCGATGCAGGACACCGTGTACCCGACGGAGTCCGTGCGCGTACTGACGATGGGGCGGAACAGATTCGGGAAGCCGTGCACCGTCAGGGCATCGCGCTCGAGCGCGGCGCCGTCTCGGCCCTGCAGTGTGAGGCCGCCGTGCCCGTCTACGACGAACTTCGCTCGGCCGACGACGGTGCCGCCGATGAGGATCTCCCACCGATGGTCGATGTCGTCGTAGCGGACGGCGCTCGCGGTGCCGATCTCGTGGACCGCCAGCCGTAGTTCGTCGCGCAACCGGGCCGAGACCCGCTGGGAGGCGAAGGAGCGTCCGAGGACTACCGCGTCGAATTCCGGTGCAGGGGGATGGGACACGGAGGTCGAAGCGGTCGTGGTCATCTCGGACGCTCCTTCGCGGTGGGTGGATGTTGGGGGCCGCGCGCGGACGGGCAGGAGAACGGAGATCATCCGCCCGCGCGCGGGAGTCGGTTACTTGTAGAACGCGCTGACGTCGGAGTTGCCGATCAGGTCGGGCACGGTCCAGCCGTCGAGGTCGTACTCACTCATGAACTGCTCCGCGAAGCCCTTCATGGAGGCGACGTCACCGCGGCTCTCGGCGGCGAACAGCAGCTCGGCCTTGACGTTCTCGTGGTTGCCGGCATAGTTCCGTTCGTACAGTTCGTGGCGGCCACCGAACTCGGAGCCGATCGAATCCCACAGTGCCTTCATGACCTTCACGCGGTCGACCGCCTGGATGCCGTCGGAGCCGCGGACATACTTGTCGAGGTAAGGACGCACGTCCGGGTTCTTGAAGTCGGCGGCGGACGAGGGCAGGTAGATCAGGCCCGAGGCGACGTCCTGCTCGATGATCTCCTTGATGCGCGGGTAGCCCTGCATCGCGAACATGCGGTAGGTGAGGCCGTATTCGAGCTTGGGGATTACAGTGCCGTCGATCCACGGCTCCGGGTTGTTCACCATGGAGTCGGTGAGCGACCAGAACAGGTTGCGCCAGCCGATGACCTCACCGACACGGGTCTGCACGCCGCGGAATCCGCCGGCGCCGGTGGCGTCGAGAGCCTTCATGAGGAGACCGGCGATGAAGTCGAGCTTGACCGCGAGTCGCGTGCAGCCCTGCAGCGTGAAGCGCTGGAGGAAGCCGGAGCCGCCGAGGAAGTTGTTGATCTTCTCGACGTCCCCGTACATGAAGACGTTCTCCCAGGGCACGAGCACCTTGTCGAAGATGAAGATCGCGTCGTTCTCGTCCATCCGCGAGGAGATCGGGTAGTCGAACGGGGAGCCGACGATGTTCGCGTTCTGAGAGTAGGAGGCGCGCGAGATGAGCTTGATGCCGGGTGCGTCCATCGGCACCGTGCAGATCAGCGCGAATTCCTTCTTCTTGATCGGCAGACCGTAGTGAGCGATGAAGTTGTAGTTCGTGATGGCCGAGCCGGTCGCGACGACCTTGGCGCCGGAGACGATGAGGCCTGCGTCGGTCTCCTTCTCGACCTTCATGAACACGTCGCCGACCTGGTCCGGCGGTAGCTGACGGTCGACCGGCGGATTGATGATCGCGTGGTTCCAGTACAGGACCTTCTCCTGCGACTCCCGGTACCAGCGCTTCGCGTTGTCCTGGAAGGGCGAGTAGAACTCGTCGTTCGCGCCGAGCGTGCCGAGGAAGGACGCCTTGTAGTCGGGGCTGCGGCCCATCCAGCCGTAGGTCAGCCGTGCCCAGGTGGCGATGGCGTCGCGGTCGGCCCGCAGGTCGTCGGCGGACTTCGGGGTGCGGAAGAACGGCATGGTCACGCCGCCGTTGCCGGTGTCGGTGGGGGTGGTGAGGGTGTTGACGTGCTCACCGGTGTGGAGGGCGTCGTAGAGGCGCGCCGTCATCCGGATCGAGTTGCGGAAGGCCGGATGGTTGGTGAAGTCCTTGACTCGCTCACCGTGCAGGTAGATCTCGCGACCGTCGTCGATGGAGGCGATGTACTCGTCGCCGGTCATGGGGCGGGAGGCGAAGTTCTTCTGCTGGTTGGCCGGGGAGTCCGCGGCGACGTTCACCTTGGAACGATCGAGGGTCTCCGAGGGCCGGGGTTCGGTGGTGGTCATGGGATTTCTCCTTGTCCGGGGGGAGTGGAAGATGTTCAGGCGTGGGCTGCGGCGAGGTGGAACGGCACGAAGCGGGTCTGCGAGTCGAACCATCCGCTGTGCGGATCGTCGAGCGAGCCGTTCCACGCGGTGGACGTGCTCGGGGCGCCGAGATCATGGAAAGTGCTGCGGTAGAACAGGAGTGGGTCGACCGTCTCGTCGAAGGTGGCGTCGACGATCTCGCCGATGTAGATGATGTGGTCGCCGCCGTCGTATTCGCGCCAGGGCGTGCACGACAGTGTCGCGGCGGTGCCGGCGAGGATCGGGGCGGTGGGGCCCTGCTCCCAGACCGGCTCGGGCGACTGGGGGCGTCCTGCGAAGTGCAGTGCAGTGTCGAGCTGGTTTGCGGCGAGGATGTTGACCGCGAACGGCGCGTCGGACAGGAACCGGCAGGCCTTGGAGGTGCGGGTCAGGGTGACCTGGCACAGGCGGGGCTCGAGCGAGACGGCGGTGAAGGCGGTGACGGTCGCGCCGTGGGGCTCTCCGTCGCTGTTCGCGCAGGTGATGACGGTGACGCCGCTGGCGAACTGTCCGAAGATATTGCGGAGTGTGCGCTGATCCATGTCTGCGTCCTCCTGTCCGGTGCGGGTTGTGGTGGACTTCGATTCGATGTGACACAGACCATATGGACGTCGTGGAACTTGTGCGATCCAGTGAGCGCGGTCACTATCCACCTAGCGCGGTGAGTGGGCCGAAGGGCCCTGTTTGCCTGGGGATGTGTTCCGCATCACACTGGATCGCACGCGCTCGAACCACACGGATGCGCAGGTCGGAGCGCCGACGACGAGCTGGAAACGAAGGTGAGGGGCCGATGGCAATGGAGCCGACTTCGGGGCCGGTCGATTGGGAAGGGGTGGAAGAGGCTGTCTCGAATGCCTATTTCGAGCACGAACTGACGCCGCTCGACGACGTCGCGCCCTCGCTCCGGCTCCGCACACTGCCGCTCGGGCCGATCCGTCTCACGCGCATCGGCTGGGGAGCGGCGGTGTCGATCCGCAGCGAACATCCCGGGGCGTACGCGGTGAACATTCCGATCGCCGGTCGGATCGCCGCCGGCAACGGGTTGGTGTCGGAGGTCGGGCACGCCGCCGTCTTCCGTCCCGACACCGCAGCTCCGGAACAGAAGTGGACGAACGACTGCGAGATCGTCGGGATCAAGCTCGAACGCGACTATCTACAGCGCGAGATGTCGCGCATCCTCGCCCGTCCCGACCTGCAGCTCCCGAATCGGGTGGATCTGACGACGCAGGCGGGCCAGAGCTGGATGACGCTGTTGCGCTCGGTCGTGGAACAGCTCAAAACGGACGAATCGCTCTGGCGGAATCCGCTTGTCTCGGAGCAGTTGTCGGGTGCTCTGACGACCTCGTTCATCCTCGCGGTCATGCCGGAGGACGCGGATCCGACCGGCGGGGCGCGCCCGCGCATCATCAAGCGTGTCCTCGACCGGTTGCACGAGGATCCCGCCTCGGCGTGGACCACCGCCGAGATGGCCGAGGTGGCCGGGGTCAGCGTGCGGCGCCTGCAGGAGGGGTTCCGCGAATATCTCGGGGTGTGCCCGCGCGACTATCTGCTCGACCTGCGCCTCGAGCGCATCCACGAGGAACTCGCGGTGGGCGATGCGGCGGAACTGTCGGTCACCGATGTGGCTCTGAAGTGGGGTATCACCCATACCGGCCGGTTCGCGGCGGCCTACAAGCGCAAGTACGGGGTGGCACCGTCGGTCACGCTGCGTGGGTGATCGAGGGCCGTCAGTTGTGGTGGTAGCCGAGCTCGCTGCTGAGCCTTTCGGCGCAGTTCACGACCCTTTTCGTAGCGAGATCGCGGAACGAGTCGAGGGTGTGCCGACCGGTCGACGTCGAGCACGCGAGCACTCCCACGGCATAGCCGGAGGGGTCGAAGACGGGAGCGGCGATCGTGATGAGCCCTTCCTCGAGTTCGGCGGAGGTGATCGCGTAGCCGCGGTTGCGCACGTGGGCCAGTTCGGCACGCAGGTCGTCGGGGTTGTCGATCGTCGCGCTCGTGAATCGTACGAACTCGGTTTCCTCGAGCACGCGATCGACGATTTCGCGTGGTGACCAGGCCAGCAGCGCCCGACCCATCGACGTCGCGTAGGCGGGGACGCGGGTGCCGACGGAGACGTTGATGGTCATGATCCGGCGGACCGGGACGCGTGCGGCGTAGACGACCTCGGTGCCGTCGAGTACGCCGAGGGATGCGGATTCGTTGGCGTGCTCGGCGATCTCGACGAGTTTCGGCAATGCCGAGTCCACGAGAGTGTGGGATTCGGTGTAGTGCCGGCCGATACTGAGCACGCGTGGAGTGAGCGACCATCTCGTGCCGTGCGAGGTGACGTAGCCGAGTTTCTGCAGGGTCAGCAGGATCCGGCGGACCGCGGGTCGCGACAGGTCGGTCTTGGCGGCCAGCTCGGCCAGGCTGGGGTTCGGGTCCTTGTCGTCGAAGGCGTGCAATACCGCAAAACCACGTTCGATGCTCTGGATGAAGTCTCGATCGTTGCTAGGGCCATTACCTAGGTCGATGCTCGGCATCCTGCCTCCTACCTGCGTACTTGTTGATACTGCCCGATCCGGTGTTGACAAGCTGTGTGACACCACGCACAGTATGTGATGTACGCACTGCGATACACAAGTACGCACAGCGTACTGACCGGTGATCACCGCAGCCCCTGTGTCGCACCGGCCCCACACTTCCGATAGTTCAGTCCCCACGAGGAGAGCCATGACCACCATGGAGAACCCCACCGCCCACGGGTCCGGCAACGCTGCGACCGACAAGTTCAAGTCCGAGCGGGTCACGTCCGACACCTCGGTCGAGCGTGCGTCGGCGATCTACCAGGACGTGATCGGGGCTTTCGCCGACATCATCCAGAAGCACCAGGTGACCTACGACGAGTACCGGGTGCTCAAGCAGTGGCTCATCGACGTGGGTGAATACGGCGAGTGGCCGCTGTGGCTGGACGTCTTCCTCGAGCACGAGATCGAGAAGGTGCACTACAACCGCAAGGGCTTCACCGGCACCAAGGGCTCCATCGAAGGCCCCTACTACGTCCCGGACAGCCCGAAGCTCCCGGCCAAGTGCACGATGCCAATGCGCGAGAAGGACAAGGTCGCGCCGCCGCTGGTCTTCAAGGGCCAGGTCACCGACCTCGAGGGCAACGGCCTGCATGGCGCCACCGTCGAGCTGTGGCACGCCGACGAAGAGGGCTTCTACTCGCAGTTCGCCCCCGGTATCCCCGAGTGGAACCTGCGCGGCACCGTCGAGGTCGACGAGAACGGCAACTTCGAGATCACCACGCTCAAGCCGGCTCCCTACAAGATCCCGGCCGACGGACCGACCGGCTGGTTCATCAACTCCTACGGCGGACACCCCTGGCGTCCGGCCCACCTGCACCTCATGGTGAAGGCTCCCGGCAAGCGCGCCATCACCACCCAGCTGTACTTCAAGGGCGGCGAGTGGGTCGAGGACGACGTCGCCACGGCCGTCAAGCCCGAGCTCATCCTGGATCCGCAGCCCAACGCCGACGGCATCGACGAAGTGACCTACAACTTCGTACTCGACCCCGAAGCGTGATCCGCACCGCGGAAACCGCCCGATCCGGCCCCCGCGCGCGAGTCGGTTCTGCGTAACGAATGCCGGTGCCCCACTGGGGTACCGGCATTCGTGCTGAATGCAGGGTCGACGTATTCCCCGTCACACCCCGATCCGATTGTGAGCAATTCCGATGTCCGACCCCGATCTGAAGATCGCCTCCGTCACCACGACGATCATCGATGTACCGCTGATCCGACCCCACAAGTTCGCCACCACCACCGCCGAAGCGCAGCCGATCCTGCTCGTCGCGGTGACCACCGAGGGCGGCGTCACCGGTTACGGTGAAGGCGTCGTGCCGGGCGGGCCGTGGTGGGGCGGCGAATCGGTCGAGACGATGCAGCAGATCGTCGATCGCTACATCGGGCCCTACATCATCGGACGCGGAGTCGACGAGATCAGTGGCGTCATGGTCGATATCGAGCGCATCGTCGCCAACGCGCGATTCGCGAAGGCCGCCGTCGACGTCGCGATGCACGACGCGTGGGGACGCGCGCTGGGTGTGCCGGTCGCGTCGCTGCTCGGCGGTGCCTTCCGGACCGGCGTCGACGTGCGGTGGGCGCTCGGCGCCGCGCCGCTCGAAGAGATCGTCGAGGAGGTCACCCACAAGCGTGAGCAGCGCCTGAACTACTCCTTCAAGCTCAAGATGGGTGCGCTCGACCCGGCAGTCGACACCGATCGTGTCGTCAAGATCGTCGAGGCGTTCGGCGGCGAGGTCGGATTCAGCATCGACGTCAACGCCCGCTGGGACCGTTTCACCGCGCTGCGCCACGTCCCGCAGCTCGTCGACGGTGGAGTCGAGCTCATCGAACAGCCCACTCCCGCAGATCAACTCGACGTGCTCGCCGAGATCAACCGACGCGTCTCGGCGCCGGTGATGGCCGACGAGTCCGTGCAGACCCCGCACGACGCGTACGAGGTGGCCAAGCTCGGCGCCGCCGACGTCGTCGCGCTCAAGACCACCAAGTGCGGCGGACTGCAGCGCAGCAAACAGGTCGTCGCCGTCGCGAAGGCGGCCGGCCTGCGGTGCCACGGTGCGACCTCCATCGAAGGCCCCATCGGGACCGCCGCGTCCGTCCACTTCGCCTGCGCCGAACCGGGGATCGACTACGGCACCGAACTGTTCGGTCCGCAGTTGTTCGCCGTCGAACTGCTGCAGGAGCCGCTCGACTACTCCGAGGGCCAGGTGCACCTGCCCGAGGGGCCGGGACTCGGCGTCGAACTCGACATGGACGTCGTGAAGAAGTACGCGCGTTCCTGATTCGCGCTCTCGTCAGAACAGAAGAAGGAGAAACATCATGGCACTGTTCCACGTTCGGATGGACGTCGACATCCCCCGCGATCTGGACCCCGACGTGCGCGCCGAGACCGTCGCGAAGGAGAAGGCCTACAGCCAGGATCTCCAGCGCCAGGGCAAGTGGCGGGAGATCTGGCGGATCGTCGGCCAGTACAGCAACATCTCGATCTTCGACGTCGAGTCGGCCGACGAATTGCACGAGATCCTGTGGAACCTGCCGTTGTTCCCCTACATGAACGTCGAGGTCATGCCGCTGACGAAGCACGGCTCCGACATCAAGTGACCCTCGGCGCAGGCGAGTGGCTCATACTCGGGTTATGAGCCTGCCACTGCGCGACGTCTACGCCGAGCCGACCCTCGCCGACCTGATGCCTTCGGTGCTCTCGTCCGCGGGGGTCGCCGGTGAGACCAACCGACTCGATCTCACTCCCGTCGATCACACCGTCGTCCTACTCGTCGACGGGATGGGATGGGAGTTGCTGCAGCGCAACGCGAAAGCCGCTCCGTACCTGACGCAGGTGCCGGGGAGCCCGATGCGTGCCGGCTTCCCGACGACCACCGCCGTCAGCCTCGCTTCCCTCGGGACGGGGCTGCCGTCCGGCCTCCACGGCATCACCGGTTACCAGTCGTACGTCGACGAGATCGAGGCCCCGGTCAACTGGCTCCGCTGGACCCTCGCCGGAACCGCGATCGACCAGCGCGACGATCTTGTACCCGAGACCGTGCAGCCCCACCCGACGGTGTTCGAACGCGGCCGCGAGGCGGGCCTGACCGTCACCACCGTCATGCCGAATGCCTTCGAGGGCAGCGGCCTCACCCGGGCCGTGCTGCGCGGCGGCAACTTCGTCGGGGTCTCCGCCTACGGCGATCTGCTCGCCCAGGTCGTCGCCGCGGTGAGCGCCGGCGACCGCAGCCTCGTCTACTGCTACATCGGCGAGGTCGACACCCTCGGACACGTCTACGGACCGGAGTCCGCGGCGTGGCTCGCGCAACTCACGGTGGTCGATCGTTTCGTCGAGCAACTCGCCGACGCGCTGCCGACCGGCACCCGCCTGCTCGTCACCGCCGATCACGGCATGGTCGACGCCTCGCGGGGTCGCCGCATCGACTTCGACCACACCCCGGGTCTCGGTGAGGACGTCACCGTCATCGCCGGGGAACCGCGGTGCCGCCACATCTACACCTACCACGTCGACCGGGTCCTCGAACGCTGGCGCAACGAACTCGGCGACCACGCGTGGGTCGGCACCCGCGACGACGCGTTCGCGGCGTGCCTGTTCGGATCCGATCCCGATCCGGCGCTGGCCAAACGGATCGGCGACATCGTGGCCGTCGGACGCGGCGAATCGACGGTGATCCGCAGCGACGGCGAGCAGGTCATGTCGAACCTTCCCGGGCAGCACGGGGCGTTGACCGACGAGGAACTGCTCGTGCCGCTGCTGCGGATCGGGTGACGCGTTCGAGGTCCGGGGCCGCCGGGTGTCGGAACTCTCGATGCCCGAGACGTATCGGTCGCATAGTGTGTGCACATGCGTACCGATGCGGTGACCTGGCACGACCGCAGCAGTAGGGTCGCGCTGATCCTCCTGTGGGTGGTCCGGATCCTCTTCAAGCCGATTCTGAGTCTCTGGCCGAGCAACGACTTCGGCATCGCCGTGCTCGGCCGGCTGTCGTGGGTGGTCGACAGGATCACGCCCACGCCGCGCGCCGTGCACGTCACGCAGACCGAACTCGGCGGAGTGCCCGGTGAGCGGATCATCTCCCCGAAGCCGGTCGACGATCCGCTCGACGACGCCACCATCCTCTACTTCCACGGCGGCGGCTTCATCTTCTGCGGCCCGTCCACCCACCGTCAGCTGTGCGTGCAGCTCGCGCTCGATTCCGGTGCCCCGGTGTACTCGATGGACTACCGGCAGGTGCCCGCGGTGCCGATCGCAGGTTCGGTGCAGGACGCGATGAACGCGTACACCGCTCTGCTCGAGGTGGCCGACGATCCCACGCGCATCGTCGTCGGCGGCGACTCGGCCGGCGGTTATCTCGCGGCGAAGGTCGCCGAACTCGCCGCGCGTCGCGGCATGCAGCGACCGGCCGCGGTGATCGGGTACTCGCCGCTGCTCAACCTCGACCTAGACAAGCACGACCCGAAGTACATGGCGCGGGACGCCTACCTGCCCATCAAGGCACTCGGGAAGATCAGTCCGCGCTGGTTCGCCGGGGAAGAGGCGATCGAGGGCGAGACGAACCCTGTCGACGCCGATCCGGCGCTGTTCCCTCCCATGTTCATGTGCGCCGCCGAATACGAGCTGACCAGGCCGGACGTGGAGATCATGACCGAACGACTCGCGTCGGCGGGACGCACCGTGGAGACACATCTGTGGCGCGGGCAGATCCACGCGTGGCCGGTCCTGGCCCGCGCGATCCCCGAAGCCATGGAACTGATCGGGCTCAGCACCCGGTTCGCGCGACGCGCGATCGTCGCAGTGGACGACGCCGCCTGAACGCTCACAGGTTGGTGTCGGGCGGCTCCGGGCTCTCGGGCAGTCCGGCGCCGTGGCCGTCCCCGTCGCGCGGCGGACAGTTCCCGCCGACGGCGTAGGACGTCATCGACAGCGATCCGTATTCGACACCGTCGACGAGGGTCTCCGGTTGCTCCCCGGACTCGGCGGCCAGACCCGCGACGTACAGCAACGGCAGGAAATGATCGGGGGTCGGCACCGCGTGGCGGTAATCGGGGTGCTCACCCAGCGCCGCGGCGTCACCGGGACGGTCGCGCAGAACGGCGAAGGCATCCTCGTCGAATCGGTGCGCCCAGTCGAACCCCGCGCCCGGGCGTCGCGGATCCATCGTGCCGAGGTTGTGGACGACGTTGCCGCTCGCGACGATCAACACCCCGCGATCGCGGAGTCCGGCGAGACGGGCTCCGAGTTCGACGTGATAGTCGAGCGGCTTGTAGGCGTTGAGGCTGAGCTGCACCACCGGGACATCCGCCTCCGGGAAGGCGTGGGTGAGCACCGACCAGGTGCCGTGGTCGATACCCCACGAGTCGACGTCGGCACCCACCCACGTCGGGTGGACGAGGTCGGCGATCTCCTCCGCCAGTTCCGGAGCACCGGGCGCCGGATACTCGACGTCGAACAACTCCTGCGGGAACCCGAAGAAGTCGTGGATCGTGCGCGGCGACCGCATCGCGGTCACCGCGGTGGCGTTGATGAACCAGTGGGCGGAGATCGCCAGGATCGCGCGGGGCGTCGGCACGGATCGCCCGAACGCCGCCCAGGCCTGCGTGTACCGATTCGATTCGAGCGCGTTGAGCGGACTGCCGTGGCCGACGAACGCGACCGGCATGCGTGACGACACGCCCTCTCCTTCCGGTTGTCGAGCCTCAGTTGTCGAGTCGTGTCTTCAACCAGGCCGTCAGGTCGTCGAGCACGCGGTCCTTCTCCGGCTCGTTGAACACCTCGTGGTACAGCCCGTCGTACAACTTCAGCGTCAAGTCCTTCGAACCCGCACGGTCGGCGATGAGCTGCGACCCGGCCGGATCGGCGAGCGCATCGGCGGTTCCGTGCATGACGAGCAACGGCAGCCTCAGGTTCGGGAGGCGCCGCTCGAGGCTCTGCTCGTTGAGCACCAGCACCCGCGCGAGTCCGGCGGGCACGAGACCGTGGTGCACGAGCGGATCGGCGTCGTACGCCGCGACCACCGCGGGATCGCGCGAGACCGCTTTGCTGTCGAACTGCTGCACCGGCACACCCGGCAGGAAACGCCCGATCAGCTTGCCGATCTCCACGACCGGCTTCGGTGTGCCCGACGTGACGATCACCGCCGGCCCCGACAACACGAGCGCGTCGAGCCGGTCCTGATGGTCGAGCGCGTAGGCCAGAGCGATCGCACCGCCCATCGAGTGACCGAGCATGAAGACCGGCAGGCCGGGATGCGCATGGGTCGCCAGATCGATCAGGCTGTCCAGGTCATCGGTGAACTCGCGCATCTCCCGGGCGCGCACACGCTTGCCGCCCGACCGTCCGTGACCGCGGTGGTCGGGGGCGTACACGACGAGGCCGAGATCGGTGAGCCGCGCGACGACGTGGTCGTAGCGACGTGCGTGCTCACCCAGCCCGTGGCTGAGGATCAGCACGCCGGTAGGGGCCTCCGGCGACCACACGTCGTACACGATCGGGATCGCGCCGACGCCGGTGAACGACGATTCGGTGTGCTCCATGAGCGCCTCCTGCGGCCTCGTCGACAGATGTTCCTCGCATCTTCGCACGAGTACCGGCTCGGAGGCTTGTGTCCGGCCGGAGACAGAGGCACGCTCGAAAGAAGGGGGTGCGACCAAGGAGACCTGTGATGGAAACCGAGATCACCGAGATCGCTCCGGATGTCTACCGCGTGTCCACATTTCTCGACGCGGCGAACCTGACGATGAACCAGTTCCTCGTGGACGGTGACGAGCCTCTGCTGTTCCATACCGGATATCGGGCGTTGTTCCCGCCGGTGTCGGAGGCGATAGCACGGTTGATACCGCTGGATCGGTTGCGGTGGATCACCTTCGGGCACGTCGAGGCCGACGAGTGCGGATCGATGAACTCCTGGCTCGAAGTGGCGCCGGCGGCGGAGGTCGCCCACGGTGCGATGGGTTGTTTCGTCCAGGTCGCCGATCTTGCGGATCGTCCACCGCATCCCCTGCAGGACGGGGACGTCCTGGCCACCGGGCGCCGTCGGGTGCGGCACATCGACACCCCGCACGTTCCACACGGATGGGATGCAGGTCTGATGTTCGAGGAAACGACATCCACCCTGTTGTGCGGTGATCTGTTCACGGCGTTCGGTAGATATCCGGCACGGACGACGAGCGAGATCGTCGGCCCCGCTCTGCAGGCGGAGGACCTGGGTCGCGCGACGTGCCTGACCCCCGAACTCGGACCCACCATCCGCGCACTCGCGGACCTGCACCCGAGCACTCTCGCACCCATGCACGCCCCGGCCTACGAGGGTGATTGCGCCGCGACCCTCGAGGAACTTGCTGCGGCATACGAGGAACGGTTCGCCGCCGAGGCGGACGTGCGCCGTGGCCGAGGACCGAAATCCGATTGACGGTGCTCGGGCGCTCGGTACCCTGGAGATCATGATCCAGGCGCTCTACTTCCACTGACGACACCCCCTCCGCGGCTCGGGACGTCCTCCGAGGTCGCGGTTCGAGCCGTACCCGAATACGGCCGAGTGTCCGGCCGTTCGTCAGCGAGCGCATCCTCCCACCCGTGATCCGGGGACGAGTGCGCCTCCGCACGGAGGAAACCACATGACCATCAGCATCACCATGCCCCGGCGCTCTCGCGCCCAACTCGGCGCCGTCGACGTCCACCTCGCCCGCGACGGTCATCCCGTCCTGCGCGGCGTCGACCTCGCGGTCACGCCGGGCTCCCGGCTGGGCGTCGTCGGGGAGAACGGGCGCGGCAAGTCCACGCTGCTGCACGTCCTCGCCGGCCGCCTCGAACCGGACTCGGGGACGGTGCGTCGGTTCGGCTCGTTCGGTATCGCCGAGCAGGAGATGACCGTCGCCGAGGGGCGCACCGTCGGCGATCTCGTCGACATCGAGCTGGCGCACGTCCGCGCCGCGCTGCGGGCGCTCGACGAGAGCACCGCAGCACTCGCCGACGAACGTCCGGGCGCCGCCGACGCGTACGCCGACGCCCTCGAGATCGCCGAGCAACTCGACGCGTGGGACGCCGACCGTCGCGTCGACACCGCCCTCGAAGCGCTCGGCGCCGTCACCGACCGCTCGCGACCGCTGGCGGAGATGTCGGTCGGGCAGCGCTACCGCGTGCGCCTGGCCGCACTGCTCGGCGCCGAACACGATTTCCTGTTGCTCGACGAGCCGACCAACCATCTCGACGCATCGGGGCTCGACTATCTCACCGAACGCCTGCAGCAGACCCGCAGCGGCGTGGTCCTCGTCAGCCACGACCGCGCCCTGCTGACCGACGTCGCCACGTCGATCCTCGACCTGAACCCGAGCCGCGACGGTCGCCCACGCCTGTACGGCGGGGGATACGCCGGCTTCCGGACGGGACGCGAGGCCGAATACGCCCGTTGGGTGAGCGAATACGCCCGCGAGCAGGCCGAGCGGGCCCGGCTGGAATCGGACCTCGAGTCCGCGCAGGATCGGCTCGTCACCGGCTGGCGGCCGGAGAAGGGCACCGGCAAGCACCAGCGTGCCACCCGCGCGCCGGCGCTCGTGCAGTCGGTGCACCGCCGTCAGGAAGCGCTGGACGACCATGCCGTGGCGGTACCGGTACCGCCGCTGCAGTTCTCCATGCCTGCGCTCGGCGCGGAGGCCGACGGGATCGACCCGGACACACCCTTGGTGCGCGTCGAGGACGTCATGGTGCGCGGCCGGCTCGACCGTCCGGTCGATCTGGCCATCCTCGCCGGTTCGCGGCTCGTCATCACCGGACCCAACGGCGCCGGCAAGTCGACGCTGCTCGCGGTCCTGGCCGGCGAGGTCGAACCGACGGCGGGAACCCGCGAGAGTGATCCCGTCGTACGGATCGGCCGGCTCGCCCAGGAGTCGCCGGCACCGTCGGCGGCGCAGGTGCAGCAGGTCTACGACGCGCACGTCGGCGAACTGATCGTCGCCGGCCTCGTCCCCGACCAGGGAGCCGTCGATCTCGACGAACTCGGACTGTTCACCGAACGTGACCTCGGCAAGCGGGTCCGCGACCTGTCGATGGGCCAGCAACGACGCCTCGACCTGGCGATGGTTCTCGCCGCGCGACCGCACGTGCTGCTGCTCGACGAGCCCACCAACCACCTGTCGATCACGTTGGTCGACGAACTGACCGACGCCCTGGGGGCGACCGACGCCGCGGTCGCCGTGGCCACCCACGACCGGCAGATGCGACGCGACATCGCCCACTGGCCGCACCTGGTGCTGGGATCGGCCCCGAAGGAATGCACCCGGAAAGGACCGAAGCCATGAACGCTCGGGTGCGCGCACTGGCACCCCTGCGGCACCGCGACTACCGCCTGCTGATCGGTGCCGTCGCGGCGGAATTGTTCGCGGCCGGGATGTGGACGGTCGTGATGGTCTTCCAGGTGATCGCCATCCGCGACACCCCGACCGCCCTGTCGATGGTCGCGGCGTGCCTGAGCGCCGGCCTGCTCGCGTTCGCGCTCGTGGGCGGGATCGCGGCCGACCGGTTGCCGAAACGGGCCGTGCTGGTCGCGGTGCAGGCGGTGAACCTCGTGACGGTTTCTCTCGTGACGGCGCTGGCGCTCTCCGACGCGATAGCGCTGTGGCACATGGCGGTTGCGTCGGCGGTGCTGGGCGCGGGCACGGCGTTCTTCTTCCCCACCTACACCGCGCTGTTGCCGAATGTATTGCCCGCGGAGGAACTTCTCGCCGCGAACGGGATGGAGGGCGCGCTGCGACCGACCCTCCAGCAGGGCGCCGGACCGGCCGTGGCCGGAATGGTGGTCGGGGCGTTCATCCCGGCGACGGGCGCGTTCATCGTCGCCGCCTTCCACGCGTGTGCGCTCGTGTTGTTGTTGTGCGTGCGCGTCCCCCGGGAACGGATGGAAGAGACCGAGTCGCAGGAGAAGACGAGTGTGCTCGCCGATCTGAAGGAAGGCATCTCCTTCACGATCACCACACCGTGGCTGTTGTGGACCCTGATCGCCGCGTGCGTCATGACCTTCGTCGTCATGGGGCCGGTCGAGGTGTTGCTGCCGTTCATCACCCGCGAATTGTTCGACAACGGGGAGCAACGGTTCGGCACGATCCTCGCGGCCTTCGGTGTGGGTGGAGCCCTGGGTTCGTTGGCGGTGTCGTCGCGACCTCTGCCGCGTCGCTACCTGACCATCATGCTGATGTGCTGGGGTGTGGGAACTCTGCCGTTGGCCGTCTTCGCCTTCACGACGTCGTTCACGGTCATGATCATCGCGACGTTCGTCATCGGATTCGCCGACGCGGCGGGCATGGTCCTGTGGGGGACCCTGCTGCAGAGGCGCGTACCGCTCGGCATGATCGGCCGGGTGGCGAGCCTGGACTTCTTCGTCTCGCTCGCCCTCATGCCGGTGTCGATCGCGGTAACAGGTCCGCTGTCCACGGTGGTGCCGCGGTGGGTGCTGTTCACCGTGGCTGGTGTGGCACCGCTGGTGCTGATGCTGATCGCGCTCGTCGCCGGGCGGATGTTCGCGGACGAGATCGCGAACCCCCTGGACACCGGCAACGAGCGCGTCGACATGGTGGTGGAACCGGCTCAGCGTGCCGAGTCGGTGGAGACGGCGGCAGGCACCGCCTCGGACGAGGCGTCCGCCGAGTGTGCCGGGCGCAGCGCGAACAGTGCCACTGCGGCGAGCACGACCACGCCGGCCACTCCGAAGTAGAGCTGTTCGGGCGTCCATCCCGCATCGAGGAGCACACCGGCCGCGGTCGGTGCGAGGATGGCACCCGCTCGGCCGATACCGATGGCGGAACCGACGCCGGTGGCCCGCAACTGCGGTCCGTAGAGGGACGGCGCGAGGGTGTACAGGCCGGCGATGCACCCGTTGATGAGTCCGCCGATCAGGATGCCGAGTGCGAACGCCAGCGTCAGCGTCGAGATCGACATGATGAAGACGGTCATGGTCGCGGCGGCGGCGATGGTGAAGGTGAGCAGGACCGACCGGGTGGCCCAGCGGCTGGCGAACACTCCGAAGAGCACCGAACCGACGGTGCCGCCGAGGGTGAGCATCATGCCCGCCGTGGCGCTCTGGTCCTTCGTGAGACCGGCGGTCTCCAGCAGCGACGGCGTCCACGAGTTGACGAAGTAGAAACCGAACATGGTGGCGAAGAAGGCCGCCCAGAGCAGCACCGTCGAGCGGGTGTTGCTTCCGGAGAACAGGTCCGAGATCCGTCCTGCCCGCGGTGCCGCCTTGTCGGCGGAACGGGCGAGCGCCGGGACGGGGCTCTGGCCGATGCGTCGCGCGATGGTGTTGATCCGGTCGAGATCGCCTGCGCGTCCCCGGCTGGTGAGGAAGTCCAGGGATTCGGGCAGCAGGACGACGAGGAGGGCAAGTGCCAGGCCGGTGAGGACGGCGCCGGTGACGAAGACTGCACGCCAACCGTATCCGCTCTGCAGACCGACGGCGGCCATACCGCCGATCGTGGCACCCACACCGTATCCGGCGGTGTAGATGCTGATCGCCAGACCACGCCAGCGGGCCGACGAGTATTCGCTCGCGATGACGGTGGTGCAGGCGAGGACGCCGCCGATACCGAGTCCGGTGATGACCCGCCAGATGCCGAGTTCCCACGCCGATCCGGCGCTCGCGGACAGGCCCATGCCGGCGGTGGCGAGTGCGACCGACATCAGGATCAGGGGCCGTCGGCCGATCCGGTCGGCCATCGGGGCGAGAGCGAGAGCGCCGACGGCCATGCCGATCAGACCCGCGCTGAGCAGCACGCCGAGTTCCGATCCGCCGAGGCCGAAGTCGCTGCCGATGCTCTTGGCGGTGAACGCCAGGGCCATGACGTCGAATCCGTCGAGGATGTTCAGCACGACGCACAGGGCGACGACCATCCATTGGTAGGGATGCATCGGCGAGGCGTCGATGCGTGCGCGAAGATCCATCGTGTTTCCTCGTGGTGTGAAAATGCGCGGTTGTCAGGGAAGGTCGAGCGTGACGACACCCGTCGTCGATCGGGGCGATGCCGAATCGCGCACCACGCGTGACACGCAGGCGCACATCCGACGCGAGGAGCGCTTCTGCTCCTCGCTGAAGAAGACATCGCGGTGGTCGACGCGACCGTCGAGCGAGGCGACGGAGACCTCGCACAGGCCGCATTCGCCCTTGCGGCAGTCGAACATCATGTCGACGCCGGCACGCCGGAGGGCGTCGAGCATCGATTCGTCGGAACCGACGGTGGTGGTGACGTCGAGTTCGGGCACGGTGACCGTGAACTCCTCGGCGTCGAACCATCCACTGTTGCCGAAGGTCTCGTAGCGGAGGTTCGGCATCGGCAGGTCGCGGTCGTGCCACCGGCGCCGCACGGCGTCCATCAGGCGGATCGGACCGCACATGTACAGCTCGGTGGTGTGATCGACGCCGTCGACGAGCGCGGCGACGTCCAATCCTGTTCCCTCGTCGTCGATGTGGACGTCGAGACGGTCGCTGTGGAGGGCTTCGAGTTCGGGCAGGAAGGCCATCGCGGAACGGCTGCGACCGACGTACACGAAGCGGTAGTCGGCACCGAGGCGGCGGAGCACGGCTCCCATCGCGCGGACGGCGGTGATGCCGATGCCGCCGGCGAGCAGGACGTAGCGCGGTGCGCCGACCCGCAGCGGGAAGTTCTGGAGCGGCTCGGTGATCTCGAGTTCGTCGCCGGGACACAGCGAGTGCATGTACTCGGAGCCGCCGCGCGAGGTGGGGGAGCGGTGGACGCCGAGTGTGAGGCGACCGTCCGGACCACCCGCCGCGAGGGAGTACGAACGCGTGTCGCCAGAGGGGAGACGCACGTCGATGTGGGCGCCTGGTTCGACGCGGTGGGCGGTGTCGGCGGCGAGGGTGATCTCGGCGATCGAATCGGCGGCCCGCTCGACACTCACGACTCGGGCCCGCTGCCAACGGATCTGGTTGTTGCTCATGTCAGTGGGCTCCCTCGGGAACGGCGGTGGCCGAGGTGAGGTTCCGCTCCGCTTCGACCATGCGCTGGATCAGGCGTCGCACCCACATGCCGCCGGCGTCGATGTTGAGGTTGTAGAACTCGTGATCCGGGTTCGCCTCGATGGCCTTCTGCTGCGCGGTGAGCATCGCCTCGTCCTCACCGAACACGCCGTGCACGCCGTCGCGCAGCTGCGTGGTGATGAGCTGGCTGTCGAGGCGGTAGTTGCGCATGAACGCCCAGAAGTAGAGGGCGGTGCTCTCGTCGACGGGGGAGATGGTGTTCATGACGAAGCCGTTGACGCCCTGGCTGCGGTCGCCTTCGGGAGCACCGGTGCCGGCCTTGGCCACACCGACGTCGATGCGGATCGTGGACGGTGCCTGGAACTCGATGATCTGCCAGCGGTCGACCTTGCCCTCGAAGCCGGGGAACTTGTCGCGCATGTTCTCGAGCCAGAACGGCGGTGCGTCGATGTCGTGCATCCAGCGGGTGACCGTGACGGTGCGGTCGTCGTGGGTGACGACGAAGTCGGACTCGCTCAGCTCGTCCTGGCCGATGGACGACGAGTGCACGAACTCCTCGTGGGTAAGGTCCATGAGGTTGTCGAGGACGAGCTGGTAGTTGGCCTGCACGTCGATCGTGCGTCCGTCGCCCGCCCAGTCGGGGGAGTCCATCTGGAACATGTCCGGGATGAGATCGGGATCGGCCTGCGTCGGGTCGCCCGGCCAGACCCACACGAAGCGGTGCCGCTCGACGACGGGATAGGACGCCACCATCGCGGACGGGTTGATCGTCTGCTGGGCGGGCATGTGTGTGCAGCGACCTGCGGAGTTGTACTGAAGACCGTGGTAGGGGCACTGGATGCCCTCGCTACCGATGAGCTTGCCCATCGACAGCGGCGCGAGGCGGTGCCAGCAGGCGTCGGCGAGGGCGACGGGACGGCCCTCCTCGGTGCGGTAGAGGGCCATCGGCTTGCCGGCGATGGTGCGGGCGAGGATCTCGCGGCGACCCACCTCGTGATCCCAGGCGACGACGTACCAGGCGTCGAGCGGGTAGGCCATGTTCTTCGCGGTCGCCCCGGTGGGGCCGAGATCGGTCATGTCGGATCCTCCGAACACTGAGGGTGAAATAACTATCTACATAGATAGTCGGTGAGCTGGAGCACACACTATCTATCGATATAGTTATTCGCAAGGGTGGAATACTCGCCCGAGGAAAGGTGGTGGTCCATGAGCCTGCGATACGCGCTGCTCGCGTTGCTCACCGCCGAGCCTCTGACCGGCTACGACGCGGCGAAACGGTTCGGCGGGTCGGTCGGGCACGTCTGGCATGCGCCCGACTCGCAGATCTACCCCGAACTACGCCGGATGGAGCGCGAGGGCCTCGTCGAGGGCGAACAGGTGCGCTGGGGTCCCAACAGCACCAAGACCCGGTACTCGATCACCGGGGAGGGCGTCCGGGCCTTCCGCGAATGGATGTCCACCCCGCTGGACTACGCCCCGGTGCGCGACGCCGCCCACATGCGCGCGGCCTACTTCGAATGGACCGACCCGGACAGCGCTCGCGAGTGCCTGGAACGGCACATCGATCACTACACCGAACAGATCGCCCAGTGGACCACGGTGCGCGATGCGATCCTCGACCTCAGCAACGCGACCATCGCGCGACGCGTGCAGAAGTATCCGGCCGAGGACCACGAGCGGATCATCGCGTTCAAGGCGTTCGCGTACGACGGTCTCATCGGCCGGGGCGAGGCCGAGATCGCGTGGGCACGTCAGGGCCTCGAACTCCTCGACAAGCTGTCGCCGCGCAACTGAGGCGCCCCGGGACCGCAGCGACGCGCGAACTGGTCAGCGGAGCGCGGAATTGCACGCACCGATGACCGTTTCGCGCTCCGACGTGTGCGATCGGATCACGGCGTGCTGTCCGTCGGCGGCACGATCGAATGGGCGAGCGCCCGCATGAGGAACTCGAGTTCGGGATTGGGCGTCGCGTTGCTCCGCACCACCCCGCACACCGGAACCTGCAGCCGGTGGTGGATCTCGCGCATGAACTTCAGCCCCTTGCGGGGTGTGTCGGCCGCGGTGCCGGCGTAGAGCACGGTCCACGCCCTCGGGTTGGTGAGCACCTCGAGAGTCGCGGTGTGGTCGCTCGCGATCGGAGGTCCGAGGCGCACGCGACGACCGACCTCGACGAAGGCGTCCTCGACCACGCGGTGCAACAGCACCTGGCTGCCGCGCGGCGGCAGCAGCAGCGGGTAGTGGGCGAGGTCGCCGAGATCGACGGTGGAGAACGCCGACAGCGGGTGCTCGCTCGACGTGACGATGACGAGCTCTTCGATGCCGAGACGGATCGCCTCGAGCCCCGGGCGGTCGACGTCGCCGCGGATGAGCGCGAGATCGGCATCCCCGGACGCGACGGCGTTGACGCGGTCGGTGAAGTCCTTGATGACGAACTCCACGTCGATCTTGGGGTGACGTTCGCGGACGCTGGAGATGGCGTCGAGGCTCTGCGCCGCGAAGCTCATGTTCGCCGTGATGCGGATGCTCTCCCGCGGTTCGTGGCCCACTTCCAGGGCCTTCGCCTCGAGGCTGAGCACCTCGGCGGCGATCGGCATCAGGCGTCGGCCGGCCGAGGTGAGCTTGACCGAACGGGTGGTGCGGTCGAACAGGGTGGTGCCCAGTTCGTGCTCGAGCTTCGCGATCTGATGGCTGATCGCCGACTGCGAGATGAAGCAGCGCTGGGCAGCACGGGAGAAGCTGCCCTCCTCGCCGACGGCGAAGAAGTAGCGCAACTGACGGAAATCCATGGCTCCTCCCGGGAACGTGCCATCCGCATTTATGAGCGAAACAGATAACAGTTTTTCGAATATCCCAGGTTAGTGGATAGCGAGGGTACTTCGTACCTACCTTGGTAGTCATACATCAACGGAGATGACAAGTACGTGGAGGTTTACGACAGCATGGACGATGCGGACACAGCGACCCTGGTCGATCGGACGGACGTCGTCATCGTGGGTTCCGGCTTCGGAGCATTGGCCACCGCCAAGAAGCTCGCCAAGGCCGGCACGCCCTTCGTTCTGATCTCGGAGACCACCGAGCATCTTTTCCAGCCTTTGCTCTACCAGGTCGCCACCGGCGTCCTTTCACCCGGCGAGATCGCCCCGTCCGTGCGCGCGATCCTGGCCGAATACCCCAACGCCGACGTCCGCCTGGGCCGCGTCGTCGATGTGCTCCCCGAGGAGAACACGGTTGTCTACGAGGCCGGCGGTCAGCGCCTGCGTCTCGGCTACGAGTACCTCGTCGCCGCGACCGGCGCCCGCCAGGCGTACTTCGGACGCGACGAGTTCGCCGACCTGACGTACGCGCTGAAGACCGTCGAGGACGCCGAGAAGCTGCGTCGCCAGATCGTGCGCTGCTTCGAGGAAGCACACGTCACCACCGATGCCGAGCGTCGGAAGAACCTGCTCAGCTTCATCGTCGTAGGCGCCGGCCCGACGGGCGTCGAGCTCGCGGGACAGATCAAGGAGCTCGCGCAGCGCTACTTCGCCGAGAACATCGGCAACATCCGCGCCGACGACGTCACCGTCACGCTCGTCGAGGGCGCAGACAAGGTTCTGCCCCCGTTCGGTGGCAAGCTCAGCGAGTACTCCAAGGAGTCGCTCGAGAAGAGCGGTGTCGACGTCGTCCTCGGCACGATGGTCACCGACATCGACGAGCACGGTGCCACGCTCACCACGCCCACGACCGAGGAGACCCGCCGCCTCACCGCGGAGACCATCATCTGGTCGGCAGGCATCCAGGCCAACGACTTCGCCGACGTACTCGCCGAGCGCACCGGCTGCGAGACGGTCCGCGGCGGACGCCTGCTCGTCGACCCCGACTTCACCGTCGGCCGCAGCGACAACATCTTCGCCATCGGCGACATGGTCACCCTCGACAACCTGCCGGCGCAGTCGCCGTTCGCCATGCAGGGTGGCCGGCACGTCGCGAAGATGATCACCGGCAAGGTCGCGATGGGCACCCCGTTCCAGTACAAGGACAAGGGAAGCATGGCGATCATCAACCGGTTCCGCGCCATCACGCGGGTCGGGAAGATCGAGCTCACCGGCTTCATCGCGTGGGTGCTGTGGCTCGCCGTCCACCTCGTCTACCTGGTTGGCTTCCGCAACCGCTACATCGCCGTCATGTCGTGGTGCGGTTCCTTCCTCGGACACCGCCGCCCCCACTTCTACTATGCGCAGGACGCCGTCCCGGTGCCCGCTGCGGAGAAGGAGGAGCCGGCAGCGAAGGACGAGCCGGAGAGCGACAAGGAACCCGTGCGGACGTCCGCATAACTTCAGATCCCCGAAAGACTCCGACCACCCGGTCGGGGCCTTTCGTCGTTGACGCGCCGAACCGGGATCGACGCCGCGTGTTGCGGTGGCGAGCCCCGGTTCACCACGTGAACCGACGCGCCCGGCGGGTGAAAGTCGGGGTGATTTCCGGGATGTCCTGCAAGCCAGAGACGTTCGGCTGGTGTACATCGGCCGACCTGCGGCTACCGTGTGCAGCGCATCCCGAGGAGTGACCATGAACGATGGCAGCGGCCCCCGCGTCGCGACGACACGTGTCGGCTGCGATGTCGTCACCGTCCGAGACATCGCGTCGAGCATCGACCGGTTCGGCGACCGCTACCTGCAGCGTGTGTTCACCCCGCACGAGCTGGACGTATGCACCGGACCGGGGCGCGCCCAACGCCTCGCGGCGCGCTTCGCCGCGAAAGAAGCCGTCATGAAGGTCCTGCGTCCGCGCGAGCACGCGGTTCCCTGGCAGGCCATCGAAATCCGCCGCGCGGACTGGGGCGGATGCGCTGTCGTACTGGCCGGTAACGCGGCCGCCCTGGCGCGAGATGAACAGGTGACCGACATACAGGTCTCGATCTCCCACGAGCCCGAATACGCCATCGCGACGGTCGTGGCGACCCGCGTCGACGAAGCAGAAACTGGAGAACACCCATGACGGAGCAGGTGATCCGCAAGGTCCTCGGTGAGCACGCGAAGCTGTCGGTCGACAGCACGGCGCTCGACCCCGCCGCAGACCTCTACGAGCTCGGCCTGACATCGCACGCCAGCGTGAACGTGATGCTCGCCCTCGAAGACGCCTTCGACGTGGAATTCCCCGACGAGCTGCTGCGCAAGAGCACCTTCGCGAGCGTCGGCGCCATCAGGTCGGCGTTGACGGAACTGGGCGTCGCGTGACGTCGACGTCCGCGCCCCTCACCGTCGCGGAGAAGGCCGGGCTGTCGCTGCTCGCCCGTGCCGAACTCGTCGGACGCGAGAGCGCCGGCCCCGCGGCCGCCGCGGTGGATCGTGAGGGACGGTTCCCGCACGAGGCAGTCGACGCGCTGCGCATCCACAAGCTGCTGAACTGCGCCGTCCCCGTCGATCAGGGTGGGGAGGGAGCATCCCTCGGTGAGCTGTGCGCCGTCGCCCGAATCCTCGGCCGGTACTGCGCCTCCACCGCGATGATCTTCGCGATGCACCAGACGCAGATCCTGTCGCTGGTGCATCACTCCACTCCCGGTGTGGCCACCTTCGTCGCCGAAGCGGTGGCGAACGATTACCTGATCGCTTCGGCGACCACCGAACTCGGCACCGGTGGCGACGTGCGCAGCAGCGTCTGCGCCGTGGCCCGCGACGGCGACACCGTCACGCTGACGAAGAACGCGCCGGTCATCTCGTACGGCGAGTACGCCGACGCGATCCTGGTGACCGCGCGTCGCACCGCCGACAGCCCGCCCAGCGACCAGGTGCTCGTCGTGTGCCGACGCAACGACGTGACCCTCGAACCCACCGGCAGCTGGGACACCCTCGGGCTGCGCGGTACGTGCAGCCCCGGATTCGTCCTCACCGCCACGACGTCCGCCGATCTCGTGGTCGGCACGGCCTACGCCGAGATCTCCTCGCGCACCATGCTTCCCGTCTCACACAGTGTGTGGTCGGCGGTGTGGCTCGGAATCGCCGACGCGGCGCTGGAGAAGGCCCGCTCGTTCGTGCGTTCGGCGGCCCGCCGCAGCCCGGGGGTCACCCCGCCCGGTGCGCTGCGACTCGCCGAAGCGGCCGCCGTGCACCAGCAGTTCTCCGATCTCGTCGCCGCGTCCGCCGCCCGGTTCGACGCCGCCGCGTCGGCGCAGGAGGAATCGATGTCGGGCATGGGTTTCTCGCTCGCCATGAACAACCTCAAGGTCACTGCGTCCACGCTCGTCGTGGATCTGGTGAACCGCGCGATGCTCATCTGCGGGATCGCCGGATACCGCGAGGATTCGCAGTACTCACTCGGCCGCCACCTGCGCGACGCGCACGGTGCCGCCGTGATGGTCAACAACGACCGCATCATGAACAACTCGGCCCAATTGTCGATCGCCTACCGGGGGACGCTGTGACAAGTACAGCCATTGCCAGCACCGCAACCGACGAGCTGTCCGAGCTCGAGCGCGCCCGCCTCGACTTCCAGCAGCAGTTGCTCGAGACCGAACTGCTCGTGGAGACCGGTGTTCCCGGCCTCTACGGTCGGTCGGGTGTCTTCGAGGACATCGTCGACGGCATCGACCGCGTGGTGGTCGCGGCAGGTCCGGGCCGGGCCGCGACGCGCCTGCGCTTCCCGCCGGTCTTCCCGCGGACGAGTTTCGAGCGCACCGACTACATCGCCTCCTTCCCGCACCTGACCGGAGCGGTGAACACCTTTGCGGGCAGCAACGCCGAGCACGCCGAACTGCTCGCCGCGCGGTCGAAGGGCGAGGCGTGGGATCCGTGGCTCGAACCCGCCGACACCGTGCTCGTCTCCGCCGCATGCCATCCCGCCTACTCGCGGTACACCGGTACGCTGCGTGAGGGCGGTGAACTGCTCGACGTTCTCGGTTACTGCTTCCGGCACGAGCCGGCCGTCGACCCCGCTCGCATGCAGGCCTTCCGGATGCACGAGTTCGTGCGTATCGGTACCGAGAACGACGCTGCGCAGCATCGTGATTCCTGGGTGGAGCGAGGACTCGAGGTGCTCGACTCGCTGGGCCTCGACGCGACCGCTGTACCTGCCAACGACCCGTTCTTCGGGCGGGCCGGGCGCATGCTGGCCGTCAACCAGCGCATCGAGAACCTCAAGACCGAGCTGACGGTCCGGCTCTACGGCGACCTCGACGACGGCACCGCCGTGGTCTCGTGCAATTGCCACCGTGAGCACTTCGGCGAGACCTTCGAGATTCGCACTGCCGACGGCGAAGTCGCGCACAGCGCGTGCGTCGGATTCGGAATGGAGCGGATCGCCCTGGCGCTGTTGCGGACCCACGGACTCGACGTCGACCGCTGGCCCGCACCGGTACGCGACAGGCTGTTCCCGTGAGCGATCGGCTCATCGACGTCCGCGTCGACGGGTACTCGCCGCACTTCGTGCACGCTGCCGACCGGATCTGGACCGAGACCAACTGCTACGTCGACCTGTGGGTAGAGGCGCTGCATTCGCTCGGCCACGATCCGGTCCCCGCTGCCGCGTGCGCGTTCTCGGCCCGGTTCGACGGAGCCCAATGGACCTTCCTCAAGTTCCGCCCCGAGGACCTGTTGGCGCTGTACGGGATCGACGTCGCGGAGATGAACGTCTGGCGCCGCCCCGTGGATCACCTCGAGGGCAATGCCGCCGCCGGACTGCTGTCGACGATCGAGGTGGACGCCTTCTGGTTGCCCGACACCGAGGGAACCGGTTACCGGGAGAGTCGTTCGAAGACGACGATCGTGCCCAATCTCATCGATCGCGACAGCGGGACGCTCGAGTACTTCCACAACAGCGGCTATCACGTTCTCACCGGTGAGGACTTCCGCGGAGTCTTCGGCCTCGACGAGCCGGTGCCCACCTGGCCTCCCTATCTCGAACAGGTGCGCCTCGACGCGGCACAACCGCAGTGCGACGCCTTCGACACCGTGGTGCTCCGGCACCTGCGCATGCGCGCCGGCTCGAATCCGGTGCGCGAGCTCGGCGAGCGGGTGCTCGCCGACATCGACCCGATTCGCACCGGAGGGATGGACGTCTTCCATCCGTGGACGTTCGGGGTGCTCCGTCAGTGCGGTGCCACCGCCGAACTTGCCGCGGACGTCAGCGTCTACATGGACGGTCGCGGATATCCCGGTGCGGCTGCCGCAGCCGACGGATTCCGCGCGGTCGCCGAGGGCGCGAAGAGCGTGCAGTTCCGGATGGCGCGTGCGGCACGCGGCCGCAATGTCGACCCCGGCGACCAGCTGATAGCGATGGCCGCTGCCTGGGAGGACGCCATGGCGACCGTCGTCCGCGCCGCCGGGGTGCGGTGACGGGATTCGACGCACATGGATCTCCTGCACGATGCGCGATGGCGTTGTCTCCGTGTCGCTCCCGGGACAGTCGAGCACCCCGGTGAGTTTCCGGCGGACGGTCCTTGGCTGCCGGTCCGTATACCCGGGACGGCGGCAGGCGCGATCCGGGAATCCGAGGGAGTCGCGGCGGCCAGGGTGTCGTCTCCCGACAGCGACGACTGGTGGTTCGTCACCGACGTCGAGGTGTCCGGCGACGGACCGTGGCGTCTGACCTTCGACGGGCTCGCGACACTCGCGGACGTGTGGGTCGACGGCACACTCGTCGCGACGTCGGAATCGATGTTCGTGCCGCTGACCGTCGTCCTCGGCTACCTGCCGTCGACGATGCGGATCGCGGTCCGGTGCGCCTCGCTCGACGCTGCTCTCCGCAAGCGTCGGCCACGCGGACGGTGGCGTTCGTCGCTCGTGTCGGCCCAAGGATTGCGGTGGTTCCGCACCACCATGCTCGGGCGAGCCCCGGTGTACGCGGGGGCTCCGGCGCCGGTCGGTCCGTGGCGTCCCGTGCGTCTCGTCGATTCCGGTGAGCCCGTTGTGCTGGAACGTGGGATACGGACAGCTCTGCGGGGATCCGACGGGATCGTCGACGCCGATCTCGTGCTGGCCGGCACCGCCGTCCCCGAGGTGACTGTGGAGATCGGAGGGGCGACGGCGCACGTCCGACCCGAATACGGGCCGGACGGGACAGCACGCGTGCACATGCAGGTGACGCTCCCCGAGGTGGAACGGTGGTGGCCGCACACCTACGGCGCCCCCCACCTGTACGCCGCACATCTGATTCTGGGTGGGCAACGAATCACGCTGGGGAACATCGGATTCCGGTCGGTCGAGCGCTCACCGGGCGACGGGTTCGGCTTACGGATCAACGACGTCGACGTCTTCTGCCGCGGCCTGGTGTGGACACCGACCGATCCGATCTCGCTGAACGACCCGAGCGCAACCCGGCGCATCCTCGAACGCTGCGTATCGGCGGGCGTGGACACGATCCGCATCCCCGGCACGATGGTCTACGAGGACGACGAGTTCTACTCGGCGTGTGCGGAACTGGGCATCATGGTGTGGCAGGACGTCATGCTCGCCACCACCGACCCGCCCGACGACCCGCACTTCCGCTCGCTGCTCGAGGACGAGATCCGTGCGCTGGCGCGCCGATGGGGCGGGAACCCGGCACCCGTGGTGATGTGTGGGGGCAGCGAGACCGAGCAGCAACCTGCCATGCTCGGACTGATGGAGGCATCCATCCCGGCGATCGACGACTGGTTGCCCGCAATCGTCGACCGTGAGCTACCGGGCACGGTGTGGGTGTCGTCGTCACCATCCGCGCCCCCGCGCAGCGACGTACTGCCGATCGCAGTGGGTTCGGGTGTGGCGCACTACTTCGGTGTCGGGGGTTACCGCCGTCCCCTCGGCGACGTGCGTGCCGCCGGCGTGCGCTTCGCCGCCGAATGCCTCGCGTTCTCGATTCCGCCTTCCGACATGGCGATCGAGGCCGAGTTCGGCAGTGTGAATGTCGCGGGTCACCATCCACGATGGAAGGCGGCTGTGCCGCGCGACAACGGGGCGTCGTGGGACTTCGAGGACGTGCGAGACCACTATGTGCGCACGATCTTCGGGGTCGACCCCGCCGAGGTGCGGTGGGTGGACCCCACGCGATATCTCGCGCTCGGACGGGCAGCGATCTGCGAAGCGTTCACCGAGGTACTGCAGTACTGGCGACGATCCGGATCAGGATGTCGCGGTGCCCTGATCCTCTCCGCCCGCGACCTGCAGCGGGGTGCCGGGTGGGGCGTGCTCGACGCCGACGGGAACCCGAAGGCGCCGTGGTGGGTCCTGGCACGGGTGTTCGCCCCCGTCACCGTGCTCCTCACCGACGACGGGCTCGACGGCCTGCGCGTAGACGCGATCAACGACACCGCCGAGATCCTCGACGTCACGCTGCAGTTGCAGGCCCATACGCCCTCCGGTGCGGTACCGGTGGACGTGTCGGTGCCGCTGCGTCTCGAACCGCACGAGACCCGGGTGTTCTCGTGGGCCGCGGTGACGGGCGGTTTCACCGATGTCAATTTTGCGTATCGATTCGGGCCGCGCACTTTCGACACGGCGACCGCCCGACTGGTCGACCACACCGGTGCAGTGTTGGCGGAGTCGGTGTATCTCGTGGGTGGTCCGGCACGTCCCGTCGAGCGCGGGATCGGTCTCGCGGCGACCGCTCGACCCGTCCCGGACGGGTGGAGTGTGGAGGTGCGGACCGAGGGTGCGGCACAGTACGTGCATCTCGACATCACCGGCGGTGACCTGCAGGATTCCTGGTTCCACCTGCCGCCCGGAGGTACTCGCACGATCGCCGTGCGGGCCTGCGTTCCGGCCGCGACGTTGAGCGGCTGGGTGGGGGCATCGAACTCGGCCACGAGTGTGCCGATCCGGGTGCTTCCGACCTCCGAGGGCAACGAGGTCGACGGGTAACCTCCCGGGGCTGCAGGCGGGGCGGTGTGCGGCGCGCCGAAATCGACAGGTGCATATCGGGCATCGACGGGGTATATGTATCTCCCAAGGGGTCGCTCACCCGATTTGCACCTTCTGCACGGTGCCGGTGGCCACCTCTCCCCGCCTTCCGAGAGGAGATCGACATGGCGATCCGCTCCACGTCACAGATGGGTGCTTCGCGCACCGCTTCGTCCACTCGCCGTCCTGTCCGGGTCGAGCAGGACGGACCGTCCTTCACCGAGGTCATCCACTCGCAGCTGTTCTCGAACTACCAGGTGCCTCGCGGCGAGGTGCAGCGCAGCGCCTGATCGGGACCACCTCAGGCGCGGCGTCGTGCCTGCCGGGGTGCCCCCGCGCGGCGTTTAGGACACCAGCGCATGCGGCACACTGTCGGCATGAGTGAAGCCACGACGAGTCAGAGCACCCGCATCGTTCTCGCATCGCGCCCGGAGGGGGCGCCCACCGCCGACAACTTCCGTCTCGAGACGGTGGATCTGCCCGAGGTCGGCGACGGCCAGATCCTCCTGCGCGTCGTCTACCTGTCCCTCGACCCGTACATGCGCGGTCGGATGAGCACAGCGAAGTCGTATGCCGCGCACGTCGAACTCGGGGACGTGATGGTCGCCGGAACGGTGGGCCAGGTCGTCGAATCGCGGTACGACGGCCTCGAGCCGGGCGACTACGTGCTGGCCGGAGCCGGCTGGCAGTCGCACGCCGTCCTCGACGGCTCCACCGTTCGTAAGCTCGATCCGCAGGCCGCACCGATCTCCACCGCTGTGGGAGTCCTCGGAATGCCCGGCTTCACAGCCTATTCCGGGCTCCTGAAGATCGGGCAGCCGAAGAAGGGTGAGACCGTCGTCGTCGCTGCCGCCACCGGGCCCGTGGGATCGGCGGTGGGGCAGATCGCGAAGCTGAAGGGCGCCCGCGCGGTCGGTATCGCCGGCGGCCCGGAGAAGTGCCGCGCACTGATCGACGAGTTCGGTTTCGACGCGGCGATCGACCACCGCGACCCGAACTTCGCCGACAAGCTGGCGGAGGCGGTGCCCGACGGTATCGACGTGTACTTCGAGAACGTCGGCGGCCCCGTCCAGGAAGCGGTGTGGCCGCTGCTCAACACCTATGCGCGAATCCCGGTGTGCGGTCTGGTCGCGCAGTACAACGGTGCTGACCTCAACCGCAAGGACCGTCTTCCGGGACTGTTCAACTCGATCCTCACCAAGAGCCTCACGATCCGCGGCTTCATCCAGAGCGAGTTCGTGAAGGAGATGTACGGCGACTTCCTGCGTGAAGCCTCGGCATGGGTCCGCGACGGAAAGCTCCAGTATCGCGAGGACATCGTCGACGGACTCGAGAACGCCCCGGAGGCGTTCATCGGCATGCTCGAAGGAAAGAACTTCGGGAAGATGCTTGTGCGGGTCGCGCCGGAGTAACGGGCACCAGGTCCGCCCTCCGGCGCCGGCCGCGTCAGCGTCGGGGGGTTCCGGTGGACCACAGGGCCCACAGGACGAGCACGGGCTGGAAGAACAAGCGGATCAGGCGCTTACGGTCGGTGTCGAGACCGAAGGCGCTGCGCTTGCCGAGATACTGGGCGATGTTGCCCGGGAAGACGGCGGCGAAGAACAGTGCGGCCAGGCGGCCGACACGGACGCGGTCGCGGTTCGCCACGGCGAGTCCGGCGCCGAGCATGATCTCGACACCGCCGGACGCCATGACCACGCCGTCCTTGTCCATCGGCACCCAGTCGGGCACCTGGGCCTGGAAGTCCTTGCGGGCCCAGAAGAGATGGCTCAGTCCGGCGAAGACGAGTGAGGCGGCCAGCAGATAACGCGCGAGGGTCCGGGCTCGTGTCGTGGGCGGAGCAGGGGCTTCGGTCGGGGGAGTTATCTGAACTTCGCTCATGATCACGAGCGTACGGACTGTACGGTGCACGCGACGGGGATCGCGTCGCGAGCACCGTAGGTCACGTCAGGCGATGCGTTCGAATACAGCGGCGAGCCCCTGGCCGCCGCCGATGCACATCGTCTCGAGTCCGTAGCGACCCTCACGACGATCGAGTTCGCGCAGCAGGGTGGCGAGGATGCGTCCGCCGGTCGCGCCCACCGGATGTCCGAGGGAGATGCCGGAGCCGTTGGGATTCAGGCGCGAGTCGTCGGCCTCGATGCCCCACGAGCGGGTGACGGCCAGGGCCTGTGCGGCGAACGCCTCGTTGAGTTCGATGACGTCCATGTCGGCGAGCGTCAGTCCGAGGCGGCCGAGCGCCTTCTCGCTGGCGGGCACCGGGCCGATGCCCATGGTGCGCGGCGGCACACCGGCCACCGCCCAGCTTGCGAGGCGGGCCAGCGGACGCAGACCCAGCGCGGCGGCCTTCTCTGTGGTGGTGACGATCGCGAGGGCGGCACCGTCGTTCTGGCCGCTGGCGTTGCCGGCGGTGACGGTGGACTCGGGGTCGATCTTGCCGCGGATCGGGCGCAGCTTGGCGAGGGTCTCCATCGAGGTGTCGGCGCGGGGGTGCTCGTCGGTGTCGACGACGAGCGGATCGCCCTTGCGCTGCGGCACGCTCACGGACACGATCTCCTGCGCGAACACACCGTTCTTCTGCGCGGCGACGGCCCGCTGGTGCGACTGCACGGCCAGGGCGTCCTGGTCCTCACGGCTGATGGAGAACTCGGCGCGCAGGTTCTCGGCGGTCTCGATCATGCCGCCGGGCACGGGGAAGTCGCGTCCGCCGGCGGTGACGCGGGCACGGGCCAGGCGATCGGACAGAGCGACGGCTTCGCCCTTGACGCCCCAGCGCATGCCGGTGGCGTAGAACTCGGCCTGGCTCATCGATTCGGCGCCGCCGGCGAGGATCAGGTCGCTCGCGCCGGTCTGCACCTGCATGACGGCCTGCACGATCGCCTGCAGACCCGAGCCGCAGCGACGGTCGACCTGCAGGCCCGGAACGTCCACCCCGAGGCCGGCGTTGAGGGCGGCGACGCGGCCGAGGGCGGGGGCCTCACCGTTGGGGGAGGCCTGGCCGAGGAAGACGTCGTCGATGTCGGAACCGGTGATACCGGTGCGGGCGACGAGTTCGCGGATGACGGTGGCCGCGAGATCCTCGGGGGCGATGTCCTTCAGGACGCCGCCGAACCTACCTACCGGGGTGCGCAGGGGTTCGCAGATCACTACGTCGGTCATGATGTACCTCGATCGGGGTTGTTCACTGGTGGGTCTGGGTGCGGGCGAGATCGGTGGAGATTGCTCCGGCGGTGGCGAGCAACGCCGGGACGAGCTCGTCGTGCACGGTCTCCATCCGGTAGCGGGCCGCGTGGGTCGACAGGTTCACCGACGCCACAACGGTTCCCGACGCATCGCGGATGGGCGCGGCGAGCGAGCGCAGGCCCTCCTCGAGTTCCTGGTCGACGATGCAGTATCCGTTGCGTCGTACCGTGGCGATCTCGGCGCGCAATTCCTCGGCGGTGGTGACGGTGTTGCCGGTGATGGGAGCGAATTCGGCGCGCGCGAGGTAGGCGTCGAGTTCGTCATCGTTCAAACCGGCGAGCAGTACCCGTCCCATGGAGGTCGCGTAGGCGGGGAAACGGGTGCCGAGGGTGATGGTGACGGTCATGATGCGGCTGACGGGAACTCGTGCGACGTAGACGACGTCGGTGCCGTCGAGCACCGACACCGAGGTCGATTCCTTGACTTTCTCGGCGAGCGCCTCGAGATGGGGTCGCGCGACCTCCGGCAGCGTCAGCGCCGACAGGTAGCTGTAGCCGAGTTCGAGCACCCGTGGGGTGAGCCAGAACTGGGATCCGTCGGTGCGGACGTAACCGAGTTCGATGAGAGTCAACAGGAATCGGCGCGCAGTAGCGCGGGTGAGTCCGGTCGCGCGGGCGACGTCGGAGAGCGACTGCCGCTGGGCGTGCGCACCGAAGGCCTTGATGACCGACAGGCCACGTGCCAGCGACTGCACGTAATCGGGCGACGCCCCGGGGTTCTCGCGAACGACCTCGGGGGCGGTGACGTCGGGAGTGCTCACGAGCCCGCACCTCCCTCGGTGTCGGCGAGTGCCTGCTTGCCGAGCGCGAATGCCCGGTTGCTGTTGGGGACACCCGCGTAGACCGCGGTGTGCAGAAAGACCTCGACGAGGTCGTCGGGATCGATCCCGGCGCGCAGGGCTGCACGGATGTGCATGTCGAGTTCGTGCTCGTTGCCGACCGCGGTGAGGATCGCGAGGGTCAACAGCCGGCGGGTGCGGTGGTCCAGACCCGGACGCGCCCAGATGTCTCCCCACGCGGTGCGGGTGATGAAATCCTGGAAGGGCCGGGTGAATTCGGTGGCCGACTCGATGGACCGGTCGACGTGTGCGTCACCGAGGACGGATCGGCGCACCCGCAGACCCTCCTCGAACGCCGCGGTGCGGTGTGCGGCGGACGGCGTGGCGCGCGACGAGATGTGCTCGCGGATCAGCTTCGTGACCCGTCCTGCCTGCTCCACGTTGGCGAGGTGTGCGCCGGGGGAGAGGACGTGGAAGGTGGAGTCGGCGATTCCGTCGGCCAGTTGCTGCATCGTCGACGGCGGGGTGGCGGGGTCCTGCTCACCGGCGATCACCAGGGTGGGCGCGACGATCCGGGCGAGGTCGGGACGGCCGTCCCAGGTCGCCAGTGCCTCGCAACACGCGGCGTAGCCCTCGTCGGTGGTGCCCTTCACCATCTCGACGTGGCGGGCGACGAGCTCCGGATCGTGTTCGGCCAGTTCGGGAGTGAACCACCGCGAGACGATCGAATCGGCGATCGAGGCCAGGCCGTCGTTGCGGACCGATGCCGCCCGGTCGTACCAGGGCTGGGCGGGCTGGAAGGCCGGCGAGGTGCACAGCAGCGTCAGCGTGCGCACGCGCTCGGGGTGATGCGCCGCGAGCCACTGCCCGACGGCACCGCCGAGCGACAGGCCGACGTAGTGCACGGCGCCGAGTTCGAGCGAGTCGAGCAGGGCGACGACGTCACCGGCGAGTTCCTCGATCGTGTAGGGACCGGACGGCGCGGGCGATGCGCCGTGCCCGCGATGGTCGGCCGCGACGACGTTCCAGTCGGTCGCCAGGGCGTGGATCTGCGGTCCCCACATCGACAGGTCCGAACCCAGCGAACCGAGGAACAGGACGGTCGGCTTCGTGGGGTCGCCGTACTGTTCGTAGTTGAGCGTGACGGTCATCGGGCATCTCCTGTGGTTCGGTTCGTGCTGTCGTGACGGGCGAGAACGCGATCGACGATGTCTGCGGCATGGCCGAGATAGCGCGTGGGATCGAGAAGTTCGCGCACGTCCTGCGGGTCGAGATGTGCGGTGATGGCGGGATCCTCGTCGAGCGACCTACCGGCGACCGCCGCATCGGTGACGATCGAGCGGGCGTCGTCGGTGTGTTCGGCGAGTGCGGCCGTGACCTTCTCGGCGAGGATCGCCCCTCCGGTGAGCGCGAGATTGCGGTCGAGCGCGTCGGTGTGGACGTGCAGACCGTTCAGGCTCGTCGAGAGTTGGTGCGCGGCACCGCCGGTGAGGCGCAGGATGTCGGCGAGGGTCTCCCATTCGGCGTGCCAGGCGCCGGCGGCCCGCTGGAACTCGTGGTCGGTCGACGACAGGATCGTCGAGACGAGACCGGGAACGCGCCGGGCAGCGGCGCGCGCGGTGATCGCCGCGACGGGATTGCGCTTGTGCGGCATGGCCGACGAACCGCCGGGCGCATCCTCGCTCACCTCACCGAACTCGGTGCTCGCCATGAGTACGACGTCGGTGGCGGGTTTCGCGACCGCGCCCGCGGCGACACCGAGTGTGCCCGCGAGGGTCGTGACGGGGGTGCGGGCGGTGTGCCACGGCGCGACGGGACGCGCGAGCCCGAGCAGGTCGGCGACCGCGTCGGCGAACGCGAAACCGTCGGGATGGACGGCGGCGAGCGTGCCGGCGGCTCCGCCGTACTGGGCGGGTAGGGCAGACAACACGCGGTCGAGTGCGCCGGCGGCGTCGTCGAGGGACAGGAGCCAGCCGGCGGCGAGCGCGCCGAAGGTGGTCGGCAGTGCCTGCTGGCCGAGCGTGCGCGCGACCATCGGTGTCTCGCGATGGGTGGCAGCGAGGCGGGCTGCGCCGTCGGCTGCGGAGCGCAGGTTCGCCAGCGCGATCCCTCCTGCGCGGCGGGCGAGCAGCATCAGCGCGGTGTCGAGCACGTCCTGGCTGGTCGCGCCGACGTGCACGGCGCGCGCAGGGGCGTCGGCGCGCTCGCGTAGCAGGGAGACCAGGGGGATGACGGCGTTGCCGCCGGCCGCGGACCGTCGACCGAGGTCGGCGGGATCGAGTTCCTCGGCGAGCGAGGCCGCGGCTGTCGCGACGGCGTCGGCGTGGGTGTTCTTGACACGGCCGAGTGCGGCGGCCGCGCGGGTCAGCGCGACCTCCACGTCGAGCAGGGCACCGATCCACGCGCGATCCGACAGGGCGACGCCGAGTTCGTCCGCGCCGAAGACGGGATCGAACAGCGGACCCCGATATCCGGGGTCGGGGGATGAGGGGGACACGGACCTCCGATCCGAAACGTTCGCTATGTGGACGGATGGACGCTATGCGAACAGGCTAGTGCGGCCGTTCTGCGCTTGCAACGATCCTACGCGGATTTGTTCGCATTGCGGACGGGAGTTCACATGACGTACACCTGAGGGTATCGTGGCACACATGGACAAAGTCGTTGCCTCCGCCGCCGAGGCCGTAGCCGACATCCCCGACGGCGTCACGATCGCTGTCGGAGGGTTCGGTCTGGTCGGCATCCCCGAGATCCTCATCAACGCGTTGCTCGATCAGGGCGCCACCGACCTCGAGACCGTCAGCAACAACTGCGGTACCGACGGCTTCGGGCTCGGCCTGCTGCTCGAGAAGGGCCGCATCCGCCGCACCATCTCGTCGTACGTCGGCTCCAACAAGGAGTTCGCGCGCCAGTACCTCGCCGGTGAACTCGAAGTCGAACTCACTCCGCAGGGCACGCTCGCCGAGCGCCTGCGCGCCGGTGGTGCGGGCATCCCCGCCTTCTTCACCCCGGCAGGCGTCGGCACGGCCGTCGAGGAAGGCGGACTCCCGCTGCGCTACGACGGTCACGGCGGCATCGCCCTCGCGTCGCAGCCGAAGGAGACCCGGGAGTTCGACGGCGAAACCTACGTGCTCGAACGCGGCATCGTCGCCGATTACGCGCTCGTGCACGCCTGGAAGGGCGACCGCCACGGCAACCTCGTCTACCGAGCAAGCGCCCGCAACTTCAACCCGCCGGCCGCCGCCTCGGGTCGCATCACGATCGCGCAGGTCGAGCACCTCGTCGAACCCGGCGAACTCGACCCCAACGAAATCCACACGCCCGGCATCCACGTGCAGCGTGTCGTACACGTCGGCCCCGTCGAGGTCGGCATCGAGAACCGGACGGTGCGCTCATGACACAGGCAACGAAGAAGGGGCTGACCCGCGAGGAGATGGCGGCACGCGTCGCCAAGGAACTCGAGGACGGCCAGTACGTCAACCTCGGAATCGGCATGCCCACCCTCGTGCCGAACTACCTCGAATCCGGCGTCGAGGTCATCCTGCACTCGGAGAACGGTGTGCTCGGCGTCGGCCCGTACCCGACCGAGGACGAACTCGACCCCGAGCTCATCAACGCCGGCAAGGAGACGATCACCGCGATCCCCGGCGCGTCGTACTTCGACTCGGCGCAGTCGTTCGGCATGATCCGCGGCGGCCAGATCGACGTCGCCGTCCTCGGCGCGATGCAGGTCTCCGCCACGGGCGACATCGCCAACTGGATGGTGCCCGGTGCGATGGTCAAGGGCATGGGCGGCGCGATGGACCTCGTCCACGGCGCCAAGCGCGTCATCGTGATGATGGATCACCTCACCAAGAAGGGCGACCCGAAGATCCTCGAGGAGTGCGTCCTGCCGCTCACCGGTCGTGGATGCGTGCAGCGCATCATCACCGACCTCGCGGTCATCGACGTCACCGACGAGGGACTGAAGCTCGTCGAGACGGCACCCGGCGTGACCACCGAGGACGTCGTCGCTGCGACGGCGGCGAAGCTGATCGTCTGATCGGACGACGACGGGGCCGGGCGCGAGAAGATCTCACGCCCGGCCCTCTCGTCTCTCAGTCGTAGTCGTCGTTGTCTGCCGTGAGCTCCGGGGCGTCGGGTTCCGGTTCCTCTCCACCAACCTCCGGGATCAGTTCGTAGCGGTGCCCGAACGACTCGGCCAGCGCCTGCAGGATCGCCACCACCGGCACGGACACCAGAGCCCCCACCGGGCCGAACAGGGTGGCGCCGACGATCACCGAACCGAACGCCACCGCCGGGTGGATCGACACCGTGCGGGCCGTGATGCGCGGGTGCAGCACATAGTTCTCGATCTGCTGATAGACCGTGCCGAAGGCGATCACCCACACGCCGTCGAGCGGTTGCTGCACCGCGGCGATGAGCGCGGGGAGCCCGATCGCGAGATAGGTGCCGAGGGTGGGGATGAACTGCGAGACCACCCCGGTCCAGATCGCGAGGGGCAGCCAGTACGGAACCCCGATGATGAGGAAGAAGATTCCGGTGAAGATCGACGCCGCGGCGGCGAGGATCAACCGGGAGACGACATAGCCGCCGGCCTTCTCCACCGAGGTCTCCCACACGTTCGCGATCAGCTGCTGCTGCCGGGCCGGGAACCAGCTCGCGATCGTCCGGCGCATCTTCGGCCCCTCGGCCGACATGTAGAAGACGAACAGCAGCATCGTCAGGATCTGGAACAGGGCACCGACCAGAGTGCTGAGGACGCCGAGGACACCGGGCGTGAACCGTTGCGCTAGATCGCGAACCGTATCGGGCGTGATCTTGAACAGCTCGTCCCCGGTCTTGAAGTTGGTGTCGAAGGTGCGGTTCGCCCAATCGGTGAGGCGTGTGAGCGCATCCGGAAGTGTGGTGAGCAACTGGGCGATCTGGTCGAACAGGAGCGTGCCGAACACCGCGAAGAACCCGATGGTGAGTGCGATCAGGGAGAACAGCACGAGGCCGGTGCCGGCACCGCGACGCATCCCGAACCGTTCGAGGCGGTCGACGATCGGTTCGATCGTGATGCTGAACAACCACGCCAGGAACAGCAGGCCGAGGAAGCCCTTCAGATTGTGGAAGAGCCAGCCCGACATCTGATAGAAGGCGACGGCCAGCAGAACACCGACGATCGTGGGCCGGAGCCAGCGGGGAGTTCGTGGTCGATCGGCGACGGTTGCGCGCTTGGCCATCACACCCTCCCGCTCTGCAGAGACTCTGCCGCGAAATCTACTCGGTGAGCGCGGCCGGGGGAGCCGTACCGAGGCCGAGGAGCATTCACAAAAGAACCGGCCCGGACTCGTGTGAGTCCGGGCCGGTCGGTGGTAGCGGGGACAGGATTCGAACCTGCGACCTCTGGGTTATGAGCCCAGCGAGCTACCGAGCTGCTCCACCCCGCGTTGCATGTCCAACCATACACGACTTCCGAGGGTGCTCCGACCACCCCTCGTCCGGGCCGCCGAATCGAGGGGGAGGTTGTGTGTGACTTCCGCGGTTCCGACGCACACAACCTCCCCTGGCTTCGCCTCTCGACAGCCGCGGTCGTCGTCAGAACAACGGCCCGCCTCCGAAGATGTCCCGGTGTGAATCGGGTTGGTTGCCTTCGACGTCCACGATGCCGTAGTCGAGCGCGGTCTCTGCGGTGATGAGGGTGCGACCGCTGCGCGCGTTCGCCTCGGGGTCGGCCGCGAGCGCGACGATCACCCGTCCGATGAACTCCGGTGTCTCGGCGTTGGCCAGCGAGAAGCCCTCGAAGTTGTCGATGCCGCGGGCGAGCATGGCCTCGTTCTTCACCAGCCCCGGCCACAGCGACAGGGTGGTCACCCCGGTGCCCCGGAGTTCGACGGCCATGTCGGCGGCCATCTTGTCCAGGCCGGCCTTCGACATGCCGTACAGCACCGAATGCAGGTAGCCGCGGGTGCCGAACGACGAGATGTTGACGATCATCCCGCTGTTGCGCGGCACCATCAGCTGCGCGGCTTCGACGGAGGCGACGTAGTGCGCGCGGAGACCCACGCCGATCAAGCTGTCCCAGTCGCTGATCGGGCGCTTCCAGAACGGTTCCGAGAATCCCGCGAATCCCGGCGGTGACGCCCACACGTTGTTGACGAGCAGGTCGAGCCGGGAGTCCTGCTCGTCGGCGATCCGGCGGAAGAGTTCGTGGATCTGCGCGTCGTCGCGGTGGTCGCACTGCACGGCGATGCCGTGCCCCCCGCATTCGGTGACCTCCGCCGCGGTGCGGTCGAGCGGTCCGTCGACACCGACCCGGCCGCGGGCGGTGACGTAGACGGTCCAGCCGTCGGAGCCGAGCGCGCACGCGATGCCCTTGCCGACGCTGCGACTCGCGCCGGTGACCAGCGCGACCTTTGTTTCTGTCATCACTGCACCACTTCCACGTCGTCGGTGAGAGCCCGCTGGATCGACCACAGCACCTTCACGTGGCAGCGGGAGATCTTCCATTCGCCGTTCTCGACCACGTAGTCGTCGTCGTAGTCGAGCGCGGCGACCCGTTCGGTGCGCGCACGCAGATCCACCTGCCGAAATCGCAGCGTCCAGGCGCCGGTCGCGGTGTCGGACCCGGTCAGGTGGATGCTCGGATGCATGCCGTGATGCATGTCGAGCACGACGTAGCGGTCGTCGACCCGTTCCAGAGCGATCCGGGAGTAGATGTCGACCAGGGCGTCGGCATCGTCGAAGCTGCCCAGCGCCGGTCCGTAGTAGATGTCGGCGCCGTGCGCGACGAAGCATGCACGCATCGCCTCCGGGTCCTTGGCGTCGCACGCCCGGAAGTAGCGATGCTTGAGCATCCTGATCTCTTCGAGGGCTTCGAGTCGGGCCAACCGTTGTTCGACGGTGTCCATCGGGTGCCTTCCGGTCGGGGACGAACGGTGTCCCGGACCCTAGCCCGCTACCGCGAGACCGGCGGAGCGATGTTCCCACTCACCGGGTGGGCGCACGCGTCTCAGCCCTTCAGCTTCCATTCCGCGAGATCGACTGCGGTAGAGATCGCTTCGAGCAGCACGGCCATACGTTCGGCCGGACCCGGTGCGGCGAGAACCGCGTACCGGTCCGCTTCCCCCATGGGCACGTACCGGGCGAGCGCGAACAGTCGCGCCCCGGGATCCTCCGGTAGTTCGGTGGTGGCGGGAGGCAACGGAGCACGGCCACCCGTGAGGCGGTCGAGCACCCCGTACAATCGGCCCATCGGTCCGGTGATCGCGGCGAAATCCACCGGCCCCGAATCGGTGTCGGGCCAGGGCTTCACCTCGGCGAGGGGGTAGGGATCGTCCGGCAGCCATCGGATGACGCGAATGCGTTCCTCCGCAATGCATTCGAGTTCGCGGCGACCCGCACCGACCTCGGTGTCGACCATGATCCGCGCGACGGTGCCGACGTCGTGTCGCTGCTCGCCTCCGCCCACCTCGTGTCCCCGGGCGATGAGGACGACTCCGAAGCGGGGGCCGTCCGGCGATGCCGTGCAGTCCTGGACGAGTTGCTGGTATCTCGGCTCGAAGATGCGCAACGGCAGGTCGGACCCGGGAAGCAGCGCGGTGCCGAGCGGGAACATGGGCAGTGTCGGCATCAGGGCATCCTCAGGCGCGGGGTCGGGGGAGCGGGGATCGGTTCGTCGCGAGCGATCTCGGTGAGCAGATGATCGGCCCAACTCGCCAGGCCGTCGATGTCGAGCCGGTACGGCGGTTCGTCCTCGTAGTGCCGCACCCGCGCCTGTCCCTGCTTCAACAGTGACTCCGCGCCGGTGGGGTTGCCCCGGAGCAGGTGGGTCAGCCCCACGGCGAGCTGGGCGAGGCCCTGCCACAGGGGACGTTCCTCGGGTGGTGCCTTCTTCCACATTGCCTCGAAGACCTCGTGGGCATGGAACGGAAAACCGTGGTCGAGGAGACGCTGACCTTCGGCGATGGTCTCCTCGACATCCAGATCGAGGTCTTCGGGAACACGTTCGACGCCTTCTTCGCCCGGCGGCAACGGACGCCCCAGGGCGTCGCGCGGACGCGCGTTCTGCGGCCTGCCGTCGAGTGTGCGGTCCCGGTCCGTCATGTCGCCAGCCTAGACGAACGGCCGCTTCGGGAAGGGATCACTGGCGTCGCAGAACGCCGCTCCGACCCTCGTGCGAGGGCCTGCGCATCCGGGACAGTTGCGCCGACAGTTCCCGGACGAAAGCGTCGACGGTGCCCGGTGCGACGCGGAAGTCGGGACCGGGGACGAAGAGATACCGGCCGTCGCCCACGACGTCGAACCAGCCGATGTCGGCGACGGGCGTGTACCCCGGATTCGAGTACCGCAGGACGCGGATACTGCCGGTGGCCGAGCGTTCGCGACGCAGCAACCGGCGCAACGACTCTGTGTGCGTGCCACCCGCAGGGCGCCGGACCGCGCCGAACTCGGAGGGCTCGAGCACGTCGCGGCTCGAGGCGGTGCGTGCGTGTTCGCGGCCCGCTGCCACGACCGGAAGGTGCCCGAGGATCGCACCCGCGAGGTCGGTGGTCGTGGTGATGCGGATGTCGCCCGCGGCAGGCGCCTGACGGGCGAGGACGGCCTGCTCGCCGGTCGCGGCGGCACGGACGAAGACCTCGTAGGCCGGGTCGGTGGAGCGGCCGTAGACCTCCACCGCGACCTCCCCGATCAGCAGGATCCGCATCGCGTCGTCGAGGGCAGGGTCGGGTGTCTCGTGCAGCCACGTGCGGGCGGCCTGGAGGTTCGCGGCGTGCTCGTCCTCCCATATCGCCGAGGTGCGATAACGCAGTGGGAAGGGGAACTCGTCGCCGCCCGCGGCGGTCCACGCCGCCAGGAATCGGTCGGGTGTGAGATGCCGGTCCATAGCGTTCAGGCCCCCAGAACCGGCGGGGCGGTGTCGGGCAGCGACCCGATCAGTTCGTTCCCGTTCTCACCGGTGACGAGATAACCGGCCGCGCGTTTGTCCTGCTCGTCGCCGCGGGACGAGGCCGGCGGGATCATTCCCGGCATCATGCCGAACGGACGGGCGCCGGCACCCCGCGCTGCGGCGGCACCGGGCCCACCGGCGACACCACCGGCGGGCGCAGCTCCGGCGACGAGCGGAGCGGGACCCGCCGCGGGCGATGCGCCCGCAGAGCCGACCCCCCCGGCGCCCGGTAGGCCACCGCCGACACCTCCGCCCGACCCGGAGGGCGGCGAACCGTACGACTGACCGGTCGGGCTCGCGGAGTTGCCGCCCGCGGCCGGGGAGGTGGATGCAGGAGTGGTCGCTGCGGACTCGTTCGAACCCACGCCACCTGCCGAATCGGTACCTTCCGCCCGGCCGTCCGTGCCTTCACCGGACGACGGTGCGTCCGTACGGTTCTCCGCTTCCGTGGCGGGCTGCCCACCCGGACGTTCTCCGTCCCCGCCGGGGATTCCCGTCGGGTCGCCGGTGGTCCGGGCGCCGCCGACACCTGGTGTGCCGTAACCCTGGGGAACGAATGCCTCCGTGGCGCGACTCGTCGTGGCGGCATACGGGGAGGGCAGGACCGGAACCGCCGTGCCGGAATCGCGGTAGTACGGCTTGTAGAGGGCTTCCATCACCCGCACGGCCTGGGCGCGAACGGCTTCCTCCTGGCGGGCGGCAGCAGCACCTGCGACGGGATCGAGCGCGTACAGCACCGACGACGTAATCACCGTGGGTGGAGGCACGGACGCTCGCACCCGTTCGCCGACGTCGGCGGCAATACGGAGTTTCTCGGACGTCGCGCGTGCGGCATCGGACAACTGTTGTGCGGATTCGCCGAATCGCACCGTCGCGCCCATCGCGGCGTCGGCCGCCGGACCCTCCCAGTGTTGGCCGATGAGCTTGCGGATCATCAGCGTTCCCCACGCGACGGTGAGGCTGAAACCCTTTCCGAGTTCGGCCCATTCGGTGGCCAGGGTGGTCATCGCGACGGGATTGATGCTCTGGGCGAGCCGGTGGATGTCGGCATGCTCCATGCCGTGGAAGTTCTCGAATGCTGCGATGTATTCGGGATCGACTCCCGCGTCGATGCGCGCGGCCAGCGCGTCGTAATTGGACTGCCGGCGGGCGACGGAGTCGGGGGCTGGGGCGTCGACCCCGAGCGACACCAGTAGTCGGTCGACGACGTTGTCATTCGTGGACATGGACGACAGCTCCCCCTCGATGCTCTCGCGTCTCGAGGAGCCGACGGCGGCGCGATATCCCCCTGCCCACGTAGATCCCCCCGATCCGATGGTGGCGACGATGCTAACGCACGGCACCGACCAGACGCAGGGCAAGATCGGCATACAGGTCGCTGATCGTCGCGGCGTCGTCGTAGCGGCCCGAGGGATACCAACGGCACACGTCGACGCAGAGCGACATCAGGGCGAGAGTGACACCTTCGGCATCCGGGAGGGTGAACTCGCCCGAGACGTGGCCGGCGTCCACGACACCCCGCACGACCTGCGTGGTCTGCCGTCGTAGTCCGACGATCGTGCGGTAGTGCTCGCGGTCGAGCGCGGCCAGCTCGTACTGGATGACCCGGCTCCATCGGTGGTTCTCCGCCTGCCAGGCGGCGAAGCGGCCGATGACGGAGGCGAGCCGAACGGACGGCTCGGCATCGGGGCGGTCAGCGTTCTCGACGACCTGCAGGGCGAGCGTGTGTCCCTCGTAGGCGATGGCGAAGAGTAGCTCCTCCTTGGACGCGTAGTGCGGATACATCGCGGCGGGACTCATGCCGAGTCGCGCCGCGATCCGGCGCGTCGTGGTGCCGCCGTAGCCGTGCTCCGCGAACTCGTCTATCGCGGCCGTGCGGATGCGAGCCGCGGCCTTGGATCCGCCGACGACGTCGTCCCATGCATCACTCACGAGAGCGCTTCCGTTCTGTCCGGTTGGTGTTGACAAGCCCGCTACGGCATCGCACGATAAGCGAGCGCTTAGAAATAAGCCAGTGCTTATCGACTTGGTAACGGTGGGTGCGACGCGGGGTCCTCTCCGCGCTGCAACGCCCGCGGCAACATAGGATCCGCCGAAGAGAAGAATAGGACCTGGCTCTGAAAGGCAGTGCTGTCCAATCAAATTGGATACAGGCTGTTTGGTGGATGAGAAGGCGGTCGGCTATACAGTTCCTGTAGGCCCCGTCACAGCGAGGAGATGACGTATGTCCGTGCTCGACCGCTTCCGTCTCGACGGCCGCGTTGCCATCGTCACCGGTGCCTCTTCGGGCCTCGGTGTCGCATTCACCCGAGGGCTGGCCGAGGCAGGGGCCGACGTCGTGCTCGCCGCACGCCGCCTCGACCGTCTCGAGGAGACCGCCGCGCTGGTCCGGGAGGCCGGACGGCAGGCCGTCACGGTCGAGACCGACATCGCCGATCCCGAACAGGCGCAGCGCATGGTCGATCATGCGGTCGAGCAACTCGGCCGGGTGGACATCCTCATCAACAATGCCGGTATCGGCACCGCCGTGCCCGCCACCAAGGAGACCCCCGAGCAGTTCCGGCAGGTCATCGACATCAACCTGAACGGATCCTATTGGGCGGCACAGGCCGTCGGCCGTGTGATGCAGCCCGGTAGCTCGATCGTCAACATCTCGTCGGTTCTCGGTCTCACCACGGCAGGCCTGCCGCAGGCTGCGTACTCGGCCAGTAAGGCGGGCGTCATCGGCCTCACGCGCGACCTCGCGCAGCAGTGGGGAGCACGCAAGGGAATCCGCGTCAACGCCATCGCACCCGGCTTCTTCCGGACGGAGATGACGGACGAATACCAGCCCGGATACCTCGACTCGATGAAGCAGCGAATCATCCTCGGCCGGACCGGCGATTCCGAGGAGATCGCGGCCACCGCAGTCTGGCTGGCATCCGACGCCGCCGCCTACGTCACCGGTCAGACCATCGCCGTGGACGGCGGACTCACCATCACCTGACCGCACCACCCATCCCCCAACGGAGGAACGCTATGAGCACACAGCCCCGCACTGCCATCGTCACCGGAGCCGCACGCGGCATCGGCGCAGCCGTAGCGAAGCGGCTCGCCGGCGACGGCTACCGGGTCGCCGTCCTCGACCTCGACGAATCCGCCTGCAAGGACACCGTTTCGGCTATCGAGTCCGCCGGTGGCAAGGCACTCGCCGTGGGTGCCGACGTCTCCGACGAGAAGTCCGTCGCCGCTGCCGTCGAGAAGGTCGCCACCGAACTCGGCGAGCCCACCGTCCTGATCAACAACGCCGGCATCACGCGCGACAACCTGCTGTTCAAGATGACGGTCGAGGACTGGGACGCCGTCATGAACGTGCACCTGCGTGGCGCCTTCCTCATGACGCGTGCCGTCCAGAGCTACATGGTCGACGCCAAGTTCGGTCGCATCGTCAACCTCTCGAGCACCTCGGCCCTCGGCAACCGCGGCCAGGTCAACTACTCCGCTGCCAAGGCCGGCATGCAGGGCTTCACGAAGACCCTCGCAATCGAGCTGGGCAAATTCGGTGTCACCGCCAACGCCATCGCGCCGGGCTTCATTGCCACCGAGATGACCGCCGCGACCGCCGAGCGTCTCGGCCTGTCGTTCGACGACTTCAAGTCGAACATCGCGGCCGACATCCCGGTCGGCCGTATCGGCGAGGTCGACGACATCGCCCATACCGCATCGTTCCTCGCGTCCGAGGGCGCGGGCTTCGTGTCCGGCCAGGTCATCTACGTGGCCGGTGGCCCGAAGGCCTGATCCCCTTCCGTACATCCGCGCCGCCGCGTCCCATCCGGGACTGCGGCGCCGCGGTCGTTTTCCTGCGGATCGAACGGAACGGCCCGACCGTGTCGGTCGCCGCGGTTAACGTCTCCGGCATGAGCGAGAAGGTCAAGGGACCCGAGTCGTATTTTCCGTCGATCGAGCAGAAGTACGGACGCCCGATCGAGGAGTGGAAGAACATGATCCGAGCGTCGGATCTTGCCAAACACATGGAGCTCGTGAACTGGCTGAAGCAGGAACACGGGATGGGCCACGGGCACGCCAACGCTCTCGTCGCCCACACTCTGAAGGAACAGAAGTCCGAGTGACGAGAGCGTCCGACTACGCCAGCCGCGGGGGTGCGGTGCGGTAGGTCGCGGGGGTGGCGCTGAGCCGGATCGGGTTGGCGATCTGACGAAGCGGAGCGTCCCGGTCGGGATCGTCGATCGACACCACCGGCGACAGGCCGAGTCGTTCGGCGAGCGCGACCGCGTCAGCGATGTCGTTGAGCGGTCCGCACGGCACCCGGGCTGCGGTCAGAGCGTCGAACCACGCGTCGGCGGTGTCCGTCGACAGCAATTCGTCGAGGATCTTCGTCAGCTCCTCCCGGTTCGCGACGCGGGCGGTGTTCGTGGTGAACCGCTCGTCGGTGGCGAGTTCGGGTGCGCCGAGAACCACGACCAGGGAAGCGAATTGACGGTCGTTGCCCACGGCGAGGACGAACGGCCGGTCTGCCGTGTGGAACACCTCGTAGGGCGCGATGCTCGGATGGCGATTGCCCATCGCCTTCGGCACCACTCCTGCCGCGACGTAGCCGGACGATTGGTTCGCCAGCGCCGACAACAGGGACGACAGCAGGTTCACCTCGACACGCTGGCCCTCGCCGGTGCGGTCGCGGTGCCGTAGCGCGGCGAGAATGCCGAGCGCAGCGTGCATTCCGGTGATGATGTCGACCACGGCGACACCGACCTTGGTGGGTGTCGCATGGTCGGGCCCGGTGATGCTCATCAGACCGCCGACGGCTTGGATGAGCAGGTCGTAACCGGGCAGGTCGTTGTGCCCGCCGAAGCCGGTGATCGAGGTGTAGACGATGCCGGGGTCGAGTTCCCGGACCTGCTCGTATCCGAGCCCGAGCCGAGTCATCGTGCCGGGCAAGAAGTTCTCGACGACGACATCGGCGCGGGCGACGAGATCGCGTGCCTGCTCGAGTCCTTCGTCGGTGGTCAGGTCGATGGCCACCGATTTCTTGTTGCGGTTGACGCCGAGGAAATAGGTCGACTCGTCGCCGGCCCAGGGTGGTCCCCAGTGCCGGGTGTCGTCCCCGAAGCCGGGTCGTTCGATCTTGACGACCTCTGCCCCGAGGTCGGCGAGCAGCATGGTGGCGTAGGGGCCGGCGAGCACGCGACCGAAGTCGGCGATCACCAGCCCTTCCAACGCTCCGCTCACCGGAAGGCTGCCTCACCGGTCAGAGCCTTGCCGATGGTCAGCTGATGGACCTCGGAGGTGCCCTCGTAGGTCAGCACCGATTCGAGGTTGTTGGCGTGACGGATGACGGGGTACTCGAGCGTGATTCCGTTGGCGCCGAGGATGGTCCGGCACTCGCGGGCGATGGCGATGGCCTCACGCACGTTGTTGAGCTTGCCGAGGCTGACCTGCTCCGGGGCGATCTCGCCGCGGTCCTTGATGCGACCGAGGTGGTAGGCGAGCAGGTGGCCCTTGCCGACCTCGAGCGCCATGTCGGCGATCTTGGCCTGGGTGAGCTGGTAGCCGGCGAGCGGCTTGTCGAACACTTCGCGGGACTGCGAGTACTCGATGGCGGTCTCGAGGCAGTCGCGGGCGGCACCGATGGCACCGAAGACGATGCCGAAGCGGGCCTCGCCGAGGGAGGTCAGCGGTCCGCGCAGACCCTCGGCCTTCGGCATCATCGCCGAGGAGGGCAGACGCACGCCGTCGAGGATGAGCTCCGATGTGACCGAGGCGCGCAGCGACATCTTGGAGTGGATCTCCGGTGCGGAGAAACCGGGGGTGTCGGTGGGGACGACGAAGCCGCGGATGCCCTTGGCGCCTTCTTCGAGGTCGGTCTGCGCCCAGACGACGGCGACGTCGGCGATCGAGCCGTTGGTGATCCACATCTTGGTGCCGTTGAGGATCCAGTCGTCGCCGTCGCGCTTTGCGTTGGTGCGCATCCCGGCGGGGTTGGAACCGAAGTCGGGCTCGGTCAGGCCGAAGCAACCGATGGCCTCACCGGCGGCCATGCGGGGGAGCCATTCCTGCTTCTGCTCCTCGCTGCCCCAGTGGTGGATGGAGAACATCGCCAGCGAGCCCTGCACGGACACGAGGCTGCGGATGCCGGAGTCGACGGCCTCGAGTTCGAGGCAGGCCAGGCCGTAGGCGGTGGCGCTCATGCCGGCGCAGCCGTAGCCGTCGAGGTGCATGCCGAGCACACCGAGCTGTCCGAGTTCCTTGGCGAGCTCGCGTGCCGGGAGCTTGGCTTCCTCGAACCACTGGGCCACGTGCGGGCGGATGCGCTCGTTGCCGAACTTGCGGACGGTGTCGCGGATGTCGATCTCCTCCTGCTCGAGCAGGGAGTCGAGGGCGAACAGCTGGGTGAGCGACTGAGCGTTGGACATGGCCTTCTCCGGTGGTCGAGGAAACGTTTGTCAGAACGATTGTGAGAACGTTTGCGCGATCGATTGCATGGCCTACGCTAAAGACACGTTCCGGGCACGTCAACTCGGAACGCGAACTCGATGCCGTACGAGCAGGAGAGCCGCATGCCCCGTCCCGACCGCGCCCCGACGCTCAAGGAGATCGCCGAGCGCGCCGGTGTCCACGTCTCGACGGCATCCCGTGTGCTGCGCCAGCCCGAACCGGTCGACGGCTGGTCGGACTCGGCACTGCGGGTGCGGGAGGTCGCGGCCGAACTGGGATATCGCCCCAACCTGTGGGCGGCGAGCTTGCGGACCCGCAAGACCACGACCCTCGGTGTCGTCATGCCCCGACTCACCGACGGCGTGGTCGCCACGACCTACCAGGGCATCGAGGAAGCCGCCACGAAAGCGGGCTACTCGGTACTGCTGTCGAGCCCACCCGACGACCTCGAGGCACAACGTCGTGCCATCGCGCTGCTCGTGGGCCGGCAGGTCGACGGTCTGCTGCTGAGCAGCATGCACCTCCCGGGTGGTCCGTTCGTCGAGTCGCTGGTACTCGGATCGCTGCCCATCCTCGCGGTCACCCGGCACGCCGATGCGGGGTTGCCGTTCGTGGTGGGCGACGACTACCGGGGTGGAGCACTGGCCGCCCGGCACCTTCTCGACCGCGGCTACGACGACCTGGCGATCATCGCCGGCCCCGACCACGCCAGCACCGCCCGCGACCGCCGCGACGGCTTCGTCGACACTCTGAAGGAAGCGTCGGCGCCACTGCCGCCCGAGCGGATCATGCGGTCGAGCTTCGACGTCGCCGGGGGTGTGGAGGCCGCGCGTGCGCTGCTGGACCGCCCCGACCGTCCCCGCGCGATCTTCGCGGTCAGCGACACCATCGCCATCGGCATCCTCGGTGTCGCCCGCGACCTCGGTCTGTCCATCCCGGACGATCTCGCCGTGGTCGGCTACAACGACATCCCCGTCGTGGCGCAGCTGCCGGTTCCGCTCACCACCGTGCGATCGCCCGCGCACGATATCGGGGTGACCGCCATCGAGCGGCTCCTCGAACTCGTGCGAAATGGAGAAACGGAATCGACGCGACTTCCCGTCGAACTCGTGGTGCGCGCCTCGAGCTGAGCGATCTCACCCGTTACCGCGGCCACTGTTCCCGTTGCCGGTGTTCCCGTTCCCATTGCCGTTGTTGCCGTTGTGGTTCCCGTTGTTCCCCTGCGAGTTTCCGTTTCCGTTACCGTTGTTGTTGCCGGGTCCGCTGTTCCCGCGGGACTCGGGTTCGGACCTCGTGGGCCCGGCATCCGCAGGCGGTGCGACGGGAGTGGTCTCCGGAGCGGGCACGACGGGCGGAACCACGGCGGTCTCGTCCGCTGTGCGCGCCGGGACGACCGTGGATTCGGGGGTCGCAGGAAGCTCGGTGGTTGCCGGTACCCGCTCGGGCGTCGATGCGGACATGCCCGGCGTCCGCGTCTCCGGTGTGGCCGCCGGCGGGGAATCGCCCCGCCCGAATCCGAGTGCGAGACCGCCCACGGCGAGCGCCCCGACCAGCGTCAGACCCGCTGCGACGAGAACTCCACGGGAACGGTCCGTGCCTGCAGTGGTCGTCGGTCCGCCGATCTCACTCGCCGGCAGGAAGGCTGTCGCAGCGCGGTTTCCGTCGGAACTCTGCAATGCCGCGAACATCTCGTGCGCACTGCGGAACCGGTCGGAAGGCTCTCGTGCCATGGCCCGTTCGATCACCGCGACGAACCCCGGATGGGCGTCCGGGCGGAGATCGGCGAGTGGCCGCGGACGGTCGTGCGTGATGGCCCGTGCCAGCGCGAGGATGTTGTCCTCGGCGAACGGCCTCCGCCCGCACAGGGACTCGTAGCCGACGACCCCGACCGCGTACAGATCGTCCGTCACGGACGCGGGGTGTCCGGTGATGCGGTCCGGGCTCAGATAGGCGACGGTCCCCACGAGTTCACCGGTGTGGGTGAGGTCGTCGCCGACGCTCTTCGCGATACCGAAGTCGGCGACCTTGATCTCGCCGTTCTCTGTGATGAGCACGTTCGCCGGCTTGATGTCCCGGTGGAGGATCCCCGCACCGTGCGCGGCGACGAGCGCCTCGAGAATTCCGGCGAGCACCGTGCGCACCCGATCGGCGGGTAGGGGTCCGCGGGTGATGTCGTCGGCGAGGGTCCGCCCGGAGAGCCGTTCCATAACGATGTAAGGACGTCCGTCGTGTTCACCCGTGTCGTACACGGCGACGATGCGAGGGTGGTTCAGGGCCGCGGCGGCCCGGGCCTCGACTTCGAAACGACGTCGTACGTCCGGTCTGCTGCAGACCTCCCGTCCGAGCAGTTTGACGGCGACGGGCCGGTGGAGGCGGGTGTCCCAACCGTCGTGGATCTCGCCGCTGCCGCCCACGCCGAGCAGACCGCTCAGCTCGTAGCGGCCGTCGAGAACTTTGTGGACGGTCACAGGTCGACGGTAGCCGTTCGAAGGGGCGAGTAAACAAAATGCGCTGGTGGGAGGATGTGTGCCCGAGCTTCATCCGTGATCTTCACCCGGTGCTCGTAACACATTTGTAATTCGTGCCGATCTCATGCCCGGGAGAACCACGCTGCCGGAGGGTCTGGATGAAGACGATTGTGCGAGCCGGGATCGTCGCCGGCATGGCAGCTGCATCGATGGTGTGGCCGGTGTCCGCGATGAGCGACCCGGGTAGCGAGCAGGGCATCCGATACGTCGCGCTCGGTGACTCGCGTGCCGCCGGACCCTACCTCGACGCAGCGGCGATGCTCAGCGGATGTGCCCGCGCGGATGCGGGATATCCGAACCTCGTCGCGGCTTCGCTTCAGACCGTCAGCTTCGTCAACGTCGCGTGTTCGGGTGCACGCACCGAGCACATCACGTCCGTCCCGCAGCAGACGTCGACCGGATCGGTCCCGCCGCAGATCGATTCGCTCACTCCGGACACGAATCTCGTCACGCTGAGCATCGGCGGCAACGATGTCGGCTGGGCGGGGCTCGTCTCGGCCTGTTACACCGAGCTTCCGGGCGGCGATGCGCACTGCCGCACCGATCCGGGCACCACGTCGCGCATGGATGCCGCCCTGAGTGCACTCGGACCGAAGCTCACCGCGACACTCACCGCCGTCCAGCAACGCGCACCGCGCGCACGGGTTTTGCTGGTCGGGCACGGCGGTGTTTTCGGCAACCGGAGTTGCTGGCCCAACATCCCCACCAGCGATGCCGACGCCTCCTTCGTGACGAACTTCTTCGTGCGGATGAACCGAGTACTCGCCCGCTCCGCCGGCGAGGCCGGTGCCGAGTTCGTCGACGTCATGGCCGGATCGGAAGGGCACGACGCGTGTGCGCCCTCCGAGCAGCGCTTCTACGAGGGACGGCAGTCGCTGTCGCTGGCGAAGGCACTGCACCCCACCGCTGCGGGGATGCGGCACATGGCGCAGCGGGTGACGAACGTTTGGTACCAGCGAGGCTAGGAACCGACGACCAGCGACGTTTCGTTCGCGACACTCGCCGGACACGACAGCGAAAAAGTGGAATGCTGCACTCCACTGCGTGCTCACATCCGTCGAACCGGTCCTGCGCGGGAGGCCTCGATGACGATCTACCGACAACAGCTCGGCGGAACCGGTTACGTCTTCGACGGCCTCGTCGATCTGCTCGGCAAAGCATCCCCGCGCCGCTCGGGCGATGAACTCGCCGGCTGCGCCGCCACCTCGGACGCCGAACGCGCCGCGGCACAGCTGGCCCTCGCCGACCTCCCGCTGACCACCTTCCTCACCGAGGCAGTCGTCCCGTACGAGACCGACGAGGTCACCAGGCTGATCGTCGACACCCACGACGCGACGGCCTTCGCGCCGGTCTCGCACATGACCGTCGGGGAACTGCGCGACCACCTCCTGGAGGTCGCGGCCCGACCGGACTCCGCCGACGTTCTCGCGGCACTCGCGCCGGGACTCACCCCGGAGACGGTCGCGGCGACCAGCAAGATCATGCGCAATCAAGACCTCATCGCGGTCTCCCGCGCTGCGACGGTGACCAGCGCGTTCCGCACGACCATCGGATTGCCCGGGCGGCTCGCGACGCGCCTGCAACCGAACCATCCCGTCGACGACCCGCGTGGGGTCGCCGCGTCCGTCCTCGACGGCCTGCTGATGGGATGCGGCGACGCGGTCGTCGGCATCAATCCGGCGAGCGACTCGCCGCACGCCGTGTCCGACCTGCTGCACCTACTCGACGAGATCCGGCAGCGATTCGAGATCCCCACCCAGTCGTGCGTGCTCACCCACGTCACCACCACGATCGACCTGATCGAGAAGGACGCACCCGTCGACCTGGTGTTCCAGTCCGTTGCCGGCACCGAGGGCGCCAACCGCAGCTTCGGTGTGGACCTCGCAGTGCTGCGGGAGGGCAACGAGGCCGGCAGGTCGCTGCGACGGGGGACCGTCGGCAACAACGTCATGTACTTCGAGACCGGGCAGGGTTCGGCGTTGTCGTCGGGAACCCATTTCGGAACCGGTGGCAGGCCGGTGGATCAGCAGACCCTCGAAGCGCGCGCCTATGCCGTTGCGCGCGAGTTCGAACCGCTGCTCGTCAACACCGTCGTCGGGTTCATCGGACCGGAATACCTGTACGACGGCAAACAGATCATCCGCGCGGGTCTCGAAGACCAGTTCTGCGGCAAACTCCTCGGCCTTCCGATGGGCGTGGACGTCTGCTACACCAATCATGCCGAGGCCGATCAGGACGACATGGACACCCTGCTGACCCTGTTGGCCGTTGCCGGAACAGCATTCGTGATCACAGTGCCGGGTGCCGACGACGTGATGCTCGGCTATCAATCGCTGTCGTTCCACGACGCGCTGTACGTGCGGGAGGCCGCCGACCTGCGGCCGGCACCGGAGTTCGAGGACTGGCTACGCAGGCAGGGTATGGCGGACGACATCGGTCGCATCCTGCCGGTGGACGTCGGCACGTCCCCTCTGCGCGCACTCGGAGGTGCCTTGTGAGCGACCTGTGGGACGAATTGCGCCGGAACACCCAGGCACGGATCGGCCTGGGACGCACCGGGAACAGCATCCCGACGCGCCGTCATCTGGAATTCGTGGCGGCCCATGCCGAGGCGCGCGACGCCGTGCACGTCCCGCTCGATGTGCATTCCTTGGCTCAGCGGGTTCGTGATCTCGGGCTCGGTGAGCAGTTGATCGTGGAAAGCGCAGCAGGAGATCGCAGTACGTATCTGCGTCGCCCCGACCTCGGCCGGCAGCTCGCCGAGGGGACCACGCTGCCGCGCATGGAGGCCGATCTCGGTATCGCGCTGTGCGACGGGTTGTCGTCCACCGCTCTCGACGCCCACGGACCCGATCTGCTCGCGGCGATCGTCGCTGCCCTGCCCGGGTTGACCGTGGCGTCACCGGTGATCGCGACGCAGGCCCGCGTCGCGCTGGGCGACCATATCGGTGAGCGGCTCGGCGTCACGACGATGCTCGTGATCATCGGCGAACGCCCCGGCCTGTCGGTGGCCGACAGTGTCGGCGTGTACCTGACGCACCACCCGACGCCGGGACGCAGTGACGCCGAACGCAACTGTGTGTCCAACATCCATCCGCCCGGTGGGATGACCTACGAGCACGCGGCGCGCGTCGTCGCGGCCCTCGTGAACGGGGCGCGGCAGTTGGGGGCCTCGGGGGTGGCGTTGAAGGACACCTCGCGGGATCCCGCACTCACCGACCCCGACAGCGGAGCGCGAAGCGGTCAGCAGAGCGCGTAATAGCGCGCACCTATGACCACTTCGCGCTCTGCTGCCCTCGGTCGAGGGCGGAGGATTGCGCCGTTGTGTGCAGATTGCCAGGGTACATCTCACTCGTCCCACTGCCTACGTTGCTGTGCCCGAGCAAGCTTCTCGAGAGGTAGACAACCTGAAGATGAGGCTCACAACCCTGCTGGTCGACCATCTGGGTCAGGGGCCGATGCTGCCGAGCATGATGCCGACGCTTGCGGCGAGCGACGCGGTCAGATGTGCGTTGTAGCGCTGGTCGAAATCTCGAGTACTCGTTGGGTCTCCTATTTGCAATTCGTGGAACTTGTTCGGGTCAAGCGGTTTCGGGAAGCGGGTTCTTCAACGAAGCGACGATGTTGTTCGCGATCGTCGACGCCACCTCCGGCGAAACGTTCGCGTCGTGGCAGCGCCTCGCCGCGACCGCCAGCCGATCGGCGACCTCGTTGAGCGGGTCAGCGCGTGTGCGGTCGAGAAAGCAGCGGCACACGGGGCCTGGTGTCGGGTTGAAGGAGAAACATGAAGTTCGTCGTCCCCTACCTGCGAGTCGTAGCGGGGATGTTCGCCGCCATCACGCTGTGGCTGGCGATCGTGGAAGTAGTCAACGGCAACCTTGCCGACGCGATCCTGTTCGTGGCATTCGCGGCCGGCCTGGGATATCTCGCGATCGGCAAGCCCCTGCGCGACCACCGCAGGCGCATCAAGGCCGAGCAGGACGCGATCGCCGCACGTGCCGAAGCCGGCCACCGCGCGTTCCTTGCAGGGGATGTGCGGGCGGCGATGGCGCCGCCTCCCGAGCCGCCGAAGCCTCCGAGGATCCGCCGCGGGGTGGTCATCGCCGCTGCCGTCGCCGGACTGATCGTCCTCATGGGAATCATCAGCGATATCTCGGACGGGCTGGATTCACCCACGAAGGACGACGCGAGTACGACTCCTCGCGCTGCCGCACCGACGACCACCACGCCGTACACGACCTCGGCTGCCACCACCGCACGGACCGTCGCTCCGGAAACCACTCCCGCCACGAGAGTTTCCACCACGCAGGTCGCGGCTGTCGCGTCCACTGCGGTGATGCCGAACGTCGTGTGCATGGATCTCCAAGCGGCACAGGACACCATCCAGGCCGCCGGCGTGTTCTACTCCACGAGCGTCGACGCGACCGGTCAGGGACGCGCGCAGGTATGGGACAGGAACTGGGTCGTCGTCGACCAGACTCCCTCGGCGGGAGCATCGATCGGTGAAGGCGACCCAGTGCTGTCGGTTCTGAAAGAGGACGAGTTCAGCGGTTGTTAGGCCATCGGTTGCTCCGTGCGGGAGAGATCCTCGGTGGCGGTGTTCGACGGATTCCGGCCGCCCCTCGGGAATCCCACCGATCCCGGCCGTAGGGCCTCGACCCGCAGGCCCGCCATCGCAGCCTTCAGTCCGAGATCCTTGATGGTCGAGGCGATTCGGCCGGAAGAGGCCTGTTCCTTCGGGGTGTCGTCCCGCTCGCGGAACTGAACGACGCCGGTCACGTCGGCCCCTCCCGTAGACCCGTGCTTCGATCACAGCACTCCACCCGGGGTTCGCGCAACGAGGATGAATTCGATCGGGAACGAATCGGGCGCCCTGCGGGCGGCTGCCCTCGACCGATCGGAGACCCTTCGGGTCCCTGAGTCGTCGTCCCCTTCCCCAAGGCTGCCCGGTCGCCATGCCCCGATAGACCGTCTCGGCCAGCACGGATAGCCCCACGTCGCGGAGGACGTGCGGCTCGCACTGGACCCGGTCGTTCGTGTCGACCCGCACGATCGGGTGCTCCACCACCAGCTGTGGAGACGAGGGATACTGGTGCCCAGTCGGTTTCGAGACAGGGAACGGCCCCGGCTCGCAGCGTCGGCGCGCTGACGTCGGACTGTGGGAGACGAGCGACGAGCTGCGTCGACGCGCCTCGGCTACCGGAACGGCCCTCGTGCGCGACGATGCAGGTGAAACGCCTCGAGCCCTCCGATCACGGTGGATCGGAGGGCTGGAAAGTCAGGACGTCGGGCGTGAACCCGGGGGAACGGGTGTGCGGCGACCGGCGCGGACGAATGCGCTCGCGGCTCGTTGCTGGAATACGCCTCTCGAAGGCGTGTGGATAGACTCCACCCTACGGTGCATGACAGTCCTATCTGTCTTGTGCCCAGACCCCGGTGAGGTGTTGGCGCACCTTCCGGGGTCGACCTGTTTTCAGGTCGGTGGAGGGATGGTCGCACGGGTGTGCGAAGTCGTCAACTCGAACACACGTTCTGTTTCTGTCTGTTCTGCAAGTACGGGAAGCGCAGTGATTCGTCCGAATGGCGCCTCTTGCAACGATTGTCGCGCTTGTTCATGGATAGACCAGTGGTTCGGATGTAAAACCGATTGTCAGCCGTCATCGAATCCGACGCGGCCTATGGTGATACTTCTTCGCGTCGAGCCCCAACTTCCCACACGTGCGCGTCGAGATGGCACAGTGCGGCACGGCCGATGTCCGGGAAGAAAGGGGGCTCGCGTGGGAGCTGTGCGACGCACGGTGGTGGCGACCGCAGTCGCGGCCACAGCCGCGGTAGGTGTATCGACGGGGCAGGCAGCGGCGACTCCTGCAATCGACACCGTCGTGAACGGTGCACTGTCCGTCACCCCGCTGTGCCAGGGAACCATCGACGCGCTGATCATCGCGTGCACCGAGCTCGAGAAGCTGACACCGCACTTCCCGCTGATGCTCGACCTGAATCCGCGGGGTACGCATCTCGTCGTGCTCGGGGCCGGACTCACCGATGACGGCAAGATCCGGCCGGTGCTCGAAGAACGGCTCGAGGCAGCTCTCCGTGCAGCGCAACGCTATCCGGAATCTCCGATCGTCGTCACCGGTGGCGTGCCGCGCAACGGCGTCACCGAAGCGCAGGCCATGAAGGACTGGCTGGTCGTGCGAGGCATTCCGCCGGAGCGCATCACCGAGGAATCGCAGTCGACCTCCACCGTCGAGAACGCACGCTTCACCAACGACGTTCTGCTCGAACGGCGAGCCACGGGCGCTGTGCTGGTGACGAACCGCGACCACCTCGAACGCGCGATGATCAACTTCCGGCAGGCGGTCGACGCGCGCATTCCGATCGCGGGCATCGTCCCAGCGTAAACGCAGGAAGTATCAGCCCGGCGTATTCGCCTTCCGCGTCAGTACCTGACTGATCTCCGAAACATTCTTCGCCAGTTCGAAGTTGACCCAGCCGGCGACTTCCCACAGGGGTGAGGGTTCGGGCATGAGTCCGACGATCGTCTTCTCGATGTCGGCAGTCTCGAGAAGGGCAGCCCATTCGGTGCGAAGAGCCCGGATGTGGTCGGTCGAGCCGGACCACTCGTAGGCGTCCGGCCCGACCGCAGTTCCCCCACTGCAGACCGCCACGGTGTTCGTCCACCACCACTCGATGTGCCAGAGCAGCCACGCGATCGTGGGCTCGGGAAGGGCCTCGGCCGTCTCGTCCGGCCAGTCGGCGACGAGACGCCCGTCGACCCGCCGGACGCCCACGGAGTTCGACGACGGCTCCCAGTGCACGGCAGCCTCGTCGATCCGCGGCAGGACGTGTTGTTCCGTGAAGAGCCAGACCAGGTCGAGTTGCTTCAGCAGCGTGCGCGTGGCGAGTGGCAGGGTGTCCGAGGGCATGCATGCAATCATCGCGGACATAGTGGACATGTGCTCGATGTCGACACCGTGTATCTGTCCCCGGAAGTGTGCAAACGTTGCTGTGCAGTTATCCGCCTTCACGCGGTCGGTGTCGCCACTCCCAGCGACAGCGCACCGAAGAACTTCGGCGTCTTCTCCTCGTAGAAGGTGTCGAGTTCGCGGATCTCGAACCCCGCACCGCGGACGAGGTCGGCGATTTGTCGTGTCAGATGGCAACCACCCGCGACGCGCTTCTGGATCGGTTCGAGCCGGTGCTGCCACCGCCGGACGTTCTCGTCCGGCGCGAGTCCGTGTTCGACGAAATGCAGGGTGCCGCCCGGTGCGAGGACACGACGTATCTCGCGCAGAGCCGCGTCGGCATCGGGGATGGTGCACAGCGTCCACGTCGACAGTGCGCTGTCGAAGGTGTTGTCCTCGAACGGGAGTGACTGACCGTCCAGGCCGGATCGTTCGATGCGCACGGGGGAGTCATCGATGCGCGAACGTGCGAGCTTCCATCCGAGGTCCGCGGGTTCGACGGCGCTGACCGACTCGACGGTGGTGGGGTAGTAGGGAACGTTGAGGCCGGATCCGAATCCGATCTCGACGACGCGGCCGCTCAGGCCGGCGCACACTCGTTTCCGGTTCGCTTCGGTGAACGACGGTGCACAGGCGATGTTCACCAGTCGCGGTACGACGTGATCGTTGTAGAGGCTCATGGCAGTCCCTTCGCCTGGTGGCGTGTCGATCTGCTCGATCCATCATGACACCTGCCCGGCCGAACGGAACCCCTCGTTTCTGTCGCACCGAACGGACTGTTAAGTTACCTTTACATGTAAAGTGTGCTTTACGGCGAAAGGGGAAACGATGGACAGCGGGGGTGCCGGATCGGTGGTCGGGCGAAGCAAGTGGGGCAAGGTGCGGATGGGTTCGCGGTGGATCGGCGCGGTACCGCCGGCGATCGCCCTCGGAATCCTGGCCACAGCCGTTCTGGCAGCGGTGGTAGCTGCTCTGGGGCTGGTGCCCGACTATCCCGTGGCCGCCGGCGTGGCGGTCGCGCTGGCGACCGCACCCTCACTGTCGGCCCTGTCGTGGGTGCTCCTCGTGGATCGGTCGACCCTCGAAGGCGCCACGGACCGGCCCGAGGATTCGGTCGAGTCGTCCTGGTACGAGAAAGCCGCCTCGGGCGCTTTCACCGACATCCTCCTCGTCACGGGCCTGGGGTGCACCGCTCTGGCGTTCGCTCCGATCGAGGTCGAGGGCCTGCACGCGCTGATGGCGGTCATCCTCGTGGCTTTCGCGTCGTTCGGTGTGCGCTACGCCGTGCAGCGTCGGAAAGGCTGAGGGTGCGGAATTCGCTGGCGGCCCTGCGCGCGGAGAACGGATGGTCGCAGCAGAGGCTCGCCGACGAACTCGGGGTATCGCGCCAGACGATCATCTCGATCGAGAAAGGGCGATTCGACCCGTCCCTTCCGTTGGCGTTCCGCATCGCGCACCTGTTCGGACGTCGAATCGAGGAGATATTCCTGCCCGACGAGGGATAAGCGAAGGGGCCGAGCGGATTCCCCGACAGAACCCGCTCGGTCACTTGCCGATCACTCGAGCGTACTACCGGCGTCAACGGTGAGTGTGAGTCCGGTGATGTCGTCGACGTACACCTCGCCCTCCCTTCTTGACCGGCATCCAAGAAGCCTTTACCGTAATCGTCACGCCTTCTTGAATGGCGTCCAAGAAATGTGGTGGTGAAGCGGGAGGGTGCTAGTCATGAACATCGGTGAGTCTGCCGATCGGCGCGAGGTGGTAGCGGTGCAGCGGCGCGAGGTCTCGTTCGTCTCCGGCCAGGACGAGTGCGCGGCATGGCTGTACACCGCACCCGACCTGAACGGTCCGCGCCCGATGGTGATCATGGGGCACGGGCTCGGAGCGGTGCGGGAGATGCGCCTGGATGCCTACGCGGAACGGTTCGCCGCCGCGGGGTGGTCGGTGCTGGTGTTCGACTACCGTCACCTCGGGGCCAGCGGCGGAGCGCCGCGCCAGATCCTCGACATCGGCCGGCAACGCGCCGACTGGCATGCCGCTCTGGCCTTCGCGCGCACACTTCCTGAGGTCGACGTCAACCGGATCGCCTTGTGGGGCAGTTCGTTCGGCGGAGGTCATGTCCTTCGAGTCGCCTCCGAGGACACCCGTATCGCGGCGATCGTGGCGCAGTGCCCCTTCACCGACGGTCCGGCGTCGTTGCGCGCGCGGATACGGACCGGCCCGCTGAGCGTGGTGGCACTGACAGTGGCAGGCATTCTCGACACGGTCGGGTCGTGGTTCGGCGCGAAGCCGATCCTGTTGCCGATGGCGGGGACGTCCTGGATGCCCGCGTTCGTGGCCTCACCCGACGCCCTCGCCGGCGCTTCCGCACTCCTGCCCGCGGGGACCCGGCTCTCGCGGCGCACCAGCGCGGTGTTGAAACGACTTCCGTCGGTGCGGGCTCAGCTGTCGAAGAACATCGAGCTGACGGAGATCGACGGTGGGGAAGAACCCGAGACCGGGGTCGGCCGCGACAGCGTCTGGGGTGTACTGCGCGGTCCGAACGGCGAATTCGAGGCGGCCAATGCCCTCGCTGCCCGGCTGGCGCTGCGTCTTCCGCTCGATCGACCCGGTCGTGCGCTGGCCCGCTTCAGCATTCCGACGTTGCTGTGTGTCTGCGACAACGACGCGGCCGCGCCCGCGAAGACCACGAAGCGTCACGCACAGGGTCTGGCGCACGTACAGGTTCAGAGCTACGTGTGTGACCACTTCGACATCTACGTCGGTGACCACTTCGAACGCGCCGTGCGTGACCAACTCCATTTCCTGGAAAGGCAATTCGACCGCACCGCACAGTAGGTCGCTCCGCGTTCGTGGACGCGCAGATCAGGTGCTCAGCCGGTGGCTGCGGCACGACTGCGAGCGCTGTTGAGCAACGTCTCGATCACCGCGCGCCGCTGAGCCTGATCCGTCGGGTGCATCAGCAAGCCCTCGACCACGAAAACGCCGATCGAGACCAGCGGATCGACTTCGTCAGCGGGCACGCCGAGTCCGATCAGCTCTGCCCGGAACAATCCTTCGGCCAGTGTGTGGAACTGCTGGTGCCATTGCTGAACGGACGCGGACTTCTCGGCGCGTGTGTGCACCGTGCTCACCAACCGACCCAGTTGCTCCAATTCTTCGACCAACCACAAGAGTCGATCGGCCAGGCCCGAGCCCAGTATCTCGCTGTAGGAGGCCATCGAGTCGGCCAGAACCGCATCCAGGACCGCGATCAATATCGAGTCCTTGTCCTGGAAGTACCAGTACAGCGTGTTCGACACGACTCCGGCGTCACGGGCGATCCGCGTCATCGATGCCGCGTCGTATCCTTCCTCGACGAACAACCGCCGGGCGGCTACCACGATCTCTGCGCGTTTCTCTTCCCGATCCTGCGGACGTCTGTTGCGGGGCATCTCCAGTCCTGACCTAGTTCCCGCCCCGATGCTATCTTGACCGGCCCCCAAGAGCGGGCCCCGGCCGACCGTTCCGGAACGAGGTCCGTAGCCGTCTCGAACAGATGATGAGGCAGGCGAGCCAGAGCAGCTCTCGATACAGACCGGCTCGTACTTCGGGTCACTCGACTTCGGCGAGTCCGTACTCGGGTCGTCCGGCAGGCCGATACACGGTGATGACGACACCGGTCGAGGTGGTGCGCGATTCGACGAGATCGAACTTCGTGTCGCGACCCCCGACGGGGAACAGCCGCCGCCCCTGACCGAGGACGACCGGGAACGTGATGAGGCGGTACTCGTCGACGAGACCGTGTTCGAAGAGGGTGTGGACCAGACGGATGCTGCCGTGCACCTGCAGTTCCCGTCCCGGCTGCTTCTTCAGTTCCGCGACCGCGGTGGGCACGTCGCCCTCGAGGACCGTCGTGTTCTGCCACTCGGGGGCGGTGAGCGTCGTGGAGGCGACGTACTTCGGGAGGGTGTTGAGTGCACGGGCGACCGGATCGTCGGGATCGGTCGAGTTCGGCCACGACGCAGCGAAGATCTCGTAGGTGTTCCGGCCCAGCAGGAATGCGTCGACCTTCGAGAACACCTCGTCGATGAACTTGCCGGTGTCCTCGTCGAACAGCGGCACCACCCAACCGCCGCGGTCGAAGCCGTCGCTGCGGTCCTCGTCGGGGCCACCCGGTCCCTGGGCCACACCGTCGGCCGATACGAAGGTCGTCACCGTGAGCTTCATCGTCGTCCCCTTTCGAAGGTTGTCGCCGAGTACAGACCCGGGAAGCGGGGAGAACTCATCGCTTGCATCCCTCCGGCACGGAAGGTATCTCTGGACGCAGCGTCGCGTGTCGATGACGGACTGCGTCAGGCATGGAGGCGCGGGACCACAAGGAGTTCTCCTTGAGTATTGCGTTCAACCACACCATCGTCGCGGCCGACGACAAGCAGCATTCGGCCTACTTCCTCACCACCCTGTTCGGGCTGCCCGATCCGGTGCCCGCCGGGCACTTCCTCGCTGTCGAACTCGCCAACGGCGTCACCCTCGATTTCGCCGAACCGCCACCGGATGTGGAGTATCCGCCGCAGCACTACGCATTCCTGGTGTCGGAGGAGGAGTTCGACGAGATCTACGCCCGGATCCTCGAGCAGAAGATCGAACACTGGGCCGATCCCCGGCAGTCGGCGCACGGCATCAACAGAAACGACGGGGGTCGAGGAACCTACTTCCTCGACCCCGCCGGTCACTTCATGGAGATAATCACGCGTCCCTACGGTTGGCGCTCCTGAACCGTCTCGACCCGAGCCGTCCCGGCCGCAGCGCGTCGCCGTGCCAGCACCGTGCAGGTACCGGCGATCGCTGCGGTCAACGCGCCGGTCGCGAGCAGCTGCGTGCGGGCAGCGGTGTCGAACAGGGCGAGCACCGCGATGCCGGCCAGCAGACCGAGCGTCGCGTACGAAAGGTACGGGAAGCCCCACATCTTCAGCGGCAGTGCATCCTCGGTGCCGTTGCGGCGTGCGCGACGACGGAGCACGAGGTGCGAGACCGCGACGAACGTCCACAGCACCAGGGTCGTGGAGCCGACGGCGTTGAGCAGCAGCGGCAGCACCCGGTCGGGGTAGAGATAGTTCAGTCCGACCGTGACGAAGCCGAACGCCACCGAGGCGAGCACCGCATTGCGGGGAACGCCGTTGGACGACAGCCGCCCGAAGACGGGGTGCGCCGATCCGCGGTGCGACAGCGAGAAGATCATCCGGGAAGCGCTGAACAGCATCGCGTTGAGCGACGAGAGCAGCGCGACCACGACGATCACGGTCATCACCGCGGCGGCGCCCGGGACGGCCCCGGCCTGCAGCACGGCGACGAACGGACCGGTCGCGAGATCCTCGGAGGTCCACGGCAGGATCGTCACCATCACGAGCACCGACCCGATGTAGAACACGAGGATGCGCCACACCAGGGTGCGCACCGCGCGGCCCACGTTGCGACGGGGATCGGCGGTCTCCGCGGCGGCGATCGCGATGATCTCGGTGCCACCGAACGCGAAGACCACGATGAGCAGGCCGGCGGCGATACCGGCGATACCGGTGGGGGCGAACCCGCCGTGCGCCGTGAGGTTGGAGAAGCCGGTCGTCTCGAAGGTGGGCATCCACCCGGCGATCATCGCGATGCCGATCACCAGGAAGCCGACGATCGCGACGATCTTGATTGCGGCGAACCAGAATTCGACCTCACCGAAGCGGCGGACGCCGACCAGGTTCACGCCCGTCAGCACGACCATGTAGAACAGCGCGGACGCCCACTGGGGGATGCCGGGCAGCGCCACCGCGGTGATCGCGGCGGCGCCGGTGGCCTCCGCGGCGATCACGATGATGACCTGCACCCAGTACAACCACCCGATGGTCCGTCCCGCGACAGGGCCCAGCGCGTTCTCGGTGTGCTCGGAGAACGCACCGCTGGCGGGGTTGGCCGCGGCCATCTCGCCCATCATGCGCATCACGAACACGACGAGAACGGCCGCCACCAGGAACGAGATCAGGATCGCCGGGCCGGCGACGGCGATACCCGCCCCCGACCCGACGAACAGGCCGGCCCCGATGGCGCCACCGAGGCTCATCATGACGAGCTGGCGGGGCCGCATGGCACGATGCAGGCCGGCGGTGCTCTGGGCGCCGGTCGTCGTCCCGGCGGTGCCCTGGGCGCCGGTCGTCGTCCCGGCGGTGCCCTGGGCGCCGGTCGTCGCCGTAGCCAGGGTGTCAGTCATCAATGCGCTCCCCGGCCGGGACCAGCTGGTCCAGTGCGATCTCGAAGGCGGTCGCGGCGAGCCCGGTGAGCTCGGTCGACCGGTCGTGGCAGCGACGCAGGGCCGTCTCGATGGTGGTGGACACATCGCCGAAGATCGCGGCGTCGGAGACCTCCACGTCGCCCTCCATGAGCTGGGCGAAAGCCCGGGCCATACCGCAGTTGGCGATGAAGTCGGGGATCACGGCAACGGACTTGTCGGCGTGCTCGTAGGTGGGGCCGTAGAAGATCTCGTCGTCGGCGAACGGAACGTTGGCGCCGGAGGCGATCGACTCGAGTCCCGCGGCGACCATGCGGTCGACCTGCTCGCGGGTGACGAGGCGGCTCGCGGCGCAGGGGAGGAAGATCTCGGCTCCGACATCCCAGATGCGGTCGTTCACCTCGTCGAAGGGGATCATGCGGTCGCTGTGCAGGGCGTTGCCGTCGCGCTCGAGCAGCAGGGTGCGGACCTCGTCGAAGGAGAGACCCTCGGGTGCGAGGATGCCGCCGTCGCGGTCGATGATGCCCACGATCGAGGCGCCGGCCTGAGCGAGATAGTAGGCAGCAGCGGCGCCGACGTTGCCCCAGCCCTGCACCACGACGCGTTTGCCTGTGAGGTCGGTGCCCCGATAGACGAGCTGGTGGTGACGGACCGACTCGGCGACGCCGTAGCCGGTGATCAGATCGGCGACAGTGTATTTCGTGCTGGTGGCAGGGGTGAACCGCGCGTCCTCGACGACCTTCGCGACGCCGAGTCGCAGCTGGCCCACCCGCTGGATGCGCTGGCGCTCGTCCTTGCCGAAGTGTCCGTTGACGACACCTTCCTGCGGGTGCCACAAGCCGTTGGACTCGGTGAGGGGAACGACCTCGTTCATCTCGTCGACGTTGAGGTCGCCGCCGGTGCCGTAGTAGGCACGCAGCAGGGGAGTGACGGCCGCGAACCAGCGGCGCAGCACGCCTTCCTTGCGGGGGTCGGACGGATCGAAATCGATGCCGGACTTGGCACCGCCGATCGCAGGTCCGGAGACGGTGAACTTGATCTCCATGGTCTTCGCCAGCGACTCGACCTCGCGCCGGTCGAGGCCGCGGCGCATGCGGGTGCCGCCGCCGGCCGCGCCGCCCCGCAGCGAGTTGATGACGACCCAGCCCCGGGCGGTGGTCTCGGTGTCGTGCCACTCGAAGACGATCTCGGGGGCTTTTTCTTCGAATCGCGTCAGCAGGTTCTTCATGGCGAAAGACTGTGACGGCAGTAACAAATGCTGCGCAACTGTGCTTCATCGAACTGTGCAGCGTGCGGAGGGTCCGGATGCCCGAAGCGCTTTTTTCTGTGCAATCCGGCTAGTCGGAGACGGATTGTGGACGTGATCGGTTCAGCGGCGGTAGGCCGGTGCCTTCGCGGATCTTTCCGGCTCGAGGGTGCGGAGCAGCGGCATCGCCCGGTAGTGCACCACTTCCGACAGCACCATCACACTCGTGGACCGCGCGACGATCGAGGAGCGGTTCAGCTCGATGAGGGTCTGCTGGAGACCGAGGTGTGATTCGGCTCCGATGCGGCACAGGACGTCGCCCGCGCCGGTGGTGGCGAACGCCTCGAGGACGCCGGGGATGCCTTCGAGGACCTCGGTGACGTCTTCGAGCGCGCCCTGCACGATCTCCATCGTCACGAACGCCTGCACTTCGAAACCTGCTGCGGCGAGGTTGATCCGGGGTTCGTAGCCGGCGATGACCCCGGTGTCCTCGAGGCGTCGCAGTCGGGCCGAGACGGTGGCACGCGCGACCTTCAGGCGACGGGACAGTTCGAGCGCGCCGATCTTCGGGTCGGCGTGCAGGGCCTCGAGGAGAGTGAAATCCAATTCGTCCAGCTGCACGGGCTCGCGCATCGCGGTTCCTTCCCATCGAGCGCCGAAAACTAGCCCGATTGTATAGGTGAACGCGCGGATTCCGGCAGATTCCAGTCAGTCGGGCCAGTTGCCGAAGGCGACGTTGCGTCGCACCGACGGGTGGGTTTCTCCTGGTGACACACGACACAACGACTGTGCCGCAGTGAGCGGCAGGAGGTTGCAGCGATGACTCTGGAATACACCCTGACCGACAGCGAACGACTCGCTCAGCTCGACGCCGAGGAGCTCCGGCGCCTGGTCGGTCTCGTGGAGTACGACAGCGAACGGGATCCCTTCCCCGTCAGCGGCTGGGACGCCGTGGTGTGGGTGGTCGGAAACGCCACGCAGACGGCGCACTACTACCAGTCCGCCTACGGCATGGAACTCATCGCCTATTCCGGACCCACCACCGGCAACCGCGACCATCACGCCTACGTACTGCGCAGCGGCGCCGTGCGATTCGTGATCAAGGGTGCGGTGGATCCGGACAGCCCGCTGATCGAGCACCACCGCCTCCACGGTGACGGCGTCGTCGACATCGCGCTCCAGGTTCCGGACGTCGACAAGTGCATCGAGCACGCCCGCAAGCAGGGGGCGACCGTCCTCGAGGAACCCTACGAGATCAGCGACGAGAACGGCACCGTCCGCATCGGCGCCATCGCGACCTACGGCGACACGCGGCACACGCTCGTCGACCGGTCGCGCTACAACGGCCCGTACCTGCCCGGCTACATCGAGCGCACCTCGACCTACCGCAAGCGTGAGGGTGCGCCCAAGCGCATCTTCCAGGCGCTCGACCACGTCGTCGGCAACGTCGAACTCGGGCGCATGGACGAGTGGGTCGACTTCTACAACCGCGTCATGGGTTTCACGAACATGGCGGAGTTCATCGGCGACGACATCGCGACCGACTACTCGGCGCTCATGAGCAAGGTGGTGTGCAACGGCAACCACCGCGTGAAGTTCCCGCTCAACGAGCCCGCCATCGCGAAGAAGCGTTCGCAGATCGACGAGTACCTCGACTTCTACCGCGGACCGGGTGCACAGCACCTCGCGCTGGCCACCAACGACATCCTCACGGCGGTCGACCAGTTGCGCGAGGAGGGCGTCGAGTTCCTCGCGACTCCCGATGCGTACTACGACGATCCGGAGCTGCGCGCCCGTATCGGTGAGGTCCGGGTGCCGATCGAGGAGCTGAAGAAGCGGGGCATCCTGGTCGACCGCGACGAGGACGGCTACCTGCTGCAGATCTTCACCAAGCCCGTCGGCGACCGCCCGACCGTGTTCTTCGAGCTGATCGAGCGCCACGGCTCGCTCGGCTTCGGCAAGGGCAACTTCAAGGCGCTGTTCGAGGCGATCGAGCGGGAGCAGGCCGCGCGCGGCAATTTCTGAGTCCGGTCCTAGACGAGCTGACCGAGCCGCGTGCGCAACGCGTGCTCGGTCTTCCGGATCGCCGTTCCCACAATCGGTTCGATGAGCATGCCGAGTGTGCGGCCGGCGATCCCGCCGGGCAGTCGGTAGCCGAAGTCGACGTCGAGCCGCGTCGCGTCGCCGAGGTCCGTGAAGGTCCATGACGACGCGGCGCGGAATCCGGCGATCGAGTCGAGGACGATCACGCGATTGCGTTCCCATTCGACGACTTCCACGCGCGAGCCGAGATCCTTGGGGCCGATCCGCATGGTCGAGTCGTAGATGGCACCAAGGCCGGAGACCTGCTCGCTCACGGGTTGGAAGCGGGCCACCCCGAACATCCAGTCGGGGACGTTCCGGTAGTCGTCGACGTAGGTGAACGCGAGGTCGATAGGGATGTCTGCGACGGCGCTGTGGCGGACGTGAATCATGGCTGGAGCCCTTCACGAGAAGTTGTCTGTTACCGAATGTAGCGGGTAACTGCCCGCTGTGGAAGAGGTCCGAACCCGTTGCTCTAACGTACGATAAGTGTTTGAATGCCGTGACGAACGTCACACACACTTTCGGTTCAGGAGGCTCGGGTGAAGACGAAGGCAGCAGTCGTCAAGGGAATCAACCAGCCGTGGGAGATCGAGGAGATCGATCTCGGCGATCCCGTCGCAGGTGAGGTGCAGATCCGCCTCGCGGCCTCGGGTCTGTGCCATTCCGACGAGCATCTGCGCTCGGGGGCGACACCGCTTCCGTCCTTCCCGGTCCTCGGTGGTCACGAGGGCGCGGGCGTGGTCACCAAGGTGGGCCCGGGAGTGCGGGGTCTCGAGGAGGGCGACCACGTCGTCCTCGCGTTCATCCCCGCCTGCGGCCGCTGTCGGGCCTGCGCCAAGGGCATGCAGAACATCTGCGATGAGGGTGCCGGCCTGCTCACCGGTCAGGCGATCTCCGACAAGACCTACCGCGCGACGCTGAACGGCGACCCGGTGCTGCAGATGTGCCTGCTCGGCACGTTCGCGCCGTACGTCACGGTCAACGAGGCGTCGGTCATCAAGATCGAGAAGGACATCCCGCTCGAGAAGGCGGCCCTGCTCGGGTGCGGTGTCGCGACCGGCTGGGGTTCGGCCACCGAGATCGGCGGCACCAAGCTCGGCGACACCGTGGTCGTCATCGGTGTCGGCGGTGTCGGCATCAACTCCGTCCAGGGAGCGGCGCACGCAGGGGCGCGGTTCGTCGTCGCGATCGACCCGGTCGAGTTCAAGCGGCAGAAGGCCAAGGAGTTCGGCGCGACGCATGTCTTCGCGTCGATCGAGGAGGCCGCACCGGTGATCGGTGAGATCACGTGGGGTCAGATGGCCAACGTCACCGTCATCACCGTCGGCGAGATCACCGGCGACATCATCGGCCCCGCACTGGGTCTCACCGCCAAGGGTGGCCAGGTCGTGGTCGTCGGCATGGGTCACGCCACCGACTCGCAGGTGACGATGAGCCTGTTCGAGCTGACGCTGCTGCAGAAGCGTCTGCAGGGGGCCATCTTCGGTGGCACCGGCCCGCGCTCGCAGATCCCCAAGTTGCTCGAGCTGTACCGGAACGGGCAGCTCGACCTCGACAACCTCGTCACCAAGACCTACAAGCTCGAGGACATCAACGAGGGCTACGCCGACATGCACGCCGGCAAGAACCTCCGCGGTCTCGTCCTCTACGGCGAGGACGACTACTGATCCTGTGAGCGCCGACGTCGCCGGAGCCGTCCCTTACGGTGTTGAGCATGGACACGCGTGAGGATTCGGTTTCCGGCGACGTCGGCTCTTGGCGGGACTACGGCCCGACCGACCTGCCGAAGCCGCTCGCCGCTGCACTCGAGGCGTTCGCCGAACGCGGTTACGACGGCACGTCCATCCGCGAGGTCGCGTCGCGGTCCGGTCTGTCGGTGCCGGGTCTGTACCACCACTACCCCTCGAAGCAGGCGCTGCTCGTCTCGCTCACGACCACCGTGCTGCACGACCTGCTCGCCCGCAGCCGGCAGGCGATCGATGAAGCCGGACCAACCCCCTCCGAGAAGTTCGACGCCGTCGTCGAGTCGCTGCTGCGCTTCCATATGTTCCGCCGCGATCAGGCGTTCGTGGCGTCGACCGAGATGCGCAGCATGGAACCCGAGGCCCGCCGTGCATTCGTCGCCCTGCGCGACGAGCAGCAGTGCATGATCGACGAGATCGTCGAGGCCGGTGTCGCCGACGGCACCTTCTCCACGCCCTATCCGAAGGACGCCAGTCGCGCCGTGACGACGATGTGCGTCGCGGTGGCGAGCTGGTACCGGCCGGACGGTTCGCTGTCGCCGGACGAGATCGTGCACCGCTACCTGCAGGTCGCGCGGAACGCGGTCGGAGCGAGGTAGCCGAGCACCCCGTCCGGGCTTGACCCGATGGCGGGGGATATGCCACCGTGAACTCGACCGAGCGATCGATCGGTCGGTATGGAAGGAGCTCAGCATGGCGGTCGACCTGTCCTACTCGGATCACGTCCGGGACCTCATCGCGCGGACCGAGCAGTTCATCCGCGACGAGGTGCTTCCCGTCGAGGACGCTCACGGTGGCGACATCGCCGCGGCCGGTGGCGACGCGATCCGGGCGGATCTGCAGAAGGCCGCCAAGGCTGTCGGCGTCTTCGCTCCGCATGCGCCCGTCGAATACGGCGGCCACGGCCTGGACATGTCCGACCGCGCCCCGGTCTTCGAGGCCGCGGGCTACTCGCTCTTCGGCCCCACCGCGCTCAACATCGCCGCCCCCGACGAGGGCAACGTGCACATGCTCGCGCACATCGCCAGCGACGAGCAGAAGCAGCAGTTCCTCGCGCCCCTCGCCGCCGGCGACGTGCGCTCGGCCTTCGCGATGACCGAGCCCGCCCCCGGTGCCGGTGCCGATCCCAACGCTCTGAACACGCGCGCCGAGAAGGTCTCGGGTGGCTGGAAGATCAACGGCCGCAAGCACTTCATCACCGGTGCCGACGGTGCCGGATTCTTCATCATCATGGCCCGTACCTCGGGTGAACCCGGCCAGCGCGGCGGCGCCACGATGTTCCTCGCCCCCGCCGACACCGCGGGCCTGAAGGTCGGCCGCCACATCAACACCCTCGACCGCTCCATGATCGGCGGTCACTGCGAGGTCGACTTCGAGGACCTGTTCGTCCCCGACTCCGCCGTGCTCGGCGAGGTCGATCAGGGCTTCGCCTACGCGCAGGTGCGCCTCGGCCCTGCCCGCATGACGCACGTGATGCGCTGGCTCGGCGCCGCCCGCCGCGGTCACGACACCGCCGTCCGCTACGTCGCGGAGCGTGAAGGCTTCGGCTCCCGCCTCGGCGATCTCGGCATGATCCAGAAGATGATCGCCGACAACGAGATCGACATCGCCGCGACCCGCGCACTGCTCGTGCAGGCGTGCTGGGAACTCGACCAGGGTTCGCACGCCTCGAACGCCACGTCGATCGCCAAGACCTTCGCCGCCGAGGCGATCTTCCGCATCGTCGACCGCTCCGCTCAGATGTGCGGCGGTCTCGGTGTCTCCGAGGACCTTCCGATCGCACGCCTCACCCGCGAGGTCCGGCCGTTCCGCGTGTACGACGGCCCGTCCGAGGTTCACCGCTGGGCCATCGCCAAGCGTGCCGTCGGCGCCGTCCGCAAGGCAGCCCGCGAGGCCGCGAAATGACCGCAGTGCACGAGGGACTCGACCTCGCCGTCCTCGAGCGCTTCCTCGCCGATTGCGGTGTGACCGTTCAGGGTGAACTCCGGGCGGAGCTCATCTCGGGCGGCAAGTCCAACCTCACCTACGGGCTGCGCGACGAGAAGTCCCACTGGGTCCTGCGTCGCCCTCCGACCACGGGTCTGACCCCGTCGGCGCACGACGTCGCCCGAGAGTTCCGCATCACGTCGGCGCTGAAGGGCACCGGTGTGCCGGTCGCGCCCACCGTCGTCCAGTGCGAGGATGACTCGGTGATGGGTGCGCCGTTCACCGTCGTCGAGTTCGTCGACGGACGTGTGGTGCGCAGCAAGGCCGACCTCGATGCGCTCGGTGACGACGAGATCGACCGCTGCGTCGGTGAACTCGTGCGCATCATCGCCGAGTTGCACAACGTCGACTTCGAGGCCGTCGGTCTCGGGGGACTGGGCCGGCCGGACGGCTACGTGACCCGGCAGGTGAAGCTGTGGGCGAGCCAGTGGGGGCGCGTGAAGACCCGCGAACTTCCGGACCTCGAACGGCTGCACGCCGCGCTCGCCGAGTCGATTCCGGAATCACCCGCTCCGTCGATCGTGCACGGCGACTACCGCATCGACAACACCATTCTGGACCCGACCGATCCGACATGCGTCGTCGCCGTGGTGGACTGGGAACTGTCCACCCTCGGCGACCCGCTCACCGATCTCGCCATGATGTGCGCGTACCGGCATCCGGCCCTTGACGACATCCTGGGATTCCCGGCGGCATGGTCGAGCGACCGCCTGCCGGCAGCGGACGATCTGGTGCAGCGCTACGCCACGGCGTCGGGTCGCGACATCGCCGACTGGAACTTCTACATGGGTCTGGCCTACCTCAAGCTCGCCGTGATCGCCGAGGGCATCAACCATCGGTGGCGTGCCGGGGCGACCGTCGGCGACGGTTTCGACTGTGCCGGTGAAGCCGTGCCGGACCTGGTGGCAGCAGGACTCGCAGCACTGAAGGGAGCCCACGCGTGACCAGCGCGCTCGTGACCGGAGCATCGAGGGGAATCGGCCTCGGTATCGCAACCCGTCTCGCCGAACGCGGCTATTCACTGACGATCAGCGCCCGCGGAGCGGAACGCCTCGAGAGCGTCGCCGAGCGTCTGCTGGAGGCGGGTGCCAAGGAGGTACGCGCCGTCGCAGCCGATCTCGCTGATCCGGAAGCCACCGCACGCGTCGTGGAGACGCACCGCGAAGCGTTCGGTTCCATGAAGGCTCTGATCCTCAATGCCGGTGTCGGCACGGCAGGTCCGATCGCCGAGTTCCCGGCCCGGCGGTTCGACAAGACGGTCGCCGTGAACCTCAACGCCCCGTTCGCGCTCATCCAGGCGTCGCTGCCGTTGCTGCGCACCGAGGCGGAGAACGATCCAGCCCGCGGATCGAAGATCGTTGCGCTCTCGTCGATCACAGGTGTCTACGCCGAGGCCGGTCTCGCCGCCTACGGTGCAACGAAGGCCGCGTTGATCTCGCTGGTGGAGACGCTCAACGCCGAGGAGTCCGGCAACGGCATCTCGGCATCGGCGCTCGCCCCTGCCTACGTCGACACCGACATGTCCGACTGGATCAAGGACAAGATCCCGGCCGAGTCCATGATCGAGGTGAACGACGTCGTCGAGATCGTCGACGCGCTGCTCGAGCTGTCATCGCGGGCGGTGGTGCCCAAGCTCGTGCTCAGCCGCGCGGGCGCAGGTCTCTACACGGCCTGACTGTCTATACGGCCTGACGATCAAGGTCGGTCGACCGCAGTCGCAGGTCGACCGGCTGTCCGTCCGACGGGAACGGCAACGACGTGAAGTCGAGCGGGGCGACGTAGCCGGGGTCGACGTGCCACTCGAAGCGCAGCAGCAGTTGGTGGACGATCGCTTTGACCTCGACCCCGGCGAAGTGCATGCCGAGGCATTTGTGCACGCCCCCACCGAACGGCTCCCACGCATAGCGGTGCACCTTGTCCTCGCGTCGATGCTCCGCGAAGCGTTCGGGATCGAAACGTTCGGGCTCCGGCCAGTATTCCGCCATGTGGTGCGTGAAGTGCGGTGCCACGGAGGCATACGTACCGGCCGGCACGAAGTATCCCCGGACCTCGGTGTCGCGCACGGCCCGTCGCGCCAGGACCGGGACCGGGGAGACCAGCCGGAGGCATTCCTTCATCACCAGATCGAGGCTGCCGAGCGCGTCGAGATCGGCGTGACTCGGTGCGGCGGTGCCCAGCGCGAGCGACTCGGCCCGGCACCGGTCCTGCCACTGCGGGTGTTGCCCGAGATGCTGCATCATCGTGGAGATCGTGATGGTCGACGTGTCGTGCGCGGCCATCAGCAGGAAGATCATGTGATCGACGATCTCGTCGTCGCTGAACCGTTGTCCCGCTTCGGATTCGATGTGGCACAACACGGAGAAGAGGTCGTCCGTCTCGCGCGAGCGTCGTGCCGGTAGATAGTGCCGGAAGAAGTCCTCGAGCACTCGGCGTCCGTCGAGTCCGCGTTTCCATCTGGTGCCGGGGACGGGATACCGCACGATCGAGGTCGCAGCCTGCACACAGTCGATGAATGCCTTCTTCACCACTTCGATCTCGGCCGGCGTGGAGTCCTCGGCGCCGCCCATGAAGATGTCGGTGGCAAGATCGAGCGTGAGTGTCTTCAGTGCCGTGTAGGCGCGGAATCCGTCGCTGGGAACCCACCTGTCGAGCTTCTGGGCGATCGACGGATTCATGGCACCGACGGTCTTCTCGAGGCGTGATCGGGTGAACGCCTGCTGCATGATGCGGCGGTGTCGGAGATGTTCCTCCGAGTCGAGGAGCATGAGGCCACCGTGGAAGAACGGCCCGATCAGTGCCGACCAGCCGTCGCCGTTGGCGAAGGCCCGGTCCTTGTTCTGCAGCACCTCCTGGCAGGCGTCGGGTCCGAGAACCGAGATCCAGCGTCGACCGGCCGCAGAGAAACAGGAGACCTCGCCGTATCGGTCCCAGTGCTTCTGCATCATCGCGAGTGGATCGCGGATGTATTCGAGGACGTGCCCGATACCGGGTATTCCCGATCGTCCCGGGACCGGGCGCAGATGGGAGTGGGCGGGGGGAGCCGCCAGGATCCGGGTCACGACGAACCTCCAGTTCTGCGGATATCTGACAGGAGACCCTGTCAGATTGGGGTGTAGTCTGCGTCACATCGGTCCGGTCTGTCAAGATCGGTCCCATGACTTCCCCCGCGCCCCGCCGCTATGCCGGTCTGAGCGGCGAACAGCGTGTCGCGCTGCGGCGCGAAGCCCTGCTCGAAGCAGGACTGGAACTGTTCGCGGCCTCGGGGAAGAGCGGCGCCACCATGACCGCCATGTGCGCCCACGCCAAGCTGACGGAGCGGTATTTCTACGAGAATTTCACCAGCAGGGACGATCTGCTGCAGCAGGTCCTCGACAAGATCGCCGACGAGGTGCGCGAGGCCGTACTCGCCGCGCTCCGCACCGGCACGGGCACACTCGAAGACCTCGTGCGGAACGCCATCGCGTCGTTCGTCGCGATCCTCACCGACGACCCGCGCAAGGGCCGGGTCTCACTCATCGAGTCCGCCGGCTTCGAACCCCTGCGCACCCACAGACGAGCGTCGCTACGGAGTTTCGCCCAGATGGTCGCCGACGAAGCGACCCGCATGTACGGCGACCGGGCGTGGCCGCCCGAACGGGGCGAGATCAACGGACTGCTGTTCGTCGGGGGTCTGGCCGAACTGGTCACCGCGTGGTTGAACGACGAGATCGCCATCTCGCCCGACGAGATCGTCGACGTGGCGACGCACCAGTTCCTCTCCACGGCCCATCAGTAGAGCCGTCCGGGGGCGGTCAATCATCACCGACCGCGGTGCGGTCAATCGTCCCGACCGCGGTGCGGTCAATCATCACCGTGGATCTCCTTCTCCTCCCCGCGTCGGCGCAGGAAGTTGAAGCCGGGCACACCGACGATGGCCTGGCGGACGTCCTTCGCGACGAGGAGCAGTTCGTGGATCTCGGGGGAGACCGTGTCGAGGGTCGCCATGATGGGCAGGACCGCGTCGACCCGCTCGGTGATCTCGGGGAGCCGGTCGATGAGCTTGATCGCGGCGCGCAGTTCTTTTGGTGAGAACTCCTCGACGAACTGGGTGGCGAGGGGAGCGGCACGTTCGGCGAGGGGTTTGTAGGTCTCGAGCAGTTCCCCGGCGGCGTCGGAGCTGCGGCCGGCGGACTCGACGACGATCCGCGCGTCGGCCGCGACCACCGTCGCATCGCGCACGACCCCGCCCGTCGAGTCGATGATCTCCGTGGCGCGCGTGACCGCATCGGCGGCTTCCTCCACCACACCGATGGTCGAGGCGATCACCTGCGTGGCCTGCGCGACGGCCACCGACGCTCCCTCGACGATGTCGGTGGCGTCGGTGACCACGCTGTCGATGCGGCGGATCAGCGATTCGACCGAGTCGATGAGCGATTCGGCCTCGCTGAGCAGGCCTTCCACCCGCGTCGGGAGCGACAGTGCGAACTCGGCGGTCTCGCGGGTGCGTCCGAGCACGGTCCGGGTGACGTCGACGATGGAACCGGCGACCGAGACTCCGAGCGCGGGCACAGGCAGCGAGATCATGTCGTCATAGTGCAGTACGTCCGATCGTCGTGATCGCGGACCTCACATTTTCGGCGTCCCGTTCGTCTACCCGGTACAGAGCACACACCGGATGGAAGGATCGAGGCCGTGACCGCATTGCGCACCCACACCGTGATCGACACACCGATCGGCGAGTTGACGTTGGTGAACACCGACGGCGTCCTGAGCGGCGTGTACATGGCCGAGCATCACCCCGCGCCCGACCGCGCCGGTTTCGGCGAGCAGGTCACCGGGGGGTTCGACGAGGCGATCACCCAGTTCGATGAGTACTTCGCGGGTCGCCGTACCCGGTTCACCGTCCCCATCGCTCCCGTCGGCACCCCGTTCCAACGCGAGGTGTGGGAGGCGCTGATGACGATCGAGTACGGCACCACGCGCACCTACTCGGAGATTGCACTCGCCCTCGGCCGGCCCACTGCGGTACGGGCGGTCGCTGCGGCCAATGCCCGCAACCCGCTCTGCATCATCGTGCCGTGCCATCGCGTCATCGGTAGCAGCGGCAAGCTCACCGGTTACGCCGGTGGTCTCGAGCGCAAACGCTTCCTGCTCGACCAGGAGGCACGGGTGCTGAGTTCCGCCGAGCCCGATGTCGCCGGCGATACCCATGTCCCTGCCTGATCACCTACCGCGGGCGAGCCTGCCTCCTTTCGAGGAGGTGGTCACCCGCCACGGCGCGACGGTCCTCCGGGTCTGCCGCGCACTGCTCGGACCGGTCGACGCCGACGACGCCTGGTCCGAGACCTTCCTCGCGGCGTTGCGCGCCTATCCCGACCTGCCACCGGGCAGCAACATCGAAGCGTGGCTCGTGACCATCGCGCACCGCAAGGCCGTCGACATCCACCGGGTGCGCGGGCGGACGCCGGTGCCCACCGAGAACCTCCCCGAACCCGCGTCGGCCACGGGAAACCCCGGTGAGGGCGACGACGAACTGTGGAGCGCGGTCGCCGAACTTCCCTTCACGCAGCGTGCGGCGCTGGTCTACCACTATGTCGGAGGCCTGCCCTATGCGGAGATCGGCACGATCCTCGGCAACAGCCCGGCCGCGGCACGTCGCGCGGCGGCCGACGGTCGGGTTGCGTTGCGTCGTCGGATCGAACACGGAACAGGATGTCGCTCATGAACTTTCCACAACCCTCGGTCGGATCGGCCGATCTCGCGTGGTTGCGGGAGAAGCTCGTACTCGATGCCGAGGCGGCCGGGTTGCTCGATGTCGCGTTCCGCGTCGTCGACACCCCCGTCGGTCCGCTCCTGCTGGCCACCACCCCCGTCGGACTCGTGCGGGTCGCCTACGTCGCCGACGGATCCGACGCCGTGCTCGACGAACTCTCCCGCCGGATCAGCCCGCGCGTGCTCGACGCGCCGCGGCGACTCGACCCGGTGGTCCGGCAACTCGACGAGTACTTCGCCGGTACGAGGACACATTTCGACGTTCCGCTCGATCTGCGTCTCGCCGACGGATTCCGTCGTGAAGTGATCACGCGTCTGCCCGAGATCGAATACGGGCGCACGGCGAGCTATGCCGAGATCGCCGCCGCGGCCGGGAGCCCGCGCGCGGTGCGGGCGGTCGGTACGGCGTGCGCGAAGAACCCGCTGCCCGTGGTGGTGCCGTGCCATCGGGTGGTGCGCAGCGACGGCAGCATGGGGCAGTACGTCGGGGGAGTCGAGGCGAAGAGGGCGCTGCTGCAACTCGAGTCGGTGGCATGATCACCACCCTCCGGATCCCGGTGGCCGAACCCGTTGCGGTGGGGCCGATGCTCGCGTCGCTGCGAAGCCACACCGTCCCCGGCTGTGAACACCACAACAGCGCTACCGGCACCCATCACCGCGCGATCCGCACGAACGGCGGCGCCGCGCACGTCGCCGTCCGCTTCGCCGACCCTGCGACACCCGACGACGGGAGACACGGGGATGTGCGACATCTCGAGGTTCATGTCGAGACCGCAGGTCGCGCGGATGTCGAGGAGATCGAAGAGAGGGTCCGGAAGTGGCTCGATCTCGGCGTCGACCCGTCCGTCGTGGATGCGGCATTCGAGCCCGATCCCGTGCTCGGGCCTCTCGTGCAGACCCACCCCGGTCTGCGCGTGCTCGGCACCACCGACTGGTTCGCCACCGCCGTGTCGACAGTGCTCGGGCAGCAGGTGAGTGTCGCTGCGGCATGCACATTCGCAGGACGACTCGTCGCAGCCTTCGGCGACGGTGCACCCGGCGGGTTGCGATGCTTCCCTACGCCGCACCGACTCGCGACGGTCGAGCAGAGCGAGCTGCGTGCCGTCATCGGCACGACGCAGTCGCGCGCCCGCACCGTCGCCGAACTGGCCCGGGCCGCAGCCGACGGGGTGGCGCCGGAGCATCTGTCGTTCGCGGCAGACCTTCTCGCGCTTCCCGGGATCGGACCGTGGACCGTCGACTATCTCGCTCTACGACTCGGCGACCGCGACGCGTATCCGTCCGGCGACCTCGTTCTCCGACGAGCCCTGCAGGTGGAGAGTGCGCGCGAAGCCGCCGAGCGCGCCGAACAATGGCGGCCGTGGCGGGCCTACGCCGTCATGCATCTGTGGACACACGCCACCTACTCGCCGCCCGCATCCTCGGCGTAGACGCTGCGCACGGCGGTGTCCATCGGGAAACGAACCTGCGTGTCGCCGAACATCAGGCGCGTCGCCACCTCGACCGACGCCGTGATGTGCGACGACGCGAGTTCCGGGTTGCCGGTGTGCACCACCACCTCGTCGTGCTGGAAGAACACGAGATCGCCGGCCGTCGGGTCGGGATCCGTGGTCAGCCGCCGTCGCAGTTCCGCAAGCACGCACAGCGCCCACTCGGCCGCGGTGGCCTGCACGACGAAGTTCCGCGTGAACCGGCCCCGCGCATGCGCATCACCGTGGGAGTGGAAGCCTTCCGGAGCGGGTGGGCACGCACGGCCCAGCCACGAATGCACCACCTCGCCACGTTCACCCGCACGGGCGGCACGTTCGACGAAGTCGACGGCGGTCGGGAAGCTGCGACGCAGCACCGTCAGCAGGGCACGCGCGTCGCCCGACGTGGCGCCGTACAGAACACCGAGCACCGCGACCTTCGCCTTCGCGCGGTCGCCGCCGAAGGACGCCGCGGCGACCGGGGCGTACAGATCGTCCGAACCGGCCGCCGCGACCATGCGCCGATCGCCCGACATCGCCGCCAGGATGCGCGGTTCGAGCTGGCCCGCGTCGGCGACGACGAACGACCGCCCCGGGTCGGCGATCACGCTCGACCGCAGCGCCTTGGGGATCTGCAGAGCGCCACCGCCGCGACTCGCCCACCGGCCCGATACGACCGCGCCGGGAACATAGACCGGACGGAACCGGTCGTCGCGGACCCAGGTGTCGAGCCAGTGCCAGCCGTTCGTGCTGTACAACTTCGACAGCTCGCGGTGCCGCAGCAACAGAGGCACCGCGGGATGGTCGATCCGCTGCAGCACATGCTTGCGGGTCGACTCGACGGTGATGCCCTCGCGACGGAACGCCTCGAGCACCTCGCTGTGGGAGGCGGGATTCACGGGGCGGCCGAAGACCGCGCTGACCTCCTCGACCACTTCGGCGATACGGCTCGGCAGGTCGTAGCCGGTCGGGCGCGGCCCGAGGGTGTCCTCGAGGAGGCGACGATGCGCTTGCGCCGAGAACGGCAACCCGTCGAAACCCATCTCGGCCGCTGCGAGAGCGCCGGCCGATTCGGCGGCGGTGAGCAACTCGAGGCGGGCGTCGCCGGAGATGCGGCGACGTTGTTCGGCGAACTGCTCGACCACCGCCTCGACGTCGATCGCGGGAGCCGCATCGAAGAGGCCGGGCCGCTCGTCGACCGGCTCCTCCGCAGTGGGCGGGGGCAGGCCCTCGCGTACGGCAAGGATGGTGCCGGTGGTGGCGAGATCGTGGCATCGCTGCACCCGAACATCGGCGCGGAGCAGCTCGGGATAGACCGATGCCGTCGAGGTCCACACCCAGCGCGGTCGCGATTCGGCTTCGATCGCAGCGACTGCATCCGCGAATCCGGGGTACTCCCGCACCGAACCGAGCGGCGCACCGAATGCGTCGACCTCGACGATGCTTGCACCGCGACGGCCCCGGCCGTCCGCAGGATGAGGAACGACGACCGTGCGCACCCATACAGTGTGCTCCATCACGGCGACAGACCCCGACGCGCGGTGACCCCCCGATTCACCCTCGAATTCACCCGTATCGAGAGCGATCCCCGCGAGAACCGCCACTACCGTGGTAGTGGAGGGACTCCGCCGCTACCCCCGACGCGCGGCGGGGTCCCCCATTTCGTTCGTGGGCCCGTCGCTTTCGCCCGCATGCTCGGAGCTGCCGGAGGATTCGCCCGTATCGTCACGATCGTCCTCACCGGCGTCCACGCTGTCGTTCGAACGAACCGTGTCGGTCGCGACCGCAGAATCCCGAACCTGCTGTCGCGACGGCCGCCAGGGCAGACGCACGGGTGCGTCCGCGGCCCGGTGGAAACCGACGCGGTCGTAGATCCACGTCACCAGGGCGCCGACGACGAGACCGAACACGACGCCGACGATCGTCATCGTCACGCCGTGGCCGAGCCCGGCGTCGGGTCGTCCGTCGAAGTAGAGGATGGACCGCACCGCGAGATAGATCTGGTGCATCGGCTCGAAGGTCGACAACCATTCGAACATCCGCGGGGTGGCCTCGATCGGAATGGTGCCACCGGACGACGGCAGGCCGAGCACGATGAACACGATCAGGTTCACCAGCAGGCCCGCCGCGCCGAAGATCGACATCACCGCGAGGGACGTGATGCCCACGGCCGAGATCGCGAGCGCCCCGTACTCCCACAGCAGCAGCGCGCGCGGCGCCGGCATACCGAGTGCGGTGGCGATCCACACATACAACGCCGAGACGATCAACGACATGACCACCGTGATGCCCCACTTGAGTGCCAGCACCTGCAGGCGCGACATCCGGGTGGTCTCCCGCGCGATGTAGAGGGGGCCGTATTCGGTGGGCACGAAACCGAGGGCGCTGTCGACGACCGCGTTGATGATCGTGGCGCCGGTGAAGCCGGCCAGGATCAGCAGCAGGGTGTAGAAGAAGGCGGACAGGCCGGCGCCCGTCCCGTCGGGCAGCGGCTTGTGCTCGACGGTGAGTGCATCGATCGGCTGGGTCAGGACGAGGCTGGAAGCTCCGGACAATTGCAGGTCGGGTGCCGACTCTGCGAGCGTCGCGGTGACGGTCTCGGTCAGCTGCTGCCCGACCGTGTCGTTCACCTGGGTCAGCGCGCGGTCGCCGATCGTCGTGACGATGCCCGTCGCGAACGCGCCCGTCCGGGGATTCGTGTAGAGGGTGATGATCGGCTTCTCGATGTCACCGGGAACGACCGAGGCCTGCGCGAGGATCGAGATGCGTTTGGTGAAGTCGCTCGGGATGACGATCGCGCCGTACAGGCTGCCGTCGTCGAGGCCCTGGTTGGCGGCCGAGATTCCCATCCGTCGGAGGTCGATCTCCTCGGGATCGATGCCGTCGAGGATGCCCTCGGTGATCTGGTCGCCGAAGTTCTGTCGCTCGTCCGATCCGGGCAGCACATCGCCGACGTCCTGATTGACGATGGCCATCGGGAACTGTCTCAGGTTCTCGCTCGGATCGAGGAGTGCGCCGAGATAGAAGTAGGCCAGGGCACTCATCATCGCTGCGACGACAGCGAAGGGCGCGAGCCAGAAGCGCGGGCTGCGAAGGGTGCCGTGGTGCGGATCGGTGGTCGACTGGGTTGAACTCACCTATCAATTGTGCACACAGATGTGTGCTCTTGGAGGGCTCGAGTGCTCGAATGCACGCGAGGTCGGGTTGCGTGATCTGTCACTCGAAGGCGTCCTCCCCGCCCGAATTGCCGGAAAGCGTCGGAGATCGACAATCTCGGTTTGTCGTATCGGACCCCGCAGTCCGTGTTTCGATATGGTCGACGGACGGATCCGACAGAATGGGTGGAGGGAACGATGGCGAACGGATTTCGGCAGGTACTGCGAGCGGGAGCGGTCGCCGCAGTGACCGGAGGGATCGTCCTCGGCGGCGCCGGCATCGCGGCGGCGCAGGACGAGTGGCCGGTCCAGCAACCCAACAGCCCGATCTACGTGTACGACGTGGACCCCGCCAACTGGCTCACGCCGGACGAGCTTGCCTACTGGAATCCGCTGGTGAACGAGCCGCGGCTGACCTCGCCCTTCGGCACGAACACCCGCATCGTGTGTCAGGGCTTCCACGGCGTGACGACCGATTGCTGGCAGGCCGACCTCGAAGGCCGTCCACATAAGCTTCAGCGTCTGCCCGCGAACCTGCCCAACGTGACGGGGTCGAGCGCACCCGGCGGAGGCGTCGGGCACTTCGTGTATCCGCTCTTCTGATCCGCACGGGGCGTCAGCGGTCGTCCCGAGAGCTCGGGGTGCCCGTGCTCTCGAGATAGAGGAGCACCGCCCGTACCCGCCGACTACGGTCGGCTTCGCGCGGCAGGTCGAGCTTCACGAAGATCGAATTGACGTGCTTCTCGACGGCACTGACCGACATCGTCAGACGACCGGCGATGCCGGTGTTCGTCAGACCCTGGGCGAGGGCCTCGAGCACCTCGCGTTCGCGTTCGGTGAGGGCGGCGATGGGGTCGGCGCGGCGGGTGTTCGCGAACAGTTGCCGCACCACCTCGGGATCGAACGCCGTCCCGCCCGCAGCCACTCGTTCCAGATCGGTGAGGAATGCCCCCACGTCCGACACACGATCCTTGAGCAGATAGCCGACGCCACCCCACCCGTTCGTGAGCAGACCGGTGGCGTTCCGGTGCTCGACGTATTGCGACAGCACGAGCACAGCGACCTGCGGGTGCTCCTCCTTGATGCGCCGCGCCGCGTCGATGCCCTCCGTCGAGTAGGTCGGTGGCATACGCACGTCGAGCAGCACGAGATCGGGCACGTCGCGCTCGACGACATGATGCAACTCGACGGCATTTCCCACGCCGGCGATCACCTCGTGGCCTTCGTCCGCGAACAACCGCGACAAACCCTCGCGGAGAAGGGTCGAATCCTCGGCAATCACGATGCGCACGGGATCCTCGCTTCCACGACGGTCGGCCCTCCGCGAGGGCTGTGTACGGAGAACTGCCCGTCCAGCGCGGCGACACGGCGCGCGAGACCTGTCAGCCCGGAGCCCGTCATCTCGGCCCCGCCACATCCGTCGTCGACGACCGTGACCGTGACGACGTGACCGTCCGCCGCGACGGTCACCGACACGTTGTCGGCGCCGGAGTGCTTCGTCGAGTTCGTGACCCCTTCCGCGGCAACGTAGTACGCGGCTGCCGCGACATCGTGTGGTGGTTCCGGGTCGATCGACAGATCCAGGTCGACGGGGAGGAAGGTGTGCGCGGACAACCCTTCCAGCGCCGCGGCGAGTCCGTGCTCGTCGAGCGCGGCCGGGTATATCCGCCACGCCACGTCGCGCAGTTCGGTGAGCAACGCCTGCGCCTGGGCGACGGCGTTGTCGAGGTCGGCGACGAGGTTCCCGCCGCCGCGTTCGGCGGTGCGACGCGCGCGACCGACGTCGAGTGCGAGCGCGACGGCCCGCTGCTGCACGTCGTCGTGCAGGGCGCGTTCGATCCGCCGGCGTTCGTCGTCGATGGCGGTGACGACGTCGGCGCGGGTGCGCTGCAGGTCGCGGAGGCGATGCTGCGTGGCATCGTCGCCGAGCAACCGCAGGGCTGTGCGGACGTCCCACTGGCCCACGATCATCGCCATCCGGACGGAGAGATAGATCATCACGGCGGCGACGAGGAGCGAGACGAGACCGTCGGCGACGGAGATGCGACCGCCTGCCAGCAGGACGATCGCCCAGCCCCCGTAGCCGGTCGCGGAGATCAGGACGAGCAGGACGACGAGGCCGACGAGCGGACCGTAGGCCAGGCGGACGAGGAAATATCCGGTCGGCTCGCGATCCGGAAGATCCCGGACCGCCTCGGCGTCGAACCATCGCACGAGACGAATACGGTCGCGTTCGGCCGCGCGACCCGGTCCGTCGGTGGTACGGCGAGCCGATGCCGCCACACCCGTCACCGCGGTGACGATCCCGAGCAGAAGCCCGACGACGGCGCGGACCGAGGTCCCGAGTGAGCGCCGAAGGTGATCGATCACGGACCGACCCTAACGGGCGCGAATCGATCGGACACGGCGGACGACGAACACCGCCACTGCTGCGACCACCGCGACGATCACGAGTTTCTGCAGCACATCGGCATACGGTTCGACGACTCCCCAGTTCTCACCGAGGAGGTATCCGGCGAGTACGAAGATCGAGTTCCACAGGGCGCTACCGAGGGCGGTCAGGACGACGAACCGACCGACGGGCATGGCCTCCACCCCGGCGGGAACCGAGATCACGCTCCGCACGAGCGGCACCATCCGGCCGAGGAGCACCGACTTCTCGCCGTGCCGGGCGAACCACTCTTCGCCGCGCCGCAGATCGGAGGTGTTCACCAGGGGGAGTCGCTCGACAACGGCATACATCCGCTGACGGCCGAAGGCGCGTCCGGCGAGGTAGAGCAGCAGTGCGCCGACGAGGGAGCCGAGGGTGGTCCACGCGACGGCCGAGACGAGGGAGATCTCCCCGCGGGAGGCCGCGAAGCCGGCGAGGGGAAGGATCACCTCGCTCGGGATCGGTGGGAAGAGGTTCTCCGCGGCGACCGCGACACCGGCACCGGGTGCTCCGAGCATCTCCATCAGCTGTAGCGACAGACCCGCGAGGCCGTGGAGTTCGTCCGTGGGGGACTGCGTGAGGGTGTGTGCGAGGTTCATGTCCGGAACACTATGAGCGATGAACGTGCAGGTCGCTGCGGTTTTCCGCCGACTTCGCGGCGTTCGGAGTGCGGTTTTCCGCAGTCCTGCCGAATGCCGGTCGCTCGACCGGATAGTAAATAGATGAATTATCCCGGATCTGCGGTACTGTGACCGCATGTCCAGACCCCGCGACCTCGACTACTGGTCCTTCGTCGAACTCGCACAGGAGCGTCTGAACAGCAAGTTCGGCGGCGAACATCACCGCAGCGCAACCGAAGTCCTGCTCACCCTCAATCGGGCCTCGGATATCGTCACCTACGACCTCGAGGCCGCGGTCCACCGTCCGCGTGGCCGGTCGTGGTCGGCCTATCGGCTCATGTTCGTCATCTGGCTCGCGGGCCCGATCGAACCGAACGTCGCCGCGCGGCTCACCGGGATGAGCCGCGCCGCCGTGTCCAACCTCGCGAAACCGCTGGTCGAGGCGGGAATCCTGGAGAAGACTCCGGTCAGTCACGACGCGCGTTCGGTGCAGTTGTCGCTCACCGAAGCAGGGGAGAAGGAGATCCGCGACAGCTTCCGTGCTCAGAACGAGCGCGAGGAGGCCTGGGTGGAGGTGCTCACCCCCACCGAGCAGCAGATCCTCGTGATGCTCCTGAACAAGCTGATCACCAACCGCAGCCAGTTCGACGTGCGCGGACGCAACTGACACAGCCTCGTGACCTCTCCGTGGTTGCGCTCACACCCTCGGATTAGTTAACGTATTTACTAATTCCAGGCGAGCGACCTTCCCTCGCACGCCCGAGATCCGCGAGGAGTCAGATCATGGCGTTCTACCGACAGCTCGGCGTCATCCCGCCTAAGCGTCACACCCAGCACCGCGACGAGAACGGCAACCTGTACTACGAAGAGCTGATGGGCGAGGAGGGCTTCTCGTCCGACTCGGCGCTGCTCTACCACCGGTACATCCCGTCGGCGATCGTCGACGCGACCGAGTGGAAGCTGCCCGATCAGACCACCAGGCCCAACCATCCGCTCGAGCCGCGGCACCTGAAGCTGCACGATCTGTTCCCCGAGACGATCTGGGCCGAGACGGATGTCGTGACGGGTCGTCGTCTGGTCCTGGGCAACGCCGACGTCCGCATCTCGTACGTCGTGTCGACCGAGCCCTCGCCGCTGTACCGCAACGTGGTCGGCGACGAGATGGTCTACGTCGAGTCCGGTGAGGCCACCGTCGAGACGGTCTTCGGTCCGCTCGAGGCGAAGGCCGGCGACTACGTCCTGCTGCCGATGGCCACCACCCACCGCTGGGTACCCAAGGGCGACGCACCGCTGCGCGCCTACACGATCGAGGCCAACAGCCACATCGTGCCGCCCAAGCGCTACCTGTCGAAGTTCGGGCAGTTCCTCGAGCACGCGCCGTTCTGCGAACGCGACCTGCACGGACCGACCGAGCTGATGCAGGTCGAGGAGGAGAACGTCGAGGTGCTGGTCAAGCACCGCACCTCGCAGGGCATCGTCGGCACCCGCTACCTGATGCCGCACCACCCCTTCGACGTGGTCGGCTGGGACGGCTGCCTGTACCCGTACACCTTCTCGATCCACGACTTCGAGCCCATCACCGGTCGCGTCCACCAGCCGCCGCCGGCGCACCAGGCGTTCGAGGGCAACAACTTCGTCATCTGCAACTTCGTGCCCCGCAAGGTGGACTACCACCCGCTGGCCGTACCGGTGCCGTACTACCACTCGAACGTCGACTCCGACGAGGTCATGTTCTACTGCGGCGGCGACTACGAGGCCCGCAAGGGATCGGGCATCGGCCAGGGTTCGATCTCGGTGCACCCCGGTGGTCACGCGCACGGCCCGCAGCCGGGTGCCTACGAGCGCAGCATCGGTGTGGAGTTCTTCGACGAACTTGCCGTCATGGTCGACACCTTCCGCCCGCTCGAACTCGGTGAGGGTGCGCTCGCGTGCGAGGACGCCGCCTACGCCGGCAGCTGGAACCGCAATGCAGGAGCGGCCAAATGACTTTCGGACCTCTCCTGACCGGACTGTGCGACGACGCTGCGCTGTTCCCTCCGGGCAACGCCCCGCTGCCCGTCGCCGTCCCCGCCCACGCCGGGCACCGCTCGTCCGCGCACGCACCGCTCGTCGGAGCGTTCGTCTTCCCGGCCGGTCGCCTCGGTGAACTCGCAGATCACCTGGCGCAGCACCCGTATCCCGGTGAGCTGGCCCTGAGCCTGACCGCACCGACCGGCACCGCCGCCGTCCGGCCCGCACTCGAGCAGGTCGACGCAATGGACTCGGTGTCCGTGGTGGCCCTCGAGATCGCGGTCCCCGCAGAGCAATCCGTCGACGAGCTGTTCGCGGCGCTCGACGAGATCAGGGTGAGTCGACCGGATATCGATGTATTCGTCGAGGTTCCGCGTGACGAGCGCCGAGCCGCGATCCTCGCCCGACTGACCGGGACGCCGTACGCCGCCAAGTTCCGCACCGGCGGGATCGTGGCGGAGGCTTATCCGGACGAAGCCGAGCTCGCCGCAGCGGTCTCGACGGTCGTCACCACGGGAGTTCCGTTCAAGGCGACCGCCGGTCTGCACCACGCGGTGCGCAACACCGACCCGAGGACGGGCTTCGAACAGCACGGGTTCGTGAACCTGTTGGCCGCGGTGGACGCGGTGCTGTCCGGAGCCGACATCGACGAGGTCGCTTCCGTGCTGGCCGAACGTGACGGGGCAGTGCTCTCCGCACGTCTCGGCGCACTCTCCGACGAGCGGGCCGCAGAGGTCCGGCGCCGTTTCCTGTCGTACGGCACCTGCAGCATCGCCGAACCGCTCGAGGATCTGCTCGACCTCGGCCTGGCGCCCTCGACCGTTTCCCCGATCACCGAAGGAACGAACGCATGACCACCATCGCCATTCCGGAGGGTTCGCTCTTCGGCATCGACAACCTGCCGTACGGCATCTTCTCCACGGCCGACAGCGAACCCCGTGTCGGTGTCCGCGTCGGAGATGCGGTTCTCGACCTGAGCCGTGTCTTCGAGGACGACGTCGTCTTCGCCGAGCCCTCGCTCAATGCGTTCATGGCCCAGGGTCGTGCACGGTGGGACGAGGTTCGCGCTGCGATCAGGGAACTCGTGACCGGCGATGTCGCCGACGAGGCGGTCTTCGCCGTTGCCGACGTGACGATGCACCTGCCGATCGAGGTGGCCGACTACGTCGACTTCTACGCCTCGGAGAACCACGCGTCGAACCTCGGCCGACTGTTCCGCCCGCAGAACCCCGACCCGCTGATGCCGAACTGGAAGCACCTTCCCGTCGGTTACCACGGTCGGTCGAGCACCGTCGTGACCTCGGGGGTCGACATCGTGCGGCCGAGCGGACAGCGTAAGGGCCCCAACGACCCTGCACCGGTCTTCGGTCCGTCGATCCGGCTCGACATCGAGGCCGAGATGGGCTTCATCGTCGGTGTCGGCTCCCCGATGGGTTCGCAGATCACTCCCGACGAGTTCGCCGACCACTGCTTCGGTGCGGTCATCCTCAACGACTGGTCGGCCCGCGACATCCAGGCGTGGGAGTACGTGCCGCTGGGCCCGAACCTCGGCAAGTCCTTCGCGACGTCGATCTCACCGTGGGTCGTCCCGATCGCCGCGCTCGAGGCCGCCCGCATCGACACCCCGGTGCAGGACCCGGAACCGCTGCCGTACCTGAAGGGCACCGAGAAGTGGGGCTTGGACATCGATCTCGAGGTCGAGTGGAACGGGCACGTCGTGTCGCGCCCGCCGTACGCGCAGATGTACTGGTCGCCCGCGCAGATGCTCGCCCACACCTCGGTCAACGGTGCCGCGACCCGCACCGGTGATCTGTTCGGCTCCGGCACCATCTCGGGCCCGGAGAAGGACCAGCGCGGCGCCTTCATCGAACTGACCTGGGGCGGAGCAGAACCCGTGCAGGTCGGCGACGAGACGCGCACCTTCGTCGAGGACGGCGACGAGATCGCCATCTCTGCCACCGCGCCCGGCCCGAACGGGACCCGCATCGGCTTCGGTGAGGTCCGCACCCGCATTCTTCCCGCGATCGGGGAATAGAGGAAACAGGTCCGTGCGTCAGCCGGAGCGCCACCGGCCGGGCCGATCGGCGATGCCCGGAACCCACGAGGTTCCGGGCATCGCTGTTTTCCGGGGTCGGTCAGTCGACCGAAAGAATGTTGCCCACAGAGCAATCCAGTACGCGGCACAGGGCGGTGAGGGTCGAGAAGCGGATCGCGCGGGCGCGTCCGTTCTTGAGTACCGACAGGTTCACCACGCTGACGCCGACCTTGTCGGCCAACTCGGTGAGCGTCATGCCCCGGTCGGCCAGCAGCTCGTCGAGATGACACCGGACGGCATGCTCGGTTTCCGGAGGCATCAGACGAGTCCTTCGTTGTCGCGCGCCATGCGGCTGCCGATCCGCAGTACCACGCCCACGGCCGAGATCACCATGCAGAAGACGTAGGCGTACCAGAACTCCGGTCCGAGAGGCGCGTTCGAGAGGACCTCGTTCATGTCCACGTCACGGATCAACATGTTGGTGCCCAGCGTGCGGGGAATCATCGGGACGATGATGGTCGCGATCGCCACCATCGACGTGACCCACACGAGCCGGATGACACCCCGGTCGAACAATCGGCCCCGGACGAATCGCACGACGATCCAGCTCAGCAGGGCCAGGGCTGTCAGGTAACCGAACGTCTGTACCGCCTCCCCGGCGCGGAGGAGGCCGACGCTGACGGGTGAGAGGGTGTCGGTCGGAACGTCGATCACCGTCGTCGAGGTGGTCTGGAGGTCGGTGCCGTTCGGGGTGGACAGCACCGGCGCCGCTGCCGCGTCGTCGAACCGGACCCGCGCGGTCACGATGCCGTCGCCGAGGGAGCTCGCGAGGTCGCGGACATAGGTGAAGAGCACGATCAGTGAGGTCAGCGCGAAGACGGTGAGGGACGCCCGCAGATCGGTGCGGTCCTTCTTCGACGTCTCGGTGGGGGAGAGCGTGTCGGGTTCGGCGCCCGGGCCCTGGGGGCGGTCGGTGTCGTGGGTGGAGTTCATGGTCGTCTCCGAACTCGCCGGACGGCGGGGCTATCGATTGTCGATACCATCGATAATCGTTATACCTATCGATAAACGATATGTCCAGAGGTGGGGGCGCCCGCCAGTCCTGCTCGGAGCGGATCAGGGTAGGCGACGCTCGATCGCGTCCCGCGCTGCCAGCGCCTTCGCGCCGTAGTCGGCGAAGAGGTCGGGTGTCAGCCGCGAAGCCGGACCGGAGATGCTGAAGCAACCGCGCACGGTGCCACCGCGCCCACGCAGCGCGACGGCGACGGCGGCGATGCCGTCGTGCAGCCCTTGTTCGGTCACGGCATACCCGCGGGCGCGGATCTCGGCGATCTCCTCGCGCAGCGCCGCCGGTTCGGTGACGGTGCGCTCGGTCAGTGATGGGAGTTCGGTCGCGAGGAAGTCTTCGATCCGTTCGTCGGGCAGCGACGCGAGATAGGCCTTGCCGGTCGACGCGGCGTGGAGGGGAAGGCGCGTGCCGAGGGCGAGGAAGGCGCGCAGCTGATGGGGACTGTCGAGTCGCTCGATCAGGACCAGCTCGTTCCCGTCCGGCACGGCGAGATGGACGGTCTCACCCGTCTCGGCCTGCAGGCGGTTCAGTTCCGGGAGTGCGACCTCGCGTAGGTCGTCGCCGGACGACATCGCACTGCCCAGGCTGAACGCGCGGCCGGTAATGACCCACTGCCCGGCGTTCGCCGTCGAGGGGCGCAGCCAGCCGGCCTCGGCGAGGGTCCTGAGGCATCGCTGGACGGTGCTCTTGGGGACGTCGAGGCGCTTGCTCAACTCCGACAGCCCGACCGGTTGCGTGGTCGCGACCTCCTCGAACACGCGGAGTGCGGTGAGAACGCTGTTCATCGGAACCCTTCACGCGTCGTTGACGGCAGGCGTCACGGAATATAGGTTGAGCCGGACTGCATCGTAGCACATCGGTCCACAGTATGGACCAGACGCTGCGCGACACCGTCCGGCAGGACGTCGAGAAGGGACCCACCGATGACCACCACGCCCGTGCCGTTGCTGACCTCGCTCACCGAGTCCGGAGCAGGCGGCGACGACCGCAGTGCCGTCCGAGTCGGAGACGGATCGCTCACCCGTTCCGAACTGATCGCAGCCGCCGCCGCGGTGGCCGACGAGGTCACCGGTTCCTCGCGGGTCGCCATCGACGCCACCGCGAGCATCGAGACGGTGATCGCCACGACCGGATGCCTCATGGCCGGTGTGGCCGCCGTGCCGGTGCCGCCGGATTCCGGTCCGGCCGAACGCGCGCACATCCTGAAGGACTCGGGTGCGCAGGTGTGGCTCGGCACTGCCCCCGAGGACGTCACCCTGCCCGCGATCCCGGTCGACGCGAACGCGCGCTCGTCGTCCTCGCACGCCGAGGCGGACCCGGGCAGCGCCGCAATGATCATGTACACCTCCGGAACCACCGGTGCCCCCAAGGGAGTCGTGCTCTCGCGGTCCGCGGTGGCGGCCGGCCTCGACGGCCTCGCCGAGGCGTGGAACTGGACGTCCGACGACACTCTCGTCCACGGACTTCCGCTGTTCCACGTCCACGGACTCATCCTCGGCGTCGTCGGTGCGCTCCGGCAGGGCTCGTCGCTCGTGCACACGGTGCGACCGAAGCCCGAAGCCTATGCAGCGGCGGGTGGTTCGCTCTACTTCGGTGTTCCCACCGTGTGGTCGCGGGTCGTCGCCGACGAATCGTCCGCTCGCGCACTGTCGTCCGCACGACTCCTGGTCTCGGGCAGCGCACCCCTGCCCGTGCCGGTCTTCGAGCGCATGCTCGCCCTCACCGGCTCCGCGCCGATCGAGCGGTACGGAATGAGCGAAACGATCATCACGATCAGCACCCGCCACGACGGTGAGCGTCGGCCCGGCTGGGTGGGTCTGCCGATCGACGGGGTCTCCACCCGCCTGCGCGACCAGGCCGGCAACCTCGTGCCGCACGACGGCGACACCCTCGGCCAGTTGGAGGTGTCCGGCGCGACCCTGTTCGACGGCTACCTGAACAACCCCGAGAAGACCGCCGAGTCGATGACCGAAGACGGCTGGTTCAAGACCGGCGACATCGCCGTGATCGACGACCAGGGTTTCCACCGCATCGTCGGCCGCGAATCGGTCGACATGATCAAGTCCGGTGGCTACCGGATCGGCGCCGGCGAAGTGGAGCACGCGCTGCTGAACCATCCCGGCGTGCAGGAGGCCGCGGTGGTGGGTGTGCCGGACGACGATCTCGGACAGCGGATCGTCGCCTACGTCGTCGGGGATCTCCGTGATCCGGGCGAACTCTCGGACTTCGTCGCGCAGACCCTGTCGATCCACAAGCGCCCCCGCGAGATCCGTACCGCCGACGCTCTTCCGCGCAACGCCATGGGCAAGGTGCAGAAGAAGCTTCTCGTCGAGGACTACCTCGCCGGGAAGTGACCCGGTCTACCCGATCCGGACTTCGTCGCCGACGGTGATGTCGCCGGGAGTCGGGACGGTCGCGTAGACACCGATGCACGGCATCGGCTTGCCCTCCGGCACATTGGGCACCTGATGCGCGGTCATCACCTCACGCAGCATGTCGCGCCGCGCGGGAACCCCCTGATGGGGGAGCGTCACCATGACGCACCGCGCGGTGCGCTTGTGCGGTTCGAGGACTGCCGAGCCCACCGACACCCGTCGGCCGATCCATTCGTCCTCCACGAAACCGGTCGTGTCCGGAGTGTCGACGACCAATTGCGGCCGGAACCGCCGCAACGCGACATCGGTGGGGTCGCCGGTGCCGAGCGCTTCGACCGCGGAGCGGGAGACGAGATGCACCGGCGCCTCGTCGTAGGTGCGGTCGCGCGGTTCGAGCCGCACGTCGTGACCGAGCAGCTTCGACAGCAGGTCGTCGACCTCGGGATCGTCGCCGCGCACCACCGTGCCGTCGGCGAGCGTGAGTTCGAGTGCCGCCGGATCGCGGGGGTCGTCGTCGTTCAGAAGTCGTGCGGAGCAGGTCAACAGCAGTCCGTAGCGCCGGAAACGCTTCGCACTCGCTATGTTTCCGGTTTCGGCGTCGACCAGCGCCCACAGGTGGTCGCCGCGCACACCGTCCGCTTCGATCGCTGCGGCGTCGATCCGTTCTCCTCCGAACGATTTCACCGGATAACGCCACACCTGATCGATACGCACGACTCGTGAGCATACGGGGAACTGGGGAAAATGTTACGTGCGATTCCAACTCGCGGACGAAAACACCCGAGTCTCCCCATGTTCTTCAACGGCGCATTGCAGATGACCTCACCACTGTTGGAACCGATGAGCGAATCCACCGCACCACTGCTCGCGATCTACCCTAATCGCAGAAACATGAGGTGGACACGTGGATGCTGCGCCGTGCCGCGGTCGATGCACGCCGCCGACTCCCGAAGCTGGATGACCCGAATCCCTCGACCTTGCTGGCTCAACGGAAGCTGCCGTCGCAGCTGACCGCGCTACGCGCTGTCCATGTCCCCGCATCCAAACAGCACGCAGAAAAGGGACGGGACCGACAGGCCTATGAAGAACTCCTGCGGTCGCAGCTTGCCCTCGGAGTGCTTCGAAACGCACAAGCCGCAGAAGTCGGCATCGCCCACAAGCCCACCGGGCGACTGCTCGATGCATGGTTGGCCGGCCTGCCGTACACCCACAGGTGCACAGCTGCGGGTGATAGCCGATATCCACACCGACATGACCGCCTCCGGCCGATGAATCGGCTGCTGCAGGGAGACGTCGGCGCCGGAAAGGCCCCCGTCCTGGCAGCCACTGCGTTTGCGTTACTGGTAATCGAAGGCGGCTTTCAGGCGGTCCTCATGGCCCCGACCGATATTCTCGCTCGGCGCAACACTTCGAAGAGATCGCCGAAGCATTACGGCCTCTCGGCGTGACCGTCGACCTGCTGGTGTCCCGGACCTGCCTCTCCCCCGATCGACGCCGGTCGAGTTCGAAACCATCATGACCACACCAGTCGCACAGGCTGCGTGACCGAAACTGTCACCGAATCGTGCAGCAGTCCCCATCGAAGGCCAGCTGTGCGGACAAGGTCCCGATCTCCTCGAGTCAACAGTCGATGACATTCAGAAGAGTACCTCCTCGTAGCTCGTACAGGACGGGCCGACTTCGCACCGCTCCGACGACCGGACCAGCTACATCTGCAGCGAGACGAGTCGGGTGTTAGGGTCTGTGACGTCCCCACGGGAGCCCTATTGCAGGGGCTGAGATCGGGCTGAGGCAGCCTGCGACCGTCGAACCTGCCCGGGTAATGCCGGCGAAGGAAGTAGGAACGATTCCGATGAGTGCATCCAATTCGCATGCCCTGAGCTATGTCCACGACGAGGAACACGACCTGCGTGTACCTGTCACAGAGATCCGCTTGAACGACTCTCCCGGCGGGGTGCCGAACCCGCCGCTGCAGGTCTACCGCACTGCAGGTCCCGATAGCGATCCGCTGGTCGGGCTCCCGCCGACGCGCGCCGACTGGATTGCTGCTCGCGGCGACGTCGAGCACTACCCGGGGCGAGAACGGGATCTGCTCGACGATGGCCGCTCGGCTGTGCGGCGTGGAGAGGCGTCCCAGGAGTGGAAGGGGCCCCGACCTGTCCCGGTGCGAGCGAAGACAGGCCGGACGGTCACGCAGATGCACTATGCCCGGGCGGGGATCATCACCCAGGAAATGCGGTTCGTGGCGCTGCGGGAGAACTGCGACGTGGAACTGGTGCGCTCGGAGGTGGCGGCGGGTCGGGCGATCATCCCCGCCAACGTCAACCACCCCGAGTCCGAGCCGATGATCATCGGCAAGTCCTTCCTGGTGAAGATCAATGCCAACATCGGCAACTCAGCGGTGACCAGCTCCATCGTCGACGAAGTCGACAAGATGCGCTGGGCCACCCGTTGGGGCGCGGACACTGTGATGGACCTGTCCACCGGCGAAGATATCCACACCACCCGAGAATGGATCATTCGCAACTCCCCGGTGCCGATCGGCACGGTGCCGATCTACCAGGCTCTGGAGAAGGTCGCCGGCCAGGCCGATGCGCTGACGTGGGAGATCTTCCGCGACACCGTGATCGAGCAGTGTGAGCAGGGTGTGGACTACATGACCATCCACGCCGGAGTGCTGCTGCGCTACGTACCGCTCACGGCCGAGCGGCTCACCGGCATCGTCTCCCGAGGTGGGTCGATCATGGCCGGTTGGTGCCTCGCCCATCACGAGGAGAATTTTCTCTACACCCACTTCGACGAACTGTGTGAGATCTTCGCCCGCTACGACGTGGCATTTTCCCTCGGGGACGGGCTGCGACCGGGGTCGATCGCCGACGCCAACGACGCCGCGCAGTACGCCGAACTGGACACCCTTGCCGAACTGACCACCCGTGCCTGGGCTCACGACGTTCAGGTGATGGTCGAAGGCCCTGGCCACATCCCGATCCATCGGGTGCGGGAAAATGTGGAGCGTCAGCAGAAGCTATGTCATGGAGCGCCTTTCTACACCCTGGGGCCGCTGGTGACCGACATTGCTCCGGGCTACGACCACATCACCTCCGCGATCGGGGCCACCGAGATCGCCCGCCATGGCACCGCGATGCTGTGTTATGTCACCCCGAAGGAGCATCTGGGACTGCCGAATCGGGACGACGTGAAGACCGGGGTCATCACGTACAAGATCGCCGCTCATGCCGCCGACATCGCCAAGGGCCATCCCGGTGCCGTCGAGCGCGACGACGCGTTGTCGAAGGCGCGTTTCGAGTTTCGGTGGCGGGATCAGTTCGCTCTGTCGCTGGATCCGGATACGGCCGAGCAGTTCCATGACGAGACGCTTCCGGCCGAACCGGCCAAGACAGCGCACTTCTGCTCGATGTGTGGGCCGAAGTTCTGCTCGATGCGTATCTCCCAAGACATCCGGACCAGGTTCGGTGACGCCGCCGACCAGGCCGCCGTCGCCGGGATGCAACATATGTCCGACCAGTTCAGGGCCGCCGGCAGCACGGTGTACTTGAACGCGCCCACCGTTCCGGCCTTCGAGGATGTGGCGGGGCACGAGTCGATTGGAGCCGAAACGGGCGGTGTGCCCACGTAAGGAGTCGGGTGAGTTCCCAATGTCGCTGGCGGTCACAGTGCGACGGAGGAAACTCGCCAGCGCTGCATGGCTGGACAATCGTCGACGCTATTGTCTGTCGGCTCCGGATTCGTGCCATGTTGATGTGCGCTGCCTCGAAGGCGTTCGTCGGAGTCGTACCTCGAACGAGGGGTAGTGAGCATCTGTCCCGGTGACATGGGGGCAATGGTGTCGTGCGGCGAGGACGAACTGTTCGAAGGACCCGTCGAGTTCGAGGTGGATCGTGTCGTTTGCGACTACCACACGGTGTGCGTCGAGACCGAGCAGTCGGGCGACGACGAAGGTTGCACTCAAGGTTGCGACATTCCTGGTGATCCCTAGCGGGAGGAGGGATCCGGTGTCGGTGAGGGCTTCGTGTTCGCCGGCTCTGAGGACGAGTCTGGCGTCGGAGTGCACTCCGTGGGCTGCTACGGACACGGCGATGTTGTCACGATCGTCGGAGCCCACGGCGGCAAGGCATCGGGCCCGGTCGAGGCGGGCGCGTTCGAGGAGGGTTCTGTCGGTACCGTGCCCGACGATGGTGGGAATGTTCAGTGCTCGAGCCAGGCGCAGATTGCGGGCTCGATCGTCGCGTTCGATGGCGACGACGGGAATGCCGAGTTTGCGGAGTTCGAGGCACAACCGGAGACCGACCTGTCCCAATCCGACGACGATGACGTGGTTGCGGCGGGGGAGAACCCGTTGACCGATCAAGCCGATGAGGCTGGTTCCGAGCAGACGTTCGATTATCCCGGCGGTGAACATGGCGGTGAACACGATCGCCGCCAACATCGCCAGAGCCGCGAACACGTCATAGGTGTGGTCGCCGTATGAGGCCGGTGCGGGACCGACGGTGGCGACGACCTGGACTGCTTCTTTGAGGGACTCGACCCAGTGGTGGCCTTTGCCGACAGTGAGCCATATCCAATCGATCAGGAGGATGGCGAGCAGTCCGATAAGGCCGGTGAGCAGCATGCGGGTGCCGGCGTCGTGGGATCGTAGTGTGCCTACGGAGTGGACGAATCGGCGGCGAATTCTGCTGGTGCGGCTGTGGGGTAGCGGCTGCCAGGTCGGTTGGTCACCGTGGGCGGATTGTCGGAGGACGCGTGTGGTGCCATCGGGCGCGGTGTGCGCGGCGTCGATCGTGGCAGCGATGCACGGGCCGGCCAGGGACGGTGTCGCGAGGTCTGCGGGGGAGGTGACCTGACAGTGGGGAATCAATCGGGTGAGCTGGTTGGCGATGGTGCGATCGAAGACGGTCACGACCATCGGTGTGTGGGGACTGATGTGGGCGATGGCGAGGGCATAACGGACGGCGACCGCGTCGTCGTGGGTGACGACGGCGACCCCGGCCGGGTCGTGCTGGGTGATCTGCAGAAGTTCCGGGTCGTCGGGTGCATCGAGGTGGACAACATCGAAGTGGCGTTGGGTGAGCGACGCGCACACGAGCCGGGCAACATTCGACGCGCCGATGACAACGAATGGGGACATCGGGCCGACGCCGATCACCGCACAGGTGCAGGGAACGAGGTGTAGGCAGTGAAGATGCCACCGGAGCCGATATCGGATGCTGGGTCGATCAGCTCCGGCAGCACCGCTTCGAGGCGTATCGGGGCAGCAGCGGTGACACTTGTCTCCGGAGTCGGGGTGGGTACCAGACGAATATTGTTGATCCGCAAGAAGTTACTGCCGAGTTCACGTCCGGCGGCGAGAGCGAAGGATTCGATTGCGCCGTCCATGGAGTCTCGCGCCGGTCCTCGATCGGTGTCGGTGATTCTGCGGAGCGTATCCAGGCCGGTGACGGTGACGATCGATCCGATGCTGCCGGTGCGGTGCAGGGATACTGCAGCACGTCTGGTCGTGTGGAACAACAACGCCATGTGGTCGTAGGTGAACCGGCCCCAGTCGGCGGGGCGGATCTCGCTCAGCGAGTGGCATGCTGTTTCCGGGCCGGGTAGCCATGCGGTGTGCACGAGCGCGTCGATGCCGCCATATCGTCGCTCGAGGTGGGTGAACATGTTGTCGACGTCGGATTCGAGGGTCAGATCGGCCGCGACCGGATGAGCGATCCCGTCGTCATCGGCGACTCGGCCGGCGAGGTGCTCGGCAGCATCGAGGGTGAAGCTGTGCGTGAACACGTGGTGTCCAGCTGCTGCCAACGTTCGGGCCACGTGGGCGCCTTCGTTCTGTTCGACGCCGGTGACCAGGGCACGCAGTGAGGTGGTGGGTAGAGCCAACGGGTGCAGCGACGGTTCGGCGATGCTCATCTGGACTCGTTTCGAGGGTGCCGGGGGCGCGGGGGGAGGAGTTCCGCGCCCCCGGGAATCGGGGTGGGATGGATGTCTGTCGAGGTCCACGGCCGTGGGATCGTGTGCGGACGAATCGGCGGCCGGCCGAAGGGGGCGGGACGTCGGCGACCGGGGACCGGTGCGTGCGCGTGCTCAGTGAGAGGTCGGTGACAGCTGTTCCTGTCCGGAGGTTTCGTCGTTGTCGGACAGGTCCTGTCGGTAAGTCTCGCGCATGGCGATCACGCAGACGACGGAGACGGCGCACATTGCGACCATGAACAGCGCCACGGCGACGTACGAGCCGGTGCGATCGAGCAGGTAGGTGGCGACGATCGGTGCGGGAGCGCTCGAGGCGAGGGTGCCGATCGTGTAGCCGAAGGAGATTCCGGTGTAGCGGATGCGGGTGTCGAAGGCTTCGGCGAAGAAGGCTGCGAGGGGACCGTAGGAGGTGGCGAAGGCGAGGCAGAACACCACGAACCCGATCATCGCCAGCGCGAAGGATCCGGAGTTGACCAGCCAGAACCAGGGGAAGGTGAACAGCAGCATGGCGAGAACCCCGGCGAGGAAGACCGGCTTTCGGCCGTAGGCGTCCGACAGCTTGCCGAACAACGGTAGTGCGACGAACGTGACCGCCATGGCGACGAGGACGAGTGTCAGCATCTGGTTTCGGGTGTAGCCGACCTGCGTGACGCCGTAGCTGAGGCCGAATACCGTAGTGCCGTAGAAGGTGACGCCGATGGCGAAGTAGGCACCACAGGTCAGGAGGACCTGCTTGGGGTAGTGGCGAAGGACCACCCCGATGGGCAGCTTCTCCAACTGTGCGTTCTTCTTGACGCGGTCGAAGTTCGGGCTTTCGCCGACATGCAGTCGGACGAACAGGCCGATCGCGACGAATGCGCCGCCGATCAAGAAGGGAATGCGCCATCCCCAGGATTCGAACGCTTCGGGAGACAGTCCGGCCATCAACAGGAAGACCGTGTTACCGAGCATCAGTCCTGCCGGCACGCCCATTTGCACCCAGCTGCCGTAGTAGCCGCGTTTGTCGGCGGGAGCGTGTTCGACGGCCATGAGGATCGCCCCGCCGATCTCACCACCGAGTGCGAGACCCTGCACGAAACGCAAGGTGACGAGGATGATCGGTGCGGCGACGCCGATGGTCTCGTAGCTCGGGAGCAGCCCGACTCCGAGAGTGGTCAAGCCCATGATGGTCAAGGTGATCACGAGCATGGACTTGCGTCCGATCCGGTCACCGAAGTGACCGAACACCACTCCGCCGAGCGGGCGCGCCACGAAGGCGGCAGAGAACGTGGCAAAGGCGAGCAGAGTGCCGATCAGAGAGTCGAACTCGGGGAAGAAGATCTTGTTGAAGACGAGTCCGGCTGCGGTGCCGTAGATGAAGAAGTCGTACCATTCGACTGTTGTGCCGACACCGCTGGCAAAGCCTACTTTCGATGTTTGGGACATTTTGGGCATGTGGGGCCTCCGTTGCCGCGAGCGCGAGATGATTTCTGCGGCTCAATATATGGGTGACCCAGAACACATAACATCTCCATGTGGAGAGGTGGAGTGCGCTCCGGGTATAGCGAATTCGATTCAGAGCAAGCGAAGTTCGTGAGCGCGTGCAATGGCTTCGACGCGATTGCGCGCGTTCAGTTTCTGCATGGCGCTCTGCAGATAGGTCTTTACGGTGTTGCGGGTGAGAGACAGTTCCTGAGCGATTTCGGGATTGCTGTGACCCATGGCCGCAAAACGCAGCACTTCGTACTCGCGCCGGGTCAGGCCGGCCCGGTACAGCGCCTCGGAGGTCACGACTTTTCGTGGTCCCGTCAACCTCGGGTCGACCACCCGGATTCCGCTGGACACACGGTGAATGGCTGTGGCGAAGTCCTGTCCGCTGATGTCCTTGACGAGGCAGCCGTCGGCGCCTGCTTCCATCAGTAGATCGATGGCACCGTGATCGGCGAACGCGGTGAACAGCAGTATCCGCGCGTGCGGCGCGACTCGACGAAGACGCGGAATCAGTTCCGGTGCAGGGATATCGGGGAGCCGAAGATCGAGGAGGATGACGTCGACGGACAGGGTGCGGGCCAATTCGACCGCGGCAGAGCCGGTCAGTGCACCTCCCACGACTTCGAGGTCGGTGTCCTCGCGGGCGAGTAGTTCCACGCCGCCACGCACGATCGGATGATCGTCGACGACGAGGATGCGGATGGTCTTCGGTGGCGCGGTCATGTGCTCGGTCCCTCCAGAGCGTCTACCCAGCCGCGCACGGTGGTGCCGCTTTCGTCGTCGCTGACCACCGACATGCCGCCCCCGAGCCGCTCGAGGCGCCCTGCAGCCAATCCGAGCCCCAGCTGGCTTCCTCGCATCGGATCGTCGGTGCCGTCGACGCCCCGGCCGTCGTCGCTGATGACGACCGTCACCTTGCCCGACCGCGCCGACAAGCTGACCACCACAGTGGACGCGTCGGCGTGTTTCTCCACGTTGACCAGCGCTTCGCGAACAAGGCGTTGGAGTGCCTCGACGCGGCTGGCATCGAGGTCGGGGGATTCGGTCAGGGGCACGAAACGGGCCGGGATACCGGTCCGGAGCGTGAATGCCTGGCAGTCCTCCTCGATGCCGACCGGAAGATTCCGTTCGGGGGGCCGCGCGGTGAGGTCGGTCAGCGATCTGCGGATGGAAGCATTGACGGCGTGTACCTGTTCGGTGATCTCCTGCAGGCGATCGTGGATCGCCTGCGCGTCAGCGAGGGCGCGCAGGCTCTGCAGTTCGGCACCGATCCGGAAAAGGACCGGGCTCACGGAATCGTGTAGGGATTCGGCGAGCCGTTTCCGTTCGGCTTCGAGGGCGAGTTCTGTCTGGGTGGCGGCCCTTTGGGCGCTGAGGAGAGTGACGGCGGCCGTTTCGGCGATCGATTGGATCTCTGCGATGACTCGATCACCGAAGGACGAATATTCGCGGGTGCCGACGTACATGGCGCCGAGTACATGACCTTCATAAGCCATGGGCACGGCAAGCATTCCTCGCAGTGACTCCTGTTCGACGAGCGCGTCGAAGTCGTGGGTGATTCCGGGATCGGACAGATAGTCCCGTACCCAGACGGGTTGTTGGAGCATGATGCTCTTGCCGCCGAGCCCGATCCCTTCCGGCACCACCAGTCGGTGCAGAGCGTTGCTCTTCGTGCCCTGCCAACTGCGGTGAACCATCACCCCATCGACCTCGACGCGCCCGATGAGCGACATGTCGAAGTCGCCGATCTCCCGGATCCGCTGGCCTGCTGTGGTCATCGCCGACGCTTCGTCGGTCAGAACCAGCAGCTCGGCGCGCGAAAGTGCGAGATTGTCGAGGATCGACGGTTTGAGGTCCGAGTGGGTGAACTCGTGAGCTGCAGTAGGTGTATTTTCCGACACCGGCTTTCCTCGATCTTCTTTCCGGGGTCTCGGGTGACCCGTCATGGTAGTTCGGTCACAACTTCAGCGTATCGGACCGGTTGTTCAGGTTGATCAGGCACTCGAGCAGGAAGTAGTCGCCCCAGATCAGTTCGTTTCGGGTCGCGAAGTCGCGGCGTTTGTCGAAGCAACCGTCCATCAGGATCCCGGCCGGTCTGCTGTCGTGTGGTCCGGTGGGGGTGAGGTGATCGAGGAGTGCCTCGACGTGGGCGACGGCCCGGTCCCGGAAGTCGGTCCGCTCAGGGACGAGCCGATCGAGCTTGAGCAGCGCGGCAGCGGCGATGGCCGTGGCGGAGGTGTCGATCGGTACGTCCGGACCGCTGCCGGCGTCGAAGTCCCAGGACACGACGCCGCCGTTCGGTGTGCGGTCGAGCCACCATTCGGCCAGTCGGACGGCGGTCGGCAGGAAGGACGGCGATGCCCACTGCGCAGCCTGGGCGTATGCCACCATCGCCCACGCCTGTGCCCGGCCCCAGGTACTGTCGGCGTTCATGCCCTTGTGGGTGTAGCGATCCAGCAGTGCACCATTGGATGTGTCGAATCGTGCCGACTGGCAGACCGAGCCATCGGTGCGGATGCACAGTTCGATGTGCCGCTGCGCGTGGCGGATCGCGGCGTCGAGGAAGCGTGGGTCGCCGGTATGTGCCGAGGCCCACGACAGCAGCGCGACAGTGCCCGGGACGGCGTCGATGTTCGCGGCGCCTTCTCCGACCGCCTCTGCTTCTTCTGCTTCTGCTCCGAGTGGGATGATGCCGGCGCGATCGTTGAAGCTGGTGAGCAGGCCGTGGGCACCTGCCAGAGCGGTCTGCGCCGCGTCGTCGCTTCCGGTGACGAGGTGGTTGACTGCGGCCCCGTACCAGAAGAGGAAGCCGCGGAATGCGGTGTCGGAATTCTGCCGGGGCAGGATCTGCGCGGTGATGTCGTCGGCGAGGTGCGCCAGGCGCTCGTCACCCGAGGCGGCGAAGCCGAGTGCGGCCAAGCCACCCCAGAATCCTCCGGTCCAGTTTCCGTCGGCGGTGGTGGTCCATTCGCCGGATTCGATGTCGCCGTAGTGCGGGAAGGTGCCGTCGGTCTGCTTGGCGGTCGAGTCGATCCGCTCTAGCATCGCCTCGATCGCCGCGGTGTACGGGGAGTTGGTCACGACCGGCCTCCGGTGGTGAGGACCGACTTGAGCGTGCGCCCGTCCCGCATATCGGTCATGGCATCGTCCGCCTCGGTGAGCGGGTATTCGGTGACCATCGACGCGAGATCGAAGTGGGCGGTCAGCCGGGGGAGGGATTCGACGTATTCGAGGTGGTTCTGCGGAGAGAACGCCCAGCTTCCCAGCACCTGCAGCTGCTTTTTGGTGATGTAGTGGGGGTTGATCGGAGTGGTGCCGTGGTCGGTGTACTGCCCGACGACGAGGTACTTGCCGCCGCGGCGGGCGAGGTCGATGCCTTCGGCTACTGCGGTCGGGACGCCGGTGGCCTCGATGACGACGTCGGCGCCGCGCCCGTCCGGTGTGTGCGCGAGGATCCGTTCCAGGCGGGCCTCTTGATCGGTCTCGGTGAAGATGTCGATGTGGATGTCGCCGATGCCGGCGGCCTGCGCGACCTCGAGACGGTTGGCCGGCCCGCCGACGATGATCACTTTTGCTGCGCCGGCGAGTGTGGCGTACATGGCGCAGGCCAGGCCGACCGGTCCGCTGCCCTGGACCACGACGACATCACCTGTCTGCGGCTTGGCGATATCGTTCACGGCGTGCACGGCCGTCGGGCCGGCGCAGCCGAGTGCGATCACCTGCTGCGGGGTCACCGAGGACGGGATGCGGATGATCGTCGAGCCGGGCTGGAGGTAGATCTGTTCGGACCACCCACCCGACAGATGGGGCCAGTCGGCCGACGACTGGTTGATGCCGTACACCTTGCGGGTCTCGCACAGCGACGGTTCGTGCTGGTCCTGGCAGTAGTAGCAGTGCCCGCAGGGGATGTTGGACGCCCATGAGATCGCGTCCCCGACGTGCAGTTGCTCGCCCCGGGCATCGGTGGTGACTCCCTCGCCGAGGGCGTGTACGCGACCGACCGCCTCGTGTCCGAGGATGAGCGGTACCGGAATGGGCAGGCGACCTTGCTGCAGGTGGATGTCGGTTCCGCAGATTCCCGCGTGCGTGACGTCGACGACGACCGCGCCGGCATCGGGGGTCACGCGCGGAAACGTCGTCGCGGTCATGGTCTGTCCGAAGCCTTCGAGCACCATCGCGGTGGCGGTGCCGGTGGTCGGGCTCGTCGGGTCCGTCTGCATCGCATTACTCATCGGATCACTCCCTTATTGCGCAAGGTCTGGACATCGGACTCGGAGATACCGAGCTCATGGAGGATTTCGTCGGCATGTTCACTGACCGCCGGCACTCCACGGTGCACCTGGGCGGGGGTGCGGGACAACGTGACAGGGTTGCCCATCAACCGGGTGGTGCGCACACCCTCGATCTCGACGTCGACGAGCGTGCCGTTGTGCCGCGTCTGGGGATGATCGAGCGCTTCTTGCAGGGTGAGCAGCGGTGCGCACAGCAGATCGACCCCGTCGAACAACTCTGCCGCCTCGGCGGTGCTCAACTGTGCGACCAGCGGACGCAGAACCGCGTTGGCGGCCTCTTTGTTCTCTGCCTGGAGCTGTGGTGTGGCGAACGTCGGCTGGACGGACAGATCGTCGATGTCGAGAGCTTTGCATGCCAGACCCAGAGCGTTCTCGCGGAACAGGCCGAGTACCAAGAGCAGACCGTCGGTCGTTTCGAAGATGCCGCTGTACCAGTCGCTGACCCAGTTGGTCTCACGCTGGTACGCCAGCAGTGTGGAGCTTTCGAGAGTCTGCAGGGCCAGTGCTGTATCGAAGAGGTTGACGCTGACCTTCTGGCCGCGGCCGGAGCGCTCGCGTTCGAACAGTGCTGCCAAGATTCCCTGGGCGAGGGCCATACCCGAGGCGTAGTCCACGGTCGGTACCGGATGTACGTATGCCGAGATCGACGGGTCGCCGCACGCGCGTGCCATTCCGCTCAGTGCCTGCGCGAGCATGTCCTGGCCTGCTTTGTGGGCGTATGGCCCGGTCTCGCCGAATCCGGTCGCAGTGCCGTAGACGAGCCGAGGATAGCGCTCGTGCAGATCGTCGTAGGTCAAGCCCAGTCGTTCGACTGCCGCGGTCCGGTAGCTGTGGATGAGAACATCCGCCTCCGCGAGGAGCTGATGGAGAATGTCCTGCCCCTCAGAGGTTTTCAGGTTCAGTGCGATGCTGCGCTTGTTGCGGTTGACCGCGGCGAAGTAGGCACTGGGGCGACCTTCGTCGAGTGACTCGCGATCGAGGCCTCGCAGCATGTCTCCGTTGACACCGCGCTCGACCTTGATCACTTCGGCGCCGAGGTCGCCGAGAACCTGCGCGGCCACGGGCGCCTGCATGATCTCGCCGAGGTCGAGGACCCGGATGCCGCTCAGCGCTTGTTGTTGCTGGGGGTGGTGCACGGTGCGCCTACTTTCCGTATACCGACTTGGCGATGATGAGTCGCTGGATCTGGTTGGTGCCCTCATAGATCTGGGTGATCTTGGCGTCGCGCATCATCCGCTCGACCGGATAATCACGGACATAGCCGTATCCGCCGTGCAGTTGGAGCGCATCGGTGGTCACCGACATGGCGGTGTCGCTGCACAGCAGCTTCGCCATGGCCGCCTTCGTCCGTCCCGCCGGTTCCCCGTCGTCGATGAGACGGGCTGCGTCGTACAGCAGCGTGCGGGCCGACTCGATCTTGACGGCCATATCGGCGACCATGCCGCGCAGAAGCTGGAAGCGGGAGATGGACTGGCCGAACTGCTCGCGGTCGGTCGTGTACGACACGGCGGCATCGAATGCGCCCTGTGCGATGCCGAGAGCCTGCGCGGCGATGAGTGCCCGGCTGACGTTCAGTTCCTCGGAGATGTACGCGAACCCCTGGTAGGGGTCGTTGACGACCCGGACGGCGGGCAGTCGGCACTCGTCGAAGTTCACGTCGGTCGTGGGGCTGCCGCGCATACCCATCTTCTTTTCGGGAGCGCCGAAACTGACGCCGGCGTCGTCCTTGTGCACCATGAAGATGCCGAGTGACTTCTCTCCGGTCTTCGCCAGCACGGCGTACCAGTCGGCCCACGGCGCATTGCTGATGAACCGCTTCTGACCGTTGAGGATCCAGTCGGACCCATCCTGGGTTGCGGTCGTTGCGATCGCCGACAGGTCCGAGCCCACGCGCGGCTCGGTCATGCACCATGCGGCGCCGGCGGCGCCCGATGCGACGTTCGGTACCACCAGTTGCTTGAGTTCGTCGGAGCCTTGACGGAGCACGGTGGAGGTGCCGGCCCAGTTGACCAGCATGACCAGTGCCGTGCTTGCACAGGACGCTGCGACTTCTTCTACAGCGATGACCTGGGCGAGCAGGTCGGCTCCACTGCCGCCGAGGCTCTCGGGGTAGGCGAGTCCGGGCAGGTCGTTGCTGCGCAGGGCTGCCCAGGATTCCGAGGGGAATCGTTCCTTGTCGTCCACATCGGCGGCGTGCGGTGCGATCTTGGTCTGCGCGAGTTTGCGGACGCTCTCGCGGAATTCGCGATACTCGATACTCATGAATTACTCCTGGTCTGTGTGGGGAAGGCGATGATTCGGAAGTTCGACGGTCACAGTGGGGGCCAGCTCAGACCCGTCACGGACGAGGGGATACCGGCTGCGGCCGCCCGGTGGGCGAGGTCTTCGGCGACACCGGCACGGCGCAGCACTTCCTCGGTCTTGACATGGGTGTCGGTGGCGCGCCGTGTCGGGCCGTCGGAGAACACCGGGACCACGGGGACCGAATCCAGTGCGAAGTCCGGGTCCCGGGCGACGATCTGATCGAAGGTGGCGAGTTCGTGCGGTTCGAGTACCGGTGTCACGCAGGCATCGACATCGGCGAACACTGTGGTCCACTCCGCCATCGTCTTCGTCTCGAATGCTGTGGTCAGTGACTTTTCGATGTGGTCCCAGGTGGACTCGTCGAAATGGTTCGGAACGGCACCGAGGTCGAGGGTGGTCCACAACCGTTCGAAGAAGGCGGTCTCGAGGGCCCCGACTGCGACGTAGCGATCGTCGGAGCAGCGGTAGCACCGATAGAACGGCATCGATCCGGTCAGTACGCCGTGTCCACGTCCGGGCAGCGTCGGCGTCTGCCAATCGACGAAGTTCATTCCCATCATCGACAGCACGCCGTCGACCATGGCGGCATCGATGTACCGGCCTTTGCCTGTACGCGTGCGGTCGTAGAGGGCGGACATGATGCCGAATGCCGACAGCAATCCGCCGCCTGCGAAGTCGGCGACCAGGTTCAGCGGCAGTGTCGGCGGGTGATCCGAGGGGCCGAAGGTCCCGAGGGCACCGGCGATGGCCAGGTAGTTGATGTCGTGCCCGGCGCGCTGCGCCATGGGCCCGTTCTGGCCGTAGCCCGTCACGCTGCAGTAGACGAGTCCGGGATTGAGGGCCGACAGTTCCGTGTAACCGGCGCCCAGCTTGTCTGCCACTCCGGGGCGGAATCCTTCCATGAAGACGTCGGCTTCCGAAACGAGGGTGTGCAGGGCGTCGAGGCCGTCGGCGGTCTTGAGATCGAGCGAGATGAATTCCTTGCCTCGCGACAGCGCGGGCACCGGAAGCCCGGAACGACCACCACCGATTGCGATCACTTCTGCGCCGAGGTCCGCGAGCAGCATGCTCGCGTACGGTCCGGGCGCCAGACGTGTCATATCCAGTACCCGAACCCCCGCGAGTGGTCCTGTCGTTGCGGTCATCGTCGTCCTCCAAAGTCATCCGGTATCTCGTGTGATGCCCATCCTGGAGGCGGTGACTGCACTCACACCATCTCCATGTGGAGATGTCGCATCACATCGGTTCTCCCGCACACTGAGATCCACACACTCAGCACGGAATGCTCCGAATTCGACAGGACAGCAATGGAAACCACTGCGACAGACACTCTTCTCGACACCACCGCGCAGGATTACGAGCGGATTCTCGACGCCGCCGAGGCCGCCGCGGCGCCTCTTGCTCGTACGGACCTGCACGAGCGAGCGCACCTTCTGCGGTCGGTGGCCGATGCGCTCGACGCCACAGCGTCGGAACTGGTGCCGCTGGCGGCCGCCGACAGTTCACTGCCCGAGCCGCGCCTGCGCGGCGAAGTCACGCGGACGACGACGCAGCTGCGGATGTTCGCCGAGGTCGTCGAGGAGGGCTCCTGGCTGGAAGCGATCATCGACACGGCCGATCCGGATGCGCACCCTGCTCCGCGTCCCGATCTGCGTCGGATGCTCGTACCCACCGGACCTGTCGCAGTGTTCGGTGCGAGCAACTTTCCGTTCGCATTCGGACTCGGCGGCGGAGACACTGCTTCGGCATTGGCTGCCGGCTGCCCCGTCGTGGCCAAAGCCCACCCTGCTCAGCCGCGATTGACCGCCGCTTATGCGCGGGCGATCGACGAGGGACTGCGGGCGGGCGGCGCCCCGGACGGCACCTTCGGGGTTGTGCAGGGCGCCGAGATCGGACGTCAGCTCGTCCAGGATCGGCGTATCACCGCCGTCGGGTTCACCGGCTCGACATCGGGTGGCCGTGCGCTGGCCGATCTGGCAGCCGGCCGCCCGGATCCCATCCCGTTCTACGGTGAGCTCGGCAGCACCAATCCGGTGTTCGTGACACCTGCGGCCGCCGAGGACCGGTCGGGCAAGATCGCCGGCGAGTTCCTCGAATCGTTGCTGCTCGGCGCGGGGCAGTTCTGCACCAAGCCGGGGCTGCTGTTCGTTCCCGAGCAGAGTTCGATCGAGTGGCTCGTTCGAACCGCGGTCGCCGATGATTCGTTCCGTCTGCTGCACGCAGGGATCCGGCAGTCGTTTCTCGAGGTGTCCCAGCAGATCCTCGACCATCCCGAGGTCCGGCCGGTGGCAGTGCCCGAGCAGAGTGGTCTGGACGAACTGTCGGTGCGGCCGGTCATCGGCGTGACCGACGCTCGGGCACTGCGTCGAAACCCTCAGGACCTGCTCGAAGAATGCTTCGGTCCGTTCGGGCTGATCGTGACCTACACATCGATCGACGAGTTGTACGCGGCGATGGCTGTCCTGCCGGGCACGTTGACAGCGACCGTCCACGGAACCGATGACGATCCCGATGCTGCGGGACTGCTCGGTGCGCTTGCGCGCCGTGCGGGGCGCGTCATCTGGAATGGATGGCCCACCGGTGTGGCCGTGGGCTGGGCTCAGCACCACGGTGGTCCCTACCCGGCCACCAACTCGGTACACACCTCCGTCGGAGCGACCGCGATTCGGCGGTTCCTGCGTCCGGTCGCCTACCAGTCGGTGCCCGAAGCGAACCTGCCGTCCGCTCTCGTCGATGCGAACCCGTGGGGTATCCCCCGCCGGGTGAACGGCCGGCTGTCGTAGGGCCATCGCTGCTCGCGATGTCGCCTCGGTTCGGACTGGGTGCGCAGAGGACTACGTCTGTTGCGTGGCTTCGGACCGGGTTTGCATGTGGCGTTGTGTCACACAACCTTCCGGAGCAGCGCGGGTAGTCACGCCCAGGTGTGCTGCACAACCAACGACACGGCGGTCTCCGGAGGGAGGCCGCCGTGTCGTTGGTTGTCTGCAACAGGTCCACGTCGGCTCGGGAAAGACTGTGACCGTTCGTGACGTCGAGCGGTACTCGCACGCTGAGCAATGGGTTCGGTAAGAAGGCACCAGTGATCGGAATGCTGATTCGAGGGGCCAGGAGAAGTCAGCCTGTCGTGCGGTGGGCACCTTCGGTGATCGAGTTGTGAGGCCGGGTGGACCATGCTCCGGGCACGGTGTGGAGCGAGGCCACAGCGCGTGCTGTGTCGATGAAATCCTGTACGGGTTTGGACGCGACATCCGTGCGCCAGGCGATGGACAGCGCCGTGGGAGGGATGTCGGTCACCGGCACGAATGCCAGGCTCGGTCTGCTGTAGAAGCGTTGCGTCGATGCTTGTGAGAATGCCACGCCGCGCTCGGCGAGGATCGCTTCGAAGCATTCGTCGACGGTGGCGACGTCTGCGCCGACCCGCACCGGTTCGCCTTGGCGCGATTCTGTGGCCAGCCAGTAGTTTCGCCAGTTCTCGGGGGCTTTGCGTGCGACGAAGAACTCGTTGGTGACCTGTTCGACGCTCACCTCGGGCAACTGGGCGAGCGGATGATTCGCGGACACGACCATCACCCGGGGTTCGACGAACAGGGCTTCCATGCCCAGCCAGTCCTGCATCAACAGCGGGGGCCGGACGAAGGCGACATCGGAGGATCCGTCGGCCAACCCGACATACGGGTCGGAGAAATCGTAGGAATGCATCTGCACCTGGATGCCCGGATGCAGCGACTGGAACGTACTGAGAATGTGCGGTGTGAGCTCGGCAGCTGCGTTGCCTTGAAAGCCGATGACCAACTTGCGGGTACTGACGCCGTGGGCGGCTTCGCGGGTGAGGTTGACGGCTCGTTCGGCGTTCGCCAGCAACCGGCGGCTTTCGTCGAGCAGGATCTGGCCGGCAGGGGTCAGTTCGACATGCCTGCTGCTGCGCAGCAGCAGCACCGCGCCGAGGTTCTGCTCGAGTTTGCGGATCTGCACGCTCAATGAGGGCTGAGCGATGTGCAGACGGGCGGCTGCGCGCCCGAAGTGCAGCTCTTCCGCAACTGCCACAAAATAGGACAGAAGTCGCAGGTCGAGCTGGGGTTGCATGTTTCCGAAGATAGCCAACACCACCCCGGGAGACCAGTAGTCATTGCCTATCGATCCGGGCCGGATAGGTATTGGACGCACCCGGCGGACACGAGGTGTGATGGCTGTCATGGCCGGCACGGCATCCGGGAGGCCAGCACTTTCCGGATTCGGGTCGGCATACCGGAGCGAGTGCTCGCACTCGGCCTCGCTGTCTCCCTCATCGAAGGAATCCCACATGACCGTCACTACGCGTGCCCTCGACACGGCCGACTGGGCTGCCTCGTTCACCGAGGCGAACAACACCGACCCCGAGATCCAGGCACACGGCAAGTACTTCACCTGCTCGTACCTGCTCGACATGACCGACCACACGTTCGTCATCCAGATGAGCCGCGGCAACGTGGTGGACATCGCGATCGACCCGGGTCCGCTGGATGTGCCGTACCAGTTCGCGCTGCGTGCCAGCGCTGAGACCTGGCGCAACTTCGGCGTCCCGGTGCCCGCCCCGATGTACCACGGCATCTGGGCCGCGAGCTTCCAGCGCGACATGAAGCTCGAAGGCGACATCCTGGTGCTGATGCAGAACCTGCGGTGCATCACCCGCCAGATCGAACTCCTGCGCACCGTCGGCGTCCCGGTCTGATCCTCCCACCCCCTTTGAGCCGTAAGGAACACTGATGAGCAAGATTTCCCCGGTCACCGGCCACTACGTCGACGTCGACGTCGACGGACTGCTGTACAAGGTCTTCTACCTCGAGAACGGCACCGGCCAGCCGCTGGTGTGCCAGCACACCGCCGGCTGCCACAACCACCAGTGGCGCGGTCTGCTCGAAGACGAGGAGATCACCGCCAACTACCGTGTCATCGCCTACGACCTGCCGCGACACGGGAAGTCCGATCCGCCGGAGAACACCGAATGGTGGACCGAGGAGTACCAGCTTTCCGCGGACCACTTCGCCAATTTCATCGTGGCGTTGTGCGACGCGCTCGAACTCGAGAACCCGATCTTCATGGGATCCTCGTTCGGTGGGAACATCGCCCTGCAGCTTGCGCTTCGGCACCCTGACCGCTTCGCCGGCGTCATCCCTGTCGAGGGTGCGGACTATTCGCCGGGCTTCTACCTCGACTGGTGGCAGCACCCCCACGCCAACGCGGCACAGGTCTGCGCGAGCGGCGTGTGGGACCTGATGGCACCTCAGTCGCCGGAGGCGGATCGCTGGAAGACCTGGTTCTACTACAGCCAGGGTTCCGAGTCCTTCCGCGGTGACCTGCACTTCTACTCGGTCGATCACGACCTGCGCGGAAAGCTCGCGGACATCGACGGTGACCGGTGCCCGGTTGTGATGCTGACCGGTGACTACGACTACCTCACCACCCCCGAGGACAGCGCCCGGACCGCGGCGCAGATCCCGAACGCCGAGTTCATCGAGATGAAGGAGATCGGCCACTTCCCGATGAGCGAAAACCACACTGTCTTCCGTGGATATCTCATCCGGGCACTCGAAACCCTCCAGGACAAGGCACGCAAGTCCATCACCACCAGCTAGTACCCGCTCGCCCGCTCGGGTGTGGCCACCGAACGCGCGTGGCTACACCCGAGCGACCTGCATCGGCCTCGGCTCCCGGTTCGGGTGCCGACTGGTCGGGCGTGGCGATGAACCTTCACACACTCGGCAGGAGCTATGACCCACACTCTCCCCGCGGGCGTCCCCACCCAACTCTGGGTCGGTGGAGAACTCGTCGATTCGTCTACCGGCACCACTTTCCCCGTAGAGGACCCCGCGACCGGTGCCGTGATTGCGCATGTCGCCGATGCCGCGCCCGAGGATGGACGCCGAGCTCTCGAACACGCCACTGCTGTGCAGGGGGACTGGGCGCGGACTCCCTCGCGTCGACGTGCCGAAATACTGCGCACCGCATTCGAACTCATCCACCAGCGGGCAGACGACCTCGCGCGCACCATCACTCTCGAGATGGGTAAACCGCTCCACGAGGCGTATGCGGAGATCGAATACGGCGCATCATTCCTGCACTGGTTTGCCGAGGAAGCGAACCGAATCAGCGGGCGAGTCTCGCCGTCCCCCTCGGGAACCGGCACCATCGTCGTCACCAGAGAACCGGTCGGGCCGGTACTGGCCATCACCCCCTGGAACTTTCCGTTGGCCATGGCCACGCGCAAGATCGGTCCAGCATTGGCGGCCGGATGTTCGATCATCGTCAAACCAGCGGCCGAAACGCCTTTGACGATGCTGCTCGTCGGTCAGATTTTCGCCGATGCGGGTCTGCCCGAGGGTGTGCTCTCGATTCTGCCGACCTCCGATGCTGCAGCGCTGACCGCACCACTGATCAGCAGCGCTGATCTGCGCAAGATCACGTTCACCGGATCCACCGGTGTCGGCAAGATGCTGGTTCGTCAATCAGCGGATCGGCTCCTGCGGATGTCGATGGAACTCGGAGGCAATGCCCCCTTCCTCGTGTTCGATGACGCTGATGTCGATGCAGCGGTCGACGGCGCGATGGCTGCAAAATTCCGCAACGGCGGCCAAGCATGTACAGCAGCCAACCGATTCCACGTCGCACGTAGCGTCGCAGAAGAGTTCAGCGAGAAGTTCACGGCACGCATCGGTGCCTTGCGCACCGGACACGGTCTCGACGCAGGAACCGATATCGGACCGCTGATCACCGCGAAGCAGTGCGCCACCGTCGATGCTCTGGTCGAAGACGCCGTCGCGAAGGGTGCGCGTATCCGCATCGGCGGTGGCCGTCCTGACGGGACGGGAACGTTCTATTCCCCCACCGTTCTCGACGGCGTGAGTCCCGACGCGCGTCTGCTGCGTGAGGAGATTTTCGGCCCGGTAGCCGCGATCACCACCTTCGATACGGAGGACGAAGCGACCGCGGCGGCGAACAACACCGAATACGGCCTCGCTGCGTACTTCTACACCCAGAATCTCGACCGAGCGTCCCGAGTCGCCAACGCACTCGAGACCGGCATGGTCGGAATCAACCGAGGCATCATCGCCGACGCGGCCGCGCCCTTCGGAGGGGTGAAGGAGTCCGGCTTCGGCCGCGAAGGATCGGTCGAAGGTATCGACGAGTATCTCGCCACCAAGTACATCGCACACTGATCACCAGTGGCAGCATCCAGACCGGCGAATGCCCCTGCCCTCAACAAACACTCGTGCGCTGGGGGGGCTGGTGAAGGACCCGCCGAACGGTGGGTCCTTCACCAGAGAGATGGTTGCCGCACTCGTTCGTGTGGCACTACCTGCACATCACCCTTGCGAAGGGGGTCGGCAGGTCGACGCGGAACGTCTCGACGGGTGTCGAGTTCAGCTGTGGCCTCCTGCCCTCGGTCACCGGGGTAGGGGACAGCATCATTGATCTCCGCGCTCCACGTGGCGATCGCTTCGTCGACCTCGGTGTCGGCACTCTGACGAGCGAGCACCAATGCGACGAGCGGCGCCGCCAGTATGGTCGTGCCGAAAATGTATGCCTGAAGCATCGAATCGAGGAGCGTCGCGCCCTCCGGCGTGGTGGCCGTCGAGTCCAAGGACGCGTGAAATCCAGCCATGCCGCAGTAGTGCATCAGGCTCACCGCGAAGCTCATCATGGCGATGAAGTGGGTCATCCGGATCCCGACACCGCTGATGGACAAGGCTGCCATCACCAACCAGCGCCAGCATGTCGGACCGAGTGGGGTGGTAGCGGCTCGGCGAGCGCAGGACAGGCCGACGAAGGACCCGGCGATCGAGGTGCCGTAGGCGAGAAAGAGCGCCCACAGTCCCAGATCGAGATGGTGCATTTCGTGTGACATCAGTGTTCCTTACCAAGGCACGCTCGAGCACCTGCGCCGGCGGTGATGCGCCGAACCGTTCGGGCAGGACTGCGATCTCGGCCCTCCGAGCAGCGACAGACTGTTCGTTTTGCATGATCATGCGTACTCTGAACAGGTTTATTCGGTCTCGTGGCCATGATTCGGTGAATCTCCCTTTCATTCGGGTAGTCGGGAAGCTGTGGTTCGTCCCGTCTTCGTGGCGGCTACCGGGGGATGAGGGATCAGGCGATGGCAATTCGAATTGCAGCTACCAGAACAGAGTTCGGATTCTGTGGCATCCAACGGTCGCGGTTGGAAGGCCGGAATGTGTCGGATCGCCGACTGTGTGCTCATATCGGTGCGGCGGCGACCCGAATCGAGATGGCGATCGCGGCGGTGTCGAGCATGCGGCAAGATGGGTCCGGAACTGGACTGGTGGTAGAAATCATTGCGTAACAGTATATTCCGGATATACTGCAGGCCTCTTTGCCGAAGGTTGCCCACCGCGTCGTCGAAAACACCCCCCGAGTTGTAAATCGGTTCTGCTGGGGTGCTGGCGGTGCGAGAGGCGCCGGACTCGGTGATATCCGTGTCTGCGAAGCCGGGAAGTGTCCGAAGATGGGACAGCTGAGTGAGGCGCACATCACGATGATGGCTTCCACGTGACCTGAACTACAGAAAGGCTAGGACATGTCGCCTCACTCTTCCTCTGCGGTCGGACTTGCTGATACCGAGGTGTCACTCGAGCTGGACGCGTTGATCATCGGTGCGGGAGTCGCCGGCCTGTATCAGCTGCATCAGCTTCGCGAGCTGGGGCTGCGGGTGCGCGCCTTCGATACCGCCTCCGACGTCGGCGGCACCTGGTACTGGAATCGTTATCCGGGTGCTCGATTCGATTCGGAGGCCTACATCTACCAGTACCTGTTTTCCGATGAGCTGTACAAGAACTGGAGCTGGAGTCAGCGTTTCCCCGGCCAACCCGAGATCGAGCAGTGGTTGCATTATGTGACCGACAGTCTCGATCTGCGTCGCGACATCCAATTCTCGACGACGATCACCAGTGCGCATTACGTCGAGGACTCGAAGCGATGGATCGTGCGCACCGATCGCGGGGACACGATTGCCACCCAGTTCCTGATCACCTGCGCCGGCATGCTGTCGGCACCGATGTCGTCGGTGTTCGAGGGTCAGGAAAGCTTCGCCGGCCCGATCTTCCACACCTCTCGATGGCCGAAGGAGGGCGCCGATGTCGCGGGCAAGAAAGTTGCAGTGATCGGTGTCGGCGCCACCGGGATCCAGGTCATCCAGACCATCGCCGACAAGGTCGAACATCTGAAGGTGTTCATCCGTACACCGCAGTACGCCCTGCCGATGAAGAATCCGTCCTACGACGACCGGGATGTTGCCGCGTACAAGGAGCGCTTCGAGGAACTTCGCGCGACGTTGCCGCATACGTTCAGTGGCTTCGAATACGACTTCGAGCATGCATGGGTCGACCTGACTCCCGAGCAACGGCGGGAAAGGCTCGAAGAGATCTATGACAACGGTTCACTCAAGCTCTGGCTCGCTTCTTTCGCGGAGGTGTTCTCCGATGAAGAGGTCAGTGAGCAGGTGTCCGAGTTCGTGCGAGAGAAGATGCGTGCGCGACTGAAGGATCCGAAGCTGTGTGAACTGTTGATTCCGACCGACTACGGCTTCGGTACACACCGGGTACCGCTGGAAACCAATTATCTCGAGGTCTACCACCGTCCGAATGTCGAAGCAGTCGGGGTGCGCACCAATCCGATCAGCCGAATCGTCCCGGAAGGGATCCTGTTGGACGACGGCACGCTGCACGAAGTCGACGTCATCATCCTGGCCACGGGATTCGATGCGGGATCCGGCGCGCTGACACGAATCGACATCCGTGGACGTGAGGACCGATCGCTCACGAGCGACTGGTCGCGTGACATCCGCACGACGATGGGCCTGATGGTGCACGGCTATCCCAACATGCTGACCACCGGTGCCCCACTCGCCCCCTCCGCGGCTCTGTGCAACATGACCACCTGTCTGCAGCAACAGACCGAATGGATCACCGAATGCATCCGGCACATGCGTGAGCACGGGTACACCGTCATCGAACCGACCGTCGAGGGTGAGGGCGAATGGGTCGCCCACCACGACGAAACCGCGAATGCCACGCTGATCTCGAAGACCAATTCCTGGTACAACGGCGCGAACGTTCCCGGAAAACCTCGCCGTGTGCTGTCCTACACCGGCGGGGTCGGCACCTATCGAGAACTCACTCTCGCGGCCGCCGCGGCCGGCTACAAGGGATTCCAGCTGAGCTGACCTTCTCGGATATCCGACCCCTGCGGTCGACCACTGCTCGTCTCACGGCGGCGTACGCACATGTCATCGGGTGAGCACGCGCTGCTACCGCTTTCTCATAGCTCAGGAGGACGATCTCGATGATCGACAACCCGTACTACACGCACGACTTCCACGGTGATTACGACCTGATCGGCATCGGAGCCCTCGACCTCGAGGAGGGTGGCTCGATCCCGGACTGCCGGCTCGCAGTGGCAACGTTCGGAACGCTGAACGAAGCCAAGGACAACGCAATCCTCATCCCCACCTGGTACTCGGGGACCCACCAGATCTGGCGCGACGCATACATCGGTCCTGACCATGCTCTCGACCCGAGCAAGTATTTCATCGTCTGCGTGGATCAGATCGGCAACGGTCTGTCGACGTCTCCCCACAACGCCACCGGCGTCAACGCAGAGATCGCCATGTCGAACTTCCCTCGTGTTCGGATCGGGGACAATGTCGTGGCCCAGGAGCGGCTGCTCCGGGAGCATTTCGGTATCGAACGCCTCGCGTTGGTGACGGGAGGCTCCATGGGAGCTCAACAGACCTACGAATGGGCGGTGAGGTTCCCCGACAAGGTTCTGCGCGCCGCACCGATTGCCGGTACGGCACGCAACACTCCCGGTGATTTCTTGATCGCGGAGATCATGCGCGAAGCGATCCTGTCGGATCCGGGCTGGAACGGCGGCGAATACACCTCGCATACGCAGGTCGTCGACGGCCTCACCAGGCAGGCTCACATCTGGGGAGTGCTCGGATTCTCGACCGAGTTCTGGAAGCAAGAAGTATGGCGAGCAATGGAGTTCGAATCCCTGGACGCGTTCCTGACCGGATTCCTCGAGCCCTACTTCACGGCGATGGATCCCAACGCACTCCTCACTCAATCCTGGGCCTGGCAACGCGGCGACGTCTCTCGGCATACCGGGGGAGACCTGGCCGCTGCACTCGGACGGATCACCGCCAAGACCTTCGTGATTCCCATCGACGAAGACCAGTTGTTCCCGGTCCGCGACTGTGCTGCCGAGCAGGAACTGATCAAGGGCAGTGAACTGCGCGTGGTCGAAGATGTGCTCGGGCATTTGGGCCTGTTCGCTGTCGCTCCGACCTACATGCCGCAGATCGACCGCCACCTTGCGGATCTTCTCGCGATCGAGGTCTGAAGCGGTGCCGCCACGACAACGGTCCACGTGGGCGGGACGGTAGTGAGTGTGCCCGCCGGCGGTCGTGGCGGCAGAGAACATCGAGATTCTTGCGCGGTTGCCGGCGATGTCGACCTCTATGCGTAGGGCGGGGCAGGTGATGGAACGGGCTCGGCTTCCCCTGCGGGGTGAAGCCGAGCCCGGTGATCCGGTCGCCGTCGACGACCTGACGTCAGTCTCCTGATGGTGGTGTGCACCCCGGATCGCGGCAGTCGGTGGTCCGAGGAGTAGGCGCGGTGCGGACCGCGAGTGCCGATCTCCGGCCGGCGGGGTGGCCGTACCCGCCCCGCTACTGCCGTTGGAGACGGCAGATCGATGTCCTATTCTGGGACATCCACAGAATGTGACGTGCGGCACATTGAGGGGGATGGCAGTACTGCGACCTGCAAGGAAATGTGATGGACAGTGATAACCGCCGGCGCCGCGTGACCACCGCCCGGCATCTCCATGACCTCGCCGGTTCCCCCTCCGAGGACGTCTCGCCCCTCATCGCGCAGTCATGGCGACGCTCACGTCAGGCGGGTGTCATCCCGGACGGCTCGCACCTTCCACAGCTACAGTACGTCGAAGACCTCGATCTTCGCCGACGACTGGTGCGATGCGCCCTGCCGATCCTCGATCGGCTCCATGACGACCTGTCCGACATGTCCCTCAGTGTCGCGTTGAGTGACGAGCATGCGCGTGTGCTGGTCCGGCGGGACAATGATCCCGTCCTCGCCGCGAAGCTGGACAAGGTGTACTTCGCTCCCGGGTTCACCTACGCCGAAGAGCTCGTCGGTACCAATGGAGTGGGCACAGCCCTCGAGACCGGGATGGCCGTCTACGTCGACGGCGCTCAGCACTATCACGAATCGATCCAGTATTTCACCTGTGCCGGCGCGCCCATTCACAACCCCACCACCGGCCGTGTCGAAGGACTGATCGACATCACAGGCTTGACCCACACATCGAACCCGTTGATGCGCCAGCTCGCCCTTGGAGCGGCTCGTGATATCGAGTCGGCTCTTCGCGCCACGGGATCGATCAAGCAACAGCTCGTGCTCGGCGAGTTCCTCGTCGCCTGTCGGCGCCGGCAGACGGCGGTGTACTCACTCAGTTGCGGTGTTTTCATGTCGAACGAGATCGGCTCGCGCCTTCTCGACCCGATCGACGAGGCTTTTCTCCGCGAGGAAGCACAGTCGATGCTCGATCCGTCACGAGTTGCCCAGTTCGACCTGCGCCTTCCGTCCGGAGGTAGCATCACCGTCAAGCGCACTCTCGTCGAACATGGCGGCGACATCGCCGGCATCGTCTTCGAAGTCGAGGCGACATCGTGTCCCACGAAGATCATGCAACCCCGGCGCACGGTTCCCGTGTTTCCGGGGGTGGCGGGGTCTTCGCTCCAATGGAACCGGTGTCGAGGGGAGTTGACGTCCCTCGCCGCGACAGATGCCAACGTGATCCTCAAAGGTGAACCAGGAAGCGGCAAACTCACTCTCGTTCGGGGCATGCACCTGTACAAGAATCCGCAGGCCCCGATTGTCGTCGTGGATTGCTCTGCTGAAAAGTCCGCTCACGAGGAATTGCGCACTGCGCTCGACTCCGCGGCGACCACGATCGTCCTTCGTCGCATCGACCGACTCGACGCGAGCACCGATGAGCTCTTTGCCGACCTCATATCCGCCGACCAGCACCGATACCCCGCTCGGTGGATCGTCGCGACCACATCCACTGATGGGGAAGCACTTCAGGATTCTGCTCTCGCCGAGCATTTCATCGCCACCGTCGAGGTCCTCGCATTGCGTCATCACCCCGATGACATCCCGGACATCATCCGAATGCACCTTGCACCTCACCGCGAAACCGCTTTCAGCGACGACACGATGCGAACCCTGAAGAAGTACCACTGGCCCGGCAACGTCCGTGAACTGGTCGGCACTCTCAATCACGTACTTCGCGCCAAGCCCGCGGGAACGATCGCAGTCGCTGATCTGCCTCCAGCGCTCAGCTCCGCGCCTCGCCGGACGATGACGGCAATGGAAAGAGTCGAGCGCGATGCCATAGTGGCTGCGCTACGGGACAGCGGTGGCAATCGTGTCGCCGCCGCGAAATTGCTGGGGATCGCAAGGTCGTCTCTCTACCGCAAGATCGACACGTTCGGCATCCACGTGTGATCGCGCAGAATGCGTGATCCGAGAGTCGTCCTATGGCCTTGCGTGCGGTAGCGGTGACTGTCGGAAGGTGCGGCCCTCGCGGCAAGCCCGTGGGAGACGGTGTTCGCGCTCGACCTGTTGCACCCAGACCTCGAACAGCGTGGCAACACCACACCGCTGCGGGTGTTTCGACACCCGCAGCGGTGTGGTGTCCGTGCGTCGGGTGGGGATTTCACCCGATCTCGTTGATGTCGTCGTGTGGCTGTTCGGCGAGCGCGCCGGTTACGCGAGCGGTCAACGGATCGAGGTCGATGTCCGGTGCCGCGGCCCGGGATGGAACCGGGGTCAGGAAAGGGCTCGGTAGACGGCGGTCTCCATGTCGAGGTAACCACCGAGCGAGCTGGGGTCGGCGAACGGGAAGATCTGCGTCGCCCAGTAGCCTCCGATCTTGTTGTGCCGGTCGATCCAGTAGTAGAGGTTGGCCAGGCCTGCCCAGGCGAGAGAGCCTGCGGGACGGCCCGTGGGTGCTTCGGTTTCGTTGGTCATGAACGTGTAGCACCAGCCCTTGCGCTGGCCAGGGAAGAACTCGGCGTCGTTCGACAGAGACCTGATGACACCCGGAAGCATCTTCACGGTCAGGTCGCCGAGGTCGTTTCTGGTCGCCCACTCGACGGTGTCGGGGCGGAGGATGACGGTGCCGTCGTCTGCCTCGCCGTCGTTGAGCCACATCCGGATGAAGGCGAGGTAGTCACCGACGGTGGAGAACAGTCCGTGCCCACCCATGTCGACCTCGGGCGGGGTGGGGATGACGAAATCGGTGGCCTGGAGTCCGTCGTCGGTGCGCTGGTGCATGGTCGCCAGACGCGCGCGCATGTCGTCGGACGGAGTGAAGGACGTCGATGTCATGCCGAGGGGGTCGAGGACTCGTGTCTTCAGCGCCTCGCCGAGGCGGGTGCCGACGATGCCTTCGATCACCTGGCCTGCCCAGTCGATATTCGAGCCGTACTCCCACTGGGTGCCGGGATCGAACAGCAGCGGTGTCTCGAGCGCGTCCTTGGTGGCGGTGACGATGCTGGGCTGACCGTGGTTCTCGGCGAGGCGGTTGTACGTCTCGTTGAAGAAGTCGTATCCGAAGCCGGCGGTGTGCAGCAGTAGTTGGCGGGTCGTGATGTCGGTCTTCGGTGCTCGCAGCATCGGCTCGCCGTTCGAGTCGAAGCCCTCGATGACCTGGAGTTCGCCGATCGCGGGCGCGTACTCCTCGGCCGGGGAATCCAGGTCGAGATCACCGGATTCCACGAGTTGCAGCGCCACGGTGCCGGTGAGGGCTTTGGTGGTCGAGAAGATGCTGAAGACGGTGTCATCGGTCATCGGTTGATCGTTGTCGACAGACCGTACCCCAGCGGACTCGATGAACAGGGTTTCCTGGTCGTTCGTCATGCCCGCTACTACTCCGGGCACGGCACCGCTGTTCACCGTGGTGTGGATGACTTCGCGGGCTGAGTCGACGACGCGTTGGGTATCGGACATGGGGGTTGTTCCTCTCGTTCGGTCGACAGTGACGCTGCTCCAAGTTTCACAAGAGTGTGATGGGTGTCTCAACCGACGCAGCGGCGCAGTTTCGCTCTGTTTCCCCGCCGAATGGCGGGTCCCTCGGTCGAGCGGCCGCCGTATCCTCGATGCGAGTCTTCGAGGAGGTGACGATGGCCCGAGCCGTGCCCCGTCCACCATTCGATGCCGAACTCAAGGCGGGATTGGCTGTGGTAGGCGGTATGTTCCCTCCGACCATCACTGCGGACCTGATCGAGTTCATGCGTACGTCCTATGCGTCCCCTCCGATGGACGAGGAATTCGACCGCCGACGGATCGCGGTGAACGACGTGACCTTCCCCGGGGGTGATGGCACTGCCGTCAACGCTGCGGTGCTTCGTTCCCGGGACTTCAGCGGGCCCCGTCCTGCGGTGCTGTACGCGCACTCCGGAGGATTGATGTTCGGAGACATGTTCAGCGGCCTGGACCTGGTGCTGGACTGGGTGACCGAACTGGGGGCGGTTCTTGTCACGGTCGAATATCGTTTGGCCCCTGAGTATCCCGACCCCTACCCGCGTGAGGACATGTATGCCGCCCTGGAGTGGTTGGCTGCGCATGTCACCGATCTGGACGTGCGGGCGGACCGGATCCTGGTCGCAGGTGCCAGCTCCGGTGGCGGACTGGCAGCCGGTCTCGCGCTGGCTGCGCGGGACCGCGGTGGTCCCCGGTTGTGTGGGCAGGTGCTCGACTATCCGATGCTCGACGACCGGTGCACGACCGCTTCGATCGAGCAGTTCGACGGTATCGGTGTGTGGGACCGGATCAGCAACGAAACCGGCTGGACCGCCCTGCTGGGTGAGCAGCGGGGCACCGACCTTGTCTCGCCGTATGCAGCCCCGGCCCGCGCGCAGAATCTGCCCGGATTGCCGCCGGCCTTCATCGACGTCGGTGCGGCCGAGATCTTCCGGGACGAGGCGATCGACTATGCCAACAGGATCTGGCAAGCCGGTGGCGATGCCGAGTTGCACGTATGGTCCGGCGCCTTTCACGCGTGCGACATTTTCGCCCCGCACACCAGCGTGGGCCGGTCCATGATCCGGACCCGCAACACCTGGGTCGAGAAAATCCTTGCGGACTGAGGGCAGGAACGAATATGCAAGAGCTACTCGGACGGATCGCCCGCCTCGATCCCAGCGCCAGTTTGGGTCTGCGTGTCATCGCGTGCTTCGACGAGTTGATCGTCGGCAACGTCAACACCCGTGCCCTGCTCGCAACCGCTGCCGCGCTGGCCGGTTGTACTGCAGGGTTCCGGCAGAGCGTCCCGCCGCGGATTCTACGAGTCACTCCGAAAGGAGAAGCAGTGCAGGGTGAATCGCCGACAGATCCTTCGAATCTGCACGTGACGTCGGAGGACGGCATCGACGTCTGGCTCGAACGCGACGGTGCTGCAGGGCCGAACGACGCACTCATCCTGGAGCGCTTGGCACTGGCTGTGCGGATCCGGAACGGGCGTGGAGCCCGGGAGATCGACAATCGCCGCCACCTAGGCATACTCACCGGTCGCGAGAGCATTCCCGACGAGCGCTTGATCGCGGCGAGTGCGCTCGGATTGTCGGCAACGGGCATGTATCGCCTCGTTGTGGCACCGCTGTTCGCGGTGTGGCGCAATCATCCCGCCGGCCCGGAGGATGTGATCGCCACCCCGTTCGGTCCGGTCCACGCCATCGTTGTGCCGGAGCGGTACCCGCCGTTCGGCGCTTCGCCGTGCGGTATCGGAACAGCCACGCCGCCGGACTCGTTGGATCGGTCGTTCCGGACCGCGATGGTCGCTCTGCGCCTGTGCCGAGCCCCGAAGGAACCCCAGGTTGTGGCCGACTCCTACGGGGGTCTGATCGAACTGCTTGCCGACGCCGATGAGCAGGCTCCGCACAGCGACGCCGACCGTGTCGAGGCCATCGCACACTACGCCTGGGGGATGGAGACGATCGATGCCGTCGTCGCTGCGCAGTCCGTTCGGGAAGCGGCGCGACTGCTCAACATCCACCACAGCACGCTTCAGAGCAGGATCGATACCATCACTGCGACACTCGGTTTCAACCCGTTCGAGGGATTCGGGCGCAGCCGGCTCGGGGCAGCGTTCCTGCTGCATCGCTTGCGTACGTCGACGGTCCTCGACCTGCCGGCGGCTGCGGCACCCGGCAATGTCGCCGTGCTCGGTCCTGCTCGCCGCGCGACGGTATGAGGCCGTCGACGCTTCATGATGTGGTCTCGGTCATCTCGGTGCCGGTTCGGTGCGTTGGCGTGTCGGTGATCGCCGGAAGCGGCACAGCATTGTGCGGGTGATGTCCCTGCGACGTCAGCTCCGGGCGGCGGAGCCGTCTTCATCCCAGTCGGGCAGGGCCGGCACTCGGGTGGCGAGGGCGGTATCGGCGACGATCAGCACGACTGCGATTGCGCGGGCCAGAGGCCGGATTACGAGGCTGGAAATCATCAGAGAACGGTCTTCCTTGGTCGTATGTCGTTCGGTGGAGCCGAGGCGTCCCGTCGGGAGAACGGGTCTGCCGATCGCGATCAGACCTGCCATCTACGTGCCGGAGGTGATCGTCCGGGCGGTTCAGCTCGGACGACAGCAGCGGTAATCGAGTATTCAACTATAATTATGCTACCCGGTTCCGAAAATCAAGTCGATCATGCCACGCGCCGAACGAGCAGTCGGACTCCCGAATCGGTCTCTGTGAGCGGCACTGCCTTCGTTCGTGGGAAAGCGTAAAGAGGATTCCGATAAGGGAGAGCGCTCCGACGGTGGGAGCGATCGGCGTACCGGCTGTCCCGCAAGCAAACACCGACGAACGGCATCGATGGGACATGGCGGGCCCTTCAATCGAACGGATAGGGCACAACCCGCCCTACACGGGTCGGTGTGGAAGTTCCCGGATGCCCTGCCCGTTGGAGGGGGGCAGGCAGGGCATCCGGGACGGGGTCGGTTCACCGACCGGGAACCACGGTCCGCCTACAGGGGGGGGGTGACGGATCGTGGTGGTGTTGCAAGATCGTCTTTATCGGTCGCATCGCGCGTCGACTATATTTACGGTACCGAGTACCCAAAATCAAGTTTCGGGTCGAAAAGAGGGGGGAATGCGATGGCTACCGGCAGACGTGGACGTCCTCAGGTGTCGTCTCGTGCGCAGGTCGAGGTCGCCGCGTTCGAACTGTTCCTCGAACGAGGCTATGCGGAGACGTCGATCATGGATATCGTTGCGGCCGCGGGGATCAGCAAGACCACCTTCTTCCGGTACTTCTCCAGCAAAGCGGCACTCGTGTGGTTTCCTTTCGAGGAAAGTACCCGCGACCTCCAGCGCTCCTTCGGCACGGTTGACGACGAGGTGCCGGTCATGGAGGCGATCCGGGTCGGGGTGATCGATACGGTAGCGGCCCGACTCGACGACGAGGGCGTCTGGACCGCCCAGATTCGGATCCTCGACGCCTCACCGGAATTGCAGGCCGAGGGTGCTCAACGGTGGTTGGTGTGGTCCGAGGTCGTCTCGACGTTCGTTGCGTCCCGTATCGGTACGCGTCCGGCGGCGGTGGTGCCGGCTGCTGTCGGGGGTGCGGTGCAGTCCGTGGTGCTCGCCGTCCTGCGCGAGGGAGTGAGGTCTCCCGCATCCCCCAGTGAGGTGTTGACCACTCTCGATAAGTCGTTGGCTTCGCTGGGGTACAGCCTGCAGAAGTGGATCGACGAACAACCTTACAAGTAAGGCGCATCGGCCTCCTCTGCAGTGGCGGACCTACGTGCGAGATGTACCCGAGGTCCAGTGACGTGCGCATCATCGATGTACCGGATCGATGCACAGCCGCTGGCGGTGGTGGTCTGCCCCCGGACTGGACCCACCGTTTCCCGACTCGTCGCCGTCCGGCGATCGTGAGGCGCCGCATCGTGCCGACCCGCAGGCCAGGCAGAGTTCGTCGCCGCTCGACCCAATGGGAAACTGATGAAGTTACTGGCCGGTGATGCGCGTGGCGCCGCTGGGTTCGGTATTCGCGACACTTCGAGGGATCGGAGTGGGTGCGCAGGTGCGAGGCGCACTTGTTCGGATATCGAACTGCATCGCGGGTCGTGCCGGTGATGCACATCTCGAATATTGCTCGCACACGATTCGTTCGTGCACGACTGAGTCCGGTATGCTCGTCCTGTGACCACAGGTGACCTCGCTTCGATCGGGAACGACGACCTCCTGGCGTTGGACCGGCAGGTCTGCTTCGCGCTTGCCGTTGCCAACCGGGCCGTCCTGGCTGTCTACCGGCCTATCCTCGAGCCTCTAGGCCTCACTCACCCGCAATACCTGGTGATGTTGGCGCTGTGGGAGAAAGCTCCGATGTCGGTCAAGGCGATCGGCGAAGCGCTGGCTCTGGACTCGCCCACGCTCTCGCCTTTGTTGAAGCGCCTCGAAGCCTCACAGCTGATCACTCGTTCGCGCAGTCGTGTAGACGAACGTCAACTGGTCATCGATCTCACTGCCCAAGGTCGAGCCCTGCGGAACGAAGCCCAGAAAGTCCCGGTCGCCGTGGTCGAGAAGCTCGGTGTTTCGCCGGCGGAGCTCCAGGAACTGCATCGGGCACTGACCCTTCTCAATGATGCTGCAGCACATGCAATAACCAGTTCGGATCGACGTCCGTCCCGAGATCCATCCGAGCCACCGGATACAACGAAGGGAACGCTGTGACGACCCCACTTCGCACACGACCTACCGTAATTCAGCGCCTGGCCTATGTGGTAGGCCGCCCCCTGCCTCCGCAGATGCAGGACTGGGTCCGTAACGACATCCTGGGGCCGGGCGGCGTGCGCCGCTATCTTCTCAGGTGGAATGTACCGGTCATCCCGCTGCTGCTGTTGTTCCTGCTGATCCCGGGACCGGTATGGATTCCCGTCTCCATGATGATGTTGCTGCTCTTGCCCTGGACGTACTTTTCTGTGGCGTTGATGAGCATCTGGCAACGTCATCGACTTCAGCAACACGGTCTCGATCCTGATCTGCTCGGTGCGAAGGCGCAGGCGCGTGCCTCGCGTGAACGCGAGGACTACGAACGTCGGTTCGGTCGCGCAGCCTAGGCAATGTGCGCAACCCTGACGCGGAGTCAGGGTTGCGGACCGGCGCCTATCTCACCCATGTCGGCGGGTTGTCGGGCAGCAGGGCCATCCCCGGTGTAACCGGAGGGTGAGTGCGTACTGCATATGGCGGCGACAGTCGTCGTTCGGAGTAGCGGTGCTGCGCAAGCCGGGGAGAAGAAGATCAACTCGCCGGCGGTGACGACGACGATGTTCAGTCCCCGGTTGCCGCGATCTCCGTCGACCCCCAGGGCTCCGCAGTCTGGTGGGCCTCACGTGTCGAGGAACTGCCGTTTATGATCGACCAGGTCCACGACAACCTCGACGTGCTACGTAATCTCGACAAGTTGCCCGGCATCAAGCACGTCTATGTCGACACCCCGGACTGGATCGACCTGTCCGGTGCCGACGACGGCACCGATGTCCTCGGCACCGGTAGTTCCGCCGACGCGTTGCGCGCGGTGCTCGAGGTCGCCGATCTGGTCATCGTTCCGATCGAACCCGAACCGCTGTGCTTCGATCCCACCGCGCGCACGATCAAGCAGGTCATCGAACCGCTCGGCAAGAAATTCATTGTCGTGGTGAACAATTGGGATCCCCGCGACGGCAAGGTCGACCTCGAACAGACCTGCGAGTTCGTCCAGGCCAACGGATGGTCCCTCGCCCGAACGGTGTTGCGGCACTACAAGGTCCACACCCGTGCCGCCGCCGAAGGCCGCGTCGTCACCGAATACGAAGCCAACCGCGTCTCGTTGCAGGCACGGGAGGATTTCTACAAGCTCAGCCTCGAGCTCGCGGACGGTGGTCGCTGATGCCGCCCAAGGGTGGGCGCGCGAACTTCGCCTCCCTCGTCGGAGCAGTCGCGACAACTCCCCGGTCGACCGCAAGCGCACCCCCGCACCCACAAAAGACGAAGACGACGATCGAGCCTCTCGAAGGCCAACTGCTCGCCGACGTTCCGGTCGATCAGCTCATCGCCAACCCCCGCAACCCGCGAGCCTGAGGCGCCGCAGCCGAAAGAACCTGCGAGCAAGCTCGAGCCGGTGGACAAGGTGGCTCAGGCACTCAAGCGCCTGGGAGCGGATCCGGATGTGCTGGCCGCGGCGGTGCGGAAGCACTTCACCGATGACGAGTGCCGCAAGCTCATCGATGCACTCGAGCTCCGGTAACTGCAATTCGAAATCAATAGCCTTGTTTCGCAGTGGTGTTCATTGTTGAACCGTGTGTCGGGGGATGTACTCAGAACAAGGGCTCGGCATGGCAGAAAGCCCGCGAGCCTGCAGTAGTGCACTGCTTGATAACCGCGGCGGTGCGGTGATGGTCGCGCTCAGTCGGATTTGTCGAACAACGACAGGAACCTTTTCCGTGGGTGCAGGTGCCGGTCATTTCGTGTGGTTCGAGGAGAGGGTGAGGGCTGTCGTGATTGCGAATCCTGCTATCCACTCCGGGATTGCGCGGTAAAAGCTCGAGGTGACCTGGTAGGGGCCGTTGGCATGGAGCGCGGCGTAGGCGGCGATCCAGGTGCGCACCTCATGGGACGAGTGGCCGGCCTGCTCGACGAACCAGTCATTGGTCCACGTGTCGATTTGTTCGAGTTCGCCGGATGCCAGAATCTCGAGAAGATGCTGGTCCCAGTGGGGGTTCAACGGCTGAATGGTGGCGGTACCGGCAGCGAAGTCTCGACCTGCGGTGATGACGCGTTGTTCGCGGGCCTTGCGTTCGGCGTCGCTCGGATTGCGGCCGTCGATCAACCGTTCGCGCACCTGCTCAGGCGAGCTGGTGAACTGCGGAATCGGTGGGTCGTGGGAGAGCCCTCCGGATCCGACGAACAGGACGCGTTTGTCCAGTTTGTTGGCTGCTCGTCCGACAGCTTCGCCGAGCAGCCGAACTCGGCTGACGGGGCCGAGGGGTTCGGCGACGGAGTTGATGAAGATCGGCACGGTCGGTACTGCGATGATCGATCCGACGAGTAGTTGTAGAGCCTGGGCGAAACCGTGGTCGACGTGCATGCGTTCGGAGAACGCGGCGTCGATACCGCTGTCGAGTACTTCGCGCGTAATAGTGCGGGCGGCGTCACGGTCGACGTCGAGGGGGCCGGCTTCGGTGCCATAGTCGCCGACGGACTGCGCGCCGGCTCCGATGCAGAACGGTGGCAGCAGGTCGTAGAAGACCCCGTTGTAGTGGTCGGGGGCGAAGATCACGATCAGATCTGGGGCGAAATCGGCGATGAACCGGCGCGCGTGGTCGAAGGCGGCGTCGACGGCGTCGATGACTTCTTGATCGGGGTCGTTGCGTCCCATCAGGGGGGAGTGCGACATCGCGCACAGCGCCACAGGCATCGCGGAGCCTCCTTACTGGTACTTCACGGCCTCTGCCCGGATGGTTCGAGCGAGAGCGGATGAGGTTCGTCGGATGGGTGCGTCCGGCCGGTGCCGCCAGGGGTTTCAGGGGAGGGCGGCACCGGCTGCATCTGTGTCAACTGCGATCGAGGAGAAAATCCAGGTGCAGTTTGTTGAAGGTGTCGGGGTCTTCGTACTGGGGCCAGTGTCCGCAGTTCTCCATGACCGCCAGCTTGGCGCCAGGGATGTGGGAGGCGATGCGCTCTGCTTCGTCGACCGGACCGGAGGGATCTTTGGTAGTCCACAGAACCATCGTTGGCACGGTGATGCCTTGGAGGGTGGCATCGGTGATCATGTTCCGTTTGCGGGTTTCGAGGTCCTGCAAGGCCATGTTCATTTCGCATGCCTTGAGCCAGTCCGGTTGTTGGAAGATGGCCTGGCGGGTGCGGATGAGGTCGTCGGTGACCATGTTCGGGTCGGCCATGAGCCATTCGAGGCGTGCTTTGACGCGTTCCCAGCTCGGGTCTTTGGCGGCTTCCATCGACAGGGTGTAGAGCCGTTCCATTACCTGTGGGTTGGCCATGGTGCCGCCCATGGTGTTGAGCACGATCCGCTCGACTTTGTCCGGGTGGTCGTGAGCGAACTGGGCGGTGACCCATCCGCCCAGTGACTCGCCTGAGAAGGATGCCTTCTCGACGCCGATGGCATCCATGAGGTGCAGCACGTGGTCGATGTAGTGCTTGATCTCGAGCGGGTGATCGGGTTTGGCGGAGTAGCCATGGCCGATGAAGTCGATGGCCCAGACATTGAAATGCTCGGCGTGTGAACGCAGATTGCGGACATATGCTTCGGCGTGGCCGGTGATGCCATGTAGGAGAATGAGTGTGGGCTTGGAGTCGTCCCCGGCGTGCAGATAGCGGGTGCGGTATGGGCCGGCCTGGATGAACCCCTGGCTGAACTCGACCTGGTTCAGATCGTCCCAGACGCTGGTGTACGGGCGGGTCATGCGTGTGCTCCCTCGATTGGTGTGATGCTGGCTGTGGAGGCTGGTGTTGCGTCGTCGGCGGTGACGTGCGGGACGACGATCGGTACGGCGTGGGTGCTGTACTGGGGCGTACCGCCGTTCCTGGCGCTTGGGGTCTCGTGCGGGGCGCGGTCGAGGACGATGGTGAGCGCGTTCTTGAGGTGGGTGAGTGCTTCGCTGTCGTCCCATACCGGAGCGCTGTACCGCCAGGCGACGTAGCCGTCGGGGCGCACGAGAAGAGCCCCGGCCTCATGGATTTCACGGATCTGCCGCCAGTACCCGTACGAGTCGTTGATGCCCGCTTCACCGATGACTATGGTGCGCAGGAACGGTAGGTCCAATGTGGCAGAGGCACGTTTCCATGCCTGGCCGCCGATGCCGGTGAGCAGGGTCATCTGTCCCTTGCCGGTGACGTCGAGGGTCGAGACCCGGGTACCGTCCGGGCCGACCAACCAGGCGTGTGGCAGCTTGGCGCCAGGACGAGTGGTGGCCTGCAGGTACAGTTCCCGGTCGCGTCCCCATACCTCCTCACCGGCTTCAAGGTCGGGGACCACCGCAGACGAGGCGTAACGCTGGTTGAGTTCGACGCCGTGGGCATTGAACTCGGTGTTCTTGACCTCGAGTGCCTCGTACAGGCGCTCGCGCAGGGCCGCGCCTTCGGGGGAGGGGTCTTTGAGCGTGATCAGGCCGGCGGTGACCGGGTCGTCGCTGGTGGGATCGAACCACTCGCGCAGACCGGCGTAGTCCTTGCGGGACTGGTTGGCGCGCGCGACGATCTGCCTGCCGACCGGGACCCGCTCGGGGGAGTAGGACTCGAGCAGTCCCGGTCCCGCGTATCCCTTGACGGCGTAGGCGATCTTCCAGGCAAGGTTGAATGCGTCCTGCATGGAGGTGTTCGAGCCCAGGCCGCTGCTCGGCGGATGCCGGTGTACGGCGTCGCCGCCACAGAACACCCGGCCGGATTGATAATGCTCGGCCCACTGCTGATTGACGTACCAGAACGAGCGCGACACGATGTCGATGGTCAGCTCAGGGTCGCCGACAAGGGTACGGATCTGTTCGAGCACAACGTCATCGGATATGTCGGGTTCACCTTGGGACATGTCGAAGCCCCATCCGGCGATCCACTGGCCCCAAGGTCTGATCGCCCGCAGCAGACCCATGCCGATCTCACCGAAACCGGCCTTGGAGTTGAAGATCCAATGCAGAATGCTTGGCCGGTGAGCGACGTACTTGCTCAGATCCGCGTTGAACAGGATGTAGGCGGTGCCGGCACGGGCGAGCTCGCCTTCGAAGGGCAGTCCGATCTGTTCGGCGATCTTCGAGCGGGCACCGTCGAAGCCGAGCAGGAAGCGCGCTCGCTGGGTGAACTCGGTGCCCGAGCGCACATCCCGGAATCTCACCGTGACACCGTCCTTGTCCTGGCTGTGATCGAGGTATTCGGTGTTGAAACTGATCAACGCACCGCGTTCGGCCGCGTTCTTGATCAGTACCGGTTCCATCAGGGGCTGAGGGATGTCGAGCATCGCGCACGGGCTGCCGGCGAGATAGTCGCCGTACCGGGCGCCGGTGCCCCATGTTTGCATCCGGACGATTTCTTCACCGGCCAGACTGGTGGTGAACAGGGTGTCGCCCATCTGGTCCCACGGGGTGGCGTATGTGCGGGCTTCGTCTTCGACGCCCAGGTCGCGGAGTACTTCGACGGCGCGTTGGTTGGTGATGTGCGCGCGGGGTGAGTTTGCGACCCAGGGGAACATCGAGACGGCGTGGACGCGTGCACCGTAGGTGGCCAGGGCGAGAGCGGCTGTGCCGCCGGCGGGACCGAGTCCGACGACGATGACGTCGGTGTCGTAGGTGGGGTCGTGGTCGTTCATGGTGGTCACTTCACTTGTCCAAGGTCCGCAGGGACTGTGCGGCGTCGGTGGTGGGCGGAGTCGAAGAAGCTGCGGTGGCAGTTGCGCTCGGTGTCGAGGTGCGCTGGTCGGCATCCAGTTGGCGTGTCGCGCCCTTGCGTCCCCAGCCGCCGGGCAGCAGGACCACCGAGACCACCGAGATGGTCGAGACGATCAACAGGTAGAGCACTATCGAGTTGCTGGTGTTGGTGGAGGCGTACAGGGCGGTCGCAATGGTCGGGGCGAACGCCGAGCCCGCGACCTGGGAGATCGTGTAGCCGATCGAGACGCCGCTGTAGCGCACATCTGCATCGAAGATCATGGTGAACAGCGATCCGGTTACTCCGGCGGCGGGGGCCATGGCGATGCCGAAGACCAGTACCTGCGCGGTCATGAAAAGCCAGGGGTTTCCGGTGTTGATCAGTGCGAAGGCCGGGCCGATCGCCACCCCCATGGTGACGGCGCCGAGCAGGTACATGGTCTTGCGGCCGAAGGTGTCCGACAGGGCGCCGAAGACGGGATAGAGGAGGACGGCGACGAGGCCGGCGACGAACACGCCGGCCAGGGCGAAGGTGCGGCTGATTCCGGCGACGGTGGTGCCGTAGGAGACGAGATACGCCATGCAGATGTAGGCGAACACTCCCTGGGACAGGTAGGTGCCGGCAATGAGGAAGATTTCTTTCGAGTGCTTTCGGAATGCGACGGCGATCGGCATCCGCACTACAGCACTGTTGGCTTTGATCTCGGCGAAGTCGGGGCTTTCGGTCAGGGACAGGCGGATGAACAGGCCGATTACGATCAGGACCGCGCTGAACAGGAACGGTAGCCGCCAGCCCCAACTGAGGAACTGCTCGTCCGGGAGTTGAGAAGCGGCGAAAAACGCCAGGGTCGCAATGCTCGTCCCGGCGGGAGCACCCATCTGTGAGAAGGAGCCGAAGAATCCTTTCTTCGCGGTGGGGGCATGCTCGACGGCCATCAAGGTGGCGCCACCCCATTCACCGCCTACGGCGAAGCCTTGAACCAGGCGCAGCAAGGTGAGCAGGATCGGAGCGGCGATGCCGATCTGGGCGTAACCGGGCAGCAGTCCCATCAGTACTGTGGCGGCACCCATACCGACGAGAGAGATAACGAGCATCTGTTTGCGGCCGACCCGGTCACCGAAGTGGCCGAAGACGATGCCTCCGAGGGGTCGGGCGAGGAATCCGACGCCGAAAGTAGCGAAGGACAACAGGATTCCGATAGCAGGTGAGACATCGGGGAAGAACAAGGTGGGGAAGACCAGTGCGGCCGCGGTGCCGTAGATGAAGAAGTCGTAGTACTCGACGGTGGTCCCTACGAAGCTGGCCAGGGCCACCCGCATCGGGGAGGTCTTCGTTGCGGAAGTCGGCGCGGTGGTCACGGTGTGGTTCCCCCGCTGCGAGGGGCGGGGCAGGCTGGCACTGCGAACAATGCTGGGTGCGAGGCGGTCATGGCCGCGCCTTTCGTCTGAGATTCGTCGGGATGTCGAAGTGGGCCACCGCAGAAAGGGGGCGAGCAACTGGAATGCTAGACGTCTAGTTGCGAAGCTACTCCAGCGCGAATGGTGACGCAAGTCTCTGTCGGAGGAGGGTGGATCGCTCTGTGGCGATCAATGTGATGTTGCGCTGCCTGAAGATACAGCGCCGCAGGCGGGGCGGAAGCCTGTAGGCCTGTCCGGTGGCACAGAACCCGTTACAGCGAGCGGCTCACCATCAGCGCGATGGCTGAGCACTCGATTCGTCGCGAATGACCGCAATCGTGCCGACGATATGGCGCTCCATCGCCTCACGCGCCGCAGCGGCATCGCGATTTCGGATCGCCTCGGCGATCTCGTGATGGTCGTGCTGGCGGTTGGGTAACGCACTCGCGAGCGGGTTGGTGATGCCGGCGGTGTTGATCAGGAAATCCGACAGATCCCACATCCGCTGACTGGTCTCCTCCATGATCCGTGAATGCGCCATCGCATGGATGGCGGCATGGAATTCCCTGTTGTGAACTCGGTATCCGTGGGCGCGGACCTCGGGGTCGTCGGAGGCGATCAAGGCATCGACGCGTGCAGAGATCAGATCCAGCTCCCGCACCTGCGCCTCGGTTCGCCGTGTGGCCGCCACCGCAGCAATGGCTCCTTCGAAACCACCGAACAGGGTGAAGAAGTCCTCGACCTCACGCGGGGTGTAGGAAACGACCTCGCACCCGACCTGGGGGACGATGTAGACCAGTTTGTCGCTCGAGAGGCGACGCAGGGCATCCATGACCGGCTGTTTGCTCACCCCGAATTCCTGCCGAATCGACTCGACGACGATCTTCTCGCCAGCTGTATAGCGGCCTTCGAGCAATCGGGTCTTCAAGATGTCGTAGAGCGCGGAGGACAGGCGTGCCCCGGAGGTGCGGACGTGCGCAAGGAGGGCGGCAGCCTCGGTGCTAGCCGTCGGGCCGGGATCGGTCGAGGTCATCGGCTCAGGCTTTCCGTCGGTTATCGGGTGGTGCTGGGAGTTGAAGGCAGCGACTTGCATTCTAGTACTTGTGGTGTGAGTCACTGTGAGCTACGTTCATCTGGAACGCTAGCATTCCAGTTCGCGATCAGTGGGCAGCATCCCCGATTGCGGAATCCACTCCGGAGGCATGCACACCCGTAGTGAGGCCGTCGGACACATCCCCGCTACGACGGGTAGGACGAGCCAAGTGCACACCCCTGGGCCCCGTGCAAGGAGAAACTTATGGAATTCTGTATCGGCACCTGCGCCAAGATCGACCAGGTCGCGATGGTGAAGCAGGCCGAGGACCTCGGGGTCACTCACTTCGGTGTCGGCGAAGGCCCGTTGCTGTTCTCCGATCCGTACCAGTTCCTCGCCCTGGCTTCGCAGCAGACCACCGGCATCCACCTGGGCACCATGGTCACCAATCCATTGACCCGCATCGCCCCGGTCACCGCGAACTCCATGGCCACTCTCAATGCCCTGGCGCCAGGCCGAACCTTCCTCGGTATCGGTACCGCCAACAACGCGCTGCGTTCCATGGGTAACCGCACCGCGAAGATCTCCGAACTGTCCCACGCCATCGAGGTCTCCCGTGAACTGATGGCAGGCCACCGGGTCAACCACACCTGGCTCGGACAGTCCCGGGAAGTGGAGTTCCTCGACAAAGAAAGTGGCTTCTACAACGTCACCGACCACATCCCGATCTGGGTTGCTGCCGGCGGGCCCCGCGGTCTTGCCGAAGCAGCCAAGTACGCCGACGCCGTCGTCTACTGCCTCGGACCGAACATCGACATGATCCAGATGATTCGTAGGCTCCTGGACAAAGCCGTCGCCGATGCAGGACGAGCCCCAGGCTCTGTCAAGCTCGTCTCGTTGTCCTGGTTCTACCAACTCGGCAACGGAGAAACCTGGGAAGACGGCGTCACCAACGGCTTCGGATCCGGACCGATCAGCTCATGCATCACCAACGCCGGACTGATGGACCAACACCGCGACGAACTCGGCGACTCGATCGTCGACGCCTCACTCACCGCCGCCCAGCAATACCTCGGCGACCCGAAATCCGCGGACCAACCGCACTATCTCGACGTCTGGGCGAAGTACCTGCGCGGCCTCGACCCCCGGCACCGTCCGATCATCACCAAGGAACTCGTCGACTACTGGTGCCTGTACGGCTCTCCTGCCGAGCTACGAGAAAAAACAGCCCTGATGCGCGAAGCCGGCGTCGACATCCTTCAAGTCTTCCTGTCCAACCCACGCACAGCCGCCCGTGACATCGACAACATCGGGCATTCGATCCTCGCCCACGTCTGATCCTTCCCCGTTCTGCCCAGGAGATACTGATGGAACTCGACCCGCGTACCACTGCGCTCGTGGCTGTCCACTGTCAAGGCGACGTCGTCGAACCTACCGGCGCCTTCGCCGACTTCTTCTACCAGCAGGTGACCGAGCGCAAGGTCATCGACCGCATAGCCACGCTCATCACCGCCGCCCGTACCGCCCACACCACGATCGTCTACACCCGGGTCGCATGGAAGCCGGACTTGTCCGATCTCGACGCCAACTCGCCCCTACTCGGCATCGTCGCCCAATCCGGTTGCCTCAAGGAAGGCAGCGAACTCGCCGAGATCATCGAACCCCTCACGCCGCATGATGAGGACATCGTGCTCACTCACCAGCGCATCGGAGCCTTCGCCCGTACCGACCTCGATACCATCCTACGCAGCAAAGGCGTCACCACCCTCCTCTTCGCCGGTGTGGCCACAAACGCCTCCGTCGAGGGAACAGCCAGGGTCGCAGGCGATCTCGGATACCGAGTGGTGATCGTCGAGGATGCATGCTCTGCGGCCACTCTCGCAGCGCATCAAGCCAGCATCGACTCCCTCGCGCTACTGGCCGAGATCAGCACGGTCGACGAAGTCCGCGCTGCTTTGGCTACGACGATCACCGGCACCCCGGTTTGACCGCCGACACCCAGTTCTCGGGCACAGCGCGTCGATGCCTATCCGCCCTCAGATTGCTGATCTCAGACCAAAAAACCGTCTACATCAGCAGTTCGTATATGAAGGCCACCATTTGCGACGCCCGCCTCGGGAATGAGCGTCGTCGATAGAGTATTCCTGCGAATCTGAGGCACACGCAATACTTCTCGCGTGCCCGGACGAGATCGATGAGCCACCGTAGGGCGACCATTCAGTGCACTGTCGGAGAGGTTGCACAATGGAGGGACGCGTTATCGTTCTTGTGGATCGGAAGGTGTCTTCTTCGATGCGAAAATCGTCCAGACGATGAGGCCTACGACGAGGCTCCACAGACTGGGGCCGATGCCGAATACCACGATGGGGCTGGCTGCGGTAACGAAGGTGATGACTACCGCGAGCTGCTGCGTGCGCTCCCTCATGGCTGCAGACAGTGCTGATGTGAGGGTTCCGAGCAAAGCGAGTCCAGCCACGGCTTCGATCAGACCGGCGGGTGCGGCGGAGGCGAGTGTGACGAGCGTCGGAGTCAGGACGGCGAGGGCTATATATGCCCATCCGGCTGCATGGGCGGCGAGCCAGCGCCGTTGGCGATCCGGGTGAGCTCCGGGTGATGCGGGAAGAGCTGCGGTGATCGCGGCCAGATTGATGGCGTGTCCGCCTGCCGGGGACCCAAGCATCGTTCCAGCACCCGTAAGGAAAAGCGACTCCCGCCATGGCACGGTATATCCGTAGGATGCCATGATCGCCACGCCAGGCACATTCTGCGATGCCATGGTGACGATGTAGAGCGGCAGTGCGATGCCGATGACCGCGGACACGGTGGGTGAGGGCATTGTGAACGTGAATAGGGGGGAAGGCACGTCAAGCGTTTCCTCTCGCCCGAGTACGTCGAGTACCGCGAGCGCGAGGGCGAGCACTAACGCCGTCGGCGTAGCCCACCGCGGGGCGAAACGTGCCAGCACAACCCAGGTGAGTAGCACCGGGCCGACCGTCAAAGGCGTATCGATCACGGCAGCTATGGGCTGAACACACAAACTCAGGAGAACGCCGGCCAGCATCGCTTGCGCAAGTGGCGCGGGGATGGCCGTGATGAGGCGACCCAGGCGCGGCAGCGCTGCGGTGAGCACGAGCAGCGAACCCGTGACCAGAAACGCGCCTACTGTTGTAGGCCAGCTGTCTTCGGCGGCCCCGGTGGAGACGAGGATCGCCGCGCCAGGCGTCGACCACGCAAGTGTCAGTGGTGCGCGGTGTCGCAAAGTCAGCCAAATCGTTCCAGTCCCCACCAGTGCGCACAGGAAGATGAGTCCGGTCGTGGCTTGAGCTGTTGTCGCCCCCACGGCGGTGAGTCCCGCAAGCACTATGGCAAAAGAGCTTGTGAAGCCCACCATGGCGGTGGTTATTCCCACCGACACCGACTGCCACAGGTTGCGTTCCATAAACAGAACGCTAGATGGCATCGTCGTGTTCTGCAAACAGAACCCTACGGGTAGGCTAGGACTATGGACAGCGGCGAGCTCTCGTCATTGATCGGCGAACGTGTGCGTACTGCGCGCGCCGTCCGGAAGTTCTCGCTCGCGACTCTGGCCCGCCTGGCTTCGGTGGGCAAGGGCTCCTTGTCAGAGATCGAGAACGGCACCCGCAATCCCACTCTATCGACGCTCTATGCGCTCGCTCGCGCACTCGAGGTACCGCTGTCTTGGCTACTTGCTGACCGTGTCGGCGCTGAAGTTCAGTCCCCTGGGATCACGGCGCGATTGCTGGACTCGACCGCCTGCGATGGTGTGACGATCGAGGTCTACATCCTGCGACTCGATCCTGGGCCCCCGCATGTATCTGAGGAGCACGGGTCTGGTGTCGTCGAGCATCTCGTCCTCACACGTGGTCTCGCGAGAGTAGGAAAGGTCGGCGATGAGGTCATGCTCGTTGCCGGGGAAGCGGCGACGTGGATAGCGGACAGTAAACACAGCTATCAAGCCTTGGGCGACGATGTGGCCGAAGGTGTGCTTGTCATGCGCTGGCAGGACTGAGGATTCTCGAGAAGGCACCTTTGTGCCGCGAGGCGGGTACAAGACTGCAATTGAGCGAATGTGGTCGGGATTGATGTAGGAACAGGTGACGTCGATGATAGAAGGCCTTCGTCGTCGATGTGTGACTCTGCAGGTGGTCGGCGCCCGCAGGACTTGTCCACGAACTGATCCGTTCGCGGCCGGCGGCGGCGCTGTCGTTGCCGGAGTCGACACGCACTCCGACATCCATTACGTCGCGGTTCTCGGCATCACCGGCACCCGACTCGGTGACTTCTCGGTCCCTGCGACCTCCACCAGCTACGAACAACTCCTCGGCTACATCTGATCGCTAGACAGTGTTCGACTCGTTGGCATCGAAGGCGCCAGTTCATACGGGGCCGGTACCTGAGGACACACGACGTAAAGATTTGCGACATCCTCAGGCCCAGGTAGGAACTCACAGCGACGGTTCGGCAAGTCCGATCCGATCGACGCCTACGCCGGCCGCACAGCAGGCACCGGCCGCTCTTCCTCAGGTCAAGACCGCTGACGGACTCGTCGAGCTCGTTCGAGTGGCAGGCGGTCGCTCGGCGATCGAGGAGTGCTTCCGGAGCGCGAAAACGAGACTGGCCTCGACCATTACCAGGTTCGGGGATACACCCCCTGGTACCGGAACATCACCCGTCCATGGCCGCGATCGTCTTCCTGACGATCTTGCACCGCGGTATGGAAAAAGGACTGCCCAACCGGCCTCGAACCGGGTTGCCGCACCGGGTTCACGGCCGAGGGTCGGTATCGACCTCAGATTCTTTCTCTGTCAGCGAGATACAGCAACTGTTCAACCGAATTGTCCATTCGATCCGTCATTCGCCCGCACGCCTCCGGCGTTGGTCGTTATGGCGGCGCGTCCATCAGGCGCGAACGCGATGTCACTTCGCTCGCAGGCATCAAACTGTCGTTGCAGTAATAAGGAAAGGACTGTGAAGTTCCGGTGTTCGCGGATTCGGCCGCGTAACCGATGAGAATCGTTCGGTGAGGTGAGGAGTCGTCAAGTGGATTCGTAGCGGTCGGTGCAGTGCCGCCGCGCAGAGCGTGTATTACAGACCGGTCCATCGGTCATTTCCGGAGACATCAGGCGGTCGAGCAACACGATTGGGACGGCCAGCAACCACGAGATAGGGGTAGCGAACAATTTGCTTACCACCGTGTTCATCAAAGGACTCCTGTACTGAAGGCGAAAGGGGTTGATGATGCCGATTGGCGACGACTGCCTTCAATGATGTGGTCGTCGACGAGGGTGGACTCCGTGGGTGGGGTTTGTGGCCGGATGAGCTGCTCCGAGGTGCATGGGGGGAGTCTCGAGCTCACGGCGATGGTGGGACATGGCTTGGGCGTAGAGGCGTCCGGCACGATACGAGGAACGGACGAGGGGTCCAGCCAGGACACCTGCGAAACCGATTTCCTCTGCGAATCTGGAGTGTTCGAGAAATTCTTCGGGCTGTACCCAGCGCTCGACTGGATGGTGCCGCGGCGAAGGTCGCAGGTACTGAGTGATGGTAAGGATGTCACAGCCGGCATCGTGTAGGTCGAGCATCGTCTGCTGCACTTCGCGAGGGGTCTCGCCCAGGCCGAGGATCAGGTTCGACTTGGTGATCAGACCGAACTTGCGGGCCGCTGTAAGCACGCCGAGGGATCGATCGTAGTCAAACGCGGGCCGGATACGCTTGAAGAGCCGCGGTACGGTCTCGACATTGTGGGCAAGCACCTCGGGACGAGATTCGAACACTTCGGCCAGGAGGTGGGGTTTGCCCCCAAAATCGGGGATGAGATTCTCGACGCCGCTTCCGGGGCTGAAAGCGTGGATTTGTCGCACGGTTTCGGCGTATAGCCAGGCTCCGCCGTCGGGCAGGTCGTCGCGAGCGACACCGGTGATGGTGGAATACCGGAGTCCCATCGTCCGCACGGACTCGGCAACGCGGCGGGGCTCGTCCCGGTCGAGGTCGGTGGGTTTGCCGGTCTCGATCTGGCAGAAGTCGCAACGGCGCGTGCACTGCTGCCCCCCGATCAGGAACGTGGCTTCGCGGTCTTCCCAGCACTCGAAGATGTTGGGACAGCCGGCTTCGGCACACACCGTGTGCAGTCCTTGGCGTTGGACCAGGCTCTCGAGTTCGGTGTATTCGGGGCCCATCCTGACGCGGGTCTTGATCCAGTTCGGTTTGCGTTCGATGGGGGTCTGAGCGTTGCGGACTTCCAGCCGGAGCAGTTTGCGGTCTGTCGGGGCCGACGCCTCGAGTGGTCTTCCGGGTGCGGCATTCACGTGGCGTTCCATTCCTGGGTGAGGTTCCCGCCGAACCGCGGTCCACGAAAGTCCACGGTTCGGCGAGAGTCACTACATGTTGATCGGACGGCCTAGCGCGGACAGGACCGATTCGTGCATTGCTTCAGACAGTGTCGGGTGTGCGAAGACGACTTCGGCGAGATCGTCGGCAGTTGCCTCCAGGGCTCGGGCGATACCGAAGCCCTGAATCTGCTCGGTGACGTCCGGGCCGACCATATGGGCACCGAGAAGTTCACCGCTGTCGGCGTCGAAGATCGTTTTCACGAAGCCGTCGGCTTCACCGATAGCGAGTGCCTTTCCGGATGCTTGCAGATCGAATTGCCCGACTTGCAGGCGACGCCCGGTCGCCCGCGCTTGCTCTTCGGTGAGACCGAGGCTGGCGACCTGCGGCCTCGCGTACGTACAGCCCGGAACGTAGTCCCGGTCCAACGGCCGGACGTGCTGCACACCTGCAAGCTTATCCACGCAAAGCACAGCCTCGTGGCTCGCCTTGTGGGCGAGACAAGGTGCGCCTGCCACGTCGCCGATCGCGTATACCCCGAATGCGCTGGTGCGACACCACTGATCGGTGGTGATGAAACCGTGTTCGACCTCGATGCCAAGTTCTGTGAGGCCGAGATCCTCGACGTTGCCCTGGATGCCGGCTGCGACGAGCACCCTGTCCACAGTGAGTTCATCGACGGTTCCGGCGGTCGACTGCACGGTAACGGTGACAGTATCCGGACCGGCTGCCAGTTCGGATACCGAGGCGCCGGTGTGAATCTTGATACCTCGTTGCTCGAACTGACGCCGTACGTGGCTTGCGACAGCGAAGTCCTCCACCGGCATGATCTGCGGCGCCATCTCTACGAGGGTGACGTCGGTGCCGAGATCCTTGTACAAGCTCGCGAATTCGACGCCGACTGCGCCAGAGCCGATGACCAACAATGATTTCGGCAGATCCGTCGGGACGAGAGCGTCGAAGTATGTCCAGATGCGGTCGCCGTCGGGAATGACGCCGGGAACCGGACGCGGCCGGGCTCCGGTTGCCAGGATCACGTGGTCGGCCCGGTATTCGGACACCGTCTCGTCTGCTGTCGTCACTGCGACGACGCCCTTGTCGAGCAATCGCGCCGCTCCTTCGACGACATCGATGTCGTTCTTCTTCATCAGGTACCCGATACCGTCGGACAGTCGTCCGGACACCGACCTGCTGAACTCGACGAGGCGTCCCATATCGAATTCCACACTACTGGTGCTGAACCCGAGGGGCTGGAGATTCACCAACGTGTGGGCGACATCGGCGCCGTGCAGCAAGGCCTTGGTGGGAATGCATCCCCAGTTCAGGCAGATCCCTCCGAGCCGGTCCCGTTCGACGATCGCGGTGCGCAAACCGTGCTGCGCGGCGCGGATGGCCGCAACATAACCACCCGGTCCGCTGCCGACGACGAGGACGTCGTATTTCTCTGTCATGGTGTACCTCTCAGACCAGCATCAGCGCGGGTGACTCGACGAAACGTCGGAGTTCGCGCAGGAAGGCCGCGCCGAGCGCGCCGTCGATCACTCGATGATCACACGAGAGCGTGACGGTGAGCATCGTACGGGCAACGACCTGGCCGTCGACGACGACGGGACGCTCCTGGCCGGCACCGACCGCGAGGATGGCGCCCTGCGGTGGGTTGATGATCGCGTCGAATTTCCGCACATCGAACATGCCTAGGTTGGACACTGTGAAGGTGCCACCTTGGAACTCGTCGGCAGTCAGCTTCCCGGTCTTGGCCTTGGTCACCAGCGATTGCACCTCCCCGGAGATCTCGGCGAGAGTCTTGCCGTCGGCATTGCGCACGATCGGGGTGATCAGACCCGACGGCAATGCGACAGCCACCGAGATGTCGGCGCGCGCATAGCGCAGCACCGACTGTGTTGCCTCATCGAACTGAATGTTGACGTCGGGCACCTTCTGCAGCGCCGCAGCACACGCCTTGACGATGAAATCGTTGACCGACAGCTTGACGGCCGGAACGGTCGCATTGATCTCTTTCCTCAGAGCAAGGAGATCATCGATCTGTAGATCGGTGGTGAGCCGAAAGTGCGGGGCGTTGCGCTTCGACTGTTGCAACCGCTGCCCGATTGCTTTACGCATCGTCGTGAACGGAATCGTCTCGAACTCCGCCTCTGCGGCGGGTTCAGGAGCTGCACCGACTTCCGGTTGCAGCCGGAATCGGCGTTCTGCCTCGCGGACGTCGGACTCACACACCCTGCCCCTTGAACCGGTAGCACGGCAGTCGTGCAGATTGATCCCGAGAGACGCTGCCAGACGGCGGGCCACGGGGGTGGCTGGGACGGTGCTGTCGTCCTCGAACGATCGTCCCGGTACACCTGACCGCACGGGCGACACCGGAGGAGCAACGGTTCCACCGGCTGCGCGAATCGTGTCGTGGATGTCGGCAACGGAGATCCGGCCCTCCCGGCCGGTCCCAGCCACACGGGCCAGGTCGATCGACAAATCGTCTGCCAACCGGCGGGCGTGGGGAGTCGCGAACACGTCACCGTTCGTCCGCCCTTGCAAAGCCTCGGGAACGATCGTGGAACCAGGACGCTGACGGGATCCGTTGGTCGTCTCGGTCACAGGCACCGATTCGTGGGCCGCCGGAGACGGTGGGCTGCTCTCGAGCGTCGGTTGCGCAGGGGCGGGATGCCCGCCCGGTGACCCGCCCGCCTCGGCCGGCGTCGGCACTTGGTCTGCGCCGATAGCGGCAAGGAACTCCTCGATCTCGGCGTCGGAGACTGCAGCCTCGGCAGACACCGCCAGTACCGCACCGACCGGCAACGTCTCACCCGGCTTGGCGACGATCCGTCGAAGCACGCCGTTGAACGGTGCTTCCAGCTGGTTGGCGATCTTGCTGGTCTCGATCTCGCAGATCAAGTCGCCCTTCGAAAAGGATGCTCCCTCCTCGACCAGCCATTCAGTTACGGTGCCTTCCTCCATGGACAGACCCCACTTGGGAACTTCGATCAGTTTGATCTCACTCATATCAAGCACTCACGACCTTGCGGACGGCAGCTTCGATCCGAGCGGCGTCGGGCAGCCACGCTTGTTCGAGAACGGGAGAGAACGGCACCGGGGTGTGCGGCGGGGTGACCAGTTCGATCGGTGCCTTCAGTGATCCGAACGCACGCGTTGCGATCAGCGCGGCGACGTCGTGACCGAACCCGCAGCGCGCCGCGGACTCGTCGACGATCACTACTCGGCCGGTGGAGTCGACAGATTCTAGGATGCCTTCCTCGTCGAGGGGCGACACCGTGCGGGGGTCGACGACCTCGACGGAAACTCCCTCGGCGGCCAGCTTGTCCGCGGCGGTGTTGGCAGCGTTCACCATCGCCGATAGGGCAATGATCGTGACGTCTGTGCCTTCGCGGGTGTAGTTGGCGACACCGAACGGGATCGTGTACGGCTCGTCCGGAACCTCGCCCTTGACGTCGTAGAGTGTCTTGTGTTCACAGAACACGACCGGATCATCGTCGCGAATCGACTGGATCAGCAGGCCTTTGGCGTCGTACGCGTTCGATGGAGCGACAACCTTCAGGCCCGGAACAGCGGCGAATACGTTGTACGGTGATTGTGAGTGTTGGGCGGCAGCGGAGAAACCGGCACCGATCATCCCTCGTACGACAAGGGGGGTGCGGGCCTTGCCGCCGAACATGTACCGAAACTTCGCGGCCTGGTTGTAGAGCGCGTCGTAACAAACTCCGAAGAAGTCCATGAACATCAACTCGGCGACCGGGCGGAGCCCGGTCAGAGCTGCACCGGCTGCCATCCCGATGATCGCGGACTCAGTAATCGGGGTGTCGATGACACGGTCGGAACCGAACTCGGTCCACAGACCCTTCGTCACCCCCAGCACACCGCCGAAAGCCTCCACCTTCCCGGATTCGAGTTCCGGATTGGTGCCGGCCTGACCGCCGCGCAGATCCTCACCGATCTGCACGACCGTCGCATCCCGTTGCATCTCCTGGGCAAGTGCAGCTTTGATCGCTTCGCGATATGTCGTCTTCGACATGGCCATTTCGTTCTCTCTCTCAGTACGACACGTAAACGTCCGACAGCAGGCTCTCCTGCGGCGGGTACTCGGCAGCTCGGGCCTTCGCAACAGCGACGTCGACCCGTTCACGAGCCTCGGCGTCGATCGCATCGAGCTCTTTCGCGGTGACTTTCTTGCCGATGACCTTCGCACGGAACTTCATCAAAGGATCCTGATTCTTGCGGAGCTCGGCGACCTGGTCGGCGGTCCGGTACAGCTGCGCATCGCCCTCGAAGTGACCGTGCCAGCGGTGTGCCGTCGCCTCGATGGTGGACGGTCCACCTCCTCTTCGAGCGCGCTCGACGGCCTCGTACGTCGCGTCGTAGACCTCGAAGAAGTCGGTACCATCGACTGTGGTCGACGGCATTCCGAACGAAGCTGCTCGTCCCGCGATGCTCGGAGCACCGACCGCGTAGTCCCGTCCGGTGGCCTCACCGAATCCGTTGTTCTCGATGACGAACACGATCGGCAACTCGAGCACGACCGCCATGTTCATCGCCTCGAATACGGTTCCCTGATTGGATCCACCGTCGCCGGTGAACGAGGCCGCAACGCCGCCATTGCCGAGGGTCTTAGCGCTCAGCGCAGCGCCGATCGCGAGCGAGGGAGCGCCTCCGACGATCGCGTTTGCGCCGAGCATGCCGACCGAGAGGTCGGCAATGTGCATCGACCCACCTTTTCCATGACACAAACCGTCGTTCTTCCCGAAGATTTCGGCCATCATCCCGTTGAGGTCGCATCCCTTGGCAATGCAGTGACCGTGGCCGCGGTGTGTCGATCCAATGTAGTCGGTGTCGTTCAGGTTCTCGCACACCCCGACAGCAATCGCCTCCTGGCCCGAGTACAGGTGGATGAATCCAGGAATGTCACCCGTAGCGTTCTCCTCGTGCAACCGGTCTTCGAACGCTCGGATCTCGGTCATCTTCCGGTACGCGCTCAAAAGTGCACTTTTCGTCAGCGCCATTGTTCTCCTCTGTCTCCAGCATCGGGCCACTATCACTGGACCCCAAGCGATTACGGGGCTGCGATCTCTTCTGGCGCAGCAGCTTGTGTTACCCGGATCACGAATGTAAGGAGAACGTGGCGTTCCCTCAACATTGCAGTTGATTGCAGTCGTGGCCGGGGTGACGGGTATGAGCGGGCACGTCCCGAACATTTCGCAGAAGGTGCGTGGTCTTTGTGATGTTCGGTATTCCGAACATCACAAGGGGTTGCCGAAGTCGACGTCGAATCCCGGACTGAGGTACGTGCGCACCCGACGAACCCGATTCTCGGCTGGATTCACGTTCTACGATCGGTCGAATCTCGAGGTTCGAGCAGCGTGCAGTCTGTGCATCCCAGCAGTCTCCGGACGCAGAAACCATCGAAGGTGGAGTGGATCGGGCCGAGGCACCGTCCAGGCGACTTCATGGGTGGAGGTAGGGATACGCTGCGTATGGTGGGACTCATGGGAAGTGGCGAGCGGCGATCCGGTCGGTGCATGACGTCGGTCCGCAGAAGTGATCGACCCCAACGCCTCTCGTCCGGTCTCGATACGAGGAGGGGACCGTTCGAGCTGGGGATTCAGCTCGAACGCGGAACGGTCGATGGCCGACTCCAGACGATCGCCTCCGTGAGAACGACCGCCTGAGTCCGTGAGGTTGCAGGCCGAACCCACGATGTCGGAATCAAGCTTAGGGCTTTGTGAAGGCCTCAGAGATATTCCAGGAGTTCGAACTCCAGGGGTTCGCAAAGTCGTGCAGTAATCCTCGGGATGTGATGGGGAGTAGTGGTCTGTTCGTCGTAGCGTGCACTGGCGTGCACCTGAAGACGCAGAAGCAATTGTTGGACAGAGGAATTAGGCGATCTGGTTGTCGTGGGGAACTGGATGGCTGCAGCGCCGTGAGAACAGGTTCGCGTGGTCTATACGGCCACGGCAGAGCGGGTGCGGGACGCGACCGCGGTGATAGTCGACAACCAGGCCAAGGTGCTCTTCAGGTGGGGAGACTCGGATCCGATCGGTCACCGAGCGCGTATCGACCGAGTTGGGATCGGGTACAGTTTCGAGGCTACCGATCGCGGGGACCATGACAACTACACGGTCTTGCCGACCGCGCACTCGCTGCGTTCCTGGGTCACCCGAGGTCGTTCAGGTCCAGCCGGCAGCGAGAGTTTCGAAGCGGGTTCGACGATGCGTGAATACCAAAGCGCGCATGCGTGCACGTCGACGTACTGCAGGGCAGGAGAAGGATGAGCTCAGTCGAGGGTTCGAACCGTGACGTCCTGCGCGAATCTGTATGGGTGAGTGGTCAGAACCGGCCCCAGACTCCTTCGTAGTCGAGAAATCTCGGCACGGACTGCGACCACGTGATCACGGTCCCCGAACAGGACTTCGCTCATTGTGGCGGCATCGATCCCCGTAGGTCCGGCGCTCGCGAGCACCCGCAGAATCTGCGCATGTCGCGGTGACAGGGCACGTGTCCAATCCACGTCTCCGCGCACCGTAGCCCGGGGTTGGGCACCGAGATCGAGTTCGAGTTCGATCGTCGGTCCGTCCTGCCTACGGCGCACTAACCATCCCTCACTGAGTGGCTCGGGAACGCACAAACCAAGACCTGGTACCAGCAAGGGTTTTTCCGCACACGGAGGTGCCAACCGTTCAGGAACACCGATCCCGACCGACTCGACAACCCAACCGTGCCGGTCCAAGACGAGTGCTGGCCCGCCGACGGTGGCAAGCACTGGGGCCACCTTCGCGCGGAGCTTCTCAATTTGGGTGATGTGTTCACGCCATAATATCGACTCCACCAATCTCACCGCCGTCTGCACGAGAGCCATGGTGGCGGGATGGATCGACATTGCCGAACCGCTGATATCGATCACGCCGAGTATGTCACCAGTCCGTGGATCGTGTACCGGTGACCCGGTACACGACCAGTCATTGTGCGACCGTGCATAGTGTTCGGCCGAGAACAGTTGTACCGGTGCTCTCTCGATCAACGCAGTGCCAACGGAGTTGGTGCCGACAACGCGTTCTGACCATTGGGCACCCTCTACGAAACCGAGAGCGTCAGCTCGCCTGCAGACGGAGTGGGAACCTTCCCGCCACAACACGACTCCGTCAGCGTCGGCAAGTACGACGACGAAATTTGCCTCGCCCGCCACCGTGGTCAACGTGCTCCGAAGTTCCGGAAGAACCGCGCGAAGAGGCGTTCGTGTGCGACGAGACTCGAGATCTGCGCACTCTACGACGACGATATCCTCACACCGTGCGGGGCTGACGCCCACTGTCTGTAATCGTGACCACGACCGGGCGACGACTTCGCGTGGCGGCATAGGTGGTTGCTGTCCGGAAAGTACGGCGTCGCGTACCCGATTCAGGACTCGCGCATGCCGCGCGAGGTCGGTTCCGAAATCGACAGCCAGGAGTCGCTGATGAGTCGAACTGGTCATACATATACCTCCAGCTCACCGGGGAGGTTGTATTCCAGATCCGTAGTCGAACCGGTGGGCTGCTCAGACGTCATGGGACGGACGATTACTGGTCGTATGGTGTGAAACGTTCCCTCATTGTGCCGATCTGGGTAGATCATGCGGGCGCTCGGCATTCGCGAGTCGCGTCATCGTGCTCGATCGTATACATCGGTACAAGGAGGCTGCTCAGCGATAAAGAAGACCGCCGTCGATCAGAGGTGCCTGACCGGTCACGTAATCCGAATCAGGACCGGCAAGATACGATACGAACGCGGCTACGTCCTCCGGCGTCTGGGCTCTTCCGAGCGCAATGCCGCCGACAAATTTCTGGTAGGTCTCGCCCTTCGCAGCGCCGGTCAGTTCGGCGAAACGCTCGTCGATGGTCACCCACATGTCGGTACCGACAACTCCGGGGCAGTACGCGTTCACGGTGATCCCGTACGCCGCATATTCTTTGGCTGCAGCCTGCGTCAAGGCGCGAACCGCAAACTTCGTTGCACTATAGACACCGAGCATCGCGAAACCATCATGTCCAGCGATCGAGGACGCGTTGATGATCTTGCCTTTACGCCCCTCCGACTTGAATCTTTCTGCTGCAGCCTGGATCCCCCACAGTACGCCATCAACATTGACCGCCCAGATCTTCTGCAGATCCGCAGGGCGAACATCCGCGATCGGAGCAACCTGCGCGATACCAGCATTATTGACCATAACGTCGAGACCGCCGAGAGTTTCGTGCACATGGTTCACTGCCGCGAACACGGCATTACGGTCGCTGACATCGGCAACGAATGTGGTTTCCTTTCTGCCGATCCCACGAATCTCGGCGGCAACCGACTGCATGTTGGCCTCGTTCACGTCGACGAGCGCAATATCGTGTCCGTCCCGGGCTAGGCGCAGTGCGATGCCGCGGCCGATTCCCTGTCCGCCTCCTGTGACGAGTGCGACGGTCATGTTGGTCCTTCCTGAGATTCGGCAGTTGCCTTTATCCGGCTGCTCATGCGGAGCGTTCTCGAAGCCGTGGTTACGTGCCGCCCGACTGACACTGTGCCTGTCGGCCGCACGCCGTGAGTGTGGCTCGGCGAGGATGGAGATGGCCGAGGGGAAGCTGTGAACGTCAGTACCTGAGATGCACTCGCTGCGGTTTCCGGCTCGCTGAGTGTCGGCCGGCGTCGCCGGGCACCGCCATCTTTCGCCGGCGATAGTGCAGCTGTGTGCATCGATGCCTCCTGATGTCCTCCTGAGGTCTCCGCGATGGTGCAAGTATTCCTATCGGAGGTGGGGGAAGGAGTACAGAGTTGCACAGCGTTGCATCCGTACGGCGGCAGTTGAGCAGCCATCGTCGCCCAGTAATGGAATGGGCCGTGACGTCTCCAACGGCCTGAGCGTCGACTGTGACTCGGGAGAACCGTCCGGTTGCCTGATCGCGGTTCGGCGTACTCGGCGCTCTTGTCCGATTCGACGTGTGGGGTTCACGTGCACACATCGCTCGGTCACCTACTGGGAAGGTCAGTTCGTTGTGCGTACCTCGAGAGACGGTCTTGGTGAAGAAGTGAAGCAGCCCTACCGAGCACAGGGGATGCTGCGGTAGGGCTGCGGCCACCGCGCAGAGGGGGGCGGTGATTTCTCGGGCCGGTGACAGGGATTCGCCGACCCGGGGTACGAGGTTACTGCAGAATCCAATCATCGGAAAGCCCAGTGGGGGTGATGATTCTGCGCTTCGTTCTCGAGGCGCCGGTCTGCACAGGTACAGACGTGCAGATACGCGAGGACTGGAGGAGCACGCGGGGGCGATCTCCTGCAAGGCCGTGAGGGGATCGATGCAAGCGGACGTGTCGAGGCATTGGTAATGAGACGGTTTCAGCGCGGCGCGCGGGTTTCACGTCGAGTGCTGCGACGTGTCTTCAAATTCGCGGCACTTGTCCATGGCTTCTGTCGAGCCTCATGCACCCCCGCGGGGTAACAACTTGGATATCGGTTGCAACGCGCTGCAACTCTTTCAGAATGTGTCGTGAGTCACTACTACTTGAGGTATGAAAGCTGCTGTCTACTACGGACCCAACAAACTGGAAATCGCTGACGTTCCTGAACCGCAACCTGGACCGGGCACGGTCAAGGTGAAGGTAGGTTTCAACGGAATTTGTGGTACTGACCTGCATGAATACTATGCAGGCCCGATCTTCGTCCCGACCGAGCCGCATCCGCTGACCGGTCGGGAACTGCCGCTGACGATGGGCCATGAGTTCGCCGGGACCATCATTGAGGTCGGCGCGGGCGTCACCGGCTATGTCCCAGGCGACCGAGTGGCGATCGAGCCGATCTACCGATGCGGGCGCTGTGCGCCCTGTCGGGCCGGAACGTACAACGTGTGTCAGCAGATCGGCTTCCATGGCCTGATGTCCGACGGCGGTATGGCGGAGTACACCATCGTGCCGGTCAATATGTTGCATCGACTGCCCGACAACGTCTCACTCGAACTCGGTGCACTGGTCGAGCCGATGGCAGTCGCGTATCACGCTGCGGCACTCGGTGACGTCGGGCCCGGCGACACGGCGATAATCTTCGGCGCCGGGCCCATTGGTATCGGACTGTGGTTCGCGCTGCGAGGCATGGGGCTCGAGTCGGTATTTGTCGCGGAACCGTCGCCGACTCGCCGCACTGCAATCGAGGCGTTGGGCGCCCATACCCTTGACCCGACCCAGGTTGACGTGTCTGCGTTCGTCACCGACGTCACGGGCGGCCGTGGAGCAGATGCCGCATTTGACGCAGCGGGTGTGAAGTCGGCAATCGAGGCTGCGACTGCGAGTGTCGGTGCACGGCGACCGACCATCAGCGTCGCCATCTACGAAAAGCCGTTGACCGTACCGCTACTGAACCTGGTAATGAACGAATCTCGGATCCAGGGCTCGCTGTGCTACACATCCACCGACTTCGAAGCCGTTATTGCGTTCATGGCGCAAGGTGTCTACGACACCACAGGGTGGGTCACCACAGTCAGAATCGATGATGTGATCAACGAGGGATTCGAGGCACTGCATGCGGGCCGGAAGATGAAAGTTCTTGTCGACCCCTCCGATGATATGTAGAAGTCGCCGTCCAGAGAGCATTGAAGGAACAGCCGGGAATGGCCCCGGAGGTATCCCCGGGCTTCGTCAACGATCTGTGATGTGTGTTTTGCCGAGCTGGCGCGGGTTGAACCGATGATGTAGGCCCTCGTGAAACGGTAGTTCGGCTGGAACGCAGTCTCCGGCGAGCATGGGACGGTCGGCGACCGCAGCCGCTGACACCCGGACAGACTCAGATAGGGAGTGACGCCCCGCCCGAAAGTTGTGGGGGTGGGGCACTCGGACCCCATTCCGCACATGCGTTCGGACCTGCTACGCAACGAACGCCACCGCGAGTCGTTGCTACGGCGGAGTTCTCGCCGCCGTGGTGCCGTGCGGTCGCGGCGGTAATGATCTGCATGGTGGTCTGGGCAGCCGGTGAACCGCGGGGCGCCGAGGATGGTCTGCATCGACTGGAGCCGAGGAGTGGACCGCCACTGGCCGCGTACGTTGTGGACCTTGCGAATGAAGGCCGCTACGTCGATCGGATCATGCTGCACCTGCACCGATGCAAGCCGTGATTCTTGTGCTGTAGTGGACTGTTCTGTCAAGCGGTGCAGATTTCGTTGCGGATGCAGTGGACAGCATCCTTGTGAGCGGCTGCGATCTCCGGAGTGGCACCGGTTGCTGTGGCCTGGAGTAGGAGTCCTCGATGAACAGCGAGTACGCGGTGGGCCAATGACAGGGCGTTCACGACACTCGCTTGCTCGAGGGCCTGTGCCATCGGGGTGACCCATTCGGTGATGACAGGATCGACGAACCTCTTTCGAAGGTCATTGTCACGCATGGCTGCTGCGTAGATTTCGAAGAACATCGCCATTTGGATGCGACCCTGGGGGGTCGTGGTGTGCGCCCAGGAGAGCTCGAGTCCGTCTGCGATCACGTCGGCTACCACGTTCCGGGGCGGTGCCGTGGCGGCCGTTTTTTGACGTCGTATGCGCGATAACAGTGCACGAGAGGTTTCGAGTTGGTCGGCGAGTACCTCGTCGACAATCTCCGAGATCAGATGCTCTCGGCTTTCGAAGTGGTACAAAAGGTTTCGCGCCGATGTCCCGATTTCGTCTGCGAGCGGGCGGACGGTCAATCCGAACAGTCCTCGTTCTTGCGCATAACGCACGCATGCGGTGAGTAGCTCGTGTCGGCGTGCATCGTCCTTGGGGCGGCCCATGACACGAGTTTATACTACGATCGTTTCATAAAGGATGGAGGACGCCGTGAGACACCCGACGAAGACCGAGATCATGTCCAGCCTCGTCAACAGCTCGCGCAACAAGGCCAAGTCGATGTCGTTCCCCAACAACTTCGACGAGGTGCAGTGGAGCGACCGGGACTTCTACGGATGGATCGATCCGCGTGCATCTCATCGCGCATATCTGGTCACCGACCATCGCAGTGAACTCGTCGCAGTCGAGTTCCGCGTCGCCGCTGTCGACCCGATCCGTACGCGCGGGGTCATGTGCAATCTGTGTCGCTCCATGCGGCGTAGTGGGGAAGCAGCGCTGTTCACCGCACAGAAGGCCGGGCCTGCGGGAAAGGCAGCCAATAGCGTCGGTACCTATATCTGCGTGGACTTCGACTGTTCGCTGTATGTGCGCAACGCAAAGCCGTTGTCGGATCCGCAACCGGAGCGTTCACTGCTCAGTGAGACACGAATCGAGAATCTACGTCGTCGGCTCGACGGTTTCCTCACCCGTATTGTCGGCGCTTCCTCGGCGGGCCGCTGATGGCCGAAGACCGTCGTGGCCGAGCCCGAGGTGTCAACCGAACTGGGATCGATGCGAATTCGCACTCTATCGCGGACACCAATGTGCCCGCGCGACAGTCACGCCGGCGACGAAGGTCGCTGATCCGGTCGATGGCTGCTGGGGTGGGAGTGGTCGTGTCCGTGATCGGAGTCTCGACTGTGCTGGCAGGAGTTGCAGGCGTTTGGGCGTTGCATTCGCTCGGTCCGCAGTTCGGTGTGTATTTGGTGAAACCGTCACCGCAACGCTACGCCGATATCGCGCCGGATCTCATGGAGAAACGGTTACTACGCAGCAGGACCGGAATGGGCGGCGCAGCGCGCAGAAGTCGAGGCGAAAGCCGAAGGCGCCACGAGTATGGGGGAGATACATGCGCCCCTGGCGGCCGCAGTTGAAGCGGCCGGTGGCAAACACTCCTTCCTTCTCGAACCGACGGAAGTCGAACGGTGGTCCGTCTCGGCTCTCGACGAGTTCTCTGCGCCCACCGTCACGACCGCGGATGGCATCACCACTGTGACAGTTCCCGCCGTGGGTGCGGTCTCGGAGGAGATGCAGCGTCACTACGCGCGAACCGCAGCGAGCGGCATCGCCGACGCCGCTGATCAGACCTGTGGGTGGATTATCGACCTGCGGGGGAACACGGGCGGGACGATGTATCCGATGCTTTCGGGTATGACCCCGCTTCTGCCGAACGGTACCGCCATGACGTTCCGCACACGCACCGGGGCGGATACGCCCGTAACTATCTATGAGGACGGTGCCGGAATCGGCAGAACCGCCATCTCGGTCGGTGTCGTGACGAAGATTGCGGATCAACCTGTCGCGGTGCTCCAAGACGCTGAGACGGCATCGAGCGGCGAGGTGGTGCTCGCGTCCTTCCGAGGGCTCGACAACATTCGGTCGTTCGGGACGAACAGCGCGGGATACACCTCTGCGAATTCGGCGCGACCCCTCTTCGATGGAGCGCTCCTCGTGCTTACCGAGAGTCTGTACGTCGACCGCAATGGCATGAGTCTCGCTGAGGTACCAATCCTGCCCGATTACGTCACTTCACCCGAGAATGCCGAAGAGACTGCACGGGCATGGCTGCAGGACCGAGGGTGCAACTGATGGAGGTGGAACGCAGTGCAGGACCCGGTTCGGCAGAGACCTGCCACGACGTTTCTTCGCGACCACTCCGAGTGACGAGCATCGTCCCGTGACGGCAAGAGGAGGGATGTACACCGGTGATGCAGCTGGTTCGGTCTTTATTGTTGTTTCCCTGATCGAAGCTGCTCGTCGCCGGAAGCAGTGATAGGGGCGCGAGGGACGGACTCCACGTCCAGCACACTGAGAAGCATCAACAGGGCGGCCCCGGACGACGAGGGCGATGTCGGCGACATTGCCGACGAACAAACCGCTGTTGTCGATGGAGTCCACGACGTGGCCACGAGCGAAACCGGGCTCTCGTGCGACCCGATCGCCGAGATGGGTCACGGCGCCGCCGAGAAGTAGACCGACGCCTACCGCCCAGCTCGGAGTGCGTACACGCAGGGCCAACACCAGCAGTCCGACGACGGCGATAGCCGCGATCATGGTGAGAACTCACGTGAACTCACTGCCCAGTCCGAATGCTGCACCGGGTTTTACACCAGCTTCCACTGAACGAACTCGCCGACCATCGGCGTGGTTGCGCCCACGATCAGCGTCGTCTCGGCCCACCACGTCGTGAGCTGATCGGCCACCACCAGAGCTGAGGCCAGTACACCGATCGAAGCGGCGTATCGGATCCTCGATCGCGCGTTCACAACAGTAGGCAGGGACGTGGAACTCATACTGCAGATGCTTCCATCCGGTCTGCACCCAGCGCACTACCGTTTGGTACGGCTCCTAGATCGAAGTGGCGGTGTGGCTTTCGGACTGCACAGAAAGAAGGAAGATGTGGTAGTTCCTGCGTCCAGAAGTGAACTCATTTCTGGGATCGAAAAGGCGTTCTCCCGGCTCTGCGATGACCTCGACCGGGTGCCGCCGGAGTCGGTGCGCGAGGCTGTCCTCGAAGGGCACGTCAAGGGCACTTCGATGAGCCCGGCCGATTTGGTGGCGTATCTGATCGGGTGGAATGAACAGGTTTTGACCTGGCACCAACGCCGCGCTGCTGGGTTGCCCGACGAGTTTCCCGCTCAGGGAATCAAGTGGAACGAGCTCGGGCTACTGGCGCAACGCTACTATGCCGAGCATCAGGACGAGTCCTGGGCGAGTCTGCGTCTTCGACTCGCCGATGCAAAGAGAAAGATCATGGAACTGGTCGAGGGTTACTCCGACGAGGAACTCTACGGCTCGCCCTGGTATGGTAAATGGACTATGGGACGTATGATCTCATTGAATACAATCTCACCGTATACAAACGCACGCAACCGAATTCGGCGTTGGCTTCGCGATCTCTGACTGTTATCGACGGTGTCCGGTGATCAGTCGGCGGTGCAGTCGTCCCCCGAACAGTCCGTATCGCCTGTGCCAGGAACGTCGCACAGCGCGCCGAGAATACGGACTACGACGAGCCGTCTCAAGTTCAGGTGTCCCCCATGTTGACGCTCGTGTCAGTGAAGGTCCAGTAAGGCGCGCAGGGCGGCGACGTGATCGGTGAATGCTTGGCGCCCGAGGGGAGTGAGCGCCACTGTCACGCGGCGGCTGGCTCCGTGGCGTTCCACTGGACGTGCACATAACCGGCGTACTGGAGGAGCGTCAACTGTTTGCTCAGAGCGGAGTCGCTGAGATGGAGAGTGTCGCGTAGGTAAACGAATTCGGTCCATTCGGTAGGTGCGAGCAGGGACATCAGGGACAGGCGCGGGGGAGCGTGGATCAGCTCGTTGAATCCGTCCGGCTGCACGACGGGGGGTTCATGCAGGACGTCCCGGCCGGATGGAGCGTCGATGGGCCAGCGGTGCCAACGTAAACCAGGTCATCGCGGCGGCCAATCCACCGAGTGATCCGGGCCAGGGGCAGGCCCGCCCGGACGGCGCCTGCTCCGGCGAGAGCGCCGACGGCCAGCACGACGACTCCGGTTGCTGCTTGCGGGGAGGTGCGCACTTCGGTGCGGTTCGGCCGGGCCGGTGCGCCGCCGGTGAGGGTGGCTACTGCCGCCAACAGGCACAGGAGGGCGGCCAGTTGCACGATCGGGCGTAGCGGGACGGTCAGGTCGGTGCTGATACCTACCGCGGTGAACGCCAGTGCGGTGGTGATCAGATAGGACCGGGGCAGTTGGGCCGGTCGGGTCGTAGCGAGAATCTGGCTTCGGCGGGCGTGGATTTCCCGCAACGCGTCAAGGGCTTCGTCACGTTCATGGTTCACGATGGTGCCTGCTTCCTGAGGGCTACCTGCCGGTCGGGAAAGTAGGTTCATTGCGACTTTTCTGTTTGGCAAGTAGTGGCTTGCTTCGCACTGTTGTGTGGCGTGTGGCTCGTGACCTTCCGGGCGCTGGTCTGTGTGTGCTCCAACTGGGCGTTGCGACTCTCATCGAGTACGGACCGCAACGGCCACTTTTTTCACAACAAGCTCTGCTGCCAACTGCTCCTGCAGGGTGCGTCGATGTTCGTCGGGCGCCGGTAGCTCCTGTGTGGTCGGCATGACGGTGCGGACACGACGAGTCGGTGCGCCGCGTCTGCGGCGTCATCACCAAACTGTTCGTAGCCATGGATCTTGCGTTCGGTCGGGGAGGGCCGGTCCAGTCGAGTCGGGAGAGCCGGTAGGCCATCAGTCCCGCGGGAGATACGCACTTGCTGTGCTATCAGTGCCACGGGGGATCGAAGGTAGCTCGGTGGGCCGTAGATCGTGGCTCGTGCGCTTCGGGTCATTCATTCGTGCGCTTCAGGACATGTTCGTTCTCTGCTCGGCCACCTAGTGTTCCACCTCACAGTGATGCGACGGGGTTGCTCAACCGTCATCCAGATTGAACTTTGAAAGGTGGCTGTCGGCATGGCTGGTCTGCAAACAGTGCAAAAGATTGGTCCGGTGCTCGATCTGTTCACAGTTCAGCGTCCGGAATGGGGTGTTTCGGAAGTTGCAGCGGCCATCGACGTGCCCCGGTCGAGTGCTCATGCTTTGCTGGCCAGTCTCGTCGACACCGGGTTGTTGCAGTGCCGGAATCGCGGCCGATACCGGCTCGGCTGGCGCATCGTCGAACTCGGGGAAACGCTCCGCAGCACTGTGGACGTACGTTCTTGTTCCGCTCCTGTGTTGGAGGAGCTGGTCGAGAACTATGGAGAGACGACACACCTGGCCATCATGGAACGCTGGAGTGTCCTCTACGTCGACAAGGTGATCGGTACGCACAACATCACCGTGCAGGGGGCTCGAGTGGGTACCCGGCTCGATGCCCACTCCACAGCTGTGGGCAAGGTCCTGCTCGCGCAACTCGACAAGACTGAATTGCAGCGGTACTTGACAGCGCGTCCATTACGGCGACTAACACCGTCGACGACTACGAGTCCGTATGCCCTCGCCGACGCTCTGGAAATGACTCGCTCAACTGGTGTCGCGGTGGACATGGGCGAGACGGTGTCGGAGGTGCACTGTGTCGCCGCACCGGTTCGTGACGACATGGGTTCGGTGGTGGCTGCAGTGAGCATAAGTGTTCCGGCCACCCGATTCGCTTCGCGGCGAGCTCAACTCGAGCGCGCTGTGATCGCTGCCGCAAACAAGATCACTCGCTCTATTGCCGAGGCGGCGGACATCGTTCCACTCGAATCCCGGAACCACCCATCGCTGGAGCCGGTCGGTAGCTGTCCCCGAGCGTCCTGACATCTGTATCAACCGCACGACACAACCGAGGAACTATGGATATTGCTGTTCAGAAGGCAGCGGATCGTCTGCTCGACGCGTATCGCACCGCCGAGCCGATCGACCCGCTGACACCCGAGTATCCCGACGCGTCCCTAGAAGTGGCATACCGCATCCAGCAGGCGCAGGTAGAGCAGTGGACATCGGCCGGCGATGTCGTCAAGGGACACAAGGTAGGCCTCGCGTCGCGAGCAATTCAGCGACAGATGGGGGTCGACCAGCCCGACTTCGGGCATCTCACCCAGAGCATGTTTCATCTGGAGCACCATCCCATCGCCAGCGGCACATTTCTGCAACCGCGTATCGAACCGGAGATTGCATTCGTCCTTGGTCGTCCACTGGCCGGCCCAGGCGTGACTGCCGCAGAGGCAGCGCGGGCAGTGGATTTCGTCCTGCCTGCGCTGGAGATTGTGGATTCGCGGATCAAGGATTGGAAGATCGGAATTTTCGACACCATCGCCGACAACGCTTCGTCCGGCGGGGTCATACTCGGCAGTTGCCCGGTCTCGTTGGACCAGCTGGATCTGCGTCTGGCTGGCTGTAACCTGCACATCAACGGCGAGCTCGTCGCAACCGGTGCCGGTGGCGCAGTTCTCGGGTCACCGCTCAGTGCGCTGGTGTGGCTGGCCAACACGGTGGGTCCGCTCGGCGTGACCCTCGAGCCGGGGCACGTGGTGCTGCCCGGCTCGATGACCGGTGCGTATCCTGTCGCACCCGGCGATTCCATCGTCGCGACTATCAGTGGGCTCGGCACCGTCACCGCCGTGCTCGGCGGAAAGGACGAACAGTGACCGAGCAACTATGGAGCCCGGCCAAAGTGGCCGATGTTCTTATACGAGCGGAGGATAGCGGCGTCGCGCAGACGTCGATCCTCGCAGAATGGGACGGTCTCGATCTGGCCGCGGCATATGAGGCTCAAGATATTGCGCTGCAAATGCGGATCTCGCGGGGGGAGAAGGTCACCGGTGTCAAACTGGGTGTGACCTCCAAGGCGAAGCAGCGTCAGGTGGGAGTCGACTCGCCGTCGACGGCGTGGTTGACGGACGCGATGATCCTTCCGATCGGTGAGCCGGTGCCCCGGGAGAAGATGATCCACGCGCGTGCCGAACCGGAGATTGCGTTCGTCATGGGACGTCGACTCGAAGGGCCCGGGGTCTCGGCGGCGACTGCGCTCGCGGCGGTCGACCATGTGGTCGGTGCGATCGAAATCATCGACAGCCGGTTCTCGGGTTACAAGTTCTCCATGATGGATGCTGTCGCGGACAACAATTCGTCCGGCCGGTACGTCACCGGTCCCATCAGTGTGCGGCCGGACTCGCTGGACCTCGGTCTCGAAGCCTGCTTGCTCGAAGTGGACGGTGAGATCGTCGATTCGGCGACAGGAGCTGCTGTGCACGGCCATCCGGCGGAGGCGCTGGCTTTCGCGGCGAACACCCTCGCCGAGCGTGGCCTGGCAATCGAGCCGGGCTGGGTGATCCTCACCGGGGGGATGACGGATGCGGTTCCGGTCCGGCCGGGGGCGCGGATCGCTGCTCACTTCACTCATCTCGGTACCGTAAATGTGTCAGGAGGCTGATGATGCCGTTCATCGAGGTGACTATTTCCGCAGGGCGTTCGCCCGAACAGCTCCGCGCACTGATACATGAACTCACCTTTGCCGCCCAGCGGGCCGTGGACGCGCCGTTGAGCAACATTCGGGTGGTGCTGCGTGAAGTTCCGGCTACTCACTTTGCCGCCGGTGATGTGACGATTGCAGAACGATCTCCTGCTCAATGACTTTCGTTTGATTCTCCCGAACGATCTTCGTGTCAATGCAAGCGAGTTGGGACAAGACGATGAGTGCAAGGGACACGTAGACCGGGCTTGGGACGGACTGCCCTGTTCCTTCTCTCGTTCGGGGAGTCGCTATGACGACGGCACGTCGTCGCCGGCAATGCCTTGACCGGGGACAGACGAGCAACGTCGCAGATGGCTGCGGTTGGACGTCGCAGGCGAGATCGTCGGAAATCTACGAGGGAGTCGACGAGATTCAACGCTGGTGCTGGCGCGTTCGATTTGCGGACGCGCCAGCACGCCGGGTAGACGAGATTGCTCAACAGCTTGCCAGCGGTTGCTGAAAACCTTCGCGGGAGTTCGGAAACTGCTATTGGATACACGATGACGGCTACAGGTCAGAACGTGGCGGTCTGGATCACCCGTTGTCGCTGCTGGTGCTGGTGCCGAGTTGCTGCATGCGGAAATGCAGTGGGCTGGTCCCGAAGCGACGTCGGAACGCTCGACTGAAATGCGAGACATCGCGGAAACCTACGCGGACGCTGATGGTAGAGATCGTGGCGTCGGTGCTCAGCAAGAGTTTGCGAGCTCGCTCGAGCCGCTGTTGATTCAGCCATGTGCGTGGTGTCGTGCCTGCTGCGCTGAAAATTTTGTGGATGTACCGCACGGACATTCCCAGTTCGACTGCAAGGTCGCTGATCGAGTAATCGGGGTCTGTCATGTGTCGTTGCATTGCCTGCTGTATGACTCGAAAGTCCTTGTTGTGAACTCGTTTAGTGGTGTTGAACGGAGTTGTGCGTTCACTGATGGCGGATACGAGTAGGTCCATCGCGCACGCGGCAACGGAGGCTGAGGAGTTGGGCGAAAGAAGGGAGTCGTCAGTTGCCATGTCGACGAATAGGCGAGAGACGTATCGGCTGATGCCGCTGCGGCCGGAAAAACCTTCACCGGTAATCTCCGCTACGGCTTCCAGGGGAAGATGTGGCGCAAACACCGCGCGCGGCGCGCGGACGACAATCTGCTCGAACTCGGTCTGGGCGTCGACGATGAACGGCGCCGATGAGTCGAGGATTCCGAACGCCCCGCTTTCGAGCTTTGCGGACCGAGAGTGTTGACCGATGACCGCTGTACCGCTCGTGATCAAGCACAGTAGGTAGTCGTCGTTGGGATCGGACGAGATCATGTTCGGGGTGCGGATTACTGTGTGTGGGTCTGCGCGTACGACACTGACTGTGACGTCGACGAACGGACGCACCGACAGTTCCGCCCCGAACGAGTTCGATATGTCAGGCCAGTCGACGTCGAGTTCGCAGTATGTCGAGTCGAGTGTGTCTATCCACCGCGAACGTACCTCGCTCGATTCGAGCTCGCGTGTGCTGATTACGACCTTGGCGCTGGCCTTGTCGGTGCAATCGGAGTCATTGTTCTGTGCACTGTCGGTCATGTCGCTGCCCACCTCCATATTCTAGTGTTGCAGATCACACCGGCTTCGAATGTAGGAGGTATTCGATCTCCGGAGTCACGCCCACAAGTTCCACGTCCGCACTCGTCCCGAACGGAGTAGATCGTGACCCGCGCTGCTCCGCTTGGGGCGATTGGATCACCTGAATGAGTGACACCGACCGGAACCCCATGACGCTCGACTTCGCCGCGAAGCACCCGTGTCCTACGTCCGCGTAGTCGGCATGCATCTGGTGTCGATCTCGCGAACTGTCTCGACGGAAGAGTCCGCGGTAGTGGGCGCAGGACCGGCTCGACTGTCGGCATGAGCCGCGGAGGTGACCCGGAGTGAATCGGGCCACCTGTGTAGGTCAGCGGTGTTCGGTTCGATAACGGCCAGGGCTGGAACCGTATGCGGCGCGGAATGTGCGGCTGAAATGGGACACATCGCGAAAGCCTGATTGCTCACTCACTTCGGCGACTGTCAGATCGGTGCTCAGGAGGTACTTACGTGCTCGCTCCACCCGTGTGCGGTACAGCCAGGCGCGGGGGGTCGTGCCTTGCTCACGGAAGAGGTTTTGAATGTGTCGCACAGACATCCCCGCTTCTGCAGCGACCCTGGAAAGTGATAAAGCGGGATCGTGTAGCTGTCGCTCGACGATCCGCTGCACTTCGGCCAGATCACGCGCGTGACTGATCTTCGTCGGGTCGGTCTCGGTGGCGCTGTCGGTGAGGGCGGTGACCAGCAGGTCGAGAGCGACGGATGATATCGAGACCGCTGACCTCGTCGGCAGTGTCCGGTCCTGTTCGGCGACGTCGAGGAGGAACCTGCTCACGAGTCGGCCCGTTCCCGAGATCCCACTGATGGGCAGCCCGGTTCCCTGCTCGAGTACTCGCTGGGGTAACCGCGCTTCGAGCAGGGGTCTGGGAGTGTCGATGACGACCTGACGAAAATTCGACTCGGCTTCGAATTCGAACGGGGCGGCGCAGTCCAGTAACGCGAACGATCCCTGCTCGAGAACTCCGCTGCGTCCGTTTTGGGTGACGCGGACGTTACCGTCGGTCACCACCAACACGAGGAAGTCTCCCGCGTCGTCCGAACGCACCATCGCCGGCGAACGGATGACCGAGTGGACGTCCGCGCGCATCGTGCTGACATGCAGTTCTCCGATGGGATGACCGCCCCATTCTGCGATGAACGGTTGGCGTGGATTGGGCCATGCCACGTCCGACTCGCAATAGAGGGTGCCGACTGTGTTCGCCCACAGATTACGGCCTTCCGTGGAGTCGAGTCCTCGCGTATCGAGAGATACCACAGTGGGTTTGGTGGATTTACGCGTGGAGTCACTCCATCGTTCGCGCTCAGTCATGTTTATCGGTACCTCCGGAATCTAGTGTTCCGTGTCACAGGGAGCCGGCTCTGTACGGACCGTCGAGTGCGGAATTGCCTCGGAGCGGCGCCTGGATTCGCATCGGCCGAGAACACCGTCTCGGTCTGAGCTCGACAACAGGAGTGACCACGTGACGACGCCAACTATTCTCGAGACCTCCACCGGAACCCCCAACGATGTCCGGCCGATGACCGGCGCGGAGTACATCGAGTCCTTGAAGGATGGACGCGAAGTGTATTTCCGCGGAGAACGTGTCCCGGATGTCACGACTCATCCGGCTTTCCGGAATTCGGTTCGCTCGATCGCTCGGATGTACGACGCGCTTCATACCCCCGAAGCCCAGGGGGTGCTGGCGGTGCCGACCGATACGGGTAACGGTGGATTCACGCACCCGTTCTTCAAGACCGCCCACAGTTCCGACGATCTTCTTCTGTCCCGCGACGCGATCGTCGCGTGGCAACGTGAGGTGTACGGGTGGATGGGCCGGTCGCCCGACTACAAGGCCTCTTTCCTCGGGACCCTCGGTGCCAACGCGGACTTCTACGGTGAGTACAGGCAGAACGCACTCGACTGGTACAAGAAGGCGCAGGAGCGGGTGCTCTATCTCAATCACGCGATCGTCAATCCGCCCATCGACCGTGATAAGCCTGCCGACGAGACCGCGGACATCTGCGTACATGTGGTGGAGGAAACCGACGCCGGCGTGATCGTTTCCGGCGCCAAAGTGGTGGCGACCGGGTCTGCGATCACCAATGCCAATTTCATCGCCCATTATGGACTTCCGCTGCGCAACAAGAAGTTCGGGTTGATCTTCACTGTTCCGATGGACTCGCCGGGCTTGAAGCTGTTCTGTCGGACGTCCTACGAGATGAACGCTGCAGTGATGGGCAGCCCGTTCGATAATCCCTTGTCGAGCCGCTTCGACGAGAACGACGCGATCATGGTGTTCGATCGTGTGCTGGTTCCATGGGAGAACGTGTTTGCCTATGACGCGGACACCACGAACGGATTTGTGACGAAGTCCGGGTTCATGGCTCGGTTCATGTTCCATGGTTGTGCACGCTTGGCGGTCAAGCTCGACTTCATCGCCGGCTGTGTTCTGAAGGCGGTGGAGACGACAGGTACCAACAATTTTCGTGGTGTCCAGATGCAGATCGGCGAGATCCTCAACTGGCGCGATATGTTCTGGGGCTTGTCGGATGCGATGGCCAAGTCTCCCGATGAGTGGGTGAACGGGGCTGTGCAGCCGAACCTGAACTACGGTCTGGCCTATCGCACGTTCATGGGGGTGGGCTATCCGCGGATCAAGGAGATCATCCAGCAGACGCTCGGTAGCAGCTTGATCTACCTGAATTCGCATTCGAGCGACTGGGGTAACCCCGACATCCGGCCCTACCTCGACCAGTACGTGCGCGGGTCCAACGGCATCACCGCGATCGATCGTGTGCAGCTGCTCAAGCTGCTGTGGGATGCCGTGGGCACCGAGTTCGGAGGTCGGCACGAGCTGTACGAGCGCAACTACGGTGGCGACCACGAGGCCGTCCGCTTCCAGACATTGTTCGCCTACCAGGCCCAGGGACTGGATACCGAGCTCAAGGGCTTCGCCGAGAAGTGCATGTCCGAGTACAACGTCGACGGGTGGACACGTCCGGACTTGATCAGCAATGATGATCTGAAGATCGTGCGTGGTTGAACGGGACGCGACGATGACGAGCACGACCATGACCGACAACACCCCGAACGGCGGGATCGAGGTCACCCCCCTACAGATGCGGAAGGCCCTCGGCCGGTTCGCCAGCGGCGTCACCATCGTCACCACCGCCGAAAGCGAGGACGACGCGTCGGTGCACGGTATGACGGCCAACGCATTCACCTCCGTTTCGCTCGACCCCCCGCTTGTTCTGATATCCATCGCGAACCGAGCCAAGACGAACGAGCGGATCAACAAGACCGGCAAGTACGGTGTTTCGATCCTGGCGACAGATCAGGAGCCGTTGTCACTGCACTTCGCAGGAGCTGCCCATCAACCCGATCTGGTGCGATTCGTCTGGCGCCGGGAGGTTCCTCTCCTCGAAGGCGCGCTGGTGCACCTGGCCTGTTCGGTGGACGCCTCGTATCCCGCCGGTGACCACATGTTGCACGTGGGCCGAGTGGAGCAACTGTGGTATGACGACGGACATCCGCTCGTCTTCTACACCGGTAGCTTCCGGTCGCTCGAGTTGCTGCGCGACGACCCGTGGGGGTTCTGAGTAAACCCCTCGGACAGGGGGTGGGATTGCCGAAGGTCGATCCCACCCCCTTGCGGTGTCGGGTAGATCAGATGGACGATCCGCTGTCCGCGCGAGCGGCGATTTCGTCGGCGCGTACCCCCGCTGCTGAGTGGCCGCCGATGAACCAGTTCGCCGGGTCCACCTCGATGATCCGACCACGGACGGCCGAACGCGGCACCCCGAGTACATCGACGATCAGGTCGGTGAACCGGGCCGCGAGCTCCTCGCGCTGTGCGCGACGACGACCCGCCAGCACGATGGCTGTAAAGTACGGTGCAGCCGTGCTGCTCTCGGAGGCAACCGCGCCGGCGACCGCGACATCATCGGTGGTGTAGCGGACGATGAAGGTCCGAACTCGCTCGAGCGGGGAGTCGAGAACCTCCGAATAGCAGTGGCTCGCCTCGACAAGCAGACGGTGCCGCTGCTCGACGGTGAACCGTCCGTCGAGCAGATGGAAATGTGCAACAGGCATGAGCGGGCCTTTCGGGAGTGGTGCTCTACTGGACGCCGTGGCGTGTGCCGGCGTCGACGTTGAGGACGCTGCCGTGCAGCACGCTCGCCTCGGGGGCGAGCAGCATCTCGAGGATCCAGCCGAGCTCGTCCAGCGTCGGTAACCGGCCGAGCGTGGTCTTGGCGCGGTAGCGCTCCCAAATGGTGTCGAGATCGCGGCCGGTCTCGGCTGCTTCGGTTTCGACGAATTTGCGGAGCCGTGGCGTGTCGACCGGGCCGGGCGCGATGGTGTGTGTGGTGATGCCCTTCGGTCCGTACAGGGCGCTGAGCTGGCGCATCAGATTGAACACTGCGGCGTTGACGGTGCCCGGCGCGGCGTCGAGCGGGCCGGGTTCGAAACCGAGCGATCCGGCGACGGCGACGAATCGCGATCCGGGGACCAGCTGGCCGCGGACTGCGTGCAGCAGCCGTACCAGCCCGCCGACCTTGATGTTCGCCCCTACAGCAAGCTCGCCGGGGCTGATGGTGTCGGCGGAACCACGTACCGGCAGACCCGCGGCGAACACGGCCATCCGGATCGGCGCGTCGACATAGGCGGAGATCGCCTCGATCGCACTGTCGTCGCTGATGTCGGCGACACAGGGGATGATCAGGCTGTTTTCGGCTGCAAGGGTTTTGAGGTCTTCGGCGTTGCGCGCGACCGCGATCACGCGTAGGCCTCGACGGACCAGGCGTCGGGTGAACTCGGTGCCCATCGCACCGGTGGCGCCGACGACGACACACAACTTGGGGCAGGTCACGGGTGGTTACTCCTCGGGGAGAAGCGGGGACGGCCGGTGCAGCACCTACTGCACCGGCCGCCCACGTGGATGAGTCGAAGGACCGGATCAGCCGCGCAGCCGAAGGGTCACGGCGCGCGGTTCGGTGAAGAAGTCGCGGGAGTACTGACCGCCTTCACGTCCCAGGCCGCTGGCGCCTTCGCCTCCGAAGGGGAGACGCAGGTCGCGTTCGAAGAAGCAGTTGATCCATACGGTGCCGGCCTTCCAGCGCGCGGCCATCCGGTGGGCGCGGTCGAGGTTCTGGGTGAACAGCATCCCGGCCAGGCCATAGCGTGAGTCGTTGGCGATGCGCAGTGCCTCGTCTTCTGTGTCGAAACCCAGGACGGTTTCGACGGGCCCGAAGATCTCCTCTTGCGCGGTCCGGGAGTCATTGGTCAGCCCAGTGATGACGGTGGGGGGATAGTAGAAGCCCTTGGCGTGGGCGTCGCCGGTCAGACGGGCGCCGCCGGTGACGACTTTCCCGCCTTCCTGCTGCGCGAGTTCGACATAGCCGTGGACTTTGTCGAGATGGCGTTGTTCGATGAGCGGGCCGATGAAGTTCGACGGATCCTTCGGATCGCCGACGCTGAGCTTGTTCGCCTCGTCGACGAACCGCTCGAGGAACTCGTCCATGATGCTGTTCTGCACGAGCAGTCGGGATCCGGCCAGGCACACCTGTCCGTTGCCGCCGAAGATCGCACGGATCGACATCGGTACGGCCACGTCGAGGTCGGCGTCGGCGAAGATGATGTTTGCGGACTTGCCGCCCATCTCGGCCGAGACCGGCGTGTGGTTGGGTGCTGCTGCCTGAAGGATCTTGACTCCTGTGGCACTCGACCCGGTGAAGGTGATCCGGTCGACTCGCGGATCGGAGGTCAGCGGGCCGGCGACGGCTTCGCCACCGAAACCGTGTACTACGTTGAGTACTCCGTCGGGCAGTCCGGCTTCGAGTGCGAGTTCGGCGAAGCGGTGTGCAGTCAGTGGGGTTTGGGGTGCCGGTTTGAGGATTGCGGTGTTGCCGAACGCCAGGGCGGGCGCGATCTTCCAGGTGGCCAGCATCAGGGGTGCGTTCCAGGGGCTGATCGCCGAGACCACGCCGGCAGGCGGGTAGAGCACGTAGGACAGCAGATCCCCGTCGGGGTAGGCCTCGTTGGCGGCCATCGACGCGTAGTCGGCGAAGAACCGCAGGTTGTGCGCCACGCGCGGGATCTCGGCGTGCAGGGACTGGTTGATGCCCTTACCGCCGTCGCGGGTTTCGAGCTGGGCGAGTTCTTCGCGGTGCTCGTCGACCTTGTCGGCGACCGCGTGCAGGATCTTTGCGCGTTCCTTCGGCGACATCTGTGGCCAGGGCCCGCTGTCGAAGGCGTTCCGGGCGGCGGTGATCGCTGCTTGTCCGTCTTCGGCGGTGCCCTTGGGCACGACACCGAGCAGCGACCCGTCGTGCGGATCGACCGATTCGAAAGTTGCTCCGTCCGATGCGTGCTTCCATTCGCCGCCGATGAGATGACGGACCTGTGTGATCGACGGCGCGTTGTGGGTGTGGGTCATGACAGTCTCCTGTGTCAGACTCCGGCGCGGGCCGGGAGTTCGTAGGTGCGGCCGGCGAGCTCGGAAGCGACGTCGATGATCATGTCCTCCTGGCCGCCGATGACACCGCGTCGGCCGAGTTCGATCAGGATGTCGCGGGTGGAGACACCGAATTTCTTCGCGGCACGCTTGGTGGGATGGAAGAACGTCGAGTAGACACCGGCGTAGCCGAGGATCAGTGCGGTCTCGTCGACGATCTGGGGTTCTTTCATCAGCGGCGCGACGACGTGCTCGGCGGTGTCGATGAGCGGGAACAGGTCGACGCCGGTGTCCCAGCCGGCTCGTTCGAACGCGGCGGCCAATACCTCGGTCTGGGCGTTGCCGGCGCTGGCGCCGAGCCCGCGCAGAGATCCGTCGATGAACGTCGCCCCATTCTCGGCGGCAGTGAGCGCGTTGGCGATACCGACCCCGAGGTTGTTGTGGGCGTGGAAGCCGATGTCGGCGGAGATCGCCTGCCGCAGCGCGGCGACGCGCTCGCCGGCGTGCTGCGGCACCATGGCGCCGGCAGAGTCGACGACGTAGACGACGTCGGCGCCGTAGGAATCGAGCTTGGCGGCTTGCTCGGCGAGCGGCTCGGGGTCGAGTTTGTGGCTCATCATCAGGAACGTCATGACGTTGAGGCCGTGTTCTTTCGCCCATTCGATGGGTTGCTGGCCGCAGTCGGCTTCGGTGCAGTGCACCGCTACCCGGACGGTTTTGATGCCCGCTTCGATCGCTCTTTGCAGTTCGGCGAGGGTAGCGATGCCCGGCACGTAGAGCGCGGCGATGTCGGCGTTGTCGACGGCGTCGACCGCGGCGCGCACGTACTCGGGGTCGGTGGCGGCGGCGAAGCCGTACTGGATGGACGAGGCGCCGAGGCCGATGCCGTGGGCGACCTCGATGGTCGGGATGCCGGCCTGATCGAGTCCGCGGGCGATATCGGCGACGTTCTGCGTGGTGAACTGATGCGAGACCGACGACATGCCGTCGCGCAGTGTGGTGTCGACGAGGGTGACCTTGCGGGGCGTGTCGGTGGTGGCGGTGGTGGTCACTGGATTGCTTCCTTGACGAGGGTGCGCTGGGCCATGACGTCGGCGACCTGCACGGCGGCGGCGGTGATGATGTCGAGATTTCCGGCGTAGGTGGGCAAGAAGTCGCCGGCGCCGACGACCTCGAGCATGACGGTGACCTGGTCGCCGTCGACGTCGACCAGGCGCAGGGTGTAGCCGGGGACGTACTGCTGGACCTTGGCGACCATGTCGATCACTGCGCGCTCGATCGCGGCCGGGTCGGGGTTGCGGACTTTGGCGTAGACCGTGTCGCGCATGTTCATCGGTGGTTCGGCTGGGTTGATCACCGAGATGGCCTTGGCGCGATCGGCTCCGGCGACCTGGGCAAGTGCCTTGCCGGTTTTCTCGCTGAATTCGCTGAGGTTCTGCCGGGTGCCGGGTCCGGCGCTGTGCGAGGCGATGGCAGCGACGATCTCGCCGTAGGACGCGTCGGCGACCTCGTTGATGGCATACAGGATCGGGATGGTGGCCTGGCCGGCGCAACTGACCATGTTCACGTTCGGCGCGTCCAGGTGCGTGCTGAGGTTCACGGCCGGCACCACGTACGGGCCCACTGAGGCAGGTGTCAGATCGATCGCGCGGATCCCGGCTTCGGCGTAGCGCGGGGCAGCGGCGGCGTGGACTTTCGCTGACGTCGCTTCGAAGACCACGTCGGGAAGGTCGGGCCGGTTGAGCAGCCAGTCGATTCCCTTTGCGGAGGCCTCGAGGCCTTCCTGTCGGGCTCGTTCGAGCCCCTCGCTGGTCGGATCGATACCGATCATGTACATGGGATCGACGTGCTCGGATCGCAGCAACTTGTACATCAGGTCTGTTCCGATGTTGCCGGATCCGACGATCGCAGCTTTCAATCGACTCATCTGTGCGGCCTTCCCTGAACTCTCGGGTGATGGGCTCGACGCTAGGAAGGGGTTGCTGGTCGGAAGGCGGAAATCCTGTGGTCCTGAACATGTGCGCGGTCGGGAACGTCCCTGTTCGGTTATCCCGGATGTCGGCGACTGCCTGGTTTACATCGCCGCAAGCTCGTGGTCACCACCACAGCCCGGTGCAGCTCGCCCGGACAGCTCAGATCAGGAGTAGCCATGACCGAACTCACTGCTCGATTCGATATCGCGCATCTCGCCCGCGCCGAACTGTTCACTCCCAAGCCGCAGGAGACGCTCGACTTCTTCACCAAGTTCCTCGGCATGTATGTCACTCATCGGGAGGGTCAGTCCGTATACCTTCGAGGCTACGAGGATCCGTACCAGTGGAGCTTGAAGATCACCGAGGCACCCGAGGCAGGAATGGGTCACGCCGCGCTGCGCGCGAGCTCTCCGGAAGCACTCGAACGTCGGGTGGCATCGCTCGAGCAGGGCAACGTCGACGGTAAGTGGAGCGAGGACCAGTTCGGTTACGGCAAGACCTTCGAGTTCCAGTCCCCGGATGGACACAACCTGCAGTTGTTGTGGGAGGTCGAGAAGTACGTCGCCCCGACGGCACTGCAGAGCAAGATCCTTTCGCGTCCTTCCAAGAAGCCGCTGTCGGGTATTCCGGTCAAGCGCATCGATCACCTCAACCTGATGGCGTCGAATGTCACCGCGCTCAAGGAATCGTTCGAGCAGCACCTCGGGTTCCGGACCACTGAACGTGTCGTCGACGGCAACGTCGAAATCGGGGCGTGGATGAGCTCGAACCTGCTCGGTCACGAAGTTGCCTGTATGCGCGACATGACCGGTGGGAACGGCAAGCTTCATCACGTGGCGTTCTACTACGGCACCGGACAGCACCTGGCCGACGCGGTCGAGATGTTCCGTGACTATGACATCCGGATCGAGGCTGGTCCGGATAAGCACGGCATCACCCAGGGGCAGTTCCTGTACGTGTTCGAGCCCGGTGGAAACCGTATCGAGCTGTTCGGTGAAGCCGGCTATCTGCATCTCGATCCTGACGCTGAGACCAAGACCTGGCAGATGTCCGACATCGATACCGGTCTCGCTGTTGGCGGTGCGCAGCTGCCGTGGGAAACGTACTTTACGTACGGCACTCCCAATCCGCTCGCGCTGGACCAGCACATCGAAAAGTTCGCCCACTTCGGTCCCGGCGCGCCGATCGAGGATCCGGATGTGGCTGCTGCCGAGCAGGCCATCCCGGACGACATCGACCACTCGCGGGCGGTTTCCGGTTCGCCCGCCTGATCGGGATCGTGCACCCGCTCAACCGCAATCGTGTGATTGTTGTTGAGAGCCTGAGGTCTCCGATGTGGACAGCGAGTTGAACAACTCTCCACATCGGAGACCTTTGTGTGTACAGGAGCGCTTCCCATACAGAATTGCCGTTGGTGTAGTCGAATCGACGGACTGAGGGGCGATGTCCATCGGCGGGTGGTCTCGAATGAGGTCCGTGGCGGTCGAGTTCTTCCTCTGCTGTGAAGGAAATCGGTGTCGGTTCGGGATGACGGCATTGAGCGTCAACTCCACCCTGGGAAGGGCTGCTGGCGCTGATGGCGAAGTTCGCAGGGATACCGTCGCAGCCCAGCTGGGTCCGTTGAGCAGTGCTACCAGATGTCTTGTCTCCCTATCCTGTCAGGAGATGTCATGGAGTATCCCATTCGTTATCGAATATCAGATTCGGCGACCGAATCGGTGACCGCACGCGATCTCGAGGTAGTGCTGCAAGCGCTGACCGGTCGCCCTATGGAGGCCGTTGATATCGAGGCTGTCGAGTCTGCTCTCGACCTCGAGAGGATGTCTCGTGTGGATATCCCGCATCAGTTGTGAAGACATACTGTCGAATTCGATGGTGCATTGCTCTGGTGCACAGTAGAACTGGCCTGTACGAGATGCTTGTGCTCGCCTAGAGCTGTGGCGGGCAGGGGTAGGAATGCGAAAAAGGCCGGCAGTCGCGATACCAAGGATTGTGACGAAGGCCGAGGTGATGGCGGCCCCTGGTTCGGAGGGGCGATTGCCTGTGAACACGGTGGTCAAGACTGATGGACCGATGCCGTTGGTGAACTGCAGCAGAGCGCAGAGCGAGCTGCCGGGCGAGCCAGCCTCCTCGGATTACTCGGGCTGAAGGCAATATTTCCCGCCACTTGCCATGCTCGATAAATCGGGACTCGGAACATCCGAGGACGCGAGCTGGATACGGTGACGCCTAACCGCGCAGGACCGTGCATCCGCCGACGTCACTGAAGTCGCGCAATTGGGGTTCTTGCATGCTCGGCGGTTCACGGGGGCGGGGTTACAGAACGGCCTTCGGGTCCAGCTTTGCGGAAGATCTGCGGGTTACGTCCCCGGGCGAATGAACTGGCAACGAACAAAGTCTGGGGCAGCGAGTACATACGCGCTGCCCCAGACTCTTGTCGTGGTGGATCCTGAAGGTCAGAGCACTGCCGGCGCTGTGCTGGTTGCGGGCGTGATGGCGAACTCCTCGCGGAAGATCAATCGAGGAGCCATACGCCTGCGCTTGAGTGCCTTGACCGCCGCATCGACCATCGCGGGTGGGCCGCACAGGAATGCGCTCATCCCCTTGCACGAGGGAAAGTCGCTGACCACGACATCGGTGACCAGCCCGGTCGCCCCTTCCCACTGCTCCTCGCTGAGAACGGGTCGGTAGTGGAAATGCGGGTGCCGGTGTTCGAGATCGCGGAAGAATTCGACATCGTAGAGGTCTTCCCGCCGGCGGCCGCCGTGGTAGAGGAACAGTTCTGGGACGAGGTCCTCGACGAGGGCGTGTTGGACGATCGATTTCAGTGGAGCCAACCCCGTCCCACCGCCGATCAAGATCGCCGGTTCATCCTGTTTCGCGACGAGATTGAACTGCCCGAGGGGGCCGCGCAGCGAGACTCGTTCCCCGAGCGTCATTGAGCGGAAGATCCACCCATCGGTCGACAACCCGCCCGCGGTGAGCTTGATGTGAAATTCCAGCCGCCGAGTCTCGGTCGGAGGATTAGCCATCGAGTACTGCCGCGCCCCTGCGTGCTCAGGAACGATGAGTTCGGCGTACTGACCGGCATTGAACTGCATCGGAGTGTCCAACTCGATCACCAGTCTGCGCGTGTTGGCAGCGATGTCGTCCAACACGACGACGGTGCCTTCATAGTCGCGTAGAGGATGACGAGGCACGCCGTCATCGCTGACGTTGCCGAGCGGCTCGACGGTCAAGTCCGAGCGGGGAGTGGCCATACACCCCAGAGCCAGTCCTTCGGCCCTTTCCTCGACGGTCAGGGTGTACTCCGGAGTCTGACGGTGGTCGACCTCACCGCACAGCACCTTGAGTTTGCATGTCCCGCAGGTTCCCTGAGTGCACGAGTGGGGCAGCCACTCGTTGGCCCGCAGGGCAGCATCGAGAATGGATTGGGTTTCTTCAACGGCAATGTCCGTGTTCTTTCCCTCTATACGGACCAAATATTGATCAGACATTTCCGGTAGCGCTCCAATTCAATATCGATAACCTCGGGTGTTCCCGATGCTCGCCGTATCTGTGCAGATGATTCAGGAGGGGTGAGGTCGAGGTCGCCTACACTTCCCATTCGACAAACAGCTGCTTGGGGCCGCGGAAACCCCATCCCCAAAAGTCCACCTCGTGGGTTTCGTCTCGTTCGATGTTCGGAATTGCCTCGAGCAATTCTTCGAGTCCGATTCGGACGACTGCATTGGCGAAATAGGTTCCGGCGCATGCGTGTTTTCCGCCGCCGAAGGTCATGTTCGGCACCAGGGCACGATCGAGGTCGTATTCGGTGGGGGCGTTGTACGCGTTTTCGTCCTGATTGGCCGAACCGTACGACAGCATCACGATCGAACCCTCAGGAAGCGTGACCCCGCCCACGGTAACTTCTCTCGCGGCGCGCTTGACCGCGGCGGACCAGATCGGGGCAACCCAGCGCATGCCCTCGGATGCGGCGCGGGGGATCAGAGTCGGATCGTCGATGACACGTTCGAGCTGGTCCGGTCGGCTGAACAGTCCGGCCAAGGTCGTGGCCATGGCATGACCGGGCTCCTGCATTGCTCCGAGCAGGAAGACATACAGGTTGGGGTAGATGACGTCGCGACTGCGGGTCTGGCCCTCCGGCATCCCGTCGTGCAGCCAGTGCGAGATGGCTGAATGGTCCGGTTCGACGATCCATTTGTCGATCTTCGGGTCGACATGCGCGATGATTTCCGCTTTGGCGCGGTCGCCGGGGGCGAACCCTTCGGGGTTGGCGAACTCACCGTTTTCGTCGACTGCCGCATTGGTGAACGACACGCTCAGATTGTGGAACCACTCGCGCAGTTTTTCGGTGCTGACATCCCCGAGACCGAGCAGGTCGCCCAGTGCGCGGACACTCACCGGCTCGCAGTAGGCGGCGACGATATCCGCGTGCCCGTCGTTCTCGAACTCGGCAATGCGCTGTCGCGCAAACGGTCGGACGAGATCGTCGATGTACTTGTCGACGGCTGAGGGCTGCAGGTGTGGTTCGACCATGTCCCTCAGGTTGCGGTGCTCGTCTCCGTTGGTATTCAGCAATGCCTGAGGGCCGAAGGTGCGGCCGCCGGCAGCGGAGATCACCGCAGGCCAGGTTGTGTCGTCTTTGGAGATCTCAGCACACAGTTCTTTCGTCGAGACGATGTGCATGCCGAGGGCGGGAACGTAGGCAATGGGTGCCTCTTTGCGGAGGCGCTCGTAGAACGGGTATGGATCGGCCTCGAGCTCCTCGATGGTGATTTCGTCGATGAAGCTGCGGGTGGAAGTCATCATGCTCCTTCTGATTTCGGGTGCTTTGAGCCGGGAGGCGGGCTGAGGCGGCTGTGAGCTGCTTCGGTTGACCAGGCGGAGGTGATCGTCGGGTCAGCGAAGCGCTGGTAAATGTCTGTGTGAGCTGGCCGCGACAAACGTCAGTCGGGTGTGCCGATTATCGGGATGTCTGATGGGGCCTGATCGCTAGCGTGTGCTGCGCTCGAGAGCGTCGAGAGAGCTGGTACGAAGTGCTGCACGGTCGAGTCGTGTGTCAGGGGCCTCGTTCATCCTCGGACGCCACTGGCGCGGATCTTCGTAGCAGCGCAGACAAGCTGCTCGGACCTCACTATGGGTCCCCGTCCACGCCTAGAAACCGCGTAAAGACGATCTCAGTTCCCCGGGGTTGGAGGCTCAGTGGTTTCGCGTGCGCCAGAGATTGGATATCGAACCGGTCGCGGCGGTCACTCATGCGTCGTTCTCCTTCGTCACCTGCGGCGGAGTGAGAGGTGGTGTGGCGGCCGGCGGGTGGCGGCGCGCACACGAATAGCGTCGGGCATGAGCCCGCAGGATCCGGCTTCCCAACTTCACCGAACCGCGTCGGTTTGTGTCTGATGTCACGAGGATGGTCGGAATCGTCGGCTGTGCGTCGCACTGTTCGGGATAGCCGAACGGAAAGGGTGAATCGTCGGGACATTTTCGGCTGCACCGGAAATGAGACGTGTCAGGGATGATTCGGGGAGCATCCCTGAGCTTCGTTGTTGGGTCCGGTCGAAAAGTGAGCAGCTGGCCCCGAGGTGGTCGCACTCCATCGTGTGCGACACGCACCTGCACATCTGGAGGCTGTGCCGTCGACTCGATATGTCAATAGGGCGCGGGGCGGCGCCCACTGTCTGCCAAACCCCGACGATTCCTCGAGCTGTGTGCCCGCCGATAGGGCGTACGCACCGTCGCTCGACAGGTTGGAGCCCGACCTGCCGCCGGGGAGTTGGGCCGACGGCTAAATCCTCGAGTGGGACGGCAGATCGATCACGACCGTCGCCCCACTCGACCGCCTCGTCGTCCGCGAGATCAGTTCCCTCTGTCTGCCCGAAGACTAGCGGATCCAGATCGCGGACCTCCGTCGGGACGGCATCAGCGTGGTCGGAACTGTCCGACTTCCGAGCGCCGTCAACAGGATTTAGCCTCAATGCACCGATCGGCTGATGCGGTCGTCGTGACTTCCTTTGCCCACCTTCGGACAGAGTCTGGACACAGCTGACCGGACACCGAGGACCGGAGTGGGCGCGGGGCGGGCTCGATCGCCCGGGGCGGGACACGCCCGGATATGACCTGAACCACAGTGTGGCTAGGGTGACGGTCATGACGGAGAACACGACACGACGATGGGGCCTGACCGTCCCGCTCGACGGCATCCCCCTGCCCGACCAGCGACGCATCATCGAAGAGCTCCCCGACCTCGGGTACACGGACGTGTGGTCGTCCGAGGCCGGCGCTGCCGATGCGTTCACCCCGCTGACCCTCGCGAGCGTGTGGGCTCCCGGCCTGCGCCTGGGTACCGCGATCGTCCCCGTCTACACTCGCGGCCCCGCGACGCTGGCCATGTCGGCCGCGAGCCTCGCCGCCGCCGCACCCGGCCGCTTCGTGCTCGGGGTGGGCACCTCCTCCGACGTCATCGTGGAGAAGTGGAACGGCATCCCCTTCGAGGAACCGTTCAAGCGTGCCCGTGACACCCTGCGGTTCCTGCGTGCGGCGCTGGCGGGGGAGAAGGTCTCCGAGAAGTACGACACCTTCGCCGTCGACGGCTTCCGGGCCGGCGTCGTACCCGACCCGGCGCCGCCGGTGCTGCTGGCGGCACTGCGCCCGGGCATGCTGCGTCTGGCCGGACGTGAGGCCGACGGCGCCATCATCAACTGGCTGTCCGCCGACGACGTCCGCACCGTGGCGCCCTACGTCCACGAGGGCGGCGAGAACAAGGAGATCGTCGCGCGGATCTTCGTGCTCCCCGGCTTCGACACCGAGACCGCCCGCGCCATCGGCCGCCGCATGATCGCCGCCTACATGAACGTCCCCGTCTATCGGGCCTTCCACGAATTCCTCGGCCGTTCGGACGATTTCGCCGGCATGTGGAAGGCGTGGGCGGAAGGCGACCGCAAGTCCGCCCTCGAAGCGATCCCGGACCACGTCGTGGACGCCCTCGTGATCCACGGCGAACCCGAGGCCTGCCGCGAGCATGTGGAGCGCTACGTCGAGGCAGGTGTGACCACACCGGCCATCGCCCTGGTGCCCTCGGGCGATCCCGCACCGATGATCCGGGCGCTCGCCCCGCGCTGACGACCGGACGTCACGATTCGATGTCGGTGGTTAACGGCACCCGAGGGCGACGCGACAACTCCTGCAGATGCGCTGTGCAGGAGGCGAGATGGCCGAGCCGACGTCGAGTACGGACCCGAACACGATCGCTCGTGTGACCGTGGTTGCCGACGACGGAGTGCCGTTGGCCACCACGGTGACCGGATCGCGGGATGCGGGTCTGACCCTCGTGTGCCTGCACGGCCACTGCCAGGACGCCGCGAGCTGGGATGCCGTCTGCGAATCGGTGGACCTGCCGGGTCTGCGCATCGTCCGCTACGACCAGCGAGGACACGGTCGTTCCGGGACCGGCGACGTCACGGCGTGCATGGTCTCCGGGATGGCCGACGACCTCGACGCGGTGCTCCGGACCCTCGCGCCGGACGGACCGGTGGTGCTGGCGGGATATTCGATGGGCGGCATGGTCGCACTGTCCTACGTCCGTCGTCACCCTGACGCCGTCGGCGACCGCATCGTGGGTGTCGGCCTGTTCGCCACCGCAGCATCGGGACTCGCGGACGGCGGTATCGGACGCTATTTGCGGCATCCGGCCGCCTCCATCGTGCACCGGGCGGTGTCGCGTGCACCGCGCGTCATGGAGTTGTCGAAACGCGCCGGGGGCCGGGTGTGCACGGTTGCCGCACGCAGGCGCACGGAGGAATCGTGGCTGCGGGTGGTCGGATCGGCGCTGTCGAACGAGACCTCCGTCGTCACCTGGTCGCGACTGCTGGCCGACTTCGCGGTGCTCGACGAGTCCGCCGCCCTCGATGTGCTCGCCAGAGTGCCGGTGGTCGTCGCGGCGGGCACGGAGGACGTCTTCGTGCCCTTGTCGTTGTCGGAGATGATGACGGCGCGGCTGCCGCACGCGAACCTCGTGCGGTTCGTCGGTGCCGGTCACCGCGTGCTCGCCGACCGTCCCCAGGAGGTCGCCGGTGCGCTGTCGGATCTGCTCGGGCACGTGCGCGCCCTGGACCCCGTCGGCCTGGACCCTGTCGGCCTGGACCCCGTCGGCCTCGCTCAGCGCGAGCCGACGAGGGTCGCTTCCTGATCGGCGAGCAACTTCCGGGGGACGAGCGCGAGCACGAGCAGTGCCACGGCGACCGCGAAGCATGCGACGAACCCGACGTGGGGTGCGGCGAGCGAGATGACGAAGGGCACCGCGAAACCCAGATAGATCAGGCAGTAGAAGACGGCGACGGTCTGCGCCAGCTCGTCCGGCGGAGCGATGTGCTCGACGGTGACGAGACCGGAGACGAGTAGCATGCCGTAACCCCCGCCGAGAAGGACGGCGGTGACGAGGACGGCAAGCACCGATACCGGGCCGTCGACGAGCACTGCGACGCCGGCGGTCACGAAGCCCAGCACACCGAGACCCACCCCCGTCCAGACGCCACGGTCCTCACCGTGCCGGGTGATGCGCCGGGCCACGGGCTGGATCAACGCACCGGTGAGCAGGGTCAGGGCGGCGACCACGCCGGTGAACGCGACGGCCACGCTGTCCACGCGGTCCGAGACGATCGGCGGCATCGTGGCGAACGAGACGGTCGCGCATCCGAAGACCCACGGGGCCCACGGCACGACACCCCAGCGGAAGCGCGGGGACGACAGCGTCGACAGGCGCCACGAGCCCTGCACGGTGCGGGGCCGGTGGGCGTCGGGGACGGTCCACACCAGTACCAGCGCGACCACCATCAGAGCGATGTGCACGAGATAGGGCAGACGGTCGGGGGCGGGCAGCCACTGCGCGATGAGACCGGCGAACAGGGCGCCGCTGCCGAATCCCGCAGACAGTGAGACGGCGGCTCGGCGCGCTCCCACACCTGGACCTTCGCTCAGTTCCTTCATCCACGCGGTGCCGGCTCCGAACGCCATCCCGGATGCCAATCCGGCGAGGACCCGGCCGAGATACAGCAACGCCGGGATATCGGCGCCGAGAAGCAGGACGATCGACGACACGATGCTCACCGGGATCATCGCCCGGATCACCGGACGACGCCCTATCCGGTCGGCCACGCGCCCGAAGTAGAGCAGGGCGGGGATCAACCCGACGATGTAGGAGCCGAGCATGGCGGTGAACGAGTCGCTGCCGAGTCCCAGGTGGTCGCGGTAGACGAGCTGCATCGGAGCGAACTGATTGGCGCCCCAGCTCACCGCGAATACGGCGAACGCGAGACGAGCCCAGGACGGAATCATTCCCCGATCCTCTCAGGCCCGTTCCGGCGGGAAAGTATCAACTCTTCACACCGCGGCGACCGGCTTCCTGTGGAGTGTGGACGTAGGAGGGGCCCGGAGCCGGCCATAGCGTTCTCGTCGAACGCAGACCAAGGAGGGCCAGTGGCGGTAGACGGTCGATCCCCGACGCTCGACACCGAGCGCACCGGCACGTGGACCGGCGCCGACGCGCGGTCGATCGCCGCCGTGGTCCGCAACCGCCAGGTCACCGCCCGTCGGGTCGTCGAGGACCATCTCGCCCTGATCGCCGAGCAGAACACGCGCCTCAACGCGATCGTCACCGTCGCGGCGGAGAGTGCCCTCGCCGAGGCCGACGCCCTCGACCGACGCCTCGACCGCGGCGAGGTGGCCGGTCCGCTCGCCGGGGTGCCGTTCACCGTCAAGGACCTCATCGCCACCGCAGGCGTGCGCACGACGGCCGCCTCGAGGGCGCTGGCCGACAACGTCCCCGTCGTCGATGCACCTGCCGTCGCCGCGATGAAGGCGGCCGGCGCGATCCTCGTCGGCAAGACCAACACGCCCGAATTCGGGACCTCCGGGCTCACCGACAACGAGATGTTCGGACCGGCCGTGAACCCGCTCGGCAGCCCCGAGTCGCCGCGCTCACCCGGCGGATCCAGCGGGGGCGAAGCCGCGTCGATCGCGTCGGGCATGAGCGTCCTCGGATTGGGCACCGATTTCGGCGGGTCCGTGCGCTGGCCCGCGCACTGCACCGGCCTGTGCTCGATCCGCCCCACCGTCGGCCGGGTGTCCGCGGACGGCCAGTACCCGGGGGTGCTCGTCGGCGATCATGTACGTGCCAATCCGACGACGGTGCACGGCGCGCTGCAGACCGTCGGGCCCATGACACGGAACCTCGACGACCTCGTCCTCGCCCTGCGCATGATCTCCGAACCGCACGTCGCGTGGACCGACCCGGCGACCGTCGACGTCGACACGCTGACGATCACCTGGGCGCCCGGGGAGGGCACCGTGCCCGTCGACGACGAGATCGAGGACGTCGTCCGCGAGAGCGCGCGGCGCCTCGGTGCCCGTGAATACCGCGGGTCGGCCCTGGTAGAGGGGAACGAGTTGTTCGGGCGGCTGAGGGCCACCCAGACCCACGCCGACATCGACGCGCTGGCGAGGACCGACCGCTTCGGTGCTGTCATCCGCGACCTGCTGTCCACGGCCGGTCGCGCCGAACATCGGGAGGTGGAGGGCCTCTGGGCGTGGCGCACCGCGCTGATCCATCGCCTGCTCGACGAGATGGGCGACGTGCTGGTGCTGCCGGTCGCGTCCATCGGGGCGCCTCCGCTCAGCGACGATCGTTTCGCTGTCGGCGACCGGCTGCTCACCTGGCAGGAGGCACTGGCGAGCTGCCGCACGATCAGCGTCACCGGCCTCCCGTCCGTCGTCGTCCCTGTCGGGCGGACGAGTGACGGCATGCCCATCGGCGTGCAGGTCGTCGCGCGCCCCTTCCACGACCACGTCGCGCTGGCCGTCGCCGCGCGTCTGTGACACACCGGTAAGGAGACCGCTGTGCGGGACATTCTCGACGAGCTGTCGCGATGGTTCGACGACGGTGAGACGTTCGCGCTCGCAACCGTCGTGCGCACCTGGAAGTCGTCGCCGCGCGAACCCGGCGCCGCGATGGCCGTCTCGCGGTCGGGCGAGGTGGTGGGCAGTGTCTCGGGAGGGTGCATCGAAGGCGCGCTGTACGACATCGCGGGTGACGTGCTCGCCGACGGGCGTGCACGGACCGAGGTCTTCCGCGTCACTGACGACGACGCCTTCGGAGTGGGTCTGACCTGCGGCGGCACCATCGAGGTGTTCGTGCAGCGGGTCGATGCCGCGACCTATCCCGAGTTCCCCGAGGTGGCACGGCGGATCGGGGCTGGAGAGCCGGTCGCCGTCGTTACCGATCGGGAGTCCGCCGACCATCGTGTGGTCACCCTCGACGGGGGCGACGGCACCGACGTCGGGGACGAGGTGCGCCTGCGCCTGTCCTACGGCGCTTCGGAGGTCTATGTCGACGAGGGGCGTGCACAGATCGTGGAGATCTTCGCGCCGCGACCGCGGATGTACGTCTTCGGTGCCATCGACTTCGCGTCCGCCCTGTGCACGCTGGGGAAGTTTGCCGGTTACCGCGTGACGGTGATCGACGCCCGGCCCGTCTTCGCGACGCCCGCCCGATTCCCCGACGCCGACGAGGTCGTGGTGGCGTGGCCGCACGTCTTCCTCGAGTCGGCGCCGATCGACCCCACCACGGTCGTCGCGGTGCTCACCCACGACGAGAAGTTCGACATCCCACTGCTCGAACGCGCCCTCCGCTGCGAGGCCGGATACATCGGGGCGATGGGCAGCCGCTCCACGCACGAGCGCCGGGTCGCCCTGTTGCGCGAGGCCGGTCTGTCCGCCGACGAGCTGGGACGGCTGCACTCGCCGATCGGACTCGACCTCGGGGCGCGCACCCCGGAGGAAACGGCCGTGTCGATCTTCGCCGAGGTCCTCGTGAGCACGCGCGGTGCCACCGGACGCAGCCTCGCGACACTGCGCGGACCCATCCACCGGGTCCCGGCGGGACGTGCTGCCCGACCTGCGGCTTGTCCGCCTGCGATTGACGGTGTTGCCACAGCCCTCTAATGTCACGTGTCTCCCACGCAGGGGTGAACGACTGGCAGGTGGACGGGTATTGCTGTGACGGTGCGCAAGGCTGAGAAACCGGGGCCCAGCGCAGCCGAACCGGATCGCAGCGCAGCCGATCCGGAGGACAGCGCAGCGGTCGCATTCGAACCCTGCCCGCTCACGGACGTCGTCTCCTCGGGCTTCCTCGTCGCACCGACGGTGCTCGCCGGTGACGTCTCCACGGCGCGAGCCGTCACCGGGGTCGCGGTGATGATGCTCCCCGAGATCGGTCCCTGGTTGCGTCCGGGACTGCTGCTCGTCACCTCCACCACCGTGCTCGCGCGACTCGCCGTGCCGATCGCCGACTTCCTGGCGCGGCTGGACCGGAGCGAGGTCTCGGCTCTGGTGGTCCGACTCGACACCGGACACCCGCTGCCGCAGGGTCTCACGGACGACGTTCCCCTCCCTGTGCTGACGACGCCGGAGGAGGTCGTCGCGGATCACCGTCTCGCGCGGGATCTCCGCGACATGGCCGTCGCTCAGGTGGAAGCGGTCTTCGAGGCGGATCACCTCCGTCGCGGGCTGCTCGAGATCGTCATGGCGGGTGGTGGGCACAGGGCGCTCGCCGAAGGCATCTCGCGCCGGCTCGGCGGGGCGGTTCTGATCACCACGCCCGACGGACGCCAGACCTACAGGGCCGGAAAAGAGTCCGATTTCGCCTGGCTGTCCTCGACGGCGGCTGTCGACGCGACTGGCCGGGTGCGGACCGATTCGATCGAGGGCGGGCTCGGTCTGCACCGATTCGGCAACGAGTACGTGGCGATCGCCGCGATCTCCGCCAATGGCATAGACCACGGCCGGCTCGTGTTCTTCTGTCCCGCACGCGATCTCTCCGCGCCGGATCTGTATCTCGTGGAGCAGGCGGCGACGGTGTGTGCGCTCGTCGTCAGTCGTGAACTCGCAGTGTCGGCGGTCGAGGAGAAGCACCGGGCCAACTTCGTCCGGGACCTGTTGCGCGGCCGCGCCGGTGAACCCGAACAGGTGATCGTGCACGCCCAGATGTTCGGCTGGAATCTCGACCGCCCGGTGGTGGTGGTCGCCGTCGAACCCGATCGCGTGGACGACGATTCCTCGGCGGCACCGGCGCGACTGCCCGTCGTGGAACGGCAGGCCCGCGCGTTCGCGGGTGCGCTCGCCGGCCGCGATTCCGGAGCGTCCGTCACGGCCCTGGCGACCGAGACCGTCGTGCTCATGGGTGAGGGCAGCGACACGATGACCCTCGTGCACGAACTCGTCGCCCAGGTGCGCGGAGCCGGTGGGGGAGGACGTCGCCCGTTCGGTGTGGGGGTCTCGCGTGCGTCGTCGTCCACCGACGACCTGCCGGTGCTCTACGCCCAGGCGCGCACGGCACTCGAAGTGGGGCGCAAGATCTCCGGGCCGTGGGCGGTGACCCATTTCGACGATCTGGGTGTGTACCGGTTGCTGAGCCTCGTCGAGGACACCGAGGAACTCGAGTCGTTCGCGCGCGAGACGCTCAAGGAACTGACCGACGGCACGGCCGAGGCGCAGGACATGTGCCGTACCCTCGAGGTGCTCCTCGCCACCAACATCAACATCGCAGAAGCTGCGCGCCAGTTACATTTTCATTACAACACTCTGCGCTATCGTGTGGCGAAACTCGAAAAGATCCTCGGTCCCTTCACCGAGCAGCCCGAACTGCGGCTGGACCTTTCGCTCGCCCTCAAGATCATCGCGATGCGCGGGATCGATTCCTGACGATCAACCACCGATCTTGCCAATTTCGGAAGGTCGCTCCTGGCAGATTCCTCCCACGCCGGGCCGGAGCTGCTCCGTTAGCGTTTGCGGCTACCGAAGTACACGTGTGATCGGCAACACAGGCGTAACGATCCACGTGAACGCTATCGGCACCCACACTCTGCTGAAAGGTCCGATATGCCCATCTGGACAGTGCACGGAGACGGCAAGAACATAGAACCGGGACAGGTCGTGGCGCCGATGGAGCGCCTGAGTTGGGGCCGCACCATCGGCCTGGGCGGCCAGCACGTGGTGTCGATGTTCGGCGCCACCTTCGTCTTCCCCATCATCATGGGACTCAACCCGCAACTCGCAGTCATGCTTTCGGGCTTCTGCACCCTGTTCTTCCTCGCTGTCGTCAAGGGCCGGATCCCCAGCTATCTCGGTACCTCCGCGGCCTTCGTCGGCGGCATCGCCGCGATCTACGCCCAGGGCGGCTCGCCGTCGGAGGTCACCGGCGCGATCATGGTCTCCGGGCTCGTGCTCGCCGCGATCGGTGTGGTGATCCACTTCCTCGGCGGCTCGCTGGTCTTCAAGATCCTGCCGCCGGTCGTCACCGGCGCGGTGGTCATGCTCATCGGCTTCAACCTGGCACCGGTGGTGGCCGGTACCTACTGGCCGCAGGATCAGTGGGTCGCGCTGACGGTGATGATCGCGCTGATCGTGGGCAGTGTCGTGCTGCGCGGCTTCCTCGGCCGCGTCGCCATCTTCCTGGCATTGCTGTTCGGCTACGCACTGTCGTGGATCCTCGACCGGATCAGCGGACCGATCACCTCCTACGACGCCAGTGCCGACGCCGTCACCGAACACTTCCGCGTGAACTGGGACGGCGTCGCGTCCGCGCCGTGGTTCGGTCTGCCGCCGTTCACGGACGAAGCCGCCGGTGTCGTCGGCATCCATGCCCCGTCGTTCAGCCTCACCTTCATCGTGCTCGTGCTGCCCGGCGTCATCGCCCTGATCGCGGAGAACGCCGGACACGTCAAAGCGGTCGCCGAGATCACCAAGACCGATCTCGACCCCATGATGGGACGCGCGCTGGCCGGTGACGGTCTCGCCACGGCCCTCGCCACCGGTGTCGGCGGTTCCCCGACGACGACCTACGCGGAGAACATCGGCGTCATGGCCGCGACCCGCGTGTACTCGACGGCCGCCTACGCCGCGGCCGGTGTCATCGCGATGCTCCTCGGCTTCTCCCCGAAGTTCGGCGCGGTCATCTCCGCGACCCCCGGCGGCGTGCTCGGCGGCATCACCGTGGTCCTCTACGGCATCATCGGCCTGCTCGGCGCCAAGATCTGGAAGGAGAACGGCGTCGACTTCGGCGACCCGCGCAACCTCATGCCCGTCGCGGCCGGCCTGATCATCGCCATCGGCGACACCAGCCTCGAGTTCACCGACACGTTCTCGCTGAGCGGCATCGCGCTGGGCACCATCGTCGTTATCGGCCTCTACCACCTGTGCCGGGTCATCGCCCCCAAGGACATCGCCCCCGAGGATCCCGATACCCCCTCCGATCAGGGAGAACCGGTCCGGACGGAGCCCGATCCCGACGGGGAGAGCGGCGCCGGGAGGCTGAAGGAGTTCGCGTGACCTCTATTACATCTGACATTGTCGACCGGTGAGCTTTGTCACTTCTCCACGAAACGCCGATCACACTATGCGGGCAGGATCTGTTCAATGAAACCGTCGCCACTCACCTATCACCGACCGCGGTCGATCGATGAAGCCTGCGAGATCCTCGCGGGGATCGCGCACGAGGGCAAAGTGCTCGCCGGCGGCCAGTCACTGATTCCACTGCTGTCGATGCGCCTGGCGGCACCGGCTCACATCGTCGACATCGGCTCGATCCCGCGCCTCGACGCGATCTCCGCTTCACCGGAACTCGGCGTCACCTTCGACGCTCTCACCACCCACACAGCGCTCGAATCCGATTCGACGGTCGCGCAGGTCCAGCCCCTGCTGGGCCGCGCGCTCCGGTTGGTCGCACACCCGACCATCCGCAATCGCGGAACGACCGTGGGATCGATCGTCCACGCCGATCCGTCCGCGGAGATGCCGGCCGTGCTGTCGCTGCTCGGGGGAACGCTCACCGTTCGCTCCGTCCGCGGAGTCCGGCAGATCCCCGCCGCCGAGCTGTTCGCCGGGCCGCTCGAATCGACCCTCGAGGCCGACGAGATCGCCACCAGCGTGACGGTGCCGGCTGCGCGGCCGGGCACCGGCACCGCCATCGACGAGATCGCACGACGCCACGGCGACTACGCCCTCGTCGGCGTGGTCGCGCAGGTGGAGGTCGAGGACGGCGCGGTGACGTCCGCCCGGATGACCTACGTCTCCGCGGGAGAACTCGGGCAGGTCGTCGACTACACCGACATCCTGCGCGGAGCCTCGGCGCACGACGAGCGCGACCCGCTCTGGCAGCAGGTCGCGGAGAAGGCACGCGAGACCGTCGAGACGGAGGCGGACATCCACGCCACCGACCGCTACCGGTCGCAGCTGGTGGCGGCACTGACCGGCCGTGTCGGCTTCGCGGCCGCGCAGGACGCGATCCGCGACGACACACGGGTACCGATGCACACGGGAGGAAGTCGATGACGAGCTCGATCCACAAGGGTGGTCGCGATGCCTCGCGGCGGACCGTCGCCGAACAGGTCGACGAGCTGCAGGCGGAGACCGGCGAGCACCACGTCGCCGTGACCTTCACCCTCAACGGCGTGACGCAGACCGTGGTGCTGCCCTCGCGCACGCTGGCATCGGACGCGATCCGTCATCACCTCCGCCAGACCGGGACCCATGTGGGATGCGAGCACGGTGTGTGCGGCGCGTGCACGGTGCTGCTCGACGGCAAGCCGGTGCGGTCGTGCCTCGTGCTCGCTGCGAGCCTCGAGGGCCGCTCGGTGACGACGGTCGAAGGGCTCGTCGAACCGGACGGCACCCTACATCCCGTGCAGGAGGCGTTCGTCGACTGCCACGGTCTGCAATGCGGTTTCTGCACACCGGGATTCGTCACCACGATCGCCGCCTTCCTCGAGGAGAACCCGTCGCCCACCCACGAGGAGGCGACCGATGCGATCGCCGGCAACCTCTGCCGGTGCACGGGCTACCAGAACATCCGGGCGGCCGTGCTGCGCGCCGCCGAGATCAAGCGCGAACGGTCCGGAGGCTCACCGCTCGGCCCCGACAGCGAGGCGGCACGCGCCTCGCTCGACGCCAAGGTCCGCGGCGCCACCGCTCCGGTCGGAGGAAAGGCAGGACGAGCATGACCAGCGTCTCCGATTCGCCCGTCTCCACCTCGGTCTCGACGAGCACGGCAACCGACCTCGCCCCCGCCGACATCGGTGGTGCCACCGAGTCGGGCAAGTCGTTCGGCAAGCCCATCCCGCGTGTCGAGGACAACCGGCTCGTCAGTGGTAACGGCCGCTATCTCGACGATCTCGGGCACGGCGCGCTCGCCGCGGCCTTCGTCCGGTCGCCGCACGCGCACGCCCGCATCCTCGACATCGCCGTCGATGCGGCTCTCGAACTGCCGGGCGTGCACGCCATCTACACCTACGACGATCTCGAGGCCGACTCGCCCGAGATGGCCGAGAATCTCCCACTGCTCATCCCGCACCCCGCGATCACCGCTCCGCGCAACGGATATCCGCTCGCCAAGGACGAGGTGAACCATGTCGGTGAGGCGATCGTGATGGTCGTGGCCGACAACCGGTACATCGCCGAGGACGCCTGCGCGCTGATCGACATCACCTACGAGGCCCTTCCGGCCGTGGTCGGTGTCGACACCGCACGCAACGCCGAGCACGTCGTCCATCCGGATGTGCCCGACAACGTCGCGGCGCACCTCCAGCACGGGTTCGGCGACATCGAGGCGGAACTCGCCGCGGCACCGCACACGTTGACCCTCGACCTCGAGATCGAACGTTCGGCGTCGATGCCGATGGAGGGCAAGGGCGTCTACGCCCGCTGGGACGACGACGAGAAGGTGCTGACCTTCTGGACGTCCACCCAAACCTCGACGTCCGCCCGTGCTGCGATCGCCGCGCGACTGGGCATGGCGCACAACAAGGTCCATTGCATCGCCCCCGACGTCGGTGGTGGTTTCGGTGTGAAGATCGTCCACCCGTGGCCCGAGGAGGTCATGGTCACCTGGGCCGCCCGCAAGCTGGGGCAGGCCGGGATCTCCAGCGAGGTCAAGTGGGTCGAGGACCGGCGCGAACATTTCATCTCGAGCGCCCACGAGCGCGGGCAGGTCCACGAGGTCACCGTCGGGTTCGATGACGACGGCAGGCTGCTGGCCTTCGACTTCTCGATCTGGCACGACAACGGCGCGTACCTGCCGTACGGAATCATCGTGCTGCTCAACACCTCCACCCAGGTGCTCGGCCCCTACAAACCGCGCGCCTTCCGGGTGGACGCCTATTCGCTGTACACCAACACGGTCATCGTCACGCCCTACCGCGGCGCGGGACGACCCCAGGGCGTGTTCGCAATGGAGCGGGCGATGGACGCCATCGCCAAGCATCTCGGCAAGGACGTCCTCGAGGTCCGCGAGACCAACTTCATCCGCCCCGAGGAGATGCCCTACGACTTCCACCTGATCTTCCAGGACGGCCGTCCCCTCATCTACGACACCGGCGACTACCAGGCCGGAATGGACAAGCTCAAGAAGCTCATCGGCTGGGACGAGTTCGCCGAGTACAAGGAACGTGCCCGCGCCGAGGGCCGCCGCGTCGGAATCGGTGTGGGAGCGTACGTCGAGGGCACGGGACCGGGCCCGTACGAGGGCGCACACGTGCTCATCGAGACCTCGGGCAAGGTCAAGGCCGCCACGGGCCTGACCACCCAGGGCCAGGGACACCAGACCTCCTTCGCGCAGATCGTCGCCGATGATCTCGGTGTGCCGGTCTCCGATGTCGAGATCGTCACCGGCGACACCCGCCGATTCGGGTACGCGGTCGGCACGTTCGCCTCGCGCGGTGCCGTGATGTCCGGATCCGCCTTCCACGTCGCCGCGCAGATGGTGGCGGAGAAGGCGAAGAAGATCGCCGCGGACCACCTCCACGCCGACGTCGCCGATCTCGAACTGCGCGAGGGGCACGTGTGCGTGGTGGGCACCGAACCCGGCGCGGAGGGTACCTCGATCCCACTCGGTGTCGTGGCCGTACTGTCGAACCCGCTCCGCTACGCCTTCGACGACGCATCCCGTCGCGCAACGGGATTCGCGAACGCCGAGACCGACATGTCGGTGCCGCCCGTCCTCGAGGGTGAGCAGCCCGGCCTGGAGGCGACCGGCTACTACTCGCCGCCCACCTCGACGTTCGCGTCGGGAATCCACGCGGCGATCGTCGAGACCGATCCCGTCACCGCCGAGATCCGGGTGCTCCGGTACGCGGTGGTGCACGACTGCGGCAACGTCATCAACCCGCGCATCGTCGAAGGCCAGGTGCAGGGCGCGGTTGCGCAGGGCATCGGCGGCGCACTCTATGAGAAGATCGTCTACGACGAGCACGGGCAGATGCTCAACGCGTCGTACATGGACTTCCTCATGCCCTTCGTGACGGAGATGCCCGACTCTCTCGAGATGGACCACACCGTCACCCCGTCCGCGCTCAATCCCCTCGGGATGAAGGGCGCAGGTGAGGCCGGTGTCATCCCGACCTCGGCGGTGATCGCCGCGGCCGTCGAGGACGCGGAGGGTATCCCGATCACCAGCATGCCGATTTCCCCCTCGGAGTTGTTCGAGCTGCGTCTGACCCACGCGGCGTCCCGAAACAAGGAGAACGAATGAGAATCGCCGGTACCGCGCAACTGCAGGCACCTCCCGACGTGGTGTACGACAGCCTGCAGGACGGCCGTGTTCTCGCGGCGACGATCCCGGGTGTGCAGTCGCTCGAGCAGATCAACGACAACCACTACAAGCTGTCCATCACCGCCGGAGTGGCCTCCATCAAGGGCACCTACGACGGGGAAGTGGTTCTGTCGCAGCAGAATCGCCCCGAATCGTTCGTTATGACGGCATCGGGATCCGGTGCCCCGGGAACGGTCAAGGCCGATGTGACGGTGCGTCTCGAAGAACGCGACGGCGGCACCGTGCTCACCTACGACGCGGACGCGGTCGTCGGCGGCATGGTCGGTGGTGTCGGACAACGGATGATCACCGGTGTCGCCAAGAAGATGGCCGGTGTGTTCTTCAACGGCATCGACGGTGTGATCGCCGACGGTCTGCCGGCGGCGCCGAGTGCGGCCGAAGCCGAAGTTGTCGCGGGCGTGAACGGAGCCGAGGTGGCCGAGGTCGCCGAGGGTGCGGGTGTGAAGACCGCCGCGCTGCCCGTGGCCGCTGCGTCCGCTGCACCGGTACCGGCCGGAACACCTTCGGTAGCAACCGTTCTTCTGTCCGCGGGAGTGGGCGCCGGTATCGCGCTGGCGGGCGTCGCCCTGGGAGCGATCCTCGCCCGACGCTGACCTTCTCGTCGAATCTCCACGGCACCCCCGGGCCATCACGGCCCGGGGGTGCCGTCGTCTGCAGGTGGCAGGTGCACGAACCCCGAACTCCAGGCGACGAGTTCGGCGAGATGTGACAAAGAAACACCGCCGCTCAGGGGGTGGAATGTCATCAGACGTCAGGTGGGACACCGGCGAGACGAACCCAGGAGGAAACATGGGATCCAGGAAGATTCGGGTCGGTATCGATACCGGCGGAACATTCACGGACGTGGTCGCGGTGGACGACGAGTCCGGCGCCATCGTCACCACGAAGACCCCGTCGACACCGCAGGATCCGGCCATCGGCTTCCTCGCAGGCATCGAGAAGGTCCTCGCGCAGCTCGGCGAGACCGGCGACGCGATCGACGCCGTCAGTCACGGCACCACCGTCGCGACCAACAAGCTCCTCGAGGGCAAGGTCGGCACCCTCGGATTCATCACCACCGAGGGCTACGAACACGTCCTCGAGATCGCCCGCCAGTCGGTCCCCGACGGCTACGGCAACTCCTACTTCTGGGTCAAGCCCGACCGCATCGTGCCGGCCGACCGTGTCCGCACCATCCGCGGTCGTCTCGCCTACAACGGCAGCGAGATCCGTCCCCTGAACGAGGACGACGTCCGCGCCGCCGCCCGCTTCTTCAAGGACCGCGAGATCCGCACCGTCGGCGTGTGCCTCATGCACTCTTACGCCAACCCCGAGCACGAGCGCCGCGTCCGCGACATCCTCATGGAGGAGTACCCGGAGGCGACCGTGAGCATCTCCAGCGAGGTGCTGCGCGAGTACCGCGAGTACGAGCGGTCCATCACGACCCTCGTCGACGCCGCGGTCAAGCCCAACATCCGCAACTACGTCAACAACATCGCGAACCGGCTCCGCGAGTTCTCCTCCGCCGAGGGCGAACAGCGCGACATCCCGTTCTACGTGATGAAGTCCAACGGTGGCGTGCTGTCGGCGAAGGAGGTCGTGCACCAGCCGATCACGACCGTGCTCTCCGGCCCTGCAGCCGGTGCCCTGGGTGCGGCGCTGATTGCCGGCGTCGCCGGTGTCGACCAGGTGCTGACCTGCGACGGTGGCGGCACCTCCACGGACGTCACCGTGGTCGTCGGCGGCGAGCCGGCACTCACCACGGAAGGTCGCGTGGGTGTCTACCCGTCCAAGATCCCCATGATCGACGTGGTGACCGTCGGCGCCGGCGGTGGCTCCATCGCGTGGATGACCCCCGAGGGCACCCTGCGCGTCGGCCCGCAGTCGGCGGGCGCCGATCCCGGACCCCTGTGCTACGCCAAGGGTGGCAACGAGCCGACCATCACCGACGCCCACGTCCTGCTCGGTCGCATCCCTCCCCACCTGCTCGGCGGTGAGATCCCGCTCGACACCGAACTCGCCCGCAAGGGCGTCGAGGAGCTCGCACACCGTCTCGGCCTCGAATTCGAGGCGTGCGCCACGGGCATTCTCGAAGTGTCGGCCTGGAACCAGGCCAACGCGCTGCGCCAGATCACCGTCAAGCGTGGTCTCGACGTCCGCGACTTCACCTTGGTGACCTTCGGCGGCTCCGGGTCGCTGCTGGCCTGTCGCCTCATCGACATCCTCGGTCTCAAGGACGTCCTCGTGCCGCTCGAGCCCGGCAACGTCTCGGCCTTCGGGCTGCTGACCGTCGATGTCCGCAACGACTATGTGCAGACGCACGTCAGCCGCCACGACCGGTTGGAGATCGAGGAACTACAGGCCGGACTCGACGCCCTCGCCGCCGAGGCCGAACGTGCCCTGGGGGACGAGGGATTCGGGCCCGATCAGCGGCAGTACGCCCGCTCGGCGGACCTGCGCTATTTCGGCCAGGCCTTCGAGGTGCGTGTGCCGGTCGGCGACGGCCCCATCACCCAGGAACTGATGGACGAGGCGGCCGAACGCTTCCACCAGGCCCATCGCGAGCTCTACGGCTACGACTTCCGCAACGATCCCCACCAGCACGTGGAATGGGTCAACCTCCGCGTCAGTGGTATCGGCCCCATCAAGCGACCGGAACTCGCCGAGATCGCCCCGGGCACGGGGGCGGACGACGCGCTCACCGGCACCCGTCAGGCGTACTTCGACGAGTGGGTCACCACCCGCGTGTACGACCGCGCCCGCCTCGGCGCCGGCGACGAACTCGAAGGTCCCGCCGTGATCGAGGAATTCAGCTCGACCATCCCGGTTCATCCCGGATTCCGCGCTCGCATCGACACTTTCGGCAACATCCGCCTCAGCAAGACGTCCGACTCGAACGGAGCCACCCGATGACTGCGACTCTCGAACCCGCCGCGGCCACCACCCGCAAGCCCTTCCGGCTGACCGACGCTTCGGGTAGCGCTCCCGATCCGGTGCTGGTCGAGATCGTCGCCGGCTACCTCGCCAGTGTCGAGATGGAGGTGGAGACCTCCATCTCCCGGACCTCGCGCTCGCCGATGATCCGCGACGCCCACGACTTCCGTGCCGGCATCCACGACCGCAACCTGCGCAAGCTCACCGGTCGTTCGTACTCGGCGCTCGTGCATCCGGTGGCGCGGGACTTCCCGCTCGAGACGATGAAGCCCGGCGACGTCTTCTTCCACAACGACGTCTACCTCTCCGAAGGCGGCATCGGGCACCTGCCCGACCTGTGCGTCACGGTCCCGGTCTTCGCGACCCGCCCCGGCGACACCGAGCCTTCGGTGGTCGCGTTCGTGCAGGCCTTCGGCCACCACGACGACATCGGCGGTTGCTGCCCGGGCTCCATGCCCTCGGGTGCGACCACCGTGTACGAGGAGGGACTGATGGTCCCGCCGATCAAGCTGTGGGACCAGGGCGTTCCCAACGAGGCGGCACTGCGGATCATGACCCGCAACTCCCGCATGCCCGATTCGCTCGCCGCCGACCTCGACGCCGAGTGCTCGGCGTGCCTCATGGGTGCGCGTCGACTGTCGGAACTGTTCGAACGCTACGGTGTCGAGACCGTCGAGGCCTGCTTCGACGCGATCCTCGACGCCACCACGGAGACCTACCGCCGCGAGATCCTCAGCAAGATCCCGGTGGGCACGTACACCTGGGAGGACTACGCCGAGCACGACGGTGTGGACGAGCCCATGCTGCACGTGCAGCGCATCACCCTCACCAAGACCTCCCCGGAGGACGAGGGCGGCGAGCGCCTGATCCTGGACTTCAACGGCACCGGTCCGCAGGCGAAGGGCCCGATCAACCACTGCGGTGACTACGCCGACGGCAACTTCCTCATCAAGTGGCTGGCGCCGATCCTCCGCAACCTGGCCGACACCCCGGACCGCATGGCGGAACTGGACGTCAACGAAGGTGTCGTGCCGCTGATCGAGATGAGGTTCCCGGAGCCGGGCACGCTCATCACGCCGATCTTCCCCGCTCCCACCAACGCTCGCACGTTCGTGATCCTGCGTCTGCTCGGTGTGCTCTCCGGTGTGGTCGCCAAGGCGGTCGACGGCAACATGCCCGCCGACCAGGAGACCATCCGCTACACCGGTGTGTACGGCGAGGACTTCGACGGCCACTCCTACCTCATGCGTGAGGTGCTCGGCGGCGGCTCCGGCGGCCGGCACTACGCCGACGGTGAGGACACCATCCACGTGGTGCCCGACTCGCGGAACCTGCCCACGGAGTTCACCGAGAGCCGTTTCCCGTTCATCGTCGAGAAGCTGGGTCTGGCAATCGATTCCGGTGGGGCCGGCCGCTACCGCGGTGGTCTCGGCTACGAGAAGCACATCCGCATGCTCAAGGACGCGAACTTCATGTCCATCGCGGACCGTTCGATCCTCGCCTGCTGGGGCGTCAAGGGCGGCAAGGCCGGCAAGCCGTTCTCCGTCACCCTCGATCCCGGCGGCCCGAACGAGCGCGAGTTCGACGCCCTCACGGACGCCGAGCCGATCAAGGCCGGCGAGGTCGTGCGCATCCGCACCACCGGTGGCGGTGGCTGGGGCGACCCGCTCGATCGTCCGATCGACGAGGTGGTCCGGGACGTGCTGTGGCGCAAGGTGTCCGTCGAGGGCGCCCGCGACGACTACGGCGTGATCCTGAAGGACACCTCGGCGGAGGAGCCCGTCGCCGACGTCGAGGCCACCGAGGCGTTGCGTGCGCAGATGCGCGCCGAGCGCGGCGAGGAAGAGCCCTTCTTCGACCGCGGTCCCGGTTACGCCCGCCTGTCGGGTGGTGCCGAGTTCGCCGAGTACGACTTCATCGGCAACTGATGTCGACGACGGCCACTTTCTCCCGCGGCACCGATCTCGCAGTGATCGGTGCCGCGGGGAAGACCGGAACGGCTGTCATCGCGGCGCTGGAGACAGCAGACACGACCCCCGTCCGCCGAGTGGTGCACACCGCTCGGCAGGCGGGGGATCGTGCTGTCGACCTCGAGACCGGTGCCGGGCTCGTCGACGCCCTGTCGGGCTGCCGTGGCGTCTACTTCATCGCCCCGAACATGCACCCCGACGAACCGGCGCTGTTCGAACGGTTCCTCGCGGCGGTGGCCGAGGCAGGTGTCGATCACGTCGTCTACCACTCCGTCGCCTGGCCGTACACGCCGGCGATGCCGCACCACCTCGACAAGGCGCGTTGCGAGGACATCCTGCACGCTTCCGGGGTGCGGTGGACCGTTCTGCAGCCCTGCGCGTACACGGAGAACTTCGCATCCGTCCTCGAGGGCTCGGTCGATGCACTCGACGTCCCCTACGACCCCGACGCGTCGTTCTCGTTCGTCGCCCTGTCGGACGTCGCGACGGTGGCGGCCCGTGTCCTCGTCGAGGGTACGGACATCCACCACGGCGCCACCTACGAGCTCGGGGGACCGGACTCGGTGAGTGTGCGGCAGCTGTGCGCGGTCGCCGGGCGGTCGGTGGAGATCGAGCAGGTGTCCGTCCCGGTGTGGATGGAGCGCCACGGCCGCGACCTGCCCGCGGATACCCGGGAGCGTCTGGCGGCGATGTTCGACTTCTACGACGATCACGGCTTCGTCGCAGGGAGCGCCGTGACGGCGGCACTGCTCGGTCGGGCGCCCGCCCGCGTCGCGGATCTCGTCTCGTCGATGCCGCGCCGGTAACCCGCCGGTGGTGTAGGAAAGGGAACGTGACGGATCGCTCTGCGGACGGCCCCGACGCCGTCGACACCCTGCCCCCGCCCGTGCTCATCGCTGTCGACGAGGCCAGCGGTATCGGGGTGCTCACCCTCGACCGCCCGGAGCAGCGCAACCCGCTGTCGGTGGAGACGATGCGCGAGGTCATCGCCGGTCTGACGGCGCTCGCGGCCGACACGAAGGTGATCGTGGTCCGCGCGGAAGGCCCGGTGTTCTCGGCCGGGCACGACCTGCGGCAGATGATCGGACGCACGCTCGACGAGGAACGCGCGATCTTCGAGACGTGCAACGAGATGATGCGGACCGTGCAGTCGATCCCTCAACCGGTGATCGCATCGGTGCAGGGCACGGCGCTCGCGGCGGGATGCCAGCTCGTCGCTGCGTGCGACCTCGCCGTCGCTGCCGGCGACGCTCGCTTCGGCACCCCGGGTGTGCGGATCGGGTTGTTCTGCTCGACGCCGATGGTCGCGGTCAGCCGCGCGATCGGACGCAAGCGGGCGCTGCAGATGCTGCTGACCGGCGACACCATCGATGCGGAGACCGCCGCCGACTGGGGGCTGGTGAACTACGTCGTCGAACCGGAGACACTGGAGACCGCGACCACCGAGCTCGCCCTGAAGATCGCCACGTCGTCCCCCGCGACGATGCGGATCGGCAAGGAGGCGTTCTACCGGCAGATCGATCTGCCGCAGGAGACGGCCTATGCCGCGATGGCGGAGACGATGGCGTCGAACGCGATGATCGACGACGCGCAGGAGGGGATGACGGCCTTCCTCGAGAAGCGGGCCCCGGTCTGGAAGGGCCGTTGATCTCGAGCGATCGCTAAGTCTGGACTAGTTGGTTGGACGTCCTATAAAGTTCGCTGCATGACCCCCGATCCGCGTCAGAGCACCGTCGACGGCATCCTCCACCGCACCGCCGCACGCTATCCCGCCCGCGTCGCGCTCCGCTTCGGCGACCGGCAGTTCACCTACCGGGAACTCGACGACGCCGTCACCCGCGCCGCCGCACATCTGCTCTCGTTGGGCCTGTCCAAGGGCGACCGCGTGGCCGCCTACGGCACCAACTCCGACGGCTACGCGATCGGATATCTCGCCGCTGCCCGCGCCGGCCTGGTGCACGTGCCGATCAACTACGCACTGCGCGGCGAGGAACTGTCGTACCTGCTCGGCCAGTCGGGGGCGAAGGCCGTGCTCGTCGACCCGGCGCTGCGGGACAACCTCGACGCCGTCCTGGCCGACGTGCCGGCCGAGACCGTCGTCCTGCTCCGCGACGCCGACGATTCCCTGGTGACGGTCACGCAGAGCGGCGACGTGCCGACGCTCGACGTGGCGGTGGCCGACACCGACCTCGTCCAGCTCCTCTACACCTCGGGCACCACGTCGAAGCCCAAGGGCGCCATGATGACCCACCGGGCGCTCACCTTCGAATACATGTCGTCGATCGAGGCGCTCGACCTGTCGGCCGGCGACGACCCGCTCGTGTGCATGCCGCTCTACCACTCCGCCGCGATGCACGTCTTCCTCATCCCGTACTTCGCGGTCGGCGCGACCGTGCGGCTGCTCCCGGCACCCGACGTCGCCGAGATCCTCCGGCTGGTGGAGGAGGAGCGCATCGGATCGCTGTTCCTCGCCCCGACCGTGTGGGTGCCGCTGACCAACCATCCCGACCTCGACAAGCGTGACCTGTCGTCGCTGCGCAAGGCTCAGTACGGCGCGTCGATCATGCCGGTCACCGTCCTCGAGCGCCTCCGCGGCCGCTACCCCGAGCTCGGCTTCTACAACTGCTTCGGGCAGTCCGAGATCGGTCCGCTCGCCACCGTCCTCCGTCCCGAGGAGCACGACGCGCGTCCCGCCTCGTGTGGCCGGGCGGTCCTGTTCGTCGAGACCCGCGTCGTCGACGCCGACGGCAACGACGTCCCCGACGGAGAACCCGGCGAGATCCTGTACCGCTCGCCGCAACTGTGCCTCGGCTACTGGGAGAACCCCACCGCGACCGAGGAGGCCTTCCGCGACGGCTGGTTCCACTCCGGCGACCTCGTCACCCGCGACGCCGAAGGCTTCATCACCGTCGTCGACCGCATCAAGGACGTCATCAACACCGGCGGCATCCTCGTCGCCTCGCGTGAGGTCGAGGACGCGATCTACACGCACCCGGCTGTCGCCGAGGTCGCGGTGATCGGTACTCCGGACGAGAAGTGGATCGAAGCCGTGACCGCGGTGGTCGTCCTCAAGGACGGTCACGAACTCGACGAGCCCACCCTGATCGACCACGTCAAGCAGCGTCTCGCACCGTTCAAGGTGCCCAAGGCCGTTCGCTTCGTCGACGTCCTGCCGCGTAACCAGAGCGGCAAGCTCCTCAAGCGCGAACTACGTGGATCCTGACCACACTCTCCGAACACTGCGAAAAGGAAAACTGAACCCGATGCCGAAGAAGCACGTCGCCTCCTGGTACGACGACGAGGTCTCTGCCGTCTACGATCTCGCGCGCGAGTTCTTCGATCGCGAGGTCATGGGCAAGGCCGAGAAGTGGGATTCGCAGCGTCGTATCGATCGTGAGGTGTGGCTCGAGGCCGGCAAACTCGGTCTGCTGTGCTGCTCGATCCCCGAGGAATACGGGGGTGGCGGCGGTACCTTCGCGCACGACCTCGCGGTGTTCGACGCGCAGGGCTACTCCGGCGATCTCGCGTTCGGCAACTCCGTGCACAGCGGCATCGTCGCGCACTACATCCTCGAATACGGCAACGAGGAGCAGAAGAAGACGTGGCTGCCGGGCATGGCCACCGGCGAGATCCTCGGTGCCATCGGCATGACCGAACCCGGCGCGGGTTCGGACCTCAAAGCGATCAAGACCACCGCGGTGCGCGACGGCGACCACTACGTCGTCAACGGCTCGAAGACCTTCATCACCAACGGTTCTTCGGCCGACGTCATCGTCCTCGCCGTCAAAACCGACCCGAAGGCAGGCGCCAAGGGTGTGTCGCTGCTCATCGTGGATCTCCGTGACGCCCCGGGCTTCTCGGTGGGCCGTGTGCTCGACAAGGTCGGCCAGCACGCCGCCGACACCTCCGAGCTGTCGTTCGTCGACGTGCGCGTGCCCGTGACGAACCTGCTCGGCGAATCCGAAGGTCTCGGCTTCGGTCAGCTCATGGCACAGCTCGTGCAGGAACGTCTGATCATCGGCGCGCAGGCCGCCGGTGCGATGGACCGGGCCGTCGAGGAGACCGTCCGCTACACCAAGGCGCGACAGGCGTTCGGGCACAGCCTGTTCGAGTTCCAGAACACGGCCTTCGAACTCGCCGAGTGCCAAACCATCGCCCGCACCTGCCGCATCTTCCTCGACCACTGCATCGAGCAGCACCTGAAGGGCCAACTCGATCCGTCCGATGCCGCGATGGTCAAGTACTGGCTGACCGACAAGCAGTGCGAGGTCATCGACCGGTGCGTGCAGCTGCACGGCGGCTACGGCTACATGCGCGAATACCTCATCGCGCGGATGTACGAGGACGCGCGCGTCCAGCGGATCTACGCCGGCGCGAACGAGGTCATGAAGCAGATCATCGCGCGGGCCCTGTAACCGCCGAGTCGTATCCGGATGCGGGACGTCTCAGCGGGCTGTGGCGGTCGAGAACTCTTCGATCGCCGCCGTGAGCTTCTCGGGCTGGTCTTCGGCCAGCAGGGTGTAGCTGTCGTCGATTTCGACCAGCCGCGCGTCGGGGAAGGCCTCGGCGAGGCGTCGCCCGTGATCGCGCGGCATCATGCGGTCCTCGGTGGCCCACACGACCAGCACCGGCCCGGAGAATTGCGCCGCTTTCGCAGCGATCTCGAGCAGCTGTTGCTTGGGCGGGGCCGAGAGTGCGTACTTGGCCAGATCACGCCGGATGTTCCGGTCGACGGTGGCCGGGCGGAACCAGGCGTCCATGACGGGTCCGGGTACCGGACGTTTGCTCATCCATCCCCAGGTGCCGGGGCCACGCCGGCCGAACTTCGTGCCGAGCACCGCCATGAGCAGGCGTACCCCACCCGGAAGCTTGACCAGCGGCAGGAGTCGTTTCACCGGGCCGGGAGGGTAGTTGTCGAATGCCTCGCACGCGGCGAGCACGAGTCGCGAGACCCGTTCGGGATTCGACACGGCGAAGAAGGCCTGGGCGCCGCCCCAATCGTTCTGGATCAGCGTGACGTCACCCAGGTCGAGAGCGTCGAGGAACTCCCCGATGAGATGGCCCATGCCGACGAGGGTGAGGTCTGCCTCCGGGCGCATCGGTATGCGGTGCGAGCCGAGAGGCCAGGTCGGCGCGATGCAGCGGTAGGTGCCGCGGAGTTGTTCCACGACGTTTCGCCACGCGGTTCCGTCCATCAGTAGACCGTGGATGAACACGAGAACCGGTCCGTCGCCACCGGTGTCCTCGTACTCGATCGTTCCTGCCGAAAGCTCGATGTCGAACACGCGATCCCCCTTCGCGTCGAGTCGTCGAGATACTTCCACAGTTCGACGCAGATCACCGGGATTTCACTGATTCCCTCAGAGGGGCTTGGTCCAGTCCAGCGTGTAGCGGTAGTAGAAGCGTCGATGGATACGGCTTCCGGGCAGCACCATCGCGGCCGCGCGACGGATATCGGCGAGTGACTCGCGGGGTTGTTCGGTCGTCATGCCGGGGTAGCCGGATTCGCGGTGGATGGTGCTCGCTACGCGAACGGGAAGAACAAGGGCCCCGGCGACGAGCCGATCGATCACGGTCTTGTTGGCAGACAGCCCCACGATGCGCAGGCTCCCTCCCGGGGCCAGAAGTTCTCGCATGCGTTCGAGCGCGATGATCAGCGGCATGTGATGGAGGGTGGCGACGCACGTGATCAGGTCGAAGCGCCGATCATCGAGTTCCGACGAGGTGAGGACATCTCCCTCGACGACGTGCGCGTCGGGGGTGTCGGCAAGGCGTGCGCGCGCTCGGGCGACAGCCGAGTGATCCGAATCGATGCCGGTGACCGATGCAGCTGCCGTGGCGAGTTTCCGAAGGAGAAGTCCGTCGCCGCAGCCGATATCGAGGACGCTGCTGTCACGGTGCGGAACCGCTGCGAGCAACTCCGAGTGGAAGGCCGTGTTGTGATTCCAATACTCGGTCACGATGCTCCTTTCTCGTCGTCGGGAACGTGTCAGGGTGCATGAGGTCGGGTCCGCGGAATCGCCGACGGTATCGAGCGTGAACTCGACGCATCGGGCTGGGGCACCTGCCACATCGTCGGGAACTCCCTCCGTGGACAGGTCGGGTTCGAACTCGAACGCCATGGCCGTGCACGTTCGCCGGCTGCTGTCAGTCCGAGTCGCGGTCGGAAACGTTTGTCATGGAGGGAGTTCCGTATCGGCTTGTCGTTCATTGCGCAGTTTCCGTCGGCGGCAGCGGCGCGGGTGCTCGGTGAGCGGGCCTGGGCACGGCTCCAACGACCGATCCTCCGGAACGCGAGCCGGCGACTCGACGCCGTACCACCCGAGGATGCTGCGAATGTCGTCCGCGCAGTGTCCCACTGCCCGATCTACCTCACGAGGCTGCTCGCCGGCCTTCGCGACGGGCCGTTGACGGACCTTCACCGGGCGAAGTATCTCACCACGGCCGGCTCGTGGTGAGATACTTCGCCATCTCCTGACTCTGCGCGCGGTGCATGCGGCGGTGCTCCGCCCGCTCGTCACCGGACTCGTTCAGCTTGCGTTCCTCGTCGGATTCGGGCAGCACCGGTGGGACCTGCATGGTTCGACCGCCGTCGTCGACGGCGACGAAGGTGAGGAAGGCGGTGGCGGCGATGCGCCGCTCCCCGCTGCGCAGATCTTCGGCGGTGACCTTGACGAAGACCTCCATCGAGCTACGTCCGGTCCACGTCACGAACGACTCGAGGCACACCGAATCGGACGGACGGACGGGTTCGAGGAAGGCCACGGAATCGGTCGAGGCCGTCACAACCGAGGCACGACTGTGACGGGTCGCCGAGATCGACGCGGTCATGTCGATGTCGCTCATCAGCTTCCCGCCGAACAACGTGTTGTGGTCGTTGACGTCGTTGGGAAACACCCTGCTGGTCTTGACGACTCGCGATTCTCGGCAAGGTTTGGCCTGCACGCCGATGGTCCTTTCGTAGATCGTGCTCACGGCGGGATCTCCGCCGGATGCACCTCTACAAGCCTACGACTGCTGCGCGGAAATCGGCGCAGGCCTGGTGTGATACTCGACAATCCTGGTCAGCATGGCGGTGAGCTGTGCGCGTTCGGCCGCGTCGAGGGGAGCGAACGCCTCGTCCTGCGCCGCGGTGAGCATCCGGTCGAGATCGAACAGTCGCCGGCGCCCGCGCTGGGGGAGGGTGATGATGTTGCGTCGCCGATCGGTCGGGTCGGGTGCTCGTTCGACGAAACGCCGGTCGACGAGTGCGTCGACGGCGGCGGCGACGTCGCTGCGATCGAGTCCGCAGCGACGGGCGAGGTCGATCTGACTGGACGGACCGTGTACCTCGAGGGCGGCCAGGATCCGGTAGTGGTGACCTCGGGCATCGGCGGAATCGAGGCGGTCGAACACGACGCGATGCACGTGTCGCGCCGCCAGGGTCATCAGATAGCTCGGGAGGTGTCCGAGCCGATCGGGGCCGGCCGCGTCGTGGGTGGCGGACATGTGACCGAGTCTACGATTACGGGCCCTGTGGATCGAGACCCCGTCACCGCCGACGGTGGTCGGTGATGGGGGTGCGAGGGCCGCGTTTCGGAACCTGCGCGTACCCACCGGACTCCACGATCAGTCGAACCGCCCGATAGCGTTGCGGGCGCAGGGGTTCGAGGTATTCGATCATGCCGGGATCGTCGAGGGGCTTACCGAGCAGCGCCCATCCGACGACCTTCGCGAGGTGGTAGTCGCCGACGGAGAGCGCATCGGTGTCGCCGAACGCGCGCTGGGCGACCTCCGCGGCCGTCCACACGCCCACCCCCGGCACGACCCGCAACTTCCGCCGGGCGTCGGCGGCCGGTTCATGCACGAGGCGCTCGAGGGAGTCGGCGACCTGCGCGCACCGCACCACAGTGCGTGCGCGGCCGGGGTCGACGTTCGCCCGATGGAACTCCCAGGACGGCACGGTCCGCCAGGTCGCCGCGGAGGGCGGCACGCGCATGCCCTCCGGGGCCGGACCGGGCGCCGGATCGCCGAACCACGTGACGAGACGACGCCAGGACGCGAACGCCGCCACCCCGTGCACCCGCTGTTCCAGGATGGCCGGCACCAAGGATTCGAGCACCCGGCCCGTGCGGGTGATGCGCAGGGCAGGCATGCGTCGGTGCGCCTCGACGAGCAGGGGATGCTCGGGTACGAAGCCGGACGGGTCGTCGTCGGCGCCGAGCAGCGCCGGAAGCCGATCGACCAACTCGGATGCGCCCGGACCCCACGCCAGACACCGCGCGCCGTGCGGACCGTCCTGGGTGAGTCGGTACGTCACGGCACCGGTGTTCATCCGGGAGGTACGCCAGACGGCGCCGGCGACGACGCGATGACACGGATCCCACGGCCCGCGCTGCAGCGGGCGCAGGGTGCGCACCACGTCGACCGGCCACGGCACGCGCACGCGGGTGTCGAGGGGTGCTTCGTCCGCCACGCTCGCGATGCGACGGCCTCGCTCGTCGGACACGGTCACCGTCCTACCGTACTCTGTGCGCTGGAGCCGACTTTCGCGACTCTGTGCGCTGGAGCCGACTTTCGCGACTCTGTGCGCTCGAGCCGACTTTCGTGGTGTCGGAGGGTGCGGCTATGGTCGGGCGCATGATCATCGTGAGCACCGACGGATCCTGCCTTCGCAATCCCGGTGGCGCCATCGGGTGGGCGTGGGTCAATCACGAGGGGCCCAGCGCGTCGGGCGGTGAGCGTTCGGGCACGAATCAGATCGCCGAGCTCCGGGCGGTGCTCGAGGCACTGCGCGCGCATCCCGGCGCCGAGCCGATAATCATCGAATCCGATTCGCAGTACGCGATCAAGTGCGCCTCCGAATGGCTGCCCGGATGGAAGCGCAAGGGTTGGAAGACGGCCACCGGCGCGCCGGTGAAGAACCTCGAACTCGTGCGCGCCATCGACCGCGAGCTCACCGACCGCACCGGTCCGGTGCGGTTCCGCTGGGTGCGCGGCCACGTCGGCAACCACTTCAACGAGATGGCCGACACGCTCGCCGGCCAGGCCGCCCGCGAGATCGCGGCGAAGCCCGGACCGATCGAGGTGCCCAGCACGCCCGTGGTCGCGCACAAGTCGCCGAAGCGCGCCGACGACGCCGAACTGACCTTGTTCTGAGTCAGTAGTAGACGGCGAGGCGGCCGTTGGGTCCTTCGACGCACGTCACCGGAGTATCGAAGACGCGCGTCAAGGTCTCGTCCACCAAGATCTCTTCCGGGGTTCCGAACTCGACGACCTTGCCGTCCTTCATCGCGCAGATCCGGTCCGCGTAGTGGCCTGCGAAATTGATGTCGTGCAGCACGATGACGACCGTGCGCCCCAATTCGACGGCCACCTTGTGAAGATGCTTCATCATCTGGACCGAATGCTTCATGTCCAGGTTGTTCAGCGGTTCGTCCAGGAGGATGTAGTCGGTGTCCTGGCACAGCACCATGGCCACATAGGCTCGCTGGCGTTGTCCTCCGGACAGTTGGTCCAGGTAGCGGTGTTCGAGGTCGGTGAGGTCGAAGAACTCGATGGCGTTGCTGATGGCCTCCTCGTCCTTGCGGGTGAGTCGGCCCTTCGAGTGCGGGTATCGGCCGAACCCGACGAGTTGCCGCACCGTCAGGCGGGTGACGAAGTGGTTCTCCTGGCGGAGGATCGAGACGATCTTCGCGAGGTCCTTCGAGGCAGTGCTCGACACGTCGTAGCCGGCGATCTCGATGGTGCCGGCGTCGGCCCCGAGCAAGCGGCCCACGATGGTCAGCATCGTCGACTTGCCCGCACCGTTCGGTCCGACCAGGGCCGTGATGCCGCCTGCGGGAATGGTCAGATCGATCTCACCGATCGTGACCGTCTTGCTGTATTCCTTACGGAGACCCTTGATCTCGATCACAGTCTGCCCTTCCGAAGGATCACGTAGAGGAAGGCCGTGCCGCCGACGGCCTCGATGATGATGGACACGGCACCCTCTGCGTAGAAGATGTTCTTCAGAACGAAGTAGGCGCCCCCGAGGATGACGAACCCGGTCAGGATCGCCACCGGGAACACGAAGCGGTGATCGTGTGTGGTCGCGAACTGGTAGGCCAACGTCGCGACGAGGAAGCCGAGGAACGTCAGCGGGCCGACGAGCGCGGTGGTGGTGGCCATGAGGACCGACACGAGAAACAGTACGAGCATGATCTCTCGGCGGTGGTCCAGGCCGAGATTCGTGGTGACGTCCTTGCCCAGCGCAATGATGTTGAGTCTGCGGGAACGCCACCACAGTGTTCCTGCCGCCCCGATACAGAGCGGGATCGCCAGCGGTAGGTAGGAGGCATCCGCATTGGAGACCGACCCGAACAGCTTGGCGGTGAGGATGTCGAACTCGCTGGGGGTGAGCATGCGCTGCATGAAGGTCGCCACGGATCCGAGACCGCCACCCAGGACGATGCCGACGAGGAGCATCACCTGCATGTTCCCGTACTTGCCGGAGAGCAGCCATCCGTAGAGCATCAGCGAGAAGCCGACCATCAATACGACCATGAGTGCGAACTGCGGCACCCCCGTGAGCGCCGTGACCCCGACCGCGCCCATGAAGAAGACGGCGGCGGTCTGGAGCGCGACGTAGAGGGCCTCGAATCCCATGATCGACGGGGTGATGATGCGGTTGTTCGTCGCAGATTGGAACGAAACCGTGGCAACGGCCTGACAGACGACGACGATCGCGATCACGACGAGGTTGGTCGCGCGCATCTGGGTGATCCGCCAGAAGCCCGCGGTCCCGAAGGGCATGGGATTGTCCCAGGTCACGATACCCACGGCGATGGCGACCGAGAGGAGCGCGAGAGTCCCCACGAGAATCCAGTAGCGGCGTAGCTGGCGCGCAGTCGCGAATGCGCCGGAGCCTGTGCGCTCGGCCCTTGTTGCAGTTGTAGCGGTCGGCGTGGCCGTGGGGATCGATTCTGCCGGGGAGATCGACTCGGTGATGTCAGACATTGCGGCGACTCCGCAGAAGCATGGCGATGAAGACGACGGAGCCGACGACGCCGAGGATGAGCGATACCGGGATCTCGAACGGCATGATGATCGTCCGGCCGATCAGGTCGCAGACCGTCACGATGGCGATACCGAGCAGGCAGACCCAGGGAAGGTTGCTGCGCAGATCGTCGCCGCGGAACATCGACACGATGTTGGGGACGATGAGCCCCAGGAAGGGAAGCGAACCGACCACGACGGTGACCACTCCGGTGGCAATCGCGATGAGGCCGGTTCCCAGCAGGATGATGCGGTTGTAGTTCAGGCCGACGTTGGTCGCGACGTCCTCACCGAGACCGGCGACGGTGAACCGGTCGGCGGCGATGAACACCAGGACCGCGACGACCGCGACGATCCAGAGAACCTCGTACTGGCCCTTGATGATCGACGTGAAACTCCCCGCGAACCAGATGCCCAGGCTCTGGAGTTTGTCGGTGGCGAGAGCGATGTAGGTGGTGATGGAGCCGACGACGGCGCCCAGCATGATGCCGACGATGGGCACGATCAGCGACGAGGACAGTTGCACTCGCCGGAGGAACAGGAAGAAGATCATCGTTCCGATGAAGGCTGCCACGACGGCACCGATCATTCTGGGCAGAAGACCTGCGGTCGGGACGACGATCATCATGATCAGCAACCCCAATCCTGCCCACTCCGTCGTGCCGGTGGTCGTCGGTTCGACGAAGCGGTTCTGGGTGAGCAACTGCATGACGAGTCCGGACATCGCCATCGCAGCCCCGGCCAGCACCAGGGCGATCGTGCGAGGGACGCGGGTGATGTTGAACATCTCCCAGCCGAAGTCACCGCCGAAGATGTCGAACACCCCGGTGAACAGTGAGGCGATCAGCAGGGCGCCGACGCCGAGGAAACCCAGCAGCAGTTTCCGGTCGAAAAGTCTTTCCCGCGTTCGGGACGGTAGGGCTTGGGTCGTCATTTCGGCATCTCTGCTCCGGAAGCACGTCGGCCGTGGACCCGGCTCGCGGCCGAGTCCACGGCGGTCGACGCTGTGAATTCAGTACTTCGTTGCGCTCTGCGCGGAGGTCACTTGTTCTCTGCGGTCTGCGCGTTCTTCTCGAGCAGGTCCGCCAGGGAGTTGAAGAACTCCGTGTAGGTCTGGATGCTCTCGTTGGTGTAGGTGTCGGCGGGCAGGTAGATGATGTTGCCCTCCTGGACTGCCTTCACGTTCTGCAGTGCCTGCGAGTCGTTGATGACCGTGGTCGCCGGCACGTAGTCGGGGCCGCCACCGGTCGAGGTACCCGCGTCACGGTCCATGACGATGATCAGGCCCGGGTTGGATGCGGCGATAGCTTCGACGGAGATGTCATCACCCTGGTGGTTGTCGGTGCCTTCGGGAACCTCGAGAGCCGGGGTGAGGCCGAAGATGTCGAACATGGGGCCGATGGTGCGCCCGGTGCTCGGGGCGACGTAACCGATCTCGCCGCCGGAGACGATCAGACCCATCACCGACTGATCCGGAGAGTATGCGGCCTGGACGCGGGCAATCGACGCGTCCAACGCGTCGTTGAGTTCCTGTGCCTCCGCTTCCTTGGCGAAGATCTCACCGAGGACAGTGGTGCCGCGCTTGAGTTCCTCGGCGAAGTCCTCGCCGTCGCGCGGCGCGACCTCGACGATGGTGGCGTCCGGTGCGAGCTCCTCGAACTGCTCCCTGAACTGCGCGTAGCGCCCGCCGTTGATGATCAGATCCGGCTCGACCGCGACGACGGCTTCGAGATTGGGTTCACGATGCGATCCCAGATCGACGATGCTGTCGTCCTCGGTGTAGGAGATCGTCTTCGGCATCAGCGAGACCGCGCCTGCGGCGAGGGGAACGCCCCACGTATCGAGCGTCTCGAACGTGCCGTTGTCGGTGGCGACCACGGACTTGGGCGGCACGGTGACGGTCTGCGTACCGAAGTTGTCCTCGACCGTGACGGTGGCGGCGGCGGTGTCGGACGACTCGGTGGCCGGGTCGCTCGAGCATGCCGTCAGGGCGAGGGCAGCCAGGGTGCCGAGTACGGCACCTCGGTACAGGCGGGATGCGTTCATCGATGTTCCTTGGGTTCGATCACAGGGAATGGATAAGGCATTTAGGACACCCTATGTGATGGTTAGCTTAACCTAACCTCGGGGAATGTCCGGTGCTGGGTCGGATGTCACCTGTGACCTGGTATTTTTCTGCCGGGTCCCCTCGGTCGGCGTCACTTCGGTACGGTCGCACCGTGAACGAAATCGAACAGGTAGCGCAGTTCCGGCGCCGTCACGGCGTCGACGACCTCATCGATGTTCACACCCACTTCATGCCCCGTCAGGTCATGGACAAGGTCTGGGCGTATTTCGACTCCGCAGGTCCGCTCGTCGGACGGCCCTGGCCGATCACCTACCGGCACGACGAGGAGGAACGCGTCGCGCGTCTCCGCGACTTCGGGGTACGCCGGTTCACCGCCATGCTGTACCCGCACAAGCCGGAGATGGCGGCGTGGCTCAACTCGTGGGCGGCCGACTTCGCGGCCCGGACCCCCGACTGTCTCCACACCGCCACCTTCTACCCGGAGGCCGAGGCGAAGGAGTACGTCGCGTCGGCGATCGAGGCGGGCGCGCGCGTGTTCAAATCCCACATCCAGGTCGGCGATTACTCGCCGCTCGATCCGCTCCTCGACGACGTGTGGGGCCTGCTCGAGGACTCGGGCGTGCCCATCGTCGTGCACTGCGGGTCGGGCCCGGCGCCCGGCACGTACACCGGTCCGGCTCCGATGCAGGAACTCATGCGCCGGTACCCGCAGCTGACGGTGATCGTCGCGCACATGGGCCTGCCCGAGTACCGCGAGTTCCTCGACCTCGCGGAACAGTACGAGCGGGTGTATCTCGACACGACGATGGCGTTCACCGATTTCGTCGAGGAGGACACACCCTTCCCGAGGGATCAGCTGCCGCGTCTCGACGCGCTGCGTCGGAAGATCCTGCTCGGCACGGATTTTCCGAACATTCCGTACGACTATCTGCACCAGCTCGAGGTGCTCGAGCGCGTCGCGCCCGACAGCGAGTGGATCCGCGCGGTGTGCCGCGACAACGCCACGTCGCTGTTCGGGCTCGGCGAGTGATCGACGGGTTCGCCGGTCAGACGGTGATCGAGCGTCGGACGATCTTGCCGGTCGCGTTGCGGGGGAGCAGATCCTGCGTGATCCGCCAGACGGTAGGGACCTTGTAGTAGGCCAGTCGCTCGGCGCAGAAGGCTCGCAACTCGTCCTCGGTGATCGTGCTGCCGAGTCGCAGCACGACGACGGCGGCGATCTCCTGTCCCAGATCCTCGTGGTCCACGCCGATCACGGCGCTCTCGACGACGCCGGGGTGCTCGTCGAGGCACTGTTCGATCTCCGTGGGATAGACGTTCTCGCCGCCGCGCAGGATGAGATCGGACCGTCGGCCCGTGAGCCGCAGACGTCCGTTCTCGATCGCGCCGTAGTCGCCGGTACGCAACCATCCCTCCGGGGTGATGGCCGCGTCCGTTGCGGCCGGATCCTCCCAGTAGCCGAGCATTACGTAGGGACTGCGGACGCAGATCTCACCCTCGGTGCCGTCGGGCACCCGTTCGCCGAACGGATCGCGGATCTCCATGCTCACCGTGATGATGGGGGAGCCGAGGGTTCCGGGGAAGGCCTCGATTTCCGGGGCCGTCGCCATGGCGATCGCGGTGCTGCACTCGGTCAGCCCATAGCTGTCCACCAGAGCCTGTCGCGCGAAGGGGAACTTCGCCTGCAGGCGTTGCTTGAACTCGGGGGAGGACGGAGCAGAAGCCAGCGCGAACGCAGTGAGCGAGCCGAGGTCGTACTTGTCGGTGTTCTCGTGCTCGAGCATGCGCGAAGCCATCGTCGGCACCGCACCCCAGTTGGTCACCCTCTCGCGCTCGATGAGCGTGAAGACCTTGTCGACGTCGAACCCGCCTTCCGTCATGACAGCGGCGCTTCCCGTTGCGAGTCGCGGCACCGCAAGGTTGTGCAGGCTCGCGATGTGGAACAACGGTGAGGTCAGGAGATACCGGTTGTCGTTGGGCACCGAGTCGTCATAGGGGCGCTGCTGCATCGCGGCAACCAGCGCGTCGGAGTATCGGTGATAGTCGACGACGGCGAGCACGTTGCGGTGGGAGTGCAGTGCCCCCTTGGGACGCCCACTGGTACCGCTCGTGAACAGGATGACCGCGGGATCGTCCTCCTCCACGTCCGCCGACGGCAGTTCGGCGCCGGACGCCGCGGCCACGATCCGGGGCACGTCCTGCTCGGTGGTGAGCAGATCGAACCCGGAGACCCCCGCTCTCGCCAGCAACTCGGCGCGCTTGGCGTCGGCGACGATCACCTTGGGCCGCACCAGGTTCACGCCGTACGCGATCTCGGGCGGCGTCCACCAGGAGTTCAGGCCCACTGCAATTGCACCCAGGCACTGAGCGGCCCAGAAGGTGATGATCCATTCGGGGGAGTTGGCCGCGAGAAGCGCGACGCGGTCGCCCTTCTTCACGCCGTGGTCGTCGCGCAGGACGGTCGCCAGGGCGGCGACGGCGTCGGCGTGCGCGCTGAACGAGAGGCGGCGATCGGCCGTCACGAGGTAGTCGCGGTCGCCCCATTGCCGGGACGCGGCGACGAGGTCGCCGATGCGGCGGTCGCGGTTGCGCATGACCTGCATCCGGTTGCCGCGCACGTCCTCTTCGACGATTTCGAATCGGCCACCGGGGCCGGTGAGCTGGGAAACGACCATCTGCAACATCTGCTGCAGATCTGCTTGTGCTGTCAAGGATTCGCCTTTCTCGGTCCCGCACGGTTTCGTCGCGCAGCAGGACGTACACAGGGGGATCGGAGAACTGTTTCGGGTGACGTAGTGCATCGAACCCTAGGCGCTGTGTTCACTGTCACAGATTTGTCCCGGTGAGTGAGAGTGGCCCAGGTCTCACTCTGTGGGGTGGCTACCTTCGCGACACCCGGCCTACCGTCCGGCGCCCCGGAATTGCGCTTCAGCCCAGACCGAGACCAAGGAGTCCATCGTCGTGAAACTCAGCGCTGCCTCGAAATCGATGGCGGGTCTGTTCGCCGTCGTAGTGGCGACGTCCGCTTGTGCGTCGGACCGCGGCGCCGACCCGTCGGCGGGCGCCCTCGCTCCGGCAGCCGCCGCAGCGGCGGCCCCCAAGGCCGAGGAATCGTTCGGAACCCTCGCGTCTCCGTGCGGGCCGGGGGATGCGGCAGGAAGCACCGACCAGGGAGTGTCGGATACCGAGATCCGCATCGGATACGGCGACGACCGGGGCTACTCGAAAAGTCCCGGACTCAACAAGGAGATCGGTGATGCCGTCTCCGCGATGATCGACTGGTGCAATGCCCAGGGTGGCATCAACGGTCGCACGATCGTCGGTACCCACTACGACGCTGCGATGACGCAGGCCAACGCCGTGATGCAGAACGCGTGTGCGAGCGAGTTCATGATGGTCGGTCACGGCTTCGCCATGGACCAGACGTCCGAGCAGACTCGGGTCGCGTGCAATCTCGCCGCTGTCCCCGCCTTCACCGTGTCCCCCGACGCGGCCAACGGCCCGATGACCTACCAGGGCGTCCCGTTCCCGGTCGACTACGCGAACGGCTCGCAGTGGTTCCAGATCGCCGAGATGTACCCGGACCTGGTCGGCGAGTTCGACGTCATCGACAGCACGATGCCCACGATCATCTCGGCGAGCACCAAGATCCGGTCCATCGCCGAGGCCGCCGGCTTCACGCTGAAGAACTGCGGTGTCACGCTCAACTACGAGGGCGAGTCGAGTTACGCGCCCTTCGCCGAGAAGTTCAAGCAGTGCGGCGTCAAGGGCCTGTGGACGTCCCGTTCTCCGGTGCCGGCCGAGTTCAACTTCGTGAAGGCACTCGACCAGGCCGGCATCGACCCGATCCTGCTCGGTGAGGCCACCTGGTACGGCAACGCCGCCCAGGCGTGGAACGGGGAGAGCGGTCTGCTCGACAACCTCCACGCCGGCATGACCTTCCAGATGATCGAGAACGCTGATGCCGTACCGGCCGTGAAGAAGTACGTCGAGCTGGTCACCGAGCAGGACGGCAAGACCGCGCTGCTCGGCATGCAGGCCACCTCTTCGTTCCTGTTGTGGGCGACCGCTGCGGACGCCTGCGGATCGGACCTGTCCCGTCAGTGCGTCATCGACGAACTGTCCCGAATCGACGAGTGGGACGGAGGCGGGCTGCACGCCGTCACCGATCCCGGGAACAACATGCCGGCAACCTGCGGGCTCGTCGTGAGGCTCACCGGCGCCGAATACACCCAGGCGTTCCCCACGGAGGCCGGCACCTTCAAGTGCGACGACCGCTACCGCGTCGCAACCGATCCGAGCACGTGGGGCACCGAACTCGGACCCGACCGCGTCGCGACGAAATACCTGAACCCGAACATCATCAGACCGACCGTCTGATCCGAGCGCCCGGTGCCGGCGAGGCCTGACACGCACTCGCCGGCACCCCGACCAGAGGTACTCGTATGGACACCTTTCTGACCTTCACGATCGTGGGGTTGGTGCTCGGATCGGTTTATGCGATCGCTGCATCGGGCCTCGTTCTCACCTACAACACGTCCGGCATCTTCAACTTCGCGCACGGCGCACAGGCGATGCTCGGTGCGTTCGCCTACTGGCAACTGCGCTACGGCTGGGGGCTGCCCACACCCGTCGCGTTGCTTCTCGTCCTCGGCGTCCTCGGCCCGATGACGGGCCTGTTGCTCTACGTCGTGATCATGCGCGGCATGCGTGACACCGCCGAGGTCACCAAAATCGTCGTCACCGTGTCGATCCTGCTCGGCATGGTCTCGGTGTCGCACTGGTTCTGGCATCCGGAGACCGCACGCACCATGACGATGTTCTTCGGCGACCAGGCAAGGATCGACCTCTTCGGCGTCACCATTCGCTACCACGAATTGATCTGTCTCGCCGCCGCGGTGCTCATCGCCGTGGGACTGCGGATCATGTTCGTGCGCACCCGCGTCGGAGTGGCGATGCGAGGGGTGGTCGATGATCCCGATCTGCTGCGCCTGAACGGGCACGACCCCGACCGGCTCGCCGCGCTGTCCTGGATGATGGGTTCGACCCTCGCGGTGCTGGCAGGTGTCCTCGTGACACCGATCAACGGTGGCACCCTCGAAGCGAACATGCTGACCCTGCTCGTCATCGACGCGTTCGCGGCGGCGATGTTCGGCCGGCTGCGCAGCATTCCGCGCACCTTCGCCGGTGCGCTGTTCCTCGGCCTGGCAGCCACATACGTGCTCGCCTACTTCCCGACCGCGTGGACGTGGACGTCGAATCTGCGGGTGTCCCTGCCGATGATCGCGCTGTTCGTGGTTCTCGTCGTACTGCCGCAGGATCGGTTGCGCGGTGCCGTCACCCGTACCCGGGAGCGCTACCACGTGCCGTCGGTGCGCAAGGCGATCGCCTGGGCGGTCGCGCTCGTCGTCATCGTCTATGCCATCCGCCTGCTCATGGTGACGTCGGCGGTCACGACCCTCACGATCGGCATGGCCTTCGCGATCATCGCGTTGTCGCTGACCCTGCTGACCGGATACGCGGGCGAGATGAACCTCGCGCCGGTATCTTTCGGTGCCATCGCGACGATCGTGGCGTTCCACTTCGGTATCTCCGGGAGCGGACTGGCTGCCCACCTGAACCTGTGGGGCGTGGCGCTCGGCGTCGCCGTCACGGCCGTGATCGGCGGGCTCATTGCGCTTCCGGCCCTGCGGTTGCGCGGCCTCTATCTCGCCCTGGCCACGATGGCGTTCGGTGTGTTCCTGTCGAACATGGTGCTGCGCGACACCACCCAGCACGAGCTGTTCGGCATCAGGTTCTCGCTGTTCACCGACGGCAACATCGCGATCCCGCCGTTGAAGGTCGGCCCACTCGACCTGCGGAACGAGACGGCCTTCCTCATGACGGTGACGGTGATCTTCGCCGTTCTCGGCGTGGGCCTCATCGCCCTGCGCAACAGCGGCTACGGCCGCCGGCTCGCAGCGATGAAGGACAGCCCCGCCGCGGCGGCGATGCTCGGCCAGAGCCTGGTGCGTCTGAAGCTCGGAGTCTTCACCCTGTCGGCGGGCATCGCCGGACTGGGCGGGCTGTTCATGTCGAGTGCGATGGGCTCGGTGTCGAACGAAAGCTTCTCGATCATGGTGAGCTTGTCGCTGCTGATGCTCACCGTCGTGGCCGGTATCGGTTACGTCTCCGGTGCGCTGTTCGGTGGTCTGATGTCGGGTATCGGCTTCGCCGTCATCATGGTTTCGTTCTCCGATCTCGCTGCGGGACAGCCGGAACTGGCCGGAATGTGGACCTTCCTCGGTCACGTCGCCGCAGTGAGCCCCGCGCTCATCGGTATCGGCGTCGCGGCCAACCCGAGCGGCAGCGTCCACCAGATGGTGGAGGGCTACCGTCACCTGAAGAACGCGGAGCCCGTGCTGGTCGGGGGTGCCGCGGTGGTGCTCGTGTCCTACCTGCTCGCGCTCGTCGGCGTGCTCGACAACTGGTGGTTCGCGTCGATCACCATCGCGACGGTGTTCATGCTTCCGGTCGTGGGACAGTGGCTGATGCCCGAAGCTGTGCTCGGCGCAGAGGAAGCGCAACGTCGCGCGCCGCTGGTTCCCGAACGGATCGGAATCGACGAGCCCTACAACGAGCAGGCACGGGACGAGATCGACCGTGAACTCGGCATCGACGAACTTCTGGCCGCACGTGCCACCGGGTCGGAGAAGGAACTGATTCCTCATGGCTGAGACACTCATTCTGGAAACACGCGGAATCACAGTCCGATTCGGCGGACACGTCGCGGTCGAGGACGTGAGCCTCGGAATCGAACCGGGAACGGTGACGGGCCTGATCGGACCCAACGGGGCCGGGAAGACGACCCTGTTCAACACGATCACCGGCCTGCAACGGCCGACGGTAGGCAAGGTCTTCCTCGATGGTCGTGACATCACGTCGCTACCGCCCTACAAGCGGGCCCGCATGGGTATGGCCCGCACGTTCCAGCGTCTCGAGTTGTTCGTGTCGCTGTCCGTGCGCGACAATCTCCGAGTGGCCGGGGACATCCACAATGCCAACGGACGCAACAAGATCGATCTGGACGAGGAAGTCGACCGGCTCCTCGAGCTGACCGGCCTGGCCGATATCGCGAGCACCGACGTCTCGGACGTACCCACCGGCCGCGCCCGCGTCGTGGAGGTCGCCCGCGCGTTGATGACCTCGCCGCGGGTGCTGCTGCTCGACGAACCCGCCTCCGGGCAGACGGAACAGGAAACGGAGGCGTTCGCCGCCCTGCTCCGCGATCTGGCCGATTCGGGTCTCGCGATCTGCCTCGTCGAGCACGACATTCCGCTCGTGATGAAGATCTGCTCCCGGATTCACGTGCTCGACTACGGCGCGGTGCTGGCCAGTGGCGTCCCGGACGAGATCAAGAACGATCCGGCAGTGATCAACGCCTACATCGGCACCGAGGAGGAAGCGGTATGAGCGTCGAACCGTTGCTCGAACTGTCGGGTGTCCGGGCCGGATACGGTGCGATCGAGGTGCTGCACAGCGTGGATCTCATACTCGAACCGGGCGCGGTGGTCGCCCTGCTCGGGCCCAACGGCGGAGGTAAGACGACGACCCTGCGCGTGTGCTCGGGTATCCATCCGGTCTCGTCGGGTGAGTTCCGGCTGGCCGGCCGCGTCGTCAACGGTGTGTCCGCAGCGGAATTCGCACGTCTGGGGGTGTGCTCGATTCCCGAGGGACGCGGCATCTTCCCCAACCTCACCGTCCGCGAGAACCTGTGGATCGGAACCGGCACCGGTGTTCCTCTCGCAGACCTCGAAGAGGTGGCGTACACGCGATTCCCCGTTCTCGGTGAGCGCCGATCGCAGCTGGCCGGTTCGATGTCCGGCGGCGAACAGCAGATGCTTGCGCTGTCGCGGGCGCTCGGTACCCATCCCACGGTGCTGTTGCTCGACGAACTGTCGATGGGTCTGGCACCGCGCATCGTCTCCCGGATCTACGACATCGTCGGCGAACTCGCCGCCGAGGGGGTGTCGATTCTCGTAGCCGAACAGTTCGCGCGAGCGGTGCTCCCGATCGCCACCAGTGCCGCGCTGATGTTGCAGGGCCGGGTGGTGCGCACGGGCGATCCGGCGGAGATCGAAGAAGAACTTTCCACCACCTATCTAGGAGGATGACCATGACCGCACTCGCCGACGAGCGACGTGAACAGTTCAAGAAGGACGTTGCAGCGCTGGGTCTCGACGCTCCCCGTCCGGATTCGGGAGGAAAGGCCCGCATCGTCGGCCTGGCCCTGATGGTGATCGGCGCCATCGCGATCTTCGTCGTCTACATTGCGTCGCTGACCCTCTCCGATACCCGTGACCTGCTGTCCTACCAGTTGCTCGCTCTCGGCTTCGTGGCTGTCACTCTGATCGGTGTGGCGGTCCATCTCGCCGCCGCGGTCACTCGTGTCCTGCGTCTGTGGCTGGTCAGGCAGTTGCTCGAGAGCAGCACGCAGGCCGAGCGGATCGCGCAGGCGCTCGCACGCAACGACTGAGCGCACATACGCCGAACGCGGCGACGGCCCACCCCGAGGGATGGGCCGTCGCCGTTCTCGATGTGCCGGAATCAGCTGCCGGCAGCCTCGAGACCGGTGGTGATGTCGGCAAGGATGTCGTCGATGTTCTCGATGCCCACGGCGAGTCGCACGAGACCCGGGGTGACACCCGCGGCGATCTGCTCCTCGCCGGTGAGCTGCGAGTGGGTGGTCGACGCGGGGTGGATGACCAGCGAACGGACGTCGCCGATGTTCGCGACGTGGCTGTGCAGGGTCAGCGCGTTGACGAAGCGCTTGCCGGCGTCGATGCCGCCGGAGAGCTCGAACACCACGATCGCACCGGCGCCGCGCGGGGTGAGCTGCTGGGCGCGGTCGTACCACGGCGAGGACTTCAGGCCGGCGTAGGCGACGGAGGTGACCTCCGGGCGTCCCTCGAGGAACTCGGCGACCTTCTGTGCGTTCTCCACGTGCCGCTCGATGCGCAGACTCAGCGTCTCGATGCCCTGCGAGATGAGGAAGGCGTTGAACGGGGAGACCGCCGCGCCCATGTCGCGCAGCAGTTGCACGCGCGCCTTGAGTGCGTAGGCCGGAGCGCCGAGGTCGGCGAAGACGACACCGTGGTAGCTCGGGTCGGGGGTCGTGAAACCGACGTGGCGGCCCTGCGTCCAGTCGAACGTGCCGCCGTCGACGATGACACCGGCGATGGCCGTGCCGTGGCCGCCGAGGTACTTGGTGGCCGAGTGCACGACGATGTCGGCACCGTGCTCGAGCGGGCGGAGCAGGTAGGGGGTGGCGACCGTGTTGTCGACGATCAGCGGTAGCCCGTTCTCGTGGGCGACACCCGAGATGCCGGGCAGATCGAGGATGTGGTTCTTCGGGTTGGCGATCGTCTCGCCGAAGAACGCGCGGGTGTTGTCGCGGACGGCTTCGCGCCACTGGTCGAGGTTGTCGGGATCCTGGACGAAGGTGACCTCGATGCCGAGCTTGGGCAGCGTGTAGTGGAACAGGTTGTACGTGCCGCCGTAGAGATACGGGCTCGACACGATGTGATCGCCGGCCTGCGCCAGGTTGAGGATCGCGAAGGTCTCGGCGGCCTGTCCGGACGCGAGGAGGAGGGCGGCGACGCCACCTTCGAGGGCAGCGATGCGCTGCTCGACCGCGTCCTGCGTCGGGTTCATGATGCGGGTGTAGATGTTGCCCGGTTCGGCGAGACCGAACAGCGCCGCGGCGTGATCGGTGTTGTCGAAGGTGTAGCTGGTGGTCTGGTAGATGGGCAGGGCCCGGGCCTTCGTGTCGCCGCCGGCGGGCTGTCCCACGTGGATCTGCTTGGTCTCGAAGCTCCAGTTCGCGCTGGGATCGGTTGCTTCAGGGGTGGTGTCGCTCATGGCTCTGCTCCGGATTCGGGATGTGTTCTGATCGTCGACATGCTGACCTTCGGGCCCCGCACACGACATCACCGTACGGCGGTGTGGAGGGGGCAGGAACGGGTGCGGCGGTCAGCGGGCCAGGCACCCGCGGATACACGAGAGTTGGGCACGACGGTGCGGCGACCGGCTCGCGCGCTCGTACGTCTTGCTCACGGTCCCGACAATAACCTGTCCGCACGATTCCGACCAGACTCATAGGAATTCGCTCTCGCCAGGAAACTGACTCCGGAGTACCTACAGTCTGTGTGTACCCCTTCCGGTGTGACCTCTGTTACTGCTAACGTTCTGGAACAGATTCCAGTTTCATGAGGCGCGCAGGGTCGTGGCCAGGACTTATGGAGGTGCAGTTGACCGCCGTCGACTCCGCGCTCGAGCCCGTCGGAACCTCGTCGAAACGAGAACTTCCACCATCGATGGTCGATCGGATGACCCTCATCCTGGAGGCCTTCGACAGCCGCGGCGCACTCACTCTCGAAGAGGTCACCTGTCGCTCCGGGTTGCCCCGTTCGACGGTGCACCGCATCCTCGATCACCTCGTGCGTCGCGACTGGATCGAGCACGCATCCTTCGGCTACTGCCTCGGCCCGCGTGCCCTCGGTCTCGGTGGCAGCGACACGGGCCACCGCCGCATCCGGGAGGCCGCTGCGCCGCATCTCCACGACCTGGCGATGCAGACCGGCGCCGTCGTCCACTTGACGGTCCTCGAGGGCAACGAGGTGCTCTACCTCGACAAGGTTGGTGGACAGTTCGCGTCGAGCGTGCCGTCACGGGTGGGCGGTCGGTTCCCCGCCTACGCCACCGCGGCCGGCAAGTCCATCCTCGCGTGGCTCGAGCCCGAACGCATCGACGCGCTGTACGGCAAGACTCTCGTGCCGTGCACCGAGCGCACCATCCGCGATCACGTCGCACTGCACCAGGAGCTCAACCGCATTCGCAAGCGTCGTGGCGTCGCGTTCGAACGTGAGGAAGCTGCGCGGGGCATCGGATGCGTGGGCGTCGCGCTCCGCGGCGTCGACGGCCCGGTCGCCGCCCTGTCGCTGGCAGCAGACGCGCGTTCGACCCGCCTGGAGTGGGTGGCGCCGATCGTCGCCGATACCGCTCGAAAGATCACGCGCACGCTGTTCCCGGAGCAGGAGCGCGACGACAGCCTGCAGGCCACCGAGAAGGTGGGCTGACGCCTTTCGGCTTTCGCCACGAAGGACTGTGCGCAGTTCTCGTCGGAAATCCCTCGAGGAGATCGACGAGAACTGCGCACAGTTCGTTGTATGGCCGTAGGCCGTGTCAGAGCAGGTGGACCTTCTTGTAGAGGATCTTCGACGGTCCGCCGATGAGGCCGACGTTGTCGAGGAAGGTCATCAGCTTCGCGCCGGACTTGCGCACGCGATCGTGATAGTGCTTGTTGCCCTTCGCCTCTTGCAGAGCGCGCTCGCGATCGAGGCCCGCATTGGCGTAAACGTCGGGGTGGATCATGCTCTTGACGACGAAGAACACCACGAGCGCGGTGTTGAACCGCTCGAACGCGAGTCGCGTGCGGCTCGCACCGGCGAGTCGGCGTGCGACCTCCTCGCGGGCGAAGCGGATGTGGCGCGCTTCCTCGAGGACGTGGATCTTCGACACCGCGCGGGTGACGGGCTGCACCCGCTCGTCGCGCATGAAGTCGCGCTGCATCATGTCGAGGATCTCCTCGGCAGCCATGACCGATGCATAGGCGTTGGCGCCCTTGAAGAAATGGCCCCACAGGCGACCGAGCTGGTGGATGTAGCGGGCCGGACCGTAGCCCGGCATGTTCAGCCGTTCGCCGGCGCGCGCGAACATCACCGAGTGGCGGCACTCGTCGGCGACCTCGGTGAGGGCGAACTGGACGTGACGCGAATGCTTGTCGCGGTCGTAGACGTCGCGCAGGAGCATCTGCATGAGCAGGATCTCGAACCACAGGCCGACGCTCGAAACGCTCGCGGCCTCATGCTTGGTCAGCTCGATGCGCTGTTCGTCGGTGAGCTCGTCCCACAGTGCGGTGCCGTAGAGCGTGCTCCATTCGGGGGTCATTCCGAACTTGTCGTCGGGGACGGGGGCTTCCCAGTCCACCTCGACGACCGGGTCGTACGACTTACGTGCGGACGAGGCGAGCAGTCGTCCGGCGGTTTCTTCGCGATCGGACAGTGCGACGCCGGGGATGAAGCCCTTGCTGGTCTCGCGGGTGAGCGATGCGGTCATGCCTCCACCTTTTTAGTGTGACGACTAGTAACTGTTATCCAGGTTAGCGCGATCACGCGAACAGCACAATGCCCGCGACCTGCGTCGCGGGCATCGAGAAAGAAAAGAGAGGGGAGGGTTACGAGCGCCGGGGTGGCCAGAAGGCGGAGATCAACGCTCCGACCAGCAAGATCGCGGCGACTGCCCACGATGCCTGCTGCAAGCCGTCGAGGAAGGCGTTCTGTGCGAGTTCGGCGAGTTGCTCGCCCTGCGGACCCGCATGCTCGGCGACCTGTATCGCGGCGGCGAGCGAATCCTGCACGGCGGCCCGGGCCGGCTCGGGGATCATCGGCGCCACCGGATCGATGCCGTGCCCGTAGGCTGCGGCCAGGACGCTGCCCGTGATCGCAACACCGATCGCCGCACCGATCTCGCGGGTCGCGTCGTCGACCGCCGAATGGGGGCGGGTGGTGAACGCGAACCGACGGTGGTCGGTCAGTTCGGTGCCGGCGATCGCGTCCCCCCTTTCGCCCCGGTGCGGGCAGCACTGAGGCTGCCGCACGCGTTCCTTTCCGGCGGTGCCGGTGTCAGATCTCGGCGGTGACGGTATCGCGGGGTACCGGCATGTTCTGTTCGGCCCGCACCACTACGGCGTGGTGGGGTGCGCGCGGAGGAGTCGTCCCTGGATACACGAGGGTTGTTTCTGCGATAGTGCGGTGATCGGAACCGGTTCGGCGACCGGGGGATGTGAACCTGTGGTGCTACGCAGGATGCCGCGGTACTTCGTGGTCTCCTCGAGGGCGAAGGAGGTCGGAAGAAGTATCAGTGGGTATGAAGGAGTATCGGGCTTCTCGTCGACTGTTGTCAGCCCGCCGGTCACAGACCCATGTCCTCGTCGTGCAGACCCTCCACGCCCACCGCCGCCTTCTTCTCCTCGCGCGGACGACGCAGGACGTACAGCCGCGAATGCTGGAAGTCCCGCAGCCGCAGCGTGCGCACCGTCTGGAAGCGGAACTCCTCGCAGTCGGAGAGGGCATCGGCGAGGTTCTCGTCGACGAGGATCGTGCCCGGCCGCGCCGCGCCGGTGAGACGGGCCGCGATGTTGACGACCGAACCGAACAGGTCGCCGAAGCGCGGCAACGCCTGGCCCCACGCCAGTCCGATCCGCAGGTCCGGATAGTCCTTCTGGGACCTGAACGAATCCTGCAGTTCGAGGGCGATCCGTGCGGCGTCGACCGGACGTTCGGCCGCGAACATCACCTCATCGCCGACGGTTTTGATCACCCAGCCGTTGTGCCGGGCGATGACGTCGGAGACCTCCGATTCGAAGTAGTCGAGCAGCTCGCTCAGCGCGGCCGCATCGATCTGCCGGGTCAACCGTGTGTAGCCGACCATGTCGGCGAAACCGACGACCAACTCGTGGAGCTCCCCGGAATCCTGCGGGCGCGCGGCGGCCCGGGCGGTCGTGGCCACCAGGTGCCGACGCCACATGTGGCTCTGGAGGCTCACCGCGAGCTCGGTCGTGCGATCGACGATGTGGTCGATCAGCGCGCGGATCTCCTCTTCCTGCGGGGGAGTCTCCGTTTTCGCGTAGGCGGAGGCCAACTGGGTGAAGACGTGGGTGTTGAGCAGATTCAGTTGCCACTCGGTCAGCCGCGACATCGACTGTCCGATCGACCGGGCCGCGGGCACCTCGAGGCTTTCGTCGATCGCGCCGCTCGCGATGATGGCCGCCGTCGCACGCAGGGCCTCGACGTCGCCGTCGGTGAACATCACGACGTCGGGATCGGGATCGACGGTCAGACCGAGTGCCTGCCACAGCCGGCGCACCCGCGCAGGTGCGAGCCCGCACAACTCGGCCACCTCGTTCAGGGTGTAACGAAGAGGACCACCGAGCAGCGCGTTCTCCAGCTGTGACTGGATCACTGACAGCACGTCGGTTCCTGATGCAGGTGCCGGATCGGACGGGGTCACTCCTCCATCCTTACCGTGCCCCGGGCCCATGCGCGCGGCAGGTCGTATCGAACAGGTGTACAGGCGTGTCGTACGGATGTGCGACAGTGACCGACATCGAAGCCCTGCCGACCCTTCGGCGAACCGAGAAAGGACGTCGCATGTCGCCCCGCAGACGCGCGGACCACCTGACGGAGGAACAACTCGGAGAGCTCGGTGCCGCTCTCGCCGAGGGGCGCCGCCCGACCGTCTACCTCGTCGAGGGCATTCCGAGTCTCGGCATCGACCCGGGGACGTCGGCGCGGGTGGTATCGATCAGCGGCAGCACCGTGATGGTGCGGCCGAAGGGCGTCGACGACGAGTTGCCGTTCGAGACCGACGAACTGCGCGCCACCCGCGAGCCGGCCGGAACGAAGCGCGCACCGGCGAAGACCGCACGCACGTCCGGTGGTGCGAAGCCCGCTCCGGCGAAGGCAGCTCCCGCGAAGGTGGCACCCGTGCAACCCGCGACCCCACGGGCTACCGCATCCAGGCCTGCTGCACCGAAGCCTGCTCCCCAGAAATCCGAGAGCCCAGCAGTCGCTGCGGTTCCCCGCGCCCAGGAGAAGAAGCCCGTGACCCAGACGACCCCCGCTTCGTCCGACACTCCCGCCTCCCGGCCGCCGGCACCGGCGAAGCCGAAGGCCCCGGCCCGCAAAGCGAAGAAGGCGCCGTCGATCACGATCACCGTCACGATCGACCCGGAGAACGAGTGGACGGTGGGGGTCGCGCACGGCACCCGCAAGGTCGGTAAGCCCGCAACGGTCGCACCCGACGCCGTCGAACGTGCGGTGAAGGAACTCGGCGATCCCACGGCCACCGAGGCCGTCCAGTCGGTGATCGAGGAGGCGCGTCGCGCGGCCGAGGAGCGGGTCGCGCAGCTCAGCCGCGAGCTCGAGGAGGCCCGTCAAGCTCTGGAAAGCTTGGGCGCAACCCGGAAATCCGGCGGAAACCTCTAGTACGCTCAGCCCGACGGCTGCCGGACGGCGCAGCGCAGGAGGGCCTCCATGTTCAGAAAACTGGTTGTTGCAATCGCGAGCGCGGTCGCGCTGGTCGGCGCGGGTTCCGGGGTGGCCGTCGCGGCTCCTCCGGTCACCCTCGGTGGCGGTTCGGGCATCACTCTCGGAGACAACGGGCAGGACATCTTCGACTGCACGCTCACCACGATCGGCAACGACGCCGCCGGACGCCTCGTGGGTCTCACTGCCGCGCACTGCGGCTCTCCCGGCATGACGGTGAAAGCCGAATACGACCTCGCTGCCGGCTCGGTGGGCCGCATCGTGTCGACCAACGAACGGCTCGACTACGCCGTGATCGAGTTCGACCGGAGCAAGGTCGTTCCGGTCAACCGCGTCGGCAACGTGACGATCACCGGCCTCGGTGCCCCCGCGGGCTTCCCGAACATCGCCTGCAAGGAAGGCCGCACCACGGGCAACACCTGCGGCATCGTCTGGGGCGACGTGTTCGGCTCGCAGGAGACCTGGACGCAGGTGTGCGTCATCGAAGGCGACTCGGGCGCACCGCTCGTGGTGGGCACGACGCTCGTCGCGATGGTCAACGCCTACCTGCTCGCGCCGTGCGCCGGCCCCGAGGTCGGAACGAACATCGACGTGATCATGGCCGACATCAACGGTCGGGGCGGGCCGGGCGCAGGTTTCCGTCCGATCTAGCAGCACCCCCGGAGCGGGAGGGTTCACCCGACCCTCATCCGCACACCGCACCGTTCGATGCGGAACCGACCAGCTTCGTGTACTTCGCCAGTACACCCCGGGTGTAGCGCGGCGGCAGTGGCTCCCAGCCCTGTCGCCGCGTTTCCATTTCCTTCTCGTCGACCAGCACGTCGAGCAGGCCGTTCGAGACGTCGAGACGAATCCGGTCGCCGTCGCGGACGAAGGCGATAGGGCCGCCGTCGACGGCCTCCGGGGCGACGTGCCCGACGCACAACCCGGTGGTACCACCGGAGAATCGTCCGTCGGTGAGCAGCAGGACGTCCTTGCCTAGCCCGGCGCCCTTGATCGCACCGGTGATCGCGAGCATCTCGCGCATGCCCGGGCCACCCTTGGGACCCTCGTACCGGATGACCACCACGTCGCCTGCGGTGATGGTGCCGTCCTCGAGCGCGTCCATCGCGGCGCGTTCGCGTTCGAAGACCCGCGCCGTTCCCTCGAAGACCGACTCGTCGAAGCCTGCGGACTTCACCACCGCTCCGCCGGGAGCGAGACTGCCCCGCAGGATCGTGATGCCCCCCGTGGGATGGATCGGGTCGCTCAGGGCGCGCAGCACCTTGCCGTCGGGGTCCGGGGGCGCGATGCCGGAGAGGTTCTCCGCGACGGTCTTCCCGGTGACGGTGAGGCAGTCACCGTGCAGCAGACCCGCGTCGAGCAACGCCTTCATGATGACCGGGACACCGCCGATGTGGTCGACGTCCTTCATCACGTGCCGGCCGAACGGTTTGACGTCGGCGAGATGCGGCACCCGCGCACCCACGCGGACGAAGTCGTCGAGGCTCAGATCCACCTGCGCCTCGTGCGCGATCGCGAGCAGGTGGAGCACGGCGTTCGTGGATCCCCCGAAGGCCATGACCACCGCGATGGCGTTCTCGAACGCCTCCTTGGTGAGGATGTCGGAGGCCGTGATTCCGCGACGCAACAACTCGACCACCGCCTGCCCGCTGCGCCGGGCGAAACCGTCGCGGCGACGATCCGTGGCGGGCGGCGACGCGCTTCCCGGCAGCGACATGCCGAGCGCCTCGGCCGAGGCGGCCATCGTGTTCGCGGTATACATGCCGCCGCACGCACCCTCGCCGGGGCAGATGGCACGCTCGATCGCGTCGAGATCGGTCTCGGACATCAGGCCCCGCGCACACGCCCCGACCGCCTCGAAGGCATCGATGATCGTCACGTCGCGTTCGGTGCCGTCGGACAGTTTCGCGATGCCCGGCAGGATCGACCCGGCGTACAGGAAGACGGCGGCGAGATCGAGGCGGGCGGCAGCCATGAGCATGCCGGGCAGGGACTTGTCGCATCCCGCGAGCAGCACCGAGCCGTCGAGTCGCTCGGCCTGCATCACCGTCTCGACGCTGTCGGCGATGACCTCCCGGGAGACCAGGGAGAAGTGCATACCCTCATGCCCCATCGAGATCCCGTCGGACACGGAGATGGTGCCGAATTCGAGCGGATAACCGCCCGCGGCGTGCACGCCCTCCTTCACCGATCGCGCGAGGCGTTCGAGCGGGAGGTTGCAGGGGGTGATCTCGTTCCACGACGACGCCACACCGATCTGCGGCTTGCCCCAGTCCTCGTCTCCCATCCCCACCGCACGGAGCATGCCGCGCGAGGCGGCCTTCTCCATGCCGTCGGTGACGTCGCGGCTACGGGGCTTGATATCGGGTCGGTCCGTCATGACGCCTTCCTGGGGTCGCGGCCGGTGAGGGCGATGAGCCGGTCCTGCGGGGACGCATCGTCGGGGACCGGGACGGGATCGGCGAACAGACCGCTCGAGGCGAGCATGTCCTTCTGCGGTTCGATGTCGGCAAGCACGGCGTCGACGAGGTCGGCGTCGAGCGTTTCGTCGGCACCGATGGCCCGGGCGAGATCCCAAGTGTGCACGGTGATGTCCGCGACCTGCTGTTTCATGTAGTCGAGGCACGGGACGGTGCCGTAGGACAGGTGGACCTCCTGGGACGGTGACGTCATCGCCCACGCGGCGGTCGCCTGCTCGGCGAAGCGTGCCCATTCGGCGGCGAGATCGTCCCCGATCGGTTCGAGTGCGGCCTTCGCGTCGTCGAGGGAACGGCCGGAGAGCAGCGGCTGGATCCAGCGCTGCTCGTCGACCATGTGCCACACCAGGTCGGTGACGTCCCACTCGGTGTCCGGGGTGGGTGCGTGCCAGTCGCGGATCTGCGCGACACGGTCGTCGAACTCGCGACGCGCGGTTCGTTGCAGGGAAAGCCAGTCGGTCACCATGGATCTCAGCCTAGGGCGCGGGCTGCTCGGATCACGGCGATTTCAACTCCTGCGATCATGCGCGGGATGCGGGACGATCGGGAGTCGCACCGTGTCGTCGTCGAGGAGAAGTACATGCCTGTCCCCACCGTCCAGCTCGCGCCCGGTCTCGTCGTCAGCGCCCAGGGTTACGGCGCGATGTCCGTCGCCCCCGCATACGGCGAGGTGAATCTCGACGAGGCACTCGCGACCCTGCACCACGCCGTGGATCTGGGCATCACCTTCATCGACACCGCCGACGTCTACGGCGACGGCACCAGCGAGAAGGTGGTCGGCACGCTGCTCGCCGACCGGCGGGACGAGGTCCAGCTGGCGACGAAGTTCGGTCTCGTCGGCGCGGTCGGCGGCACGGGCACCGCCAACCGTCGCATCAACGGCCGTCCCGAATACGCGAAGCAGGCCATCGACGAGTCGCTCGGGCGTCTCGGCGTCGACCACGTCGACCTGTACTACCTGCACCGCGTGGATCCGGACGTGCCGGTCGAGGATACGGTCGGTGCCCTCGCCGAACTCGTGCAGGCCGGCAAGGTGCAGCACATCGGACTGTCGGAGGCCACGGGCGACGAACTGCGCCGCGCGCACGCCGTCCACCCGATCGCGGTGATCCAGTCGGAGTGGAGCATCGTCTCGCGCGACGTCGAACGGCACGTGGTGCCCACCGCCGCCGAACTCGGCATCGGCTTCGTGCCGTACTCGCCGGTGAGCCGGGGGCTGCTCACCGACGCCTTCGATCCCGGACAGGTCGCCGAGAACGACCTGCGCAAGCGCTTCCCGCGCTTCGACGCCGACGCCCTGCCGACCAACCTCGCGGTCCGTGAAGAGGTGCGGGCGGTTGCGAAGGAGGCGGACGCGACCATCGCGCAGATCGCCCTGGCATGGCTGGACGCGAAGGGGCGCGAGTTCGGCTTGCCGTCGGTGTCGATCCCCGGCACCCGCTACGCGAGTCGCGTCACCGAGAACGCCGGAGCGCTCGACGTGACGCTCACCGACGAGCAGGTCGCACGGCTGGATCGTCTCGCCGACAAGGTCGCCGGTCCGCGTGCGGCCGACCCGACGTGGGTGTCGCTCGGACGTGAGTAATCAGCACCGTTAACAGACCGACGCGTATCGTCCTTGTGACATGAGGGCATGGCTGGTCTGGGGTATCGGAGTCTTCGCCTACATCGTCGCCGTCCTCCACCGGACGGCGTTCGGTGTCTCCGGACTCGCCGCCACCGAACGCTTCGATATCTCACCGTCGGTGCTGTCCGGCTTCGTCGTCCTCCAGCTCATCGTCTACGCGGGGATGCAGATCCCGGCCGGTGTGCTCCTCGACAGGTTCGGTTCGCGGCGGATGATCGCGACCGGCGCCGTGATCCTCGCCGTCGGTCAGGCGATCCTCGCCGTCACCGAGTCGCTGCCGGTCGCGTATCTGGCCCGAGTGCTGGTCGGTGTCGGTGACGCCCTGACGTTCATCTCGGTGCTGCGGCTCGTGCCGGTGTGGTTCGCGCCGCGCCGCGTACCTGTCGTTTCGCAGCTGACGGGCATCTTCGGCCAGCTCGGCCAGGTGCTGTCGGCGGTGCCGTTCGTCCTGCTGCTCACCGGCACGGGATGGACGGCCGCCTACGGCAGTGCCGCGGCGCTCGGCCTGCTCGCGTGCGTGCTGGTGTTCGCGGTCGTGCGCGACACCCCGCCCGGTGAGACGCGCGAAGCCACCGCGTCAGGGCTGCGGGAGGTGATCGGCGGGCTCGGCACGGTGTGGCGGCGCCCCGGCACCAAACTCGGCTTCTTCACCCACATGGGCACGCAGTTCTCGGTGACGACCTTCGCGCTCATGTGGGGCGTGCCGTATCTGGTCTCCGCTCAGGGCCTGTCACCCGCGGCGGCCGGCTCGATGCTGACCGTCTCGGTGGTCACCGCCATCTCCGCCGGACCCATCCTCGGCGTGCTGTCGGGACGTTTCCCGACCAGACGCTCGTGGCTCGTGCTCATGATCATCCTCGCCAGCGCAGTGACGTGGTCGGCGGTGCTCGCCCTGCCCGGACCCGCACCGCTGTGGCTGCTCGTGGTGCTCGTCGTCGTCATCTCGGTGGGCGGGCCGGGATCGATGATCGGCTTCGACTACGCCCGCACCTTCAATCCCGGGACCGCGCTCGGCACGGCCAACGGCATCGTCAACATCGGTGGCTTCCTCGCGACACTGCTGGTCGTGCAGACGATGGGCATCGTGCTCGACCGGCTCGGCGGCTACACCTTCGACGCCTTCCGCGTCGCATGGTTCGCGCAGTACCCGATCTGGGTGATCGCGCTCATCGGGGTGCTCGTGACCCGAGGACGCGCCCGCCGCGAGGCCGGCATCGAAGCGCGTTCGCTGCGGGCGGTCGTGCTCGACCGACTCGGTCGGGGTAAGCGCTGAACTCGGTTGGGGCAAGCACTGGGCTTCGAGGCGTCCGGATGCCTCGATCGACGATCGGCGGGAGTCCTGTTCGAGTGGACCGTCTCGCATCACTGCAGGTCAGGGCGGTCAGAACCGCCTGTCGTGGTCGGACTGGCAGACTCGATCCCGGAAGTGATCGAGGAGGAATCGAGTGAAGACGACGGTGGGCGAACCCGAACCGGGACTACCGACACCGGACGACGTGCAGGCACCGCTGGTCGCAGTGGAGCATCTCGCGCAAGATCTGCGACGCGCACTCATGGTGTACAAGTTCGGCATCGACGAGATGATGACGAAGATCAACATCCTGCGCGAGGAGTTCACCTACGCCCGCGAGTACAACCCGATCGAGCACGTGAAGTCGCGGTTGAAGAGTCCCGAGTCGATCCTCGCCAAGGCGGAACGGAAGGGTGCGCCCGCCTCGCTCGACGGCATCCGCGAGGCCGTCCGCGATATCGCAGGCATCCGCATCACGTGCAGCTTCACGTCGGACGTCTACCGGATCATCGACATGATCACGAGCCAGCTCGACGTGACGGTCGTCGAGATCGAGGACTACATCGCGCGCCCGAAGCCCAACGGGTACAGCAGCGTGCACGTGATCGTCCAGATCCCGGTGTACATGTCCGACCGGGTCGAGCGCGTCTACGTCGAACTGCAGATCCGCACGGTCGCCATGGACTTCTGGGCGAGCCTGGAACACAAGATCTACTACAAGCACGACCGCGAGGTACCGGACGAACTGCGCGAGGAGCTCCGCCTCGCCGCGGAAACTGCGCGCGATCTGGACCTGCGGATGGAAGCACTGCACCGCCGCGTCCACGGCCCGAACAACGGGAACTGACCGAGGTACGCAATGCGGGGTGAAGGCTCGCAACGTGGTCGGTCACTGTCGGCGTTGCGAACCCACCACCGGTGTTGCGTGCCCATCACCATTCCCACTGTTGACGCGGAATCTTCCGCGCGATACGTAAGCGTTCACGCACAGGGAGGGGACGGAGGAGTTCTGGGGCCTCGGGTGTGGTGACGAGATGGCGATCTTCGGGACACCCATGGAGGCGGTCGATGAGTCCGAGCAGCGTGTTGGGTTCGCTGACGAGAACGTACGCCATCACGGTGAAGGCACCCGGCTGGTCGTGAGGCACGCGCGGACGTGTCACACGGAATCCCGGAACACGGAACCTCATGAGCGGATGGTGTATCTCCGCACCACGAGACGTCACTGTGTAGACGTCGGGCACGATCTGCTCGATGTCCTCCCACCGGACGAATACATCCGACACTGCGCGACGGTAGAGCCAACTCGTGCGACGCTGAATGCCTTCTGTATAGAGGTACAGACCTCCACGTGGTCGCAACAGGAACGGAAGGGCACCCGCGAGGACCACGGCCAAGGTCGTCCACATCCAGAAAGAACCGTCCGGAGGGTGAGGGTCGGAAAGCTCGTTCATCCCTCGTCGCTCGTCGGCTGAACGGATGCCGATCGCCACTATCACAGTGAAGAAGGACAGCCAGAAGGCCGCGTGCGCGTAAAGCAACCGTTGATAGGGAATTTCGATTCCACGTCCATGGGTGTCGTCGTGACAGTGCCGGATCCCGGGGTGCAATCCGATCCGTTGGAATCCTGCCATGTGGAACATGTGTGCTGCGGGCAGCATGACCACTGCGGCGATGAACAAGGAGTCGATCATCGAGGTCGAATGATCCTCACCGGCGCCCCAGGCCAGCACCGTGACGGTGAGCCAGGCCGGAATGGCACCGAGGGCAAACAAGAACGGCCGGAAGCGTTGTGGCCATACAGGATCGAATTGGCGCTGTACAGAAGAGTTTCCGGCATAGTCACTCATGTAGCCTTCCCTCCTGCCGCATGATCAGACTTTCGTGGATTGTGTGAATGTGAACGTCGAGCGACCCGAGACTGTCGGAGCGTGCAGTTGCCGTCAGTTGCGTCAGGTAGCGGTCGTACTCGTGGTCGATCACGAGATATCGCGTCACGGCGGTGTACTCGACGTCGTCCACTCGATAGGAGCCTTGGATGATCACCGATCGGTGCCCGCGGAAATCGGATGTGTCGCGGAGCGTCTCCCTCCACGCGGGCAGTTCGCGAGCTTCACGCGCCGCGACCTCCAGCAGTTCGTCCGTCGGCCGCCATTTCGACAGTGCGCAGTGGAGGAGGACGGCGTTGGGCACCCAATCGTCCGCGACGTGCTCGGGAGCCACGAGAACCGTATGTGCATGCGGAAAGACATCGCGAGGGAGAACTATCCAACCCTCCGGCGCCTGGAGTTCCGGTTGCGGGTGCCGCGGATCGTCCGGGTCGCAGGGGCTCAGTCCGACTTCGTGTGTTGCGAGGTAGTCGGAGAGCGTCGCCTGAATCGAAGCGTTCACCGAGACGCTTCCTGGTGGCGTACCATCCGGAATCGTTCTCGCAACGGCGGTGGTCTGAGAAGTTCGGCCGCGTCTTCCCGAGCGAGGAGCGTGCGGTCGTTCGGGCGTTCGCTCATCTGTCGGATCAGGGTCAAGAGGGCGTTGGGTTCGGCGATGAGCCAGGTGCAGACGATGGCGAGAGTGTGTTCTTCGTCGTGGGGGATGCGCGCTTCGGGCGGAATATGCCCGGTCGTGTGGATGTGGATCATCGGAGTGCGGACGTCGCCGGATCCGGAACGGGTCACGATATCCGTTCCGATGATGCCTTCGATAGCGTCCCAACGCACGAACTGCACGGTGGCATTGTTTCGTCGGAGCTTGCGAGAGCGCACGACTCTTTCGATTCCTTGCGGGTACAACCCCAATGTTGTCGGGAGCCGGAACCATGCGAACACTGCCGATGCGATCAGGGCGACGACCCCACCCACGAACATGAAGATTGCAGTGGCGTGAGGGTCGCGACCGTAAGGCAACTCGGATTTGTCGGTGATGTAGATGGTCAGCGCCGCTACGGCCAGGCATCCGAGGCCGACCACGACGAGCAGGACCATGAAAATGGTTAGAGGCGTAAGTCCTCCAGGAACAACGATGCCCGTGCCATATTCCGGATGCCTGTAACTTCTGATGCGTGGCGAATACAGGACATGTCGAATCCCGCCGAGTCTGACACACATCACGCCCATGAGCAGCATTGCTGCTCCGTACAACAGCGAACCGATCGTGGATACCAACTCCTCGTGGAGGATATTCGCAGAACTGTCAACCAGACTCCACGTAGCGAAGACCAGAACACATACCCCTGTTATGCACCATCCGATTCGAAGACGTTGCGGCCAACAGGGCGCGTCGGAGGAACTATCGGCGCGAACGTGATTCCGGTCTTCCGGCGTGCCTTCGGTCGTCACCACAACTCCTGGATCCTCTTGGATGTGTACCACGTGGCAAAGCCCCCGAACACAAGCCCGACAGCGAAGCCGGCGGCGGTGCCGACCCCTGGAACGACCGAGCCGGTCGCAGCGCCGATAGCCGCGGTAGTTCCCTTCGACGCCAGGAATGCACCGACCATGCCGACAACGGTTCCGGCGCTCTCGGACACCACCGCCTCGGTGGGATCCATGCCTCCCTTGATGTCGTTGACGATCGCAGGAACGGTGCCTACTGCAGCGGCAGCCGGGTTCATTCCACGTGCGATGTTGCGTGCGACATCGTCGCCCGAGGCCACTGCCGCGTCGGTCAGGAGTTCCTTGGTAGCTCCGGACATTGCGCCGATGGACGACGCTGCGATGGTCGATGGCCAGTCAGGCCACCAGGAGAACTCGCCGTTCTCGTTCTGCACGACCTTCCCCGGCGCCGCGGCATCCCGGGTCGCTTCGAGTACCGCAACGGCGGCGGTGATGCGATCGGCAGTTTCCGTTGCGGCTCGCGACGCCTGTTCGAGAGCGCCGGTGACGGCGTGGGTCAGTTCCGTTGCTTCGTGTTCGAGGCGAACGCGGGTCTCTGCGACGGCTTCGGCCGGCAGTATCGCCGAGAGGGTGTGGATCTGGTCGGAGGGGTCGACGGTGCCGTCGTCGTGCACGGTGAACCCGGACTGTTCGGCGCCGCCCACGACCGACAGGAGGTGCAGGCGGGTGCCTTCGACGAGCCACGCGCCGGTGCGGTACGCCTCCGCGACCTGCAGGAGGGCTTCGGCGATGGAGCTGCCCAGCGAGCGTTCGCGGACCACTCGCGCGGCGGCGGCACGCGCGGCGTCGCCGGACCATCGCTCGGCGAGCACATCCTGCTCGGTGAGCAGACCTTTCATGCGGTCGTCGAGTGTGTCGACGAGCACGTCGAGGTGGTCGGCGGTGATTCGCAGCGCGTCGGGATTCCAGGACCGGACCGCGGCGACTCCCGGTCTCATCCGTGCTGATCCATCGCCGAGAGTGCAGCCACGAAGTCTGTCTCTGTGACGACGTAGTCGTTCGCGGCGCCGTCGGTGATGTCGACGATCTCGCGCAGGCGACTGCACACGTTGCCGAGTGCTTGATCGGTGGCGGTGAAGGCTCGTGCGCAGGCGGCCGTGAATTCTGTTCCGGGAAGTGCTGATTGCGACACGGCATACGGTTCGCCGACGTCCCAGTCGTCGATCGCGTCGGCGGTGTCCGCCACGAAGGTTGCGAATGTGCGCAGCACTTCAGGATCTACGTGCAATGTCACCACTGCCCCCCGACAGAATCCCCCGATACGTCCGGGTGGGGACGATAGCAGACGGCGCCCTCACGGAGCCGGAGCGGACCGTCGGGCGACTTCGAGCGGGGCATCGGTCGTACGCGAGGTACGCAACACGTAGTGAAGGTTCGCAACGCCGGCAGTTGCTGGCCGTGTTGCGAACCCGGAACTGTTGTTGCGTACCTCCCGGCTGTCCGGATACACAGACGCCCCCGCCGTTCCGAGAAGGAACGGCAGGGGCGTCCGAGTGAGGCCTACTTGTAGTCGTCTGAATCGAAGCGTTCATCGAGACGCCTCCTGGTGGCGTGCCATCCGGAATCGTTCTCGCAAAGTCGGTCCCAGAAGGTCGGTTGTGTCCGGCTGTCACTACAACTTCCTGAATCATTTTGAATGTGTACGGCGTGGCGGCGCTGTCTCTGGGGTGACGAACCGGTCGTCACTTGCTGCGGCAGGGGATCGAGGTACGCAACATGCAGTGAGGGTTCACAACGACGTCAGTTACTGGCCGCGTTGCGAACCCGATGTTGCTGTTGCGTACCTACCGGTTGTTCCCGTGCTGACGCGACGGCTTGCGTGCTGCGCGGAATCGTTCCCGCAGCGGCGGAGGGCGCAAAAGTTCGACTGCATCGGATTTCGTGAGGAGTTCGCGATCGCACGGATTCTCTACCAGACGTTTCATGAGTGTGAACAGAGTGTTGGGCTCCACAGCGAGTTGATGAACCATCACCGCAAACCTGTTGACTCCGTCGTGACGGGTCCGGAGGTCTTCTGCCGTCGGTGAAACGGTGAAAAGGTCGACTACCGGATACTGTGCGGACCCCAAGCGGACGCCGAGATCTCCGACCTCGATACGCTCGATCTCGTTCCAGGGAATGAAGTGATCGATCACCTGCGCATGAGTCAGAACTCGTCTACAGACCCGCCTCCGGATACCCCCGCGATATATGTCGAGTCGCGTGTCCGATCGGACGGCCAGAAGAAACACCGCCGTCGCAAAGCAGACGAATACCAGAACAATCAAGAAGGGAAGCCCCTCGCTCTCGGCTCGACCGTGTGGGAGAAGGCTTTCGCCGGACCGATGTGAAACCGCGATCGCTGCAGCGAGACTGTAGGTTCCGAGCGCGAGTGCGGTACCGACGACAGTCGAGATTCCCCAACGACGTGTCGGTATCCGGATTCCAGCACCGTGCTCGGGATGATGGTGATGAACCACCAGCCGTGACAAGGCGAGATGACGGATTCCCGCTTCGTAGAAGCAGATCGGACTCGATAGGGCGAGTCCGAGCGTGATTCCTGCGAAACCGACGGCGGCTAGGACATCATCCTGTCTCCACTGTTGCAGCGTGAGTGCAGCGAAGACAGGCACCAGCGCAATCATGAGTACTGAGATCAACATTGCCACAACATGAAAGTGCTGTGGCCACGGCCAATGGATGGCACACGCATTTTCAGGTGGCTTGTCTGGCTTCATCATGCGTGACCTGAAGAGCGCTGAGCGCCAATTGAATAGATTGCTCAACGCCATAGTCCTTGTAATCCTCTCGAGACACCCAGCCCAATCGTGGCACCGAGCACGGTCCCGGCAACAAGACCTACGCCGGTTCCCACGCCCGGTGCGATCAATGACCCTGCCACTCCTCCGACAAGTTTGCCCAAACCGGAGCCGATCCTGTATCCAAATGCAGCGCCAATACTCTCGGTAACGACTGCTTCGGCCGGGTCCATTCCGGTCTCGATGTCGTTCGAGATCGCGGGGATCACTCCTAATGCTGCTCCCACGGGCCCAATTCGAGACGCAATACGGCCGGCAACGTCGTCCCCGGACGCTGTCGCAGCACTCTTCAGTCCCTCCTTCGTCGAGTCTGCGGTCAACCCGATAGTGGCTCCCGCTATAGAGGCCGGCCAATCCGGAGGCCAGAACGAGAACTCACCGTTCTCGTTCTGCACGACCTTCCCCGGCGCCGCGGCATCCCGGGCTGCTTCGAGTACCGCAACGGCGGCGGTGATGCGATCGGCAGTTTCCGTTGCGGCTCGCGACGCCTGTTCGAGAGCGCCGCGGATGGCGTGGGTCAGGTCCGTTGCTTCGTGTTCGAGACGTGCACGGGTCTCTGCGACGGCTTCGGCCGGCACCATCGCCGAGAGGATGTGGATCTGGTCGGAGGGGTCGACGGTGCCGTCGTCGTGCACGGTGAACCCGGACTGTTCGGCGCCGCCCACGACCGACAGGAGGTGCAGGCGGGTGCCTTCGACGAGCCACGCGCCGGTGCGGTACGCCTCCGCGACCTGCAGGAGGGCTTCGGCGATGGAGCTGCCCAATGAGCGTTCGCGGACCACTCGCGCGGCGGCGGCACGCGCGGCGTCGCCGGACCATCGCTCGGCGAGCACATCCTGCTCGGTGAGCAGACCTTTCATGCGGTCGTCGAGTGTGTCGACGAGCACGTCGAGGTGGTCGGCGGTGATTCGCAGCGCGTCGGGATTCCAGGAGCGGACGGCGGCGACTCCCGGTCTCATCCGTGCTGATCCATCGCCGAGAGTGCAGCCACGAAGTCCGTCTCTGCGACGACGTAGTCGTTCGCGGCGCCGTCGGTGATGTCGACGATCTCGCGCAGGCGACTGCACACGTTGCCGAGTGCTTGATCGGTGGCGGTGAAGGCTCGTGCGCAGACGGCCGCGAATTCTGTTCCGGGAAGTGCTGATTGCGACACGGCATACGGTTCGCCGACGTCCCAGTCGTTCATCGCGTCGGCGGTGTCCGCCACGAAGGCTGCGAATGTGCGCAGCACTTCAGGATCCACGTGCAATGTCACCACTGCCCCCCGACAGAATCCCCCGATACGTCCGGGTGGGGACGATAGCAGACGGCGCCCTCACGGAGCCGGAGCGGACCGTCGGGCGACTTCGAGCGGGGCGTCGGTCGTACACGAGGTACGCAACACGTAGTGAAGGTTTGCAACGCCGGCAGTTGCTGGCCGTGTTGCGAACCCGGAACTGTTGTTGCGTACCTCCCGGTTGTGTGCGCGCTGGCGTGACGAGGTGCGTGCTGCGCGAAATCGTCTACCCTTCCGACTGAATTCTCCGATACGCCGCGCGTGACGGTAGCAGCGATCGGTCGGGGTGCCGTGGAAGGAGCCGAGATGTCCTACGTCCGTCTCAGGGGAGAACTGCTGTGCCACAGCGAGGCCGAGCGTGAGATCATGCTCGGCCATCTGCAGTGTCATATTGACCTGACGCGCGCCGAACCCGGTTGTGTCTCGTTCGAAGTCCTGCCGACCGACGACCCTATGGTGTGGCGCGTCGAGGAAACCTTCGTCGACGTCACCGCGTTCGAGATGCATCGAACGCGGGTGGCCCGCAGTGAGTGGGGACGGCTGACCGTCGGTATCGGGCGCCGGTACGAGATCGAGGGTGCGGATACACAGACGCCCCCGCCGTTCCAAGAAGGAACGGCAGGGGTGTCCGAGTGAGGCCTACCTGTAGTCGTCTGAATCGAAGCGTTCATCGAGACGCCTCCTGGTGGCGTGCCATCCGGAATCGTTCTCGCAAAGTCGGTCCCAGAAGGTCGGTTGTGTCCGGCTGTCACTACAACTTCCTGAATCATTTTGAATGTGTACGGCGTGGCGGCGCTGTCTCTGGGGTGACGAACCGGTCGTCACTTGCTGCGGCAGGGGATCGAGGTACGCAACATGCAGTGAGGGTTCGCAACGCCGTCAGTTACTGGCCGCGTTGCGAACCCGATGTTGCTGTTGCGTACCTACCGGTTGTTCCCGTGCTGACGCGACGGCTTGCGTGCTGCGCGGAATCGTTCCCGCAGCGGCGGAGGGCGCAAAAGGTCGACTGCATCGGATTTCGTGAGAAGTTCGCGATCGCGCGGGTTCTCTGCCAACCGTTCCAAAAGCGCGAACAGAGTGTTCGGCTCCGTCACGAGCTGGTGGGCCATGACCGCCACTCGACACTCCGAATCATGTCGAGTCCGAGCTTCTGGTGGAATCGGTTCGTTCGTATGAAGATCGATTACCGGGTGGACCGTAGTTCCACCACCGACTCCGAGGCTACCTACCCCAATCCGGGCAATACCTTCCCAGGACAGGGAGATGTCGAATACCTGTTTCTTGAAGAAGACTCGACGACGTACGTAGCGGCGTACACCTCGTGGGCTGATGTACAGGGTCGTCTCGAAACGGATGGAGACGATCAGGACCGCGATCAGGCCCATGCCGGCGGCGCATACCGCTATGAAGAGGGCACTCTCACTGTTGTCTCGGTTGATCGGCAACAGTGCTTCGCCGAGGCCGCTGTGCCATGTGAATGCTGCTGCGGAACCATAGGCGGCCAACCCCAGCATGACTGCGACTGTTGTCCACACTTCGGTTCTTCGTGTTGGGATGCTGATACCCGGACCGCGGTCGCGATCGTGACGAAATCTGATGTCCCGGTGCGGTCGAAGGTCCCGAAGACCCGCACGCCGAAACGAGGATCGGGCGATGACGAACAGCGCAATCGAGCCGCCTGCCGCACCGAGTGTGACTTGGAAGTCGTTCGTTCGGATCGTGTCCTGGACGAATGCGAAGCTCACGCAAGCTGCGATAAGCAGCGCAATCGACAGAACTAGTGGCACTATCCTGAGCGGTTGTGGCCAGGGCGCTTCGGATGGCGTCGATCGGATGTTGTCGACGAGTTCGTCAGGTGTCCGAACTTTTTTTCCTCGCTTCAACAAGCACCTCGCTCGTACGTGAGGGGTGAGATCATTTCCACACCTACTGGCCAAGACCTGAAACCGCGAAATGACCTGGGACTCCGGCCGGTGGATTCTCTGACGCGTCCGCGCGCAACCTACGTGTTTCCTCACCGCGTCGTGTGAGCAATTCTGGCTTCACGAAGCCGTTTTCGAAGCGGGGGAGGGCGGAGCAGTTCGACTGCCCCCCTTTGTCCTACATAGCTCCGCTGATCCGGATTCGTCCGTAGGTGTTCGAGAAGCGCGAAAAGTGTGTTCGGCTCCGCCACCAGTTGATGCGCTGTAATGCTTACGGGGTGGGTCGAATCATGCCCGGTGCTCGAAGTGTCGGCTCCAGTTGCGCTGTAAAGGTGGATGATCGGCCGACCCGCGGATCCTGTACGTGGTGGTAGTTCCCTGGGTTCTATGCGACCGATATCGTCCCAGGGTAGGAAAGTCGAATCATCTCGTACAGAGAGGAATGATCGTCGCCTCCGAATTCGCTCCACCCCGGACGGAAAGATCCTTAATTCGGTTGTTGCGCGGAAGGCGAAGACAAAGAGCGCAAGAGCGGTCATGACGATTGCACCGGCGAGTAGAAGCACGGCACCGGGGAGTGTGTCGCGACCGGAAGGCATCAGGGACTCGCCGAATCCCAGGAACCATCCAAGTGAAGCGGAAGCACCATATGCGGCGGTGCCGAAGAGGATTCCCGAGAGGATCCGGGTGTTCGATTTTCGAACCGGGATCGCCAAGCCGAGTCCTCGCACGGGATCCTCATGAACCGTAATCGACCGGGATAACCCGAGATATCGGATTCCGGCATCACGGATGCCGATGACGAAGAGCGAAATTGCTAGTGCTGTTCCACCTGCGAAGCCGACGAAGTAGGTAGCGTCCCCACGCTCGGCGCCCTGGAAAGACGAGTATGCGAGAAGGATTGCAAGACTGAACATGGCGACGGAGAAAACGGCATCTGTGCAGCGAAGGCACTGAGGCCATGCCTGGTTGTCGTCCGGAAGGCCGACGGGCATCGTTGGGTGCTGGTGTTGCATAAGTCTGGCCTGTTCCTTTCAACGCGGTGGACGACTCGAATCAATGCAGTGCTGCTTGTAGAACCTTGGAGGTCAACCAGGAAATGGAAGCGCCGGCCGTCGCGCCCGCCACCAGTCCGACTGCGGTTCCGATCCCCGGCGCGACAAGGGATCCAACAAAAGCTCCGGCCTTCAGGCCGCCCCAGTAGCCGAGCGCAGCGCCGGCGCCTTCTGTTACGACTGCCTCGGCAGGATGCATCCCACCTTCGATGTCGTTGACTATCGCTGGGACCACTCCGAGTGCCGCCCCAGCCGGCCCGAGCTTTTGCGAGACTCCACGGGCGAGGTCGTCACCGGACGCTGTTGCTGCCGCTGTAAGACCCTCTTTCGTTCCGTCGGCCATCACGCCGATGGTGGAGGCTGCCGTCGTAGCTGCCCAGTCAGGCCACCAGGAGAACTCGCCGTTCTCGTTCTGCACGACCTTCCCCGGCGTCGCGGCATCCCGGGCTGCTTCGAGTACCGCAACGACGGTGTTGATGCGATCGGCTGTTTCGGTTGCGGCTCGCGACGCTTGTTCGACAGCGCCGGTGACGGCGTGGGTCAGTTCCGTTGCTTCGTGTTCGAGACGGACGCGGGTCTCTGCGACGGCTTCGGCCGGCAGCGTCGCCGAGAGGGTGTGGATCTGGTCGGAGGGGTCGACGGTGCCGTCGTCGTGCACGGTGAACCCGGACTGTTCGGCGCCGCCCACGACCGACAGGAGGTGCAGGCGGGTGCCTTCGACGAGCCACGCGCCGGTGCGGTACGCCTCCGCGACCTGCAGGAGGGCTTCGGCGATGGAGCTGCCCAGCGAGCGTTCGCGGACCACTCGCGCGGCGGCGGCACGCGCGGCGTCGCCGGACCATCGCTCGGTGAGCACATCCTGCTCGGTGAGCAGACCTTTCATGCGGTCGTCGAGTGTGTCGACGAGCACGTCGAGGTGGTCGGCGGTGATTCGCAGCGCGTCGGGATTCCAGGACCGGACCGCAGCGACTCCCGGTCTCATCCGTGCTGATCCATCGCCGAGAGTGCAGCCACGAAGTCTGTCTCTGTGACGACGTAGTCGTTCGCGGCGCCGTCGGTGATGTCGACGATCTCGCGCAGGCGACTGCACACGTTGCCGAGTGCTTGATCGGTGGCGGTGAAGGCTCGTGCGCAGGCGGCCGCGAATTCTGTTCCGGGAAGTGCTGATTGCGACACGGCATACGGTTCGCCGACGTCCCAGTCGTCGATCGCGTCGGCGGTGTCCGCCACGAAGGCTGCGAATGTGCGCAGCACTTCAGGATCCACGTGCAATGTCACCACTGCCCCCCGACAGAATCCCCCGATACGTCCGGGTGGGGACGATAGCAGAAGGTGTCTCCCGAGTCGGAGTGGAGAGGGGGAACGCGTTCGGACCGTACTCGTGGTTGATCAGGAGGCACGCAACACCTCGTGAAGGCTCGCAACACCGGCAGTCGCTGGCCGTGTTGCGAACCCGGAACTGTTGTTGCGTACCTCCCGGCTGTCCGGATGCGCAGACGCCCCCGCCGTTCCGAGAAGGAACGGCAGGGGCGTCCGAGTGAGGCCTACTTGTAGCTGTAGAAGCCCTCGCCGGTCTTGCGACCCAGGCGACCCGCGTCGACCATGCGGCGCAGCAGTGCCGGGGGTGCGTAGTGCGGCTCGGCGAACTCGTCGTACAGCGACTGCGCGGCGTTGAGGGTGATGTCGAGGCCGACGGTGTCGATGAGGGTCAGCGGACCCATCGGGTAGCCGCAGCCGCCCTTCATCGCGGCGTCGATGTCTTCCTTCGTCGCGTAGCCCGACTCGAGCATGCGCACTGCCGAGCACAGGTACGGGATGAGCAGGGCGTTGACGATGAAACCCGCACGGTCGCCTGCGCGCACGGCCGTCTTGCCGAGGGTGTTCTTCGCGTAGTCGAACACCGTGTCGGCGGTGGCCTCATCGGTGGTGAGCGCCGAAATGATCTCGACGAGCGGCATCACCGGCACCGGGTTGAAGAAGTGCACGCCCACGACCTTGCCGGGCCGCTGCGTCGCCTGCGCCATCTTGATGACGGGGATCGACGACGTGTTGGTGGCGAGGATGCCTTCGGGCTTCACGATCTTGTCGAGCTCGGAGAAGATCTCCACCTTGAGAGACTCGATCTCGGGGGCGGCCTCGACGACGAGGTCGCGGTCGGCGAACTCCTTCAGGTCGAGGGTGACGCGGATCCGTCCGAGGACCGCGTCGGCGTCCTCCTGCGTGATCTTGCCGGACTTGACGCCACGTCCGATCGACTTCTTCAGACGCTCGCGTGCCGCGGCGGCGAACTCCTCGGTGGTCTCCTTGACGAGGACGTCGCTACCGGCCTTGGCGCACACCTCGGCGATACCGGCACCCATGGTGCCGCCGCCGATCACGCCTACCTTTTCCACTGCCACTGCGGTAACTCCTGATCGCTTCGATGTTCCGGGGGTAACCTACGCGACCGGTGTCAGCGCAGCAGCGCGCGCGACATGACGACGCGCTGGATCTGGTTGGTGCCCTCGTAGATCTGCGTGATCTTCGCGTCGCGCATCATGCGCTCGACCGGGAAGTCGGTGGTGTAGCCGGCGCCACCGAACAGCTGCACGGCGTCGGTGGTGACCTCCATGGCGACGTCCGAGGCGAAGCACTTCGCGGCGGCCGAGATGAAGCCGAGGTTGGGCTCGCCGCGCTCGGCGCGAGCAGCGGAGGTGTAGACCATCAGGCGTGCGGCCTCGACCTTCATCGCCATGTCGGCGAGCATGAACTGCACACCCTGGTTGTCGGAGATCGGGCGGCCGAACTGCTTGCGGTCCTTGACGTAGGCGGTCGCCGCGTCGAGGGCGCCCTGGGCGAGGCCGACGGCCTGCGCACCGATGGTGGGGCGGGTGTGGTCGAGGGTCGCGAGAGCGGTCTTGAAGCCGGTGCCCGGCTCGCCGACGATGCGGTCGCCGGGGATGCGGCAGTTCTCGAAGTACAGCTCGGCGGTGGGGGAGCCCTTGATGCCGAGCTTCTTCTCCTTCGGTCCGACGACGAAGCCCTCGTCGTCCTTGTGGACCATGAAGGAGGAGATGCCGTTGGCGCCCTTCTCGGGGTCGGTGACGGCCATGACGGTGTACCAGGTGGACTTACCACCGTTGGTGATCCAGCACTTGGAGCCGTTGAGGATCCAGTCGTCGCCGTCGGCCTTGGCGCGGGTGCGCATGGAGGCGGCGTCGGAGCCGGCTTCGCGCTCGGACAGCGCGTAGGAGGCCATCGCGCCGTTGACGATATCGGGGAGGACCTTGGCCTTGAGTTCGTCGGAGCCGCGGAGGATCAGGCCCATGGTGCCGAGCTTGTTGACGGCGGGGATCAGCGAGGAGGAGCCGCATACTCGGGCGACCTCTTCGATGACGATGCAGGCGGCGATCGAGTCGGCGCCCTGGCCTTCGAACTGCTCGGGCACGTGGATGGCGTTGAAGCCCGACTTGTTGAGGGCGTCGAGGGCTTCCTGCGGGAAGCGGGAGTTCTCGTCGACGTCCTTGGCGTAGGGCGCGATCTCCTTCTCGGCGAGCGCGCGGATGGCCTCGCGCAGCGCGTCGTGCTCCTCGGAGAGCTTGAACAGATCGAAGTCGGGATTGAGGGCCATGACGGCGGACTCCTAACGGCACGCGGTGCCAGATTTGCGAACGTAGCTCCCTCGACGATATCGGGGCGAGGGTTCGCGACGTGACGGAATGAGTCGATTGTAACCACGGCACTCAGTGCCAGGTCAACGGCGCTGCTGTGCGCCTTCGAGTTGGAGCCGAACCTGCTCGGCGATCTCGGCCGGTGTCAGGTGGGCCGGATAGGTCACCACCGCGACCGCCGGCGGAGCCGGCGCGACCTTCCCGTTCGTCGCGCCTTCTGGCACCGGAACCACCCCGTACGTGCGGCGGAGCTCGAGCAGCTCCTGCTCGAGGCGTTCGGCAGTGGCGGTCTCGTCGCCGCGGATCATCGCGCGCAACACGAAATTGTGCGTGGCGGTCATCGCCGCCGCGAAGCTGACGGTGCGCACCGGCTTCTCCGTCGGGACGGCGGCGCGCAGGAAGTCGGTGAACAACCGCTCGTAGCGGTAGGTGGTGACGAGTTCGCGCTCCCGCAGCGCCGGCACCCGCTGCACCACCCGATACCGCCACACCGCCAGCTCGCGCCGGTCCCGGAAGTGCCCGAAGACGAGCTTGGCCCCCTCGCAGGCCGCCGCCCACGGATCGTCGAAATCCTGCGAGAGGTACTCGGCGACCTGCTCGAGCAGCGACTCGTGATCGGCGAAGATCACGTCCTCCTTCGACCGGAACTGCCGGAAGAAGGTCCGCCGCGACACCCCTGCGGCCGCGGCGATCTGCTCGACGGTGGTCGACTCGTAGCCGAACTCGGAGAACAAACGGATCGCCTGCGTGACGACATGCACCCGGAACTGGGCGGGATCGGGGCCCGTCGAATCGAGGCGACGGGTGCTGTTACCGGTACCGGATGTCATGGCGTCGAGTATCCAATGCAGTCGTGAGGGGTCGGCTCACCCCTCGGCGGCTTCGGCCGATCGCAGCTCGAACTTCAGGATCTTGCCGGTCGAGGTGCGGGGCAGCTCCAGCGGGAAGACGATGTCGCGCGGCACCTTGTACCCGGCGAGCAGCGTGCGCGTGTAGTCGATGATCTCCTCGGCCGTGACCGATTCGCCCTTCTTCAGGATCACGAACGCCTTGGGACGCTCACCCCACTTCTCGTCCGGAACGCCGACGACCGCGACGTCGAGCACCGCCGGGTGGCTGACGATCGCCTGCTCGACCTCCACGGTCGAGATGTTCTCGCCGCCGGAGATGATGATGTCCTTCGCGCGGTCCTTGAGCTGGATGTATCCGTCCGGGTACATCACGCCGAGGTCGCCGGTGTGGAACCAGCCGCCGCGGAACGCCTCCTCGGTCGCGTCCGGGTCCTTGTAGTAGCCGAGCATGACGTTGTTGCCGCGCAGCACGATCTCGCCCATGGTCTCGCCGTCGGCGGGCACGTCGTTCATGTCCTCGTCGACGACCCGCGCGGTCTCGGCCTGCAGCATGCCCACACCCTGACGGGAGAGCAGCGCGGCGCGTTCGTCGGCCGGCTTGTCGTCCCAGCTGTCCTGGTACTCGCAGATCGTGTACGGGCCGTACACCTCGGTGAGTCCGTAGACGTGGACAACCGTGATGCCGATCTGTTCGAGCTGGGCGATCACCGTCGGCGACGGCGGCGCGCCGGCCGTGGTGATCCGCAACGGACGGTCGAGTGGATGAGCCTGCTCGGCGTTCGCGATGGTCGAGCACACCGCGGGCGCACCGCACAGGTTGGTGACACCGAGGTTGTCGATGGCATCCCAGATCGCGTCGGCCCGCACCGCCCGCAGGCAGATGTGGGTGCCCGCCGCAGCGGTCACCGCCCAGGGCGTACACCAGCCGTTGCAGTGGAACATCGGCAGTGTCCACAGATACTTGCTCTGCCCGTCGAAGCTGTTGTGGAAGGTCTCGCCCAGCGAGTTCAGGTACGCGCCGCGATGGGTGTACATCACGCCCTTGGGTTTGCCGGTCGTGCCCGAGGTGTAGTTGAGGGTGATGACGCCGAGCTCGTCGTCGACGCTCCACGGCAGCGGCGTCGCATCGAGCGAGTCGGCCTGCGCGAGGAACTCGTCGTACCGGGCGGTGGCCACCCCGGCGGGTACCTCGGGAGCGGGCACGGTGGAGTCGGGGACCTCGATGATCTCGGCGACGCCCGGAACGTTGTCGCGGACGTTCGCGACCGATCCGAGCAGTTCGGAGTCGACGAACAGCAGCTTCGTCTCGGAGTGGTCGAGGATGTACTCGAGTTCCGGCCCGGCCAGGCGCGAGTTCAGCGCGACCAGCACACCGCCTGCGAGCGGAACCGCGAAATGCGCGATGAGCATCTCGGGCACGTTCGGAGTCAGGTACGCGATCTTGTCGCCCGGCTCGATACGGCTGCGCAGCACGCGCGCGAGCCGCTGCGCCTCGTCGGCGAACTCGGCGTAGGTGTACGTGCGGTCGCCGTGGATGATCGCGGTGCGATCCGGGAACACCGCCGCGGACCGTTCGAGGAAGCGCAGCGGGCTCATCTGGCTGTAGTTCGCGGCTCCGGTCGAGCCGGGACGGACGGGGGCGATGGACACGGATACCTCCGGGGTGGCCTACTCGGATTCCGGCGTCTTCTGTGATCGTTGCAACACCGGGCGATGTGCAGGTTACAAATCGTGGAACTGGCCCCTCTACCCTCGAAAGTGGGTGTTCGGAGGGAAGAGCAGGAGCAATCGATGGATGTCGCCGTGCCGGGTGTGTTGCGTCCCGACGATCTCGACACCCTCCGCGCCACGCTGCGCGACCTCGAGGCGACGACGGAACTACCGGTGCTCTTCGGTGGCGCGGTGCAGGGCTCGGACGTCGTCCTGTCCGGATTCGTCGGAACCCGCGGTCGTGCCCTGCGCAATCTGGTGATCGCCGCCGAACGTGGACTCGGCGGTCGGGTGGTCGTCGAACAACGTCCCGGCGCGGTCGCCGACTACTTCACCTCCCCGCACATCACCCACCACTACGACCGGCAGGTCGCCGGGGAGGGAATCGAGTCGTTGCTCGCCGTGCCGGTGGTGGTGCGCGGACGCACCCGGGCGGCGATCTACGGCGGGCTGAGGGTCAATCGGCCCATCGGCGACGTCGTAGCGGAGAAGGTCGTGCGGTCGGCCGCGGAGCTCGCGCGGGAGATCGAAATCCGCGACGAGGTGGACCGTCGCGTGTCGCTGATCGGGAACACGCGGGCCGCGCACGGCGCCACCGTGCCTGCCTCCGTCTCCGAAGCGCTGACGGAAAGCCTCGTGGCGCTGCGGGCGATCGCGGCGCGCACCGACGACCCGGTGATCAGGGAACAGGTGCGGAACGTCGAGGAGACACTGGCCCGGGCGCGCGACGGTGCGTCGCAGCCGCGGACGCATCTGACCGCGCGCGAGCACGACGTGCTGAGTCATGTGGCGCTGGGCTGCCGCAACGCGGAGATCGCCGACAGGTTGTCGCTGCGCGTGGAGACGGTGAAGACCTATCTGCGCAACGCCATGGACAAACTCGATGTGCGCAGTCGGCACGCGGCGGTCGTCGAGGCGCGGCGGCAGGGACTGCTGCCCTGATCGACCGCACTCCTGATCAGCGGCGGCGCAGTCGCCGGAAGAACTCGCGGATCGCGCGCAGCGCGCGCCGGAACCTGGTCTCGGTCGCGGGACGCTCGAGGACATCGGTACCCACCGGCGTGGGGAGCCGGACGGGCCAGCTGTCGTCGACGTCGACGACCTCGCGACCCAGCCCGCGCAGGTACTCGGCAAAGCTGCGTTGCCGTTCGGCGTGCCAGGCGGCCTGATCGGCCATGATGTCGAGTTCGGCGAGCTCGGGGAATCTCGCCACGAGCGCGCGGGTCAGGTGGCCGGCGGCGAGCGCGTCGGCCTCGGCCTCGTGCGGATTCGGCAGCGACACCCCGTACGCCTCGCACACCGCCTGCAGTGTGCGCCTGCCGGGCCGGCTGCGGTCCATCTCCCGGTCGATGACGTACGGGTCGACGACCGTGCCGATGTCGAGCCCCGTCAGGCCGAGCCGGCGTCCTTCGGCGTCGAGGACCGTCAGGTCGTAGCTGGCGTTGAATGCGACGACGATGTGGCCGCGCGCCCACGCGTCGCTCACGGCCTGCCGGATCTGCTTGTATCCCTCGAGATAGTCGAGTCCTTCGGCGCGGGCGTGGGCGGTGGTGATGCCGTGGATCGCGGTGGTCTCCTCGGGTATCGCGATACCCGGGTCGAGCAGCCACGAGCGTGTGTCGATGCGGTCGCCGTCGAAGGTCGCGACGCATGCCGTGACGATGCGGGCGTTGCGGGGATCCCGGTCGGTGGTCTCGAGATCGAACGCGCAGATCGGTCTGTCCGGCCAGTGCGTCATGTTCCGTCCTCGCGTCCGTCGGATGATGATCTGTCGAACGCATTGTTGCGGGAGGCACCGACATGCTCCGTCGCGGCCGCGACGGGCATCCGCACAAGGAGAGAACCTCAGATGGTGTCGGTGCAGACCACGAAGTTGCGTTCCCGGTACACGAACCCACCCTCGGACGTCGAGCAGGCGTTCACGTCGGAGGTGTCGAGCAGGATCTCGGTGACCTCCTCGCCCTGGACCGCGGGCTCACCGCAGTCGATGCGCTGCGGATCCTCGCCGCCGAGGTCGATGCAGTCGCCCACCACCCAGTCGATGTCGAGACACAACGCGCCGACCTCGATGCCGCCGAAGGACTCGTAGTAGGTCTGGTCGATGTCGCCGGGGCACATGGCACTGGCATCGACGACGTCGACGACCTTGTAATTCGAGCTCGGGCTGCCGCACACCGCGTAGTCGATGGTCGCGTCGTCGACCGTGCCGCCGAGCGCGACGCATTCGCCGGCTGCGACGTCGACGCTCAACTCGGTCGACGACGACGCCGACGGGGTCGTGGTGGGTAGGGAGAAGGACGGCGCCGTGGACGTGTCCAGGGCGTTCGCGGCGGGCACGGCCTGCCCTTCGACCTGGGTCGCGCATCCTCCAAGCACCCCTGCTGCCGCCAACGCCACCGCGGCACCGGCCGCCCCTCGGAGAATGTTCATGGTCGAAGAGCCTACGGAAGTGCTGCCGGTACCCGTACAGGGTGGAACGATGTGCCGCATGGACCTGCCTGTGGTGCCGCCGATCGCCCCGATGCTCGCCAAGGTCTCCTCCACCGTCCCCTCCCAACCCGAAGACGGTCCCGACGAGTGGTCCTACGAACCCAAATGGGACGGTTTCCGGGCGATCGTCTTCCGCGACGGTGACGAGGTGGTTCTCGGCTCGCGCGGAGGTAAGGACCTCGTGCGCTACTTCCCGGAACTCGCCGACGCCGCGCGCGCCGAACTGCCCCGCAGGTGCGTGGTCGACGGGGAGATCGTCGTCCCGCGCGAACACGACGGCCGCACCCGACTCGACTGGCAGGCGCTGTCCGAGCGGATCCATCCGGCCGCCAGCCGGGTCACGATGCTCGCCGAGCAGACACCGGCCGTGTTCGTCGGTTTCGATCTGCTCGCTCTCGCCGACGAGAATCTCATGGAGACCCCGTCCGCGGAGCGGCGCGCGCGGCTGCGGTCCGAGATCGGCGGGGGTAAGAGCTGTCATGTCACGGTGGCCACGACCGACACCGATACCGCCCGCCGCTGGTTCGAGGAGTTCGAAGGGGCCGGCCTCGACGGCGTGATCGCCAAGCGACTCGACGGGCTCTATGTGCCCGACAAGCGGGAGATGCTCAAGCTCAAACATGCCCGCACCGCCGACTGCGTCCTCATGGGCTACCGCATGCACAAGAGCGTCGAGGGAATCGGGTCGTTGCTGCTCGGGCTCTATCACGACGGCGAACTTACGATGGTCGGCGGAGCCTCGGCGTTCACGCGGGAGCGGCGCGAGGAACTGCTCGCCGAACTGCAACCGCTGCGACTCGGGGACGACGTCGTCGAGCAGGGCGAACCGACGCGGTGGCGTTCGGCGGTGGACCGCAGCTGGGTGCCGTTGCGTCCCGAACGTGTCGTGGAGGTCGCGTACGACCAGATGGAAGGTGTGTCGGGAGCGGGGATGCGGTTCCGGCACGCAGCGAAGTTCCTGCGGTGGCGTCCCGACCGTGACCCCGAGAGCTGCACGTTCGACCAGCTGGAGGTGCCGGTGCGCTACGACCTGTCGGATGTGCTCGACCGGACGGAGGACTGACATGGCCACGAAGCGTTCGCCCGCGGAGGAGTTGGACGTCGACGGCACGCCCGTGCGGTTGTCGAACCCCGACAAGATCTACTTCCCGCAGCTCGGCGCCGCAGGTGGCACGAAGCGGCACCTCGTGGAGTACTACCGCAGGGTCGCCACCGAGTTCGACGCACCGATCCTGACGGCTCTGCGCGATCGGCCGACGCATCTGCAGCGCTTTCCCGACGGCATCGAGGGGGAGGAGATCTATCAGAAGCGGGCACCGGTCAAGCGACCCGACCACGTGGCGACCTGCGAGATCACGTTCCCGTCGGGGCGTACCGCCGATGCGCTGCGTGTGTGTTCGGCCGCCGACGTGGTGTGGGCGGCCAATCTCGGGTGCGTGACCTTCCATCCGTGGCCGGTGCGCTGCGGCGACACCGACCGTCCCGACGAATTGCGCATCGACCTCGACCCGCAACCGGGAACCGATTTCGGCGACGCGCGGACCGTGGCGCTGGAGGTCGTGCGCCCGCTTCTCGACGAACTGGGACTCGCCGGATATCCCAAGACGTCCGGTGGGCGGGGACTCCACATCTATCTGCGGATCGTGCCCGAATGGGATTTCGTCGGAGTCCGTCGTGCGGGGATCGCGCTCATGCGTGAGATCGAGCGGCGCAGCGACGGGCGGGCGACGACGGCGTGGTGGAAGGAGGAGCGCGGAGAGCGGCTCTTCCTCGACTACAACCAGAACGCGCGCGACAAGACGATCGCCTCGGCCTACTCGGCCCGTCGCACCCCGATCGCGACCGTCTCGACTCCGCTGACCTGGGACGAGCTGGTCGACGCCGAACCTGACGACTTCACGATCGCCACGGTGCCGGATCTGCTGGCGAAGCGCGGCGATCCGATGGCGGATCTCGATGCGCATGCGCACTCGCTGGACGTTCTGCTCGAGATGGCCGAACGGGACGAGGCGAACGGTATCGGCGACCTGCCGTATCCGCCGAATCACCCGAAGATGCCGGGGGAGCCGAAGCGCGTCCAACCGTCCCGCGACACCGACCGGGCAAAGGACACGTGAACCGGAACGTTCGGGGAATCGCGTCCCTGTCGTGACCTCGAGTATGAGTCCTCCCGAGGTGCGAGTCCATAAACTGTCCGAGAGAACAGTCACTCGAGGTTCGGAAGGGTCGATGTCGTGATTCGCTCGTGGGCGTCCGGTCGGGTTCTCGGCGTCGGGGCAGTATTCGCTGCCGCCATCGGGGTCGGTTTCCTCATTCCTCAGACCGCGTCCGCGGCCACGACGTGCACGGCACCGCCGGGTGCCCCGGCCGAGATCGTGCAGATCGACGGGGGCGAAGCGTGTGGTGCGTCCACCGACGGCACCGCCGAGGCGTGGAGCTATGCCGAGCGGGGCGTGGGATTCGCCGATGCCCGCAGTGCCGCACAGGTGGTGGCCGCCGGATTCGACGGCGGTGTCGGCGCCGGGGAAAGCACGTCGGGACGGCTGTTCGCGATCGGCGTGGGGGAGGAGGCCCTGGCGCTCGGTGTGCTCGAAAGTCCGGGCACGGCGGTCGTCGCCGCGGGTCCGCAGTCGCAGGCCTATGTGGGCGACGCCGACGATCCGGTGTTGTGCGAGGGCACGGCGGCGGCCGCGTTCGAACTCGAGGCCGCACGCGGGTGTGTCGTGCTGGGCGACTTCCGGTACTTCACTCCTGGCGCGCAGACGCCGCCGTCGCCCCTGCCGTAGATTCGGCGCGTCTCGCCGGGATCCTCGACAGACAGACTGTACGTAAACCCTTCCTTTACGTTCCGTGTCGTCGTAGCCTGTCGCACATGCCGATGGAGGTGTCGCGATGACGACCGGAGCAGTCTTCGAACCTGCCGGGGCGACAGCGTCGTTCGCACCGGTGCACGTCCCGGGGCGGATCGACGCCCGGCCGGGCCCGGCGGCGCCGACCGAGATGGTCGTCGATCCGCGATTCCTGCGGCTGGCCGACGCGTTCTTCTCGCTGTACAAGCGGCCCCGGGACGGCGGCGGCGCACTCACCGCCTATCTCCACGGTGAGAAGGTCCTCGACATCTGGTCCGGCTGGTCGGCCCCCGACAAGCGGTGGAGCCGCGACACCATGGCGTTGTCGTTCTCGACCGGTAAGGGCGTGGCGTCGACCGTCGTGCACCGTCTGGCCGAGCGCGGAGTGATCGACTACTTCGCGCCCGTTGCGCAGTACTGGCCGGAGTTCGCCGCGAACGGCAAAGATGACATCACCGTCGCGGACGTCATGACCCACCGATCCGGCCTGCACCGGGTGCGCGGTCTGGTTCCGGGGACGCGCGGGATCCTCGACTACGAGACGACCGTCGCGGCGCTCGAGCAGGCGGCACCGGATCGACGGCGGCGACGCGGCTCGGGCTACCACGCCGTCACCTACGGATGGCTCGTCGCCGAACTCGTGCAGCGGGTGACCGGTCTGCCCTTCGTGGAGGTCGTGGAGCAGGAGATCGCCCGGCCCCTCGGCGATCCCGATTTCTGGTACCGCGTGCCTCACGACGAACGGGGCCGTATCGCGAAGCTCTTCCCGCGGCTCGCCCCGGTCGGCCTGCACTGGGGTGCGAGCGCCGCGGTCCTGTCGCGACTCGAACCGACCCGCGGTCTCGCCGAGGCCGCGATGCCCGACGGCTTCGACAGGCTCGTCGGCGACCCGGCCGTGCACGACTCGGTGATGCCGGGCTGGAACGGTGTGTTCACCGCCCGCTCGCTCGCGCGTATGTACGGGGCGATAGCCGCCGGCGGGACGATCGACGGCGTGAAGTTCCTCGACGCCACCACGATCGACGAGATGTCGCGCGTGCGGGTGCGCAGCCGGGACTACGTGCTCGGTGTGCCGATGGCGTGGCGGCTCGGCTACCACCAGCCCATCTTCGCGAGCATCCAGCGTCCGCGCGGTGCGCTCGGGCACTACGGAGTGGGTGGCTCGGGGGCGTACGCCGATCTCGACACCGGTCTGTCGCTCGCCTTCGTCACCAACCGGCTCGGTGCCGGCGCGATCCCGCTCGGGGACCTGCGTCTGGCGCGGCTGGGCGAACTCGCCCGGTTGCTCGCTCGTCGTGCCTGAATCTTTCTGTCATTTTCGTGGTTCCGGGGACGGGGGTCCCTCGGGGGCGGGACGATCCGAATCGGAGCATCGTCGATTCGAGGAGTTCAGCCATGAGCCATGTCTACCGGGTGATCGAGGTCGTCGGATCGTCGACGACGGGAGTCGACGACGCGATCGCGAAAGCGGTGGCGCGAGCAGCGGAGACCACGCGGCATCTCGAGTGGTTCGAGACGGTCAACATCCGGGGCCACATCGACGACGGCCGGGTGGCCCACACGCAGGTCACTCTCAAGATCGGTTTCCGCATCGAATCGAGCGCCGAAACGGACATCTGAGGCACCTCGACAGCCGGAAATTCGATGATATGGCTTTGAGAACGTGGTTCTCGACCGAAACTGGAACGTGTACTAGTCTGAGGCTCGTTCGTTGTCCGGAATCGGCACTGTAGGCAGGTACAACTGTGGCTTATGTAATCACCCAGGCGTGCTGCAACGACGCCTCGTGTGTCGAGGTCTGCCCGGTCAACTGCATCCACCCGACACCCGACGAAGCACCCTTCGCGACCACGGAGATGCTCTACATCGATCCCGACACGTGCATCGACTGCGGGGCCTGTGTCGACGAGTGCCCGGTGGATGCGATCGCCGCCGACAACGAACTCACGCCGGCGCAGGAGCCGTATCTCGAGATCAACGCCGAGTACTACCGTCGCTACCCGATCGGACCGGACTGGCCCGAGCTGCGCACGCGCCGCAAGCTGCCCGCCGAGCTGGGCACGCTGCGGGTGGCGATCGTCGGCTCGGGTCCTGCGGCGTGCTATGCCGCGATGGATCTGGTGACGCACTCGGCGGTGCAGGTCGACATCTTCGACCGCCTGCCCACCCCCTACGGGCTCGTGCGTGCCGGTGTGGCCCCCGATCATCAGAGCACCAAGGGAGTCGGCGACCTCTTCCGCAGCGCCATCGGCCACAAGAACACCCAGTGCTATTTCAACGTCGAGGTCGGCACCCACATCACCCACGAGGAACTGCTCGCGCACCATCACGCCGTGATCTACGCCGTCGGTGCCGCAGGCGACCGCACGCTGGGCATCCCGGGAGAGGACCTCGTGGGCAGCCGCGCCGCGACCGAGTTCGTCGCCTGGTACAACGGACACCCTGATTTCGCCGACCACACCTTCGATCTGTCGGCCGAACGCGCGGTGATCATCGGCAACGGCAACGTCGCCCTGGACGTCGCGCGAGCCCTGGTGATGGACCCCGACGAGCTCGCGCGCACCGACATCGCCGAGCACGCGCTCGAGGCGCTGCGGAAGTCGAACATCCGCGAGGTCGTGGTCGTGGGCCGGCGCGGCCCGGCGCAGGCCGCCTACACCAACCCGGAGCTGCTCGCGCTCGGCTCGCTGCCCGGTGTCGATGTGGTCGTCGACCCGGTCGAGGTCGAACTCGACCCGGTCAGCCGCGCGCTGATCGACGATCCGGAGGTCGAACCCCGCCTGACGCTCAAGGTGCGGCAGGTCGAGGGCTTCGCGCAGCGCACTCCCACCGAGGGCAACAAGCGGATCGTGCTGCGCTATCTCGCCTCGCCGGTGGAGATCTCCGGCGACGGTGTTGTCGAATCGATCACCCTCGAGCGCAACGAACTGGTCGAGGTCGACGGCCGTCTCGAGGCCCGCCCGACCGGACAGACCGAAATCCTCGAGGCGGGATTGGTGCTGCGTTCGATCGGTTACCGCGGCACCGCGCCGGCCGGTCTGCCCTTCGACGAGCGGCGCGGGGTCATCCCGAACGAGGGCGGCCGGGTGATCGACGCCGAGACCGGAGCACCGGTGCCCGGTGTCTACACCGCCGGTTGGATCAAGCGTGGTCCCAGCGGCGTGATCGGCACCAACAAGCAGTGCTCTGCCGAAACGGTCGAGAAGATCCTCGACGATTTCGTCGAGGGCAAGCTGCCCGAGCCGGTCGCCGATCGGGAGAAGCTGGCGGCGCTGGTCGCCGAGCGGCGTCCGGAGCACATCGATTACCGGGGCTGGCTGCAGATCGACAAGCAGGAGAAGGCCCGCGGATCGGCGGCGGGACGCTCGCGCCTGAAGTTCGTCTCGATCGAGGAGATGCTCGCAGCGTCGCGGATCGAGTAATCCCGTCCGGTGGCGGGAACCCGGACCCATGGCTCAGCACGCCCACCCGGCAGTCGCTGCGTCGGGACGATGGATCGATACCGACGGGATCCGCTACCCGTCCGGCGACACCCACGCATGGACGCCCGGCACCAATCAGACCCTGTGCGGGGTGCCGCTCTCCCGTGCCCGACTCGACCGCTTTCCGCACGTGCCGTGGAGCGACGCGCTGTACCTGGCGGAGCTGAGTGAACACGGAGTCGTCCCGTGTCGTCGCTGCACGGCGGCCACCCGCAACGACCGGCCGCGGTGGACCCGGAAGAACCCGCGGCCGTGAGCAGTTCGTCCGGGACGCCGAGTGGGGTGGCATTGTCCAGTACGTCGACACCTCCCATTCGACACCGAAACGAAATCGGACATAATAGGCTTTATGTTTCGGCAGGAAATGACATGAGGACTCCGATGGGTAGTCACGTATCGGATCTGTGTCTGTCCTGCGGTCGTGCCGGTTGCACCCAGCTCCACCACCGGTCCCTGACAGGGGCGATCGGCATCGGGCGCGTACTCGCCGAGATGGCGATCCGAGCGGGTGATGCCCGCGACCAGGTCGTCGCGGTCGGAGACGCGATCGCCGATCTCCTGCTGTACCTCGCCGATGCACACGGTGTCGCCGCGGCGCAGAAGGCCTCGGAGCACGGGCAACTCCACTTCCACGGGGACTGGATCGCAGCCGGACGCGTTTGGGGTCCCGAAGATCCCTGACCTGCAGGGAAGATCCGGGACGGTCGCGGTGTTGAGACGACCGTGCAGGTGGCGTTGTCGTTGCTGGACCGCTCCCGGACCCGGGAGGGGCAGCCGGACGCTGCCGCATTGCAGCAGACCCTGCGTCGCGCCGAACTCGCCGAGGCGGCCGGCTACCACCGCTTCTGGGTGGCCGAGCACCACGCCGTCCCAGGCATCGCGTCGGGAGCTCCACCGCTGCTCATCGGCACGATCGCGGAGCGGACGAGCCGGATCCGGGTGGGATCCGGCGGCGTCATGCTGCCCAACCATCAACCGATCGTCGTCGCCGAACAGTTCGCGATGCTCGAAGCGATGCACCCGGGACGGATCGATCTGGGTGTCGGTCGTTCCCTCGGATTCACCGCGCCTGTGCGCGATGCGCTGCGGACCCACAAGGCCGACGCGGACGACTTCGCCGCCGACATCGAGGAACTGCGCGGTTATCTGCACGGCACCGCCGAAGTGACGGTGCGTCCTCGACTGTCCGAGCCGCCTCCGATCTTCGTCCTCGGCACCGGGCAGGGTATGCGGCTGGCGGCGCGTCTGGGCCTGCCCGTCGTCGTCGCCGGACCGCTTCTGTGGCAGGGATCGGAACCGTTCGACCGTTATCGCGCCGACTTCCGCCCGGCCACACCCGGCGCTGAGCCCTATGTTGTCGTCGGCCTGGACATCCTCATCGCCGACACCGAAGCCGAGGCTCGGGAGCTGCAGCTTCCGGAGGCCTGGGCGATGGCCGTCTCACGCGAAGAGGGGGCGTTCCCGCCGCTGTCCCCGATCGAGGAGATCCGCCGGCAGCCGATGACCGAGCGGCGCCGCCGCATCGTCGACGAGACCGCGAAGGGTTCGCTGGCCGGCACCGAGGATCAGGTGGCCGAAGGGCTCGAGAAACTGCTCGCCTCCACCGGGGCGAACGAGGTGCTCAGTTCCGCATCCACTTTCGACACCGACGCCCTGTACAACTCCGATGCGCGACTGGCGAGGATCTTCGGTCTCTGAACGGAGGGTGGAACAGATTGTCCCGCTCAACGATTCAGATCGATCAGGCGAGCGCTGCCCTGCGCCGCCGCACACATCTTCTCCGTCCCGTCCTCGGTGACGGCGTAGATCTCGCAACGACACAGTGCCTGCCTGCGACTGGTGCTGACGATCGTGGCGACCGCGCGTAGGAGTGCGCCCCCGGCGGGCCGCAGGTAGTCGAGGCTCATGCCGGTCGTCACGATCGACGGCCCGAGGGCCGTGCCTGCGGCGAACGTGAGCGCATTGTCGGCCGCGTAGGCCAGAACACCTCCGTGCGCGAAGCCGAACTGCTGGAGCAGTTCCTCCCTGAGCGGTACTTCCAGGACTGCCCGGCCGCGCTCGTACTCGGTCAGACGGGCTCCGATCAGGACGCTGAACGGTTGCGATGCCAACACCTTCCGGGCATCGGCGAGGGTACGGATCTCGGCGATCTTCTCCGACATGCACAGCAAGGTACTCCGCTCCTCGGTTCCCGACCGCCACATCGGAGCGGCCGGCAGTCACTGTGCGGAGGCGACGATCGAGCGGAACTGTTCGCGCAGGGCCTCCGTGAGGTCACGGTGTTCGGGGACGAGATCGGGGTCGACGACGACCGCCACGGTCAGCGTGCCGGCATAGGACAGGGCCGCGAAAGCGACAGCGACGTTGCCCGTGGTGACGATCATCGGCACCATCGACGCGACAGGCACTCCGGCAACGGTGAGCGTCGACGACGGTCCCGGCAGGTCGGACAGGAACGAGTTGACCCGGCGCTGCCGGTCCACGAACCGGCGGAACGCCCCGACGGCCGCAAGGGCGCGGAAGACCGGACCCAGTAGTTCGGCAGACAGGCCCCGCACGTTCGCCTTCTGCAGTCGGGTCGTGCGGGAGACGGATACCGACCGGTGCTCCGGGGTCCCGTCCAGCGGTACCCGGACGGGCATGACGCCGACGCGATTGCACAGTTGCCCACCCGTGGCAGCGGTGCGGGCGGAGACCGGCACCGAGATCATCAGCTCGGACGGGAACTCGCCGCGCTTGTGCAGGATGGTGGCGAGGGCGCCCCCGACGGCGACCAGCAGCACATCGTTGATCGTTGCGTCCCACTGCCGTCCCGCCCGACGGAGCGTGTCCAGATCCACCTCGACGGTCCTGAGCGCCAGACGAGACCCGATGGGCGCGTTCAACGAACACCGCGGGGCACGTCCGCCGGCGCCCCTCCCGAGTTCTGTCCATGCTGCAGGAAGACGCGCGACGGCTCGCGGTGCCCGGCGGAGCGCCCGCAAGTGACCGATTACATTGTCGTAGAACAACTCTCGTCTGGTTGGTTGCGTTGAAGCGCGCTGTTCGGGCATGGGCGGTGTGCTGTCCGTGCCGTCGACGAGATGCGCCAGGATCGACAGACCACCGATCCCGTCGGCCAGGACGTGGTGCAGCACCATCACCAACGCCGTGTGCCCGTTCGGGTCCGCGATGTCGGTGACGAGCAGCGCGCGCCACAACGGTTGCGATCGGGGCAGCGGCCGGGTAAGAGCGTCCGCGGCGAGCGTCAGTGCGGCGTCCCTGTCGCGGGGACCGGGGCACCGCACCTGGGAGAAGTGGGCATCGATGTCGAAGTGGGCGTCGTCGAGCCAGTAGGGACGCCCGAGTCCGAAGGCCGGCTCGATCAGGCATTGCCGCAGGCGTCGAATCCGGACGAGGCGTTCGGCGAGCACGGTCATCAGTGTCGTGGGGTTCGTCAGGTTCTCACCGGCGAAGAAGATCGCAGCACCGACATTCATGGGTACCCGTCCCACGTCCGAGACGAGTTCGATCAGGTCTCCGGGACCGATGCGGTCGATGCCGTTCGAGGCCGCCACCCTTCGAGGATGACAGACGCACGCTGTCCGTCTATTGCCTACGGCCGAGTAGGGGAGCAGTGTGAACACGGGTGGTTTCGGGTGGGGGGTCGCGCCGAAACGACCGGCGACGCCGCGTCGGCGCCGCCCTGAGGAGAGGGGTGCCGATCGTGTTTGCACGCTCCACCACAATTCATGCGCATCCGTCGTACATCGACGCCGGGATCAAGCACGTACGCGACATCGTGATGCCTGCCCTGGCGGACATGAACGGTTGCCTGGGGCTGTCCCTGCTGATCGACCGCGGCTCGGGCCGATGCATCGCCACCAGCTCCTGGCGGGACGAGGACGTGTTGCGCTCCAGCGAAGGCATGGCCCGCATGCTCCGGGACGAGGCGGCCCGGATGTTCCATGCCACCACGGACGTGGCCAACTGGGAGATCGCCGTCATGCACCGCGATCACCACTCGACCCGTGGGTCCTGCTGCAGTGTCACCTGGGTCGACATCGATCCCGCGCAGGTGGATCGCGGTGTGGACATGTGGAAGATGGCCGCGCTGCCGCGGATGGAGGAACTCGAGGGTTTCTGCAGCGCCAGCCTGATGCTCGACCGTCCCGGTGGTCGCGGGGTGACCTCGTTGACGTTCGACAGTGCCGAGGCGATGGACCGCACCAGAGCACATGTCGACGACATCCGCTCCGAGGTGACTCGGGCAGCAGGCGCCAGGGTGCTCGATACCGGTGAGTTCGAGCTCGTCATCGCCCACCTCGACGTCCCGGAAACGGTGTGACCGCGGGTCTGCGGCGCGGGTGATATCCGTTCACCCGCGCCGTGGCCGTCCGCATTCGTAATAGACCACTCGGTCCGCTGACCTGGGAAAACGCCGAGACCGTCCGCATTCGAATTGCCCGTCCGTAACCGTCCTGTGTCTAATGAACGGGTACGAGCACGCCGCGCAGGGGAAGTAAGGCGCGGCGCACCGCTGAACGATGGGTTGTGGAATGTTCGAAAAGCGAGCTTTGTCGAACGGTCGCCGCACGGGCCGCCGATCTGCGCGGATCGGTGCTGCACTCGTGGGCGCAGCCGCCGTGGCACTGGCCACCGCCGGTCCTGCGAGCGCGGCACCGCTGTGGCCCGGTGGGCCCGAGGTGCCGAGTGTCCAAGAGCTGATCGAAGGGCTTACGCCGCCCGGGGTGACGCCGCCGCAGCTTCCGCCCCAGCTCGCTCCCGAGCCGGCCGCCCCGTTCTCCGCTCCGTCCGTCAACCCGTCGAACGGGGAGACGGTGGGTGTCGCGCAGCCGATCATCATCCGCTTCAACGAGGCCGTCGGAGATCGTGCAGCCGCCGAACGCGCCATCCGCATCACCACACAGCCGCCCGTCGACGGGCACTTCTACTGGGCGTCGAACACGCAGGTCCGCTGGAAGCCGTTCGAGTTCTGGCCTGCGAACACCGCGGTGACCGTGAAGGCCGGCGACACTCAGTCGTCGTTCACCATCGGTGACGCTCTGGTGACGGTCGCCGACAACAACACCAAGACCATCACCGTCACCCGTAACGGCGAGGTCGTCCGCACCATGCCGACGTCCTTCGGCAAGCCCGGCCACGACACCCCGAACGGCACGTACATCGTCGGTGAGAAGTACCGCGACATGTACATGGACTCGTCGACCTACGGGGTGCCCGTCGACAGCCCCGAGGGATATCGCACCTACGTCGAGTACGCGACGCGGATGTCAAACAGCGGCATCTTCCTCCACGCCGCACCGTGGTCGGTCGGCGCGCAGGGCAACACCAACGTCAGCCACGGCTGCCTCAACGTGAGCACCGAGGACGGCAAGTGGTTCTACGAGAACGCCAAGAAGGGCGATCCGGTGATCGTGCAGAACACGGCCGGTGGAACCCTCAACGGCTGGGACGGTCTCGGCGACTGGAATCTCTGACACCGACGCACATCTCCGACGCCCCCTGCTTCCGGTTCGTAACGTTCGTCCGGAATAGCAGGGGGCGTCGCCCTTTCGTAACCCATGGTTCGTTCTGTCGGCACACACTGCTCCGGTGTCACCGAGTCCGGAACGAACCCTGCCGCAACACGAACGCGGCCTCCGCCACCGCCCGTGGCGCGATTACGCGCTCTTCGCGGCATTGGTCGGGCCCAATCTCGCGCTGTTGATCCTGTTCACCTACCGGCCTCTCGCCGACAACATCCGGCTCTCCTTCTTCGAGTGGAACATCGCGAGCCCGAACTCGACCTTCGTCGGACTCGCCAACTACCGAGAATGGTTCACGCGTCCCGACAGTTGGGAGATCGTCGGCAACACCATCGTGTTCACCGTGGCGACCGTTGCCGGTTCGATGGCACTGGGACTCGGGCTCGCACTGCTTCTGGACCGTAGGCTCCACGGACGCAATCTCGTCCGGTCGGCGCTGTTCGCACCGTTCGTCATCTCCGGTGCAGCCGTCGGAATCGCCTTCCAGTTCGTCTTCGATCCGAACTTCGGTCTGGTGCAGGACGTCCTGACCCGGGTGGGAATTCCGACGCCGGACTTCTACCAGGACCCCAACTGGGCGTTGGTGATGGTGACCCTGACGTACATGTGGAAGAACCTCGGCTACACCTTCGTCATCTATCTCGCTGCACTGCAGGGACTCCGGCCCGAGTTGAGCGAAGCCGCCGCCATCGACGGTGCCTCCCGGGGGACGACCTTCCGGCGCGTCGTCCTTCCGCAATTGCGGCCCACCACCTACTTCCTGTCGATCACCGTGCTGCTCAATTCGTTCCAGGTCTTCGACATCATCAACGTCATGACTCGTGGGGGTCCGTTGGGGACCGGCACGACCACGATGGTCTACCAGATCTACGACGAGTCGTTCCGCAACTTCCGTGCCGGCTACGGCGCCACCGTTGCCACCATCATGTTCCTGGTACTGCTCGCGGTGACCGTTTATCAGGTGCGCATCATGGACCGAGGAGGTCACTCGTGACCGCTGTCGCGGAGAAGTCTGTCGTGCACCTGGTCGCACCCGCAGACGAAACGCGTTCGCACCGAAGACGAGAGCGCGCCGTCACGGCTTTGGCCTATGTCGCCATGGTGCTCGTGCTGCTGGTGGTGGCTCTGCCCTTGTACTGGATTGTCGTGACATCGTTCAAGGAGCGGCCCGACATCTACACGCTGCCGGTGACCTGGTGGCCGAGCGTCTTCCATCCGCAGAACTACACGGAGGCAACCGAATCTGTGCCGTTCGGGTTGTTCCTGCGCAACTCGATCGTCATCACGACGATACTGGCGACGGTGAAGTTCGTCCTCGGAGTGTTCAGTGCGTTCGGTCTCGTGTTCCTGCGGTTCCCCGGCAAGAACATCGTCTTCCTCGGCATCATCGCCGCGCTGATGGTGCCGAACCAGATCACCGTCATCTCCAATTATGCGCTCGTCGCGGACTGGGGTTGGCGCAACACCTTCCAGGGCATCATCGTGCCGTTGGCAGGCGTGGCCTTCGGAACGTTCCTCATGCGCAACCATTTCCTGTCCATTCCGGCCGAGATCATCGAAGCCGCACGGATGGACGGAGCGGGCCCGTTCCGGCTGCTGTGGCGCGTGGTCCTCCCCGTATCCGGCCCGACCATGGTCGCGTTCGCGCTCATCACCGTCGTGAACGAGTGGAACGAGTATCTATGGCCGTTCCTGATGGCCGACGACGCATCCGTTGCGCCGTTACCGATCGGGCTGACACAACTCCAGAACAACGACGGTGTCACGAACTGGGGTCCGGTCATGGCCGGCACCGTGCTCGCGATGCTGCCGATTCTCGTGATTTTCCTTGTGCTGCAAAAGCACATGATCAAGGGCCTCACCTCCGGTGCGGTCAAGGGCTGAATCCTCAGGGAGCTGGGAATGGACATCAGGAACATCGACAGGCGTCGTTTCCTCGGGCTGACCGGTCTCGTGGCTGCGAGCGCTGCGCTGACCGCATGTGCAGGGACGGGCGGTGGCTCGTCCCAGACTTCGGGAACGGGATCGGTATCCGGCGATGCATCGCGGATCAGCTTCTGGTCCAACCACCCCGGCAAATCCCAGGACGTGGAGAAGGAGCTGATCCGGCGGTTCCAGGACGCGAACCCGGGCATCACGGTCGATCTCATCGACGGTGGCAAGAACTACGAGGAGGTCTCACAGAAGTTCAACGCCGCGCTCTCCGGCGGCGACCTGCCCGACGTGGTCGTGCTGTCGGACGTGTGGTGGTTCAACTATGCGATCACCGGTGCGATCACCCCGCTCGACGATCTGTTCCGCGAGGTGGGAGTGGACACCGGCGACTACGTCGATTCCCTGCTCGCGGACTATCTCTACGAGGGGAGTCACTTCGCTCTTCCGTACGCGCGGTCGACTCCGCTGTTCTACTACAACAAGCAGGTGTGGCAGCAGGCCGGACTTCCCGATCGCGGACCCGACACCTGGGAGGAGTTCGACGAGTGGGGTCCCCGCATCCAGGGGGTGGTCGGCGACGGCAGGCTCGCGCACGGCTGGGGCAACGCCAAGGATTACCTCGGATGGACCTTCGAGGGCCCGATCTGGACCTTCGGTGGTGCCTATTCCGACGGATGGGACCTGAAGTTCACCGACGAGAAGACAATTGCGGCAGGTGAATTCCTGAAGCGCATGATCCACGACAAGAAGTACGCCGCGGTGACGACCGATATCGCGAACGACTTCTCCGCCGGTCTCATCGCCTCCACGATCGCGTCCACGGGAGACCTGTCGGGTATCACGCAGAACGCGTCCTTCGAATTCGGGACGGCCTTCCTGCCGGCTCCCGAAGGCGTCGCGGGATGCCCCACCGGTGGTGCGGGTCTGGCGATTCCGTCCGGTATCTCCGACGAACGCAAGCGCAATGCCCTGAAGTTCGTCGAGTTCGTCACCAACGGCGACAACACCGCGTACTTCTCACAGAACATCGGTTACATGCCGGTCCGGAAGTCCGCGGTGGACAACCCCGCCATGAAGGAGTACCTCGAGGACAACCCCAACGCACGGACCGCGGTCGACCAGCTGGCCGTCACGCGCTCCCAGGACTACGCCCGGGTGTTCGTCCCCGGTGGCGATCAGATCATCGGGACCGGCCTGGAACGGATCGCACTGCAGAACGCCGACGTCGCAACGACCTTCGCCGACGTGCAGCAGCAGCTGCAGGCGGTCGTCGACAGGCAGATCACCCCCAACCTGAAGTAGAAGGAACACCATTGGCTGCCATCGCCTTCCGCAACGTCACCCATCGGTATCCCGGTGCCGATCGTCCTGCCGTGGACCGACTGGACCTCGACATCGAGGACGGGGAATTCCTCGTCCTCGTCGGGCCCTCGGGATGCGGCAAGTCGACGAGCCTGCGCATGCTCGCCGGTCTCGAGGCGGTCGACTCCGGGCGCGTGGAGATCGGTGGTCGTGACGTCACAGGACTGCCACCGAAGGCCCGTGACGTCGCGATGGTTTTCCAGAACTATGCGCTCTACCCGAACATGACCGTGGCGGAGAACATGGCTTTCGCTCTGCAGAACGCGGGGATGAAGAAGGACGAGCGCACGGCCCGAGTGCTCGAAGCCGCCCGGATGCTCGAACTGGAATCACTGCTGGACCGCAAGCCCGGAAAGCTGTCGGGTGGTCAGCGTCAGCGTGTCGCGATGGGGCGCGCGATCGTCCGTCACCCGGCAGTGTTCTGCATGGACGAGCCGCTTTCGAATCTCGATGCGAAACTGCGGGTCAGCACCCGCGCGCAGATCGCCGAGTTGCAGCGGTCGCTCGGCACCACCACCGTGTACGTGACCCACGACCAGATCGAGGCGATGACGATGGGAGATCGTGTCGCCGTCCTGGAGAACGGCCGCCTTCAGCAGGTCGCGTCGCCTCGGAAGTTGTACGACGAGCCGGTGAACACCTTCGTCGCCGGGTTCGTGGGGTCGCCGGGGATGAACCTCGTCGAGGCAGCTGTACACGACGGGTACGCCGAACTCGGAGCGCTGCGAATCCGCGTTCCGCGTTCGGTGGATTCCGATCGCGTGGTGATCGGGGTCCGTCCGGAATCGTGGACGACCGTGGGGGCGTGGCGATCCGACTCCTGGTCGCTACGGACGGTCCTGGTCGAGGAACTCGGTGCCGAGTCGTTCGTGTACGCGGTGCCGAAGGACACCGTGGACGGAGATGCCGACAGGATCGTCGTCCGGTGGGATCGGCATGTGCCCGTCTCGTCGGGTTCCGAGATCCACGTGATCCCGAAACCCGACGAGGTGTACTTCTTCTCCGCACGGACCGGGGTTCGGCTCGGTGCTACTGCTCCGCTACCAATGCGTCGATCTGGTTGATGGCGGACGAGGCGCCCTCGACCACGCCCATGTCCAGAACCTGCTGGAGCGCTTCGGCGCTCTCGTAGGTGCTGACATAGGTTGCGCGCGTGCCGCCCTCGAACTCCTCGAAACTGTAGACGCACCGTGAGACGGGTAGTTCCGGCTTCGGGGTGAAGTCCGGCTCCGCGAAGCCGTCCAGGAACGAGAAGCCCGTCGGTTCGTCGACGGTAGTGATATCCCAGTAGCCGGCGTACTTCTCACCATCGGGGCCGGTCATGAAGTAGGTGGTACGGGTGCCGGGCTTCAGATTGTGGTCGACCACCGTCGCGGGGAAGGTCGGGGGTCCCCAGATCTTCTCCAGCTGACGGGGATCGGCGTAGACCTGCCAGATGCGGGACACCGGGGCGGCGAACTCCGCGGTAATGGTCAGGGTCGGCTGGTCGGAGTCGTGCCGGACGTCGGTTACAGGAATTTCTCAGCCTTCCTCGGAGGATTCGGATGCGATGAGTTCGTCGATGCGCGCGATGCGTCCGCGCCAGAGCTGCTCCATCTCGGTGAGCATGGACGCCACCGACCGCACTGCCGCCACGTCACCACTGGCCAACTGCTCGCGACCGCTGCGTCGCTTCACGAGCAGACCGGCCTTCTCCAGCACGGCGACGTGTTTCTGTACTGCGGCGAAGGACATGTCGTAGTTCGCTGCGAGAGCGGACACCGAGTGCTCCCCGGCCAGGACGCGTCGCATGATGTCTCGTCGGGTCCGGTCGGAGAGCGCGTGGAACAGGGCATCGGCCCGGTCCTCGTCGTCTCCGCTCACATCCCAAATGTACAACCGAATGATTGTATGTCAAGAGTTCGAAGCGATCACGAGTCGGTCGCCGTAGGCTGCCCGCTTCTCCTCGTCGAAGCCGCCGTCGGTGACGATGCACGAGACCTCGTCGAGGCTCGCGACCCGGGCGAGCGCGCGCTCTCCGAACTTCGAACGATCCGCCACGACGATCGTCTTCTCGGCCGACCGGATCATCGCCCGCTTGATCGGGATCTCCAGCGTGTTGGTGTTGGTGATGCCGGCAGTGGGGTGCACGGCGTCGGCACCGAGGAACGCCCAGTCGGCCGAGTAGTCCGAGAGGAACTGCACGGCATGGTCGCCGACCAGGGTGTAGACCGAGCCGAGGAGCTCGCCTCCGGACACGAGAAGCCGGACATCGGGAAATGCCGCAACGTATTTCGCGATACGCAGGTCATTGGTGAGGACCGTCAGTGACGCCTTGTGTCGCAGTGCGACCGCTACCTCGTAGGTTGTGGATCCACTGTCGAGCACCACGCTGTCGCCGTCGGACACCATGGCGGCCGCTACCGCCGCGATCGCCACCTTCTCCTCACGGCGTACGTCCTTCTTGAGGGCGTACGGCACCTCGAGGCCCGCGCCCTCGACCGCTCGGGCGCCCCCGTGCGTGCGCTCGACCTTCCCTTCACGGGCGAGCGAATCGAGGTCGCGACGGATCGTGGACGCGTCGACGCCGAGATCGGCCGAGAGGGTCTTCGCATCGACATATCCGTCGGCGAGGATTCGGTGGAAGATCTCACGTCGCCGTGCGGTCGCTGACACGATTGCTCCTAGGGCTCTGGGCACTCGAATTTTTGGGTACTCGGACGCCGTGGTCGGGGGTCGGTGCACGACCATAACGCACGGGCGACACACCTTTGCGTGGATATTGACACTGTCTGCGCTCAGTGTGCATGATTTCGTGCAGGATTTGCGCGATAGTGCGTGATCGTTTCGCTGGCACCACGTTGTTCGGAGGTTGCACGGTAATGCTGAAGTTGGGATACAAGGCGTCGGCGGAGCAGTTCGGGCCGCGCGAGCTGGTGGAGTTGGGTGTGTTGGCCGAGGCGCACGGGATGGATTCGGCGACGGTGTCGGATCATTTCCAGCCGTGGCGGCACAACGGTGGGCATGCGCCGTTCTCGTTGGCGTGGATGACCGCTGTGGGGGAGCGCACCGAAAGGTTGCAGCTGGGCACGAGTGTGCTCACGCCGACGTTCCGGTACAACCCGGCGGTGATCGCGCAGGCCTTCGCGACGATGGGGTGTCTGTATCCGGGACGGATCTTCCTCGGGGTCGGCACCGGTGAAGCACTCAACGAGATCGCCACCGGTTATGCCGGCCAGTGGCCGGAGTTCAAGGAACGTTTCGCCCGGCTGCGTGAATCGGTGCGGTTGATGCGTGAGCTGTGGCGTGGAGACCGGGTCGATTTCGAGGGCGAGTACTACACGACGAAGGGGGCGTCGATCTACGACGTGCCCGAAGGCGGTATCCCGGTCTACGTCGCCGCCGGCGGTCCGGTGGTTGCACGCTATGCCGGACGCGCGGGGGACGGGTTCATCTGCACCTCGGGTAAGGGCATGGAGCTCTACACCGACAAGCTGTTGCCGGCCGTCGCCGAGGGGGCGGGTAAGGCGGAGCGGGATGTGGCGGGGATCGACAAGATGATCGAGATCAAGATCTCGTACGACACCGAGCCGGACAAGGCGTTGGAGAACACCCGGTTCTGGGCACCGTTGTCGCTGACGCCGGAGCAGAAGCATTCGATCGATGATCCGATGGAGATGGAGGCGGCGGCGGATGCGTTGCCGATCGAGCAGGTCGCCAAGCGGTGGATCGTGGCGTCGGATCCGGATGAGGCGGTCGAGCAGGTCAGGGCGTATGTCGATGCGGGGTTGAATCATCTGGTGTTCCATGCGCCGGGTCATGATCAGAAGCGGTTCCTGGAGTTGTTCGAGCGCGACCTCGCCCCGCGCCTGCGCGCACTGGCGTGACGAAAGGCGTTGGCAGAAACATGGATACGGAAACACAGGATGTGACGACCACGGAGGCCTGGCGAGCCCTCGATGCCCATCGCGACGAGATCGCCGCGGTGTCCTTGCGGGAGCTGTTCGCGATCGAACCGCAGCGCGCGCAGGCGTTGACCTCGCACGCCGGGGATCTGGTGGTCGACTTCAGCAAACAACGTCTCACCGGTCGCACTCTCGAACTGCTCCTCCAGCTGGCGGAGCAGACGGGTGTGGCCGCGGCTCGGGAGGCGATGCTCTCGGGTGCGCACATCAACGTCACCGAGGATCGGGCGGTGCTGCACACCGCCCTGCGCCTGCCACGCGATGCGCAGTTGATCGTCGACGGGGTCGATGTCGTCGCCGATGTCCATGCCGTGCTCGACCGGATGGGCGAGTTCACCGACCGCCTCCGCAGCGGCGACTGGCGCGGCGCCACCGGGCAGCAGATCACCACGGTGGTCAACATCGGCATCGGCGGCTCCGATCTCGGCCCGGCGATGGTCACCCGCGCACTGCGGCGCTTCCACGACGGGCCGGCGACGCGGTTCGTCTCCAACGTCGACCCCGCCGATCTGACCGCGGCGCTGGCCGACCTGGACCCGGCGACGACCGTGTTCATCGTCGCGTCGAAGACGTTTTCCACCCTCGAAACCCTCTCCAACGCCACCGCCGCCCGCCGCTGGCTCGTCGACGCCCTCGGTGAAGACGCGGTGGCGAAGCATTTCGTCGCGGTGTCGACGCACACCGAGCGGGTGGTCGAGTTCGGTATCGACCCGGCGAACATGTTCGAATTCTGGGACTGGGTCGGCGGGCGTTATTCGGTCGGCTCGGCGATCGGGCTGGCGGTGATGTGCGCCATCGGACGCGAGCGGTTCGCCGAGTTCCTCGCCGGCATGCACACCATCGACACCCACTTCGCCACCACCGCCCCGGCCCGGAACGCACCGTTGCTGGCGGGGGTGATCGGGGTGTGGAATGCGAGCATCCTCGGTTATCGGTCGCGCGCGGTGGTGCCCTATGCGCAGGATCTGGCGCGGCTGCCGGCCTATCTGCAGCAGCTGACCATGGAATCGAACGGCAAATCCGTGCGCGCCGACGGCACACCGGTGGTGTGTCCGACCGGGGAGGTGTTCTGGGGTGAGCCCGGTACCAACGGTCAGCACGCCTTCTTCCAGCTGCTGCACCAGGGCACCGAGATCGTCCCCGTCGACTTCCTCGGCCTGGCCCGTAGCGGCGACGACCTACCGGCCCGCGACGGGCAGACCAGCATGCAGGTGTTGTTGCTGGCGAACATGTTCGCCCAGGCCAAAGTGTTGGCCTTCGGGCGTGATGCCGACGAGGTCCGCGCCGACGGCGTCGACGAGGCGTTGGTGGCGCACAAGGTGATGCCCGGGGATCGGCCGTCGACGACGATCCTCGCCCCGGAACTGACCCCGTCGGTGGTCGGGCAGATCATCGCCTTCTACGAACATCAGACCTTCGTCCAAGGCGTCGTGTGGGGGATCGACTCGTTCGACCAGTGGGGCGTCGAACTCGGCAAGACCCAGGCCACCGCCCTGCAGACGGTGCTCGCCGGCGACGAGATCCCCGAGACCGGCGACGCGTCCACCGACCACCTGATCGAGGTTTACCGCACCCTGCGCGACGGAGGGAGATAGGACATGCCCGCGCTGAAGTTGCTCTATCTGCCGCCTCCCGTTACCGAGGAATGGGATTGGCAGATGGACGCGGCTTGTCGCGACGCAGACGGATCGTTGTTCTTCCACCCGGACAACGAGCGGGGCGACGCGAGGGAGAACCGGATGGCCTCGGCCAAGAAGGTCTGCGCTCGTTGTCCGGTGCGGGAGAAGTGCCTGCAGTACGCCCTCGATTCCGGTGAACGCTACGGGATCTGGGGTGGGCTCACAGAGGACGAACGCACCCGGGTGAGGAAGGCCCGCCGGCGCCGCACGAGCCGGTGACGTCCGCTCGCCCTCACCCGCCGGAGACGACTTTTCCGATGACCCGCGCGGCCTCCCGGAAGGCCGCCGGATTCGGTCCTGCGTAGTTGAGCCGGAGGTACTGACCGGTGGGCTCCGCCGGGAACCACTCGTCACCTGCCGCGACGAGCACCCCGGCGGCCTCGCACTCGTGCGCGACGGCCTCGGCGTCGACGTCGTCCGGGAGCCTGCCCCACAGGTTGAGCCCACCGGACGGTAGCCCGTCGACAGCCACATCCGGTGCGAGCTCACGAAGTTCGCTCACGAGAAGGTTGCGGCGCGATTCGAGCTCGCGCCGCACCGCCCGCAGATGGGTCTGCCATGCCGGCTGGGTGACGACGTCGAGCGCGACCGTCTGGAGAACGCCGCTCACATAGACGGATTCGGCCTGCACGTCGGCGAGGATGCGTTCGCGAGCCGGTCCACGCGCGACGATCGCCGCGACCCGCACCGACGGCGCGACACTCTTGGTCAGGGAGCGGACATAGACGACGTGGCCCGAATCGTCGCGGGCGAACAGCGGAACGGACGGGACCGAGATCCCGAAGTCGTGGGCCCAGTCGTCCTCGATGACGAACGCTCCCGCATCGCGCACGACGTCGAGGACCCGCTCGCCGGTCGACGACGACCATTGCGCCCCGGTGGGATTCGCGAAGTTCGGTTGTGCGTAGAAGGCGCGGGCCCGGGTCCGATCGAAGGCGCGGGCCAATTCGTCGGGATCGGGCCCATTGGGTCCGCTGGAAACCGGTACGAGCTGCACGCCGGCCTTCGTGGCCGCGAGGATTGCACCCCAATAGGTCGGTGACTCCACGATGAGGGGATTACCGGCGCCGACGAGTGCGCGGAAGATCGACCCGAGCCCGCTCTGACTGCCGGGGGTGATGATCACGTCGCCCGCGGACGGCGGGGCCGTGCGCGCGTTCGTCGCTTCCGACAGCTCCGCGGCGAACCACTCCTGCAGTTCGGGAAGTCCTGCAGCAGGTGTCCGTCCTACAGCGGCGTCGCTGCGGGCTGCGCGTGAATAAGCTCCGCGGACAAGGCGTTCGGGAAGCAGCGTGCGGTCGGGATAGCCCGAGTGGAGTGAGACCACATCGTTGGACACGGTGCGCAGGGCGGCGGAGGCGCGAGGCAACGAGGGAGCCGTTCCGAGCGCTTCCGTCTGCCAGCTGTGATCGATCGTGTTCGACGTGCGGATCCGGCGGACGAAGGTTCCCACACCGGTGCGACTCTCCACGAGACCCCGGATCTGGAGTGTCTTCAATGCTTTCTGCACCGTGACGGGGCTGACGCCGTACTGCGCGACGAGCGATCTCGTCGACGGCAACCGGGCGCCGGGTGCTGCGGTGGCGATCCACCGGGTCAGTTCCGCCACGAGCTGGGAACTGCTACTGTTCGACATGAGATTAAAGAGTAGCGCTATCGTGTCCGGCAGGCCAGTGCTATCGTCCGATCCTCGCGGGCTCGCCTGGGGTCTGCTCGGCGTCGCAGGCTTCTCCCTGACCGTGCCGCTCACCCGCATCGCCGTCGAGAACGGGGCGATGTCACCGCTGTTCGTCGCCGCCGGCCGCGCGGTCGTCGCGGCGGTTCTCGCCGCTCTGGCGCTCGCGCTCACGGGGCAACGACTCCCGAACACGCATCAGTGGCGCAGGATCGCCGTCGTCACAGGTGGGGTGGTGATCGGATTCCCCATGCTCACCTCGTACGCCCTGACCATGGCACCGGCGAACCACAGCGCGATCGTCATCGCGATCCTTCCGGCTGCGACCGCGGTGGTCGCGGTGTTGCGGGCCCACGAACGGCCGCCCACCCCGTTCTGGGTCGCGGCGGGTGCGGGGACGGTCGCCGTCATGGCCTTCGCGGGCCTGCGTGGCGGAGGTGCCGCGGGATTCGGTCGAGCCGATCTGCTGTTGCTCGGCGCGGTGGTCGCCGCCGCCGTCGGTTACGCAGAAGGCGGGCTGCTGGCGCGGGAGATCGGTGCGTGGCAGACGATCTCGTGGGCACTGGTGCTGGGGTCACCGTTGATGGTGACACTCACCCTGGTCTCGCTCGCCGACGGACCGCCGCAGGGTGGGGTGACGCACTGGGCGTCGTTCGCGTACCTCGGCATCGTCAGCATGTTCCTCGGGTTCTTCGCGTGGTACCGAGGTCTGGCCATCGGGCCGATGGCTCGGGTCGGGCAGGTGCAACTGACCCAGCCGATCATGACGGTCGGCTGGGCCGCCTGGCTGCTGGGAGAACCATTGACATGGGCAGTGTTTGCGGGCGGTGCCGTCGTCGTGCTGTGCGCCGGCACCGCCGTCCGCGTCCGTCGGAATTGAACGTCGGTCCTTGTCGAGGAAGAAGTCCCCAGCGCGGGTTGTCGCCGACGACGGGTTCCGTGTTTTCGCTCGGAGCCACGATCTCCTCCGTAGCCTGGACGTACCACGGGCGCGGTGGGGTGACGATGAAACAGGCAGTCCTTGTGATGGTGTTGCTGCTGGTCGCGGCCTGTTCGAACGCGGGAGAGCAGGAACAGCGGACGAACGTCCCGGCGGTCGAAGCGGACTGCGATGCCGCCGACCATCGCTTCGTCTCGTCCGTCAGCGCCGACGGTCGCTATTTCGAGGATCAGTACGGCGATCCCGTCCTCGTCCGCGGTGACTCGCCGTGGTCGGGGATGGCCGACTGGTCGCCCGAGCAGGCCGAGCTGTACTTCACCGACCGCGAGAGCAACGGATTCAACGCATCGATCATGTCGGCGATCGTCGTGCCGGTGAACGGCGGGCCGAGCTACGAAGGCGCCACCTTCGACGGCATCGAACCGTTCGTCGACGGCGACATCACGCAGTGGAACGAGGCGTACTGGTCGCGCGTCGACGACTATCTCCGGATCGCGTGCCGCCACGGGAACACGGTGTTCCTGTATCCGATGGACGGATGGAATCTCACCCACGTCTTCGCCTCGACCACACCAGAGGAAGCCTTCGAATACGGCCGGAGATTCGCGCAGCGGTACGCGGAATTCCCGAACATCGTCTGGATGACCGGCGGGGACTACTCACCGGAGGCGGAGGATCTCGCGGCCGGTGCCGAGTCGGATCTCGTGCTGCACGCGATGCTCGACGGGATCCGTGATGCCGGCTCCGACGCACCGTTCACGATCCAACTGGGGTGGGACAAGCTGCTGTCCACGGATCACCCGTTCTGGGAACCGGTCGTGGACTGGAACTTCGTCTACACCTACGCGCCCACCTATCAGGCCGTCCTGCAGGCCTACGAGCGTGCCGACGGAACCCGCGACCCGCGACCCGCACTGTTCTCGGAGGGCAACTACGAAGGTGAGAACAACCAGGAGGACACGGCACCGACCACCGACGAGACACTCCGACGTCAGGCGTTGTGGGCACTGACCTCCGGTTCGCCCGGCGAGTTCCGGGGTTCCGACGACTGGGAGTTCCCGGACGGGTGGGAAACCCGTCTGGATACTCCCGCTGTCGCACAGCTGCGAGCGATACGTGAACTGTGGCAGTCGTGGCCGTGGTGGGAGCTCGTGCCGGATATCGACGAACCGCTCGTCGTCGCAGGTCGCGGCACCCCGTGGACGAGTGACGAGATGATCGACGTTCTCGACGACGAGTACGTCACCGCTGCCCGGACACCCGACGGTTCACTCGCCGTCGTCTACCTTCCGACGCAGCGCACGATCCGGCTCGATCCTGCGTTGGTACCGGAGGAGGCGACCCTCGAGTGGGTCGACCCCGCCGACGCGACCGGGCCTCGGCAGCCGGCGACTTCCGACGAGAACGGCGACATCCCTATACCGGGGCCGAACACGGATGGAGACGGGGATTGGCTTCTCGTGATCACCGAGCGAGAGGGATGAACTTTGCTGTTCGAGAATGCTGCTCTCGTCAGCGGGCGGCGAATCCCTGCGAGCAGAAACTCCATACCTCGTCGGCCGAGATGAGAAGGGTCGTGGTGTCGTCGCCCCCGCTCGACTGGGCAATGGACATCACGGTCTGCATTGTCATGGCGGCCATTCGCTTCGCGTTCGTTCCCTCGCGAAGGCTGCCCTCGGCATCGACCTTCTCCATCAGCTCCGTGAACAGCGTGAGCATCGGTGCGTGTGCGACCTTCACCTCGGCAGGATGGGTGAGCACCAGCTGCGGCGCGAGGTCGGTGAACAGGGGTCGCGGGGCCGCCGGATCGGGTCGGGACGACTCGAACAGCAGTTCCACTGCGACGCGCAGCTGATCGAGAGGATCCTTCTCGTCGGCGGCAGCGGCACGGATCTGATCGGCAGAGCGGCTCAGAGCATCCTCGAAGAGTGCCAGCAACAGCTCGTGCTTACCGTCGAATTGTAGGTAGAAGCTGCGAAGCGACTGCTTCGACCGGTCGACAACTTCCTGAACCGTGAAGTCGGTGCTGCCCTTTTCCGCGATGATCGCCTGTGCGGCATCGAGAAAGCGCTGAACGCGCTGCTCGGCGCGCAGCTTCGCGGTCCGGATGGAACGCTCCACCGCGCGCTGCTTCCAGGCCGGCTCTTCGCTGGCGCCCGTCACTGCCCGGATCGCCCTGTGTCGCGTGGAGTGGACATGGGGACACTGTACCGGAGGATAGGGAGGCAACGCGGGGCCGTCCTTCCGCTTTCCGTCCCGACTCGAGACTGTTGCTATCAGAAAAAGAAACCTTGTTCTCATCCCGATACGGCTGATTCGGGGCCGGAAAGAGGCAAGTCGGAATGCGCACCCGGGACGGAATCCGCTGCCGTTCTCGCCATCCGCTGCGGCAATTCGCTGGTTGTCAGGATGGCCGTGAGACATCCTGACAACCAACGCGGGGATCGGAGCGCACCCGGCCGGACGCCGGACCCGTCGAAGAACGGCGCGCTCTGATCTCAGTCGAGCCGGATCGCCCTTTCGGGGCAACCCCCTGCGGCCTCCCGCACGGAGTCCTGGTGTTCGGCCGGGACCTCGGACATCAGGGTGACGGCGTATCCGCCGTCGCTCAGGTCGAAGACCTCCGGGCAGGCCGCGAGGCAGACGCCGTGTCCGCGGCAGGCGTCGTCGTCGACGACGACCTTCACTTCGACTCACCTTCCGCCGGCGTGTACTCGAGGTGCAGGGCGAGCAGGCCACGCAGGATGAAGGTCGGCAGGTAACCGAACTTCCGGTCGTCCTCGGGGCCGTGCACCTTCTCGGAGATCCGGATCTCGCTGGTGCGCTCGAGCAGGCGCGCGATGCCCACGCGTCCTTCGGTTCGGGCGAGCGGGGCGCCAGGACACGAGTGCACGCCGCGACCGAACGCGATGTGGGTGCGTGCGTTGCGGCGATCGATGTCGAACTCGTTCGGGTCGGAGAACTGGCGCGGGTCGCGGTTGGCGGCGCCGTTGACCAGCATCATGATCGTGCCGGCCGAGACGTCGACCCCGCCGACGGTGGTGGGGGTCTTCGCGAGCCGGAAGTCGCCCTTGATCGGGCTCTCGAAACGCAGCGTCTCTTCGATGAAGTTCGGGATGCGATCGGGCTCGCTGCGCAGGGTCTTCTGGAGTTCGGGCTGCTCGGCGATGATCCGCAACGCGGAACTCAACAGACGCACGGTGGTCTCCTGGCCGGCGGAGAACACGTTCGCGGCGATACGCAGGACGTCGTCGACGGGCGGCAGGGTGCCGTCGGGGAAGGTTGCGGTGGCGAGGCCCGTCAGCACGTCGTCGGTGGGGTTCGCGCGGCGGTCCTCGATGTACTGGCCGAACTTCTTGTACAGGAACTCGAGCGGGTTGAGCTTCAGCGTCTCACCCTCGGTGCTGCCGAGCGAGAAGCCTTTCTCCACTTGGATCTTCAGGCCCTCGATGAATTCTTGATGGTCACTCTCCGGCACGCCCAGCAGGTCGGCGATGACGAGCATCGCGAACGGAGCGGCGAAGCCGGTGATGTAGTCGCCCTCGCCTCGGGCGAGCAGATCGTCGAGGAGGCGGTCGGCGATGCGCTCGATGAAGGCCTCGTTCTCCTCGAGGCGCTTGGGCGTGATGAGCCGCATCAGCAGGCCGCGATGGTCGGTGTGCTGCGGGGGATCCATGGTGGGGAGCTGGTCGTTCATCGGCAGCGAGGGGCGGTGCTCCTCGATGAAGTCGGTGATGTCGTCGCTCTCGGGGCAGGCCGGAAGGCCGGAGAACGGACCGGTCACCGAGATGCACGACGAGAAGGTCTGCTCGTCGCTCAGGACCTGGATCGCCTCTTCGTAGCCGGTGACCATCATGACGTTGTGGTGGGGTTCGCGCGTGACCGGGCATCCCTCGCGCAGGGCGTCGTAGTAGGGGTACGGGTCCTCGACGAGTTCCGGATCGGTGAAGAAGTTCTTCGTCTCGATGTCGGTCATGGTTCCTCCCGGGGCAGGCGGTGGCTGTGATGGAGTTCGGCTTCGCCACGCGGCGTCGCGCGCTCGAGTCCGTATCTCGACCGCACATCCAACCACGGGTTCGAAAGTTGGGCGCGAGAGGATCTTTCGTGCATTTCGGACTTGTGATGGATAACGTGACGACGATCGATGTGCTGTGTTCGATCTTGAAATGTGTGTAACCGCAGAAGCGACAACATGCCCGTACTCGAGCCTCGGAAAGTTCGGGTACGGGCACGGGATGTGTTCATCGTCGGAATGTCCGATGGGTGACTTCACGCCGACGATGGGTCGGTGGAGTCGACGGGAGGAAGAGCGACGCGACGACCTTCGCGTATCGGCGGTATCCGGTCAGCGGCGCAGATCGGCACCGCGAAGGGCCGGCGTGCTCACCGAGGTATCGGATGGACGGAGCGACCGGACATGGTTGACCACGAGCGCGGCGAACACGATCACGCTGCCGCACGCCCCGAGGGCGAACGCGAGCGTGATGCCTCCGTCGGTCCGATGCAGGTCGGCGCCCATGTGTGCGGCGAGGACGGCGCCGGACAGGGCACTGCCGAAGGCGCCGCCGACGGTGCGGAGGACCTGGTTGAAACTGACGGCGCTGCCGAGCTCGGTGTCGGCCACGCTGCGTGCGATGAGCGCGGGCATCGCGGCGTAGGTCGTGCCCATGCCGACGCCGAACAGGAACATCCCGACGAGGATCTCCCACAGCCGGTCGTGTTCGAACCACAGCAGGAAGGCCGAGACGGTGCCACCGTCCACATCGACGACCGGGTCGTCGATTCACGAGCCGTCTCCGAACCTCGAACCTCGAACCGGGGCAACATCAGTGATGGGACAAGGCCGCGGGGCGTGCTTCGGTATCGATACCCGGGATACCGCGTCCCCGCAGCGATGCGCCCGCGGTCTCCGCCACGAAGTAGAGGGCGACGAGACCGACCGCGCACGCGCCCATCATGTAGAAGGCCGGCATGAGATCGTTGCCGGTCCGCTCGACGAGCCATTCGTTGATCGCGGGAGCCGTACCTCCGAAGATCGAGGTGGCCACGTTGTACGAGATCGCGAACCCGGCGAACCGGACCTGCGTGGGGAACATCGCGGGGAAGGTCGCCGAGATGGTCGACAACTGCATCACGTACAGCAGGCCGAGCACGGTGAAGCCGAGGATCGCCCAGCCGAAGCCTACCGACATCAACATGTACATCGGCACGGCGAGAACGAACAGACCACCCAGCGACGCCGCCCAGAGGGGCTTGCGCCCGATGCGGTCCGACAAGGAGCCGGAGAACGGGATGACCGCCATCATCGCGAGCTGACCGATCAACACCAGGATCAGTGCCGAAGTGGTCGTCAGACCGATCCGGTCCTCGAGATAGGTCGGCATGTAGCTCAGCAACGTGTAGTTGCAGACGTTCAGCGCGATGACCAGACCCATCATCGTGATGATCGGTCGCCAGTAGCGGGTGAGCAGGTCCTTGAACTCGGCGCCGACGCTGGCCTCCTCCTGGTGCGCCTCCTCCAGTTCCTTGAAGACCGGCGTCTCGTCGAGTTTCGAACGAAGGTAGAGGCCCACCAGTGCGAGCGGGCCGGCGACGAAGAACGGCAGTCGCCAGCCCCAGGTCGCCATGAAGGCATCGGTGGACATCAGATCGATCATCAGGACGAGGAACGCACCGACGGAGAAACCACCCAGCGTGCCGAACTCGAGGAAACTACCGTAGAAGCCACGTTTGTGGTCGGGGGAGTACTCGGCCATGAAAGTCGCTGCGCCACCGTACTCACCGCCGGTGGAGAACCCCTGGATCATGCGCAACAGCACGAGCAGCAGAGGTGCCCAGAACCCGATCGACTCGTACGACGGGACCGCGCCGAGCAGAACCGTCGAACCACCCATCAACAGGATGGTGAGCGCCAGGATCTGGCGCCGACCCAACCGGTCGCCGAGTGGACCCCACACGAAACCGCCCAGCGGCCGCATGACGAAGGAGACCGCAAAGACACCCAGCGTGAGCAGTGTCGCGGATTCGAGATCGCCGGGGAAGAACGAATCGGCGATGTAGGTGGCCGTGTAGGCATAGACGCCGTAGTCGAACCACTCGGTGAAATTACCCATGGCCGACGCACCGATAGCGCGCCGTACCGTCTCCGGCTGCTCTTCGTGAGCGTCCGGTGTCGGGTCGACGGAACCGTTCTCCACGATTGCCCCCTCCGATCGAGCTCGGTGCCTCGGCGAATACCCGAGTCGAGGGAGGGCGAAACCGGTTCCCGTGAAGTTCCTCGAAGCCGTGGTCAGGCGGACAATCTGCTGAGCGGGCGTACCGACGAGGCATAACCGTGCCCGCTCACGCCGGCCCGCTGCGGAGTCGACGGTTGCGGCGGTGGCCTCCGGATCGTCGAGATAGCCCTGCATCACGTTGTATCCGCGGATTAGCACCTCGCTGTCGTCGGCGATGCTCACTTCCACACCGTCGCAGGGGTTTCCGACGGTCGTGGCGATCTGTTCGATGCGCACTGGGAGGCGGCCGACAAGGCGCTCTCGCGGCAAGCAGGCGCGCGGAAAATAGGGCACAAGGGAAATCGGGACGGGTAGTTGTCACTGCAGCGCCGAACGTTTGCGCGCCCTGAAGACAGTTGCATGCCGTCCGAAGGCGTGCTTCTGTCCGCGGACCGTGCAAGCCTGCTCGTTCCGGGGTTGCGGTGATCTCCCTCTGCGGGTCCGGACGGACGTTTGGATGTGCTCCCGACGGGAAGCCTTCACAAGTCCTGCCCCTCCGACGCCGGGAGCACCTGTGCCTGCAACGACCGCGACCGTTTCGCCCACCGACGCCGCTCGGCTCCTCGGGCAGGTGGCCGTGCCATTCGTGGCGGTGGGACCGATCGCTCGTCGGCGTTGGGCGATGAAGCTGCTCGAGAAGAACCAATCCGATGCCGGCGTGGTCCGCCTGGTCGCCGATCTACGGAAGCGGCACGGTGACGGACCGGTGGTCGTGCCGATCCCCGGCCGCACCCTCGCGATCGTCCTGACGCCCGAGGATGTGGACCGGATCCTGCGCACCGACACGGCATCGTTCACTGCGGCCAACAAAGAGAAGGTGGCCGCACTCAGCCCGTTCCAGCCCAACGGTGTGCTCATCTCCCGAGGGAACATCCGCGCCCAGCGACGCGCGTTCAACGAGTCCGTCCTCGAACCGGAACACGCCCTGCACCGTCTCGCGGCCGAATGGGTTCCCGTGATCGAGCAGGAGGCGCAGGATCTGCTCGAGCATGCGAGGTCGCGCGGTGAACTCGACGCTCCTGATTTCGTGAAGACCTGGTGGCGCCTCGTTCGGCGACTCGCGTTCGGCGACGCCGCCCGCGACGACGAGAGCATCACCGACCAGTTGTGGACGCTGCGCTCGAACGGGAACTGGTCGTTCGCGCATCCGCTCCGGCACCGCCTGCGCGATCGGTTCACCCAGAACCTGCACCGTCATGTCACGGCGGCTCCGTCCCAGAGTCTGGCCGGGGTGGTCCGGGACCTCGCAGCGCCGGCGTCCGTCGACCCGATCGGGCAGATGCCGCACTGGTTGTTCGCGTTCGACGCCGCAGGCATGGTCAGCGCCCGAACCCTGGCGGTGTTGTCGACCCATTCCGAGCAGCGTCTGCGCGTCGAGTCGGAATTGTCGGGAACCGAAGCCGGGACACCGCAGGTCTACGAGTACCTGCGGGCCTGCGTGCTGGACACGACCCGGCTGTGGCCGACCACTCCGGTGATCCTCCGGGACTCCGTGGAAGAGACCACGTGGAGCGACGGTGCGGGTGGTACCTCCACGATTCCCGCCGGTACGGGCTTCGTGATCCTGTCCTCGGCCTTCCACCGCTCCGACGACCTGCCGTTCGCCGACACCTTCGAACCCGAGATCTGGCTCGACGGCCGCGCCGAGCGCTATCCCGCGCTCGTGCCGTTCAGCGCCGGACCGACGGTGTGCCCCGGGCGCAGCATCGTGCTGTTCGCGGCGAGCACCTTCCTTGCGACTCTGCTCCGGTCCGCCGAGTTCACCGTGGTGTCGGATATGAAGCCGGATCCGGCGCGTCCGCTGCCCGCGACGTTCGACAATTTCGGTCTGCGTTTCGCGGTGCGGTAGGGCTCTCTCGGCTGGGGCCGCAATACCGCCTCGATACCCCCTCGGAGATCGTTTCCCTGTTATCCGATGGCGTGACGTCACTCACGGTTCACCCCGGTTTTGCGACCAACGCGTGAGGTCGATGGTGGCGATGTGAATCGAGTAGGGCAAATCGGGCGCTTTTTGTCCGATACCGGTCGGTTTGGAGTCAAGGCGACACGCTGAGGTCGTCAAAGGTCGAAGTACTCTGTGATGGAATCGTGACCCTTTCGTTACCGAGGGCCTGTCCCAGAGGAAACTGCTGTGATCCGAAATCCTGAATCCACCCACACCCGAGAAGCCACCGATCTGCGACGGCGCGCAACCCGCGCCGGCAGGTGGATGGCAGTCGCGGTCCTCGCGAGCGCCGTCACCGTCGGCGGAACGACGGTCGCGAACGCCGCAGGCGACCGGGTCCGCGTCGAGTCCGCCACCGCATGGACGGGCGCCGGGGAGAACCTCTCGACCGCACCGCAGGTGCTGAAGGTCGCCGGTGTCGACGCATCCCACTACACCGAGAAGCTGAACCGCGCCGCCGAGAGGGAAGCACAGCGTGTCGTCGAGGCGATCGCTGCCCAGGAGGCAGCACAGCGTGCCGAGGCCGAGCGGATCGCCCGCGAGGCCGCCGAGCAGGCCGCTCGTGAGGAGGCCGCGCGTCGCCCCGCGCTCGCCTTCCCCGCTGCAGGAACGCTGACCTCGGGCTACGGTCCGCGCTGGGGGACCAACCACAACGGTATCGACGTCGCCAACTCGATCGGCACGCCCATCCTCTCCGTCACCGACGGCGTCGTGATCGAATCCGGTCCGGCCTCGGGCTTCGGCCTGTGGGTGCGCATCGCGCAGGACGACGGCACGACCGGTGTCTACGGCCACATCGATCAGTCCCTCGTCTCGGTCGGCCAGCACGTCCGCGCCGGTGAGCAGATCGCCACAATGGGCAACCGCGGCCAGTCCACCGGCCCGCACCTGCACTACGAGGTGTGGCAGCCGGGCGGCGCCAAGGTCGACCCCATCCCGTGGTTCCACGCGCGCGGCGTTCCGGTGCCGAGCTCGCACCTCGGCTGATCCGGTAGGCGACAGCCCGAGAACGGCCCCCGAAACGAACGCCCCGAAACGACCACTGCCCCGACGCTGTCCGCGTCGGGGCAGAGTCGTGCGTGGAGTTACCAGATGCGCACGCGCTCCGAAGGATCGAGATACAGCCTGTCGCCCTCGGTGACGCCGAACGCCTCGTAGAACGCGTCGATGTTGCGGATCACGCCGTTGCAGCGGAACTCCGGCGGCGAGTGCGGGTCGACGGCGAGGCGTCGTGACGCCTCTTCGTCGCGAACCTTCGTACGCCACACCTGCGCCCATCCGAAGAACACGCGCTGCAGGCCGGTCAGGCCGTCGATGACCGGCGCGGGCTTGCCGTCGAGCGCGATCTCGTAGGCCTTCAACGCGATCGACAGGCCACCGAGATCACCGATGTTCTCGCCGATCGTGAAGCTGCCGTTGACACGCTGTCCGGGAAGGGCCTTCGGCTCGAACTCGTCGTACTGCGCGATGAGGGCCGCGGTGCGCTTACCGAACTCCTCGCGGTCCGAATCGGTCCACCAGTTCTCCAGATTGCCGTCGCCGTCGTACTTCGCGCCCTGATCGTCGAATCCGTGGCCGATCTCGTGCCCGATGACCGCGCCGATACCGCCGTAGTTCGCGGCGTCGTCGGCATGCAGGTCGAAGAACGGGGGCTGGAGAATCGCGGCGGGGAAGACGATCTCGTTCATCCCCGGGTTGTAGTAGGCGTTGACCGTCTGCGGGGTCATGAACCACTCGCCGCGATCGACCGGACCACCGAGCTTGCCGAGATCGCGGTCGTATTCCGCGGCGTACCCGCTGCGGTAGTTGCCCACCACGTCGTCCGGGGTGATCGTCACAGCGGAGTAGTCGCGCCAGGTGTCGGGATAGCCGACCTTGGGGGTGAACTTCTCGAGCTTGCGCAGCGCGGCCTCGCGCGTGGCCGGGCTCATCCATTCGAGGTCGGTGATGGACTGCCGGTACGCCTCGGTGAGATTGTCGACGAGCACCTGCATGCGCGTCTTCGCCTCGGCGGGGAAGTGCCGTTCGACGTAGAGCTTGCCGACGGCCTCGCCGAGCAGGTCCTGCACGAGCGACACACCGCGCTTCCAGCGGTCGCGGATCTCCTGCGTACCGGTGAGCGTGCGGCCGTAGAACGCGAAGTTCTCGTCGACGAACGCCTCGGACAGGTACGGAGCCCGCGCGCGCAGCACCCGCCACACCGCCCAGGCCTTCCAGTCGTCGAGGTCCTCGTCGGCCCACAACGTCGCGAACGTCTCGAGGAAGCTCGGCTGACGAACGACGATCTCGGCCCACTGTTCGGTGGTCGCGCCGGTCGCGGTGATCCATCCCGTCCAGTCGAACTGCGGAAGATCGGTGCGCAGCGAGTCGAGGGTGAGCAGGTTGTAACTCAGGTCGGCGTCGCGACGCTTGACGACGTCCCAGTGCCCGGCGGCCAGCCTCGTCTCGAGCGCGACCACCTTCGCCGCGTCGTAGGGCAGGTCGGCGAGGGCGAACATCCGGCCGATGTGGGCGGTGTACTGGTCACGGATCTCGGCGTAGCGGTCCTCGCGGTAGTACGACTCGTCGGGCAGCCCGAGCCCGCCCTGCGAAACGTGCATCAGGTACCGCTCGGAGTTCTTCGAATCGGTGTCGACGTAGTGCGCGAGCGCACCCGTCACGCCGGCGCGCTGCAACCCGCCCAGTACTGCCGCGAGCGCGGCGCGGTCGGCAGCGCCGGAGACCGCCCGGAGTTCCCCGCGGATCGGATCGAGACCGGCTGCCTCGATCGTCGCGGTGTCCATGAACGAGGTGTACAGGTCGCCGATCTTCTGGGCGTCGGTGCCCGGCTCGGCGCCGGACGCCGCGGCCTCTTCGATGATGGTCCGCACGTCGACCTCGGCCTTGTCGGCGAGCGTGCGGAAGGCTCCGTCGAGCGCGCGGTCGGCGGGGATCTCGTGTTCGGCGAGCCATCGGCCGTTCACGTGTTCGAAGAGGTCGTCCTGGGGGCGGACCCGTTCGTCGACGTGTCCGAGATCGATGCCGGAGCGAATCTCCGAGTTCTGCGCGAGGGTCATGCTCCCCATCCTTACACCGGAAGGGCAGGTCGTGCAGTCACCCTGCGGACCGGACCGCCGTGGAAGTGGGAGAACACCCTCGGGAGCGTTTACATACTCCTACCATCGCCCTCATGACCGAAGGTTCCACGACGGAGCCGCCCGTGGCGACCCCGTCCACACAGATGCTGGTCGATCCGCGCTTCATGCCTGTCGCGGATCTGTTCTTCCGGATGTTCTACAAGCCGAGCCAGGGCGGCGGCGCTCTCGCCTGCTATCTCCACGGCGAACCCGTCCTCGACATCTGGGCGGGCTGGGCCGCACGCGACAAGCGGTGGACCCGCGACACCGTGGTGCTGTCGTTCTCCACCGGCAAGGGGGTGGCCAGCACGGTGGTGCACCGCCTCGCCGAGCGTGGCCTGCTCGACTACGACGCAGCCGTGGCCGAGTACTGGCCGGAGTTCGCCGCGGCCGGCAAAGAGACGATCACCCTGCGACAGCTCATGTCGCATCGCGCCGGACTGCACAGGTCCCGCGGTCTCGTGCCCGGCAGGGAAGGACTGCTCGATTCCGAGGCGGTGGCCGCCGCGCTCGCCGCCTCCCCACCCGATCCACGACGTTTCCACGGGCCGGGTTATCACGCCGTCACCTACGGCAACCTCGTCGCCGAGATCGCATCGCGCGTGACCGGGGTGTCCTTCCAGGAACTCGTGCGCACCGAGATCGCCGAGCCGCTCGGCACGGACGAGTTCTGGTACCACGTGCCCGAGGACCAACGGCACCGCATCGCCCGGGTGTTCCCCAAGGTCAACTTCCTGCCGGCACCGTGGACGACGGCGTCGGCGGTGCTGTCGCGCGCGCCGGGCGTGCGGGGTCTCGCCGAGGCGGGCATGGCGGAGGGCTTCGACGAGTTGATGCGCAGTCCGTCCGCGCACGACGCCGTCATGCCGGGATGGAACGGTGTGTTCACCGCTCGGGCCCTGGCCCGCATGTACGCGGCGATCGCGAACGGCGGAGCGATCGACGGTGCCCGCCTGTTGAAGGAGGACACCGTCGGCCAGTTGCTCGAAGTGCAGACCCGGCGACGCGACTACGTCCTCGGCATCCGGCCCAACTGGCGGCTGGGTTACCACCCCGGATGGGTCGCCCTGAGGCAGCAGCCGCTGCGGTCGGTCGGCCACTACGGCTTCGGCGGCTCGGGAGCGTTCGCCGACCCGGAGACCGGACTGTCGGTCGCGTTCGTCACCAACCGCATGGGCAACACCTTCACCACGATCTCCGACGGCCGGTTCCCGAGGCTCGGCGCCGCGGCGGTGACGGCCGCGCGCAGAGCAGCGTGATCAGACGTCGACACCCACGTTGACCGCGGCGAGGACCCGGTCACCCTCACGTGCGGTGACCGTCGTCCCCGTCGGGTCGTGGATCGAGTCGGTGTCGTTGCGAGTGTCGCGGCCGCTGTGCTCGGTGTACGGCTCGACCGTCCTCGTTCATGATCTCTCCTCCGTGCGTCCTCGTTCCGACCATCGTGCGTCCGGACGCTCGAGGCACGGTGCGAGAAAGCTGGGAGATTCCTGCGAATCCGTTACGCGCGGTGCAGCAGCTGGACGTTGGCGTGTGCGCGCACGTAGACGGTGCCGTCGGTGGCGCACAGCGTCGTCTCGAACGACGCGAGTCGCCGTCCGGCCCGCACCGCTTCGGATCGCAGTTCGATGACCGGCCCGGGGACGGCGGGCGAGCGGAGGTAGTCGAGGCCGATCTCCAGCACGCGATAGTTCTGATCGATGCCTGTCAGCGTCTGTGCGGCCAGGCCGGTGACGGCCTCCGCCATCGACACGAGCACACCGCCCTGCACCGAACCGATCACGTTGGCCATCCACTCGCGCGGCGACAGCCGGGCCTGCACGACGCCGCGCTCGGCGGCTGTCACCTCGAGTCCGAGCAGCCCGGCGAGCGGTCCGCGCGGAAGAGTCCCGGTGGAGATGCCCGTGACGATGTCGAGGCCGGGCAGTTCGGCCAGGATCGCCACATCGGACCACGGTTCCGGCTCGTCCCGCTCCGGCACGGCCTCCGACGCCTCGGCGCCGAGTTCCATCGGCGTGCGCCCGACGACGATGGAGCGGCCGACCAGGTGCGCGACGAGAGCACCCTGCTCGTCGCGCACGTCGGTGCCCGACACGGCGGTGGACTCGTCGAAGAACAGGCTGCTGCCGTGACCGACGAGGGCCCCCGAGGCGGGGAAGGGGTGGGCGAGCGTCGCCGTCACGTGCGACAGCACGCTCTGCGGTCGCTCACCGGTCTCCGCGAATCGCGCGATACCGGCGGGTGCGCCCGCGGCGACGTCGGTGAAGACGCCGATGGAGGCGAGCGTGGTCTGCCCGCGGTGGTCGAACAGGTGCGATCCGACGGACTGGGTGACCGAGACCGACGCGTCGTCGGCGACCTCGATGCCGACGCCCATGAAACGACCCGGACGATCGACGGTGAACTGTGCGGTCTCGATTGCCATTCCTTGCTTCTACCAGGAACAGCGCAATAAAGAGCAATCGGGGAGTGGTTCGTCCCGGTCCGCGATCACCGGTCGCCCCCGCTCTGCGGTCACCCCTCGGCTCAGCTCCGTGACTGTCGGTCGCTTCAGCCCCGTGACTGTCGGTCGCTTCAGCCCCGTGACTGTCGGTCGCTTCAGCTCCGTGGCGTCTCCGGACCGCGACGACCCTCGAGTTCCCGGATCCGCTTCGACGCCTCCTCGAGCCGCTTCTTCCGTTCGGCGGCCTCCGACTTCTTGAGCTCTTCGTAGACCTTCTCGTCGTCGTCGCTGTACTTCAGGATCAACCGCGGAACGCTGAGCGTGACGATCAGCGACGGCCACACGATCCACGCGTAGCTCCAGTCGAGAGCGATCTGCAGGACGAGGAAGGTCACGAGCGTGACGCCGATGATGATCCAGTCCAGCGTCTCGACCATGCTGCCCCGTTCGCGGAGCGAGGCCAGTTCGTCCTCCGGGGACTGGGGTGCCGTCGCAGAGGAGCTGTCGTGGCTGACCGCCGGCGCGGAGGAGTCGTGGGTCATCCGGATGTGACCGTCGACCTGTTCGAGGGGAACACCGCCGGGTAGCCCCCGGAAGGAGGGGAGCAACGCCGAAAACGTTCGCGCCGAAGATATCTCTCCGGATCGTTCGTAGAACTCGGCGCTGTCGAGCCGGCCCGCGGCGTAGTGTTCGCCGAGTGCGTTCAACGCGTGCATGCGTTCGGCGTCGCTGAGCAGCAGGTCGTCGTGATCGGAAGTGCCGGTCATTGTTTTTCCCGCGCTTTCGGAGTCGGTTGTCGAATCCTGGTGCATCCCCGATCCTAGAGCTGATGGTCGGGCATGTCCCGGGCGAGGATGGCCGCCTGGATCCGCGATTGCAGCCCGAGTTTGTGGAGCACCCGGGCGACGTGTGTCTTCGCCGTGTTCTCACCGATGCCGAGGCGGGTGGCGATCTGGCGGTTGGACAATCCCTCGCCCAGGCACGCGAAGACCTCCTGTTCGCGTGCGGTGAGGGCGTCGATATCCGGACCGTCCGGAACATCCTCCCTCCGAGTCGATCTCGAGACGAACGCGTCGATGACGGTTCGCGTGATCTGCGGTGAGAGCACGGACTCCCCGGAGTGCACCGCCCGGATCGCGTCGAGCATGGCATCCGCGGAGGCGGTCTTGAGGAGGTATCCGGCCGCTCCGGCCCGAAGACTCTCGAAGACGTACTCGTCGATCTCGAAACTCGTCAGCACCAGCACCCGGGCACTCGTCTCCTCGGTGATGGTGCGGGTCGCGGCGATCCCGTCGACGTGCGGCATGCGGATGTCCATGAGGACGACATCCGGGGCGAGGGCGCGCGTCTGCGACACCGCGACGGCACCGTCGGCGGCTTCGCCCACCACCTCGATGTCCTCGCTCGTGTGGAGCAGGAGCCGCAGGCCCGCGCGGATGGCACTGTGGTCGTCGGCGAGCAACACCCTGATCGTCACGTCGTGCTCCTCTTCGCGATCGGCAGTTGCACGTATGTCCTCCATTCGTTCCCGTCGCGACCGGAGCGGGCGTGCCCGCCCACCGCGGCGGCGCGTTCGGCGATGTTGCGCAGGCCGTGCCCGGCGCCGCGGGCCGGTGACGGGTCCGGGGTGTCCGGGTCGCCGATCGGGTTCACCACCTCGATCCCGAGGCGGCCGTCGGTGTCGTCGAAACGAAGGGCCACCGGCCGTCCGGGTGCATGCTTGACCGCGTTCGTCAGGGTCTCCTGGACGATGCGGTAGGCCGTGAGATCGACCTCCGCGTCGAGGTCTGCGGGTGGACGACCGTCGATCCGGACGGAGGTGCCGGCGGCGCGTGCGGATGCGGTGAGCGGTTCGAGGTCGGCGAGGCGACCCGCGGTGGTGATCTCGTCGTCGGTGTCGTCGCTGCGCAGCAGACGCACCATCGACTGCATCTCCTGCAGGGCGGCCACGCTGCCGGAGCGCACGGACTCGAGCACGGTCAGCGCTCTGTCGGGATCGGAATCGCGGAGGCGGAGCGCGGCCTCGCTCTGGATCGCGATCGACGACAGGTGCCCCGCCACGACGTCGTGCAGGTCGCGGGCCAGACGCTGTCGCTCGGTGGTGATGGCGGCGCGACGGTCCAGTTCCGCGACCCGCGAGAGAGCCTCGGCGCGTGCCCGTTCGATCTCGGCGGCGTCCCGATGTGTGCGGACGGATCGGGCCCACCAGATCGGGACGACGATCACGAGCGCGGCGATCGACACGGCCCATACGGCGATGCGCAGTTCTCCGAAGTACACACCGAGCGCGACGGCGCCGACGACGATCGGGACCAACGGGGCGCGTTCGAGGAAGCGGCTGGTCCGCGCCGAGCCGAAGAGCGTTGCGGTGTACAGCAGGTCGCCGTATGCGATCCAGACCGGCAGCGAAGGGCCGACGACGAGGTCGACCAGTACCGGAACCGTGCCCAGCAGGAGTGCGAGAAGCGGTCGTGTGCGACGCATCGTCATCGGTGCACACACGCACGCGAGCAGAACCAGCCACACCCACAGCGGCTGCGGCGGCCGATCCTCGACGAGCACACCGAGATCCAGCGCGTACAACAGCGCGCCACCCACGAAGTACGCGAGGGCGACGAGCAGGGAGTTGTAGCGCGGGTTCACGAATCCCACTCGAATCTCGGATTCACGGTTGTCCACGGCAACGATTCGACCACAACCGGGGAGGATCAGGGTCGGCGTCACCCGAAGTGATGAGGCATCTGCCGCCCATCGGGCGACGCGCGCGGGGGGATGTGCGCGCGATTCTGAGGTCATGTTCAGCCACATCGCCGCTTTCATCGTCGGGTGCGAGATCGCGTTCTGGGTCGTGCTCGCGGTCGGCCTCGTGTGCCGGTATCTGCTCCGGCTCCGGAGGACGGGCACGGTGCTGCTCGCCCTGATCCCGCTGATCGACGTCGTTCTGCTCGCGGCCGTCGCGGTGGATCTGCACAACGGGGCGGAGGTCGGCTGGGTCCACCGCGCCGCGGGTATCTATCTCGGTGCGAGTGTCGCCTTCGGGCCGAGCGTCGTCCGGTGGGCCGACCGGCGGTTCGCCTATCACCTCGCGGGTGGTCCGAAACCGGAACGCGCTCCGAAGGAGGGCCCGGAGGCCTTCCGCAAGGAATGTGTGGACTTCGGGCGATGGCTGCTCGCGGCCGGGATCAGTGCGGCAGCCGTGCTCGGGCTCGGGTCGACCGTCGCGAACGGCGAACAGGCCTCGGCGCTGTACGGAATCTTCCCCACCCTCGCCACGATCACGGTGATCTGGCTGATCACGGGCCCGGTCTGGGTGCTCGGCAAGCAGTAACGACCACACCGCGGCGAGAAATCTCGGGTGCGCGATGAGTTCTCGCGGGGCGGCCGGTCTGTATCCGTGACACCCACACCGCGCCCGCGCAGGACGGGCCGAACGCAGGAGAAACCATGTCGCGCATGCTGTTCGTCAACCTCGCCGTAGAGAACGTCGCCGCCTCCCGTGCATTCTTCGACACGCTCGGATTCACCTTCAACGACATGTTCTGCGACGAGAACACCGCGTGCCTGGAGATCAACGAGCAGACCTACGTGATGTTGCTCGAGAAGCCGCGATTCCGCGACTTCATCAACGACGACATCTGCGACACCACGAAGGCCCGTGAGGCGCTGATGTGCGTGTCGGCCGACAGTCGCGAAGGTGTCGACGCGCTCGTCGACGGCGCGATCGCGGCCGGTGGCAGCGAATGGGTGACGACCGGCGCGCAGAAGGCGCAGGAGGAGATGGGGGACTACGCGTACCAGCGGGCGTTCCGCGACCTCGACAACCACGTCTGGGAGGTCATGTGGATGGACATGGCCGCCGCTCAGCAGGCCGATGCTACGGAAGCTGCGCCTGCCGAGGCGTGACCTTCGACGTCAGCGGGCTGCCGGGTCCTCCGGCAGCCCGAATCGCGCGAACAACGCCGTGGTGTCGTCGGAGAAGAAGACGGTGGCGTGCGCGACCCTACCGTCGACGATGTCGAGCACCTGCAGTTGGAAAGGGTGGTGGCGGCCGTCCTCCCCTCGCATGTACAACCCGAATGCCGGCTGGCCGTTGGCCACGGTGGGAAGCAGCACCTGGTCGCCAGGGCCCTTCGCGGGGCACTTGTGCTTGATGAGGGTGACGATCGCGTCGGGGCCCTGGTACCAGCCCTCGAAGGGCGGCATCTCCCAGACGGCGTCCTGGGTGAGCATCTCGACGAGCGAATCGATGTCGTACTTCTCGAAACCGTCGACCCAGCGCTGCAGCAACGCCTTGGTCTCGGCGCTGTCGGGTTCGGCGAGGTCGTCGTCGCGGACCTGGGCGTCTTTCAGCTGCGCACGTGCCCGTTGCAGAAGGCTGTTGACCGCCGCCGTCGACGTGTCGAGCGCGGCTGCGACCTCGGTGGCGCGCCACTGCAGGACCTCGCGGAGCAGCAGGACCGCGCGCTGACGAGCGGAGAGATGCTGCAGGGCCGCGACGAAGGCGAGGCGGACGGAATCGCGGGAGGCAGCGATGGTGGCGGGATCCGACGGATCGTCGGTGGCGTACCCCACGGGGAACGGCTCGAGCCACGGCACCTCGGGGCGGGTGACCAGATCGTCGGTGGGATCGGAGCTGGGCGCGCCGAGCCCGGTGGGCAACGGCCGGCGACTGCGGCCTTCGAGCGCCGTCAGGCACACGTTGGTGGCGATCCGGTGCAGCCACGTGCGCAGTGAGGAGCGGCCGCCGAAGTTCTCGTAACCGCGCCAGGCGCGCAGGTAGGTCTCCTGGACCAGGTCTTCCGCATCGTGCAGCGACCCGCTCATGCGATAACAGTGGGCGAGCAATTCGCGACGGAACGGCTCGGCGAGTTCCATGAAATCGGTCGACGTCGATGTCGAACCGGCAGATTCTTCGAGCAGTTGTTCGGTCATGAGCGCGATACCCCCGGCTGGTCGGACCCGAATCCGCTACCCGTCAGAGAGTAGTCGGGGGCACCGACAGAAGACAGATGATCGCCGGGTCTCGATCGGGGGGCCGGATACAGGTACCGTGCACGAAGTCGCGCCGAGGTGAGCGCGTGGTGGACGGAGTGGGGACAGGTCGTGCACGAGTACACGCTGCGCGAAGGCGTATCCGGAGCGCGGGGTCACAGCAGGCCCGAGCGCAACGGGCCCGTCGGCCCCTTCGCCGACGTCCTTCCACCCGGGGCACTGGACGTCGAGCGGCCTCCGCTCGACCGGTTCAGGCCGGCCGAGCTCGGACGGGCCGTGGTCGTCGCCGCCGTCCTGATCGCCTTCGTGGTGTGGGCGGTGTTGCGGTGGACCGTCCGGCCCCGGCAGCACAGCGTCGTCGAAGCGGCCGCGCACGGCACCGTCGACGCCTTCGAACATCTCGGGCCGACCTTCGTGAAGCTGGGCCAGCTCATCGCGTCGTCACCCGGACTGTTCCCCGCGGCCCTCGCCGACGCGTGCCTGCGCATGCTTGACGACGTGCCGACCTTCCCTTCCGAGCAGGCCCGCGCGGTGATCGAGGAGGATCTCGGACACCGCATCGACGAGATGTTCGAGTCGTTCGACGATGTGCCGCTCGCCGCGGCGTCTGTGGCCCAGGTGCACGGGTGCGTGCTGCGCGACGGCCGACGGGCCGTGGTGAAGGTGCAGCGACCGGGGATCGCGCACCGCATGCTCGTCGATCTGCGCGCCGCCTACATGGGCGCGAAGCTGCTGCAGCTCTTCGAGTTCTTCCGTATCGCGAACACTCCGGGGATCATCCGCGATCTCTACAACGCGACGATGACCGAGCTCAACGCGGCGGTCGAAGCGGATCGTCAGGATCGTTTCCGCCGCAACATCTCCGCGTTCGGCGACAACGCCTACGTCACGGTGCCCGAGGTGTACTGGCAGTGGTGCGGTCCGCGGGTGATCTGCATGGAGCGTCTGCAGGGCAAGCCCGTCGACCGGGTGGTGCCGGGCCAGGACGATCTCGACACCTCCCTGCTCGTGCGCCGCGGAGTGAAGGTGTGGATGGAGGCGGTGCTCTGTCACGGCCCGTTCCACGGCGACGTGCACGCGGGCAATCTCTGGCTGCTCGACGACGGACGTGTCGCGCTGCTCGACTTCGGCATCGTCGGCGAACTGCCCGAGAAGTGGCGCGCGCTGCTGCGGGCGTTGTTCCGCGCGGCCCTGCTCGACGGGGACTTCACGGCGGTCGCGCAGAGTGTGCGGGCGCTCGGTGTCGCCGCCGATCTCGACGTCGACGACGCGGCGGTCGGCCGGCAGGTTGCCGAGATCTTCGGTCCGCTGCTCGGTCAGGACGTGGGGGAGTTGCGGCTCAGCGAACTGATCGGTGCGCTCGTCTCGCTCGGCCGCAAGTGGAACACGTCGACGCCCGAGGAACTCGTGTTGTTCGGGAAGCAGCTCGGATATTTCGAGCGCTACGCGACCGCGCTGGCGCCGGGCTGGGTGCTCGGCCGCGATCCCTTCGTCTTCCGGAACATCTTCCCGGACGAGGTAGCCATAAGAATCGCCGAATCGAACGTGAGCCTGCCCGACTGAGCCACGAGCCCGTTCGGTCTTTACAGGATCCGACCGGCCCCGTAATTTGAACGATCGTTCGACCAAATTATGGTGCGAGCCACACACTGGCTACCGGAAGGACCGCGACCGCAATGGCAACTTCGCAGGACGTCGTACTGAGCACGCGCGACGGAAACGTCGTGACCTGGACGATCAACCTTCCGGAGGCGCGCAACCCGATCTCGGGTGACGACGTCATCGATCGCCTCGTCGAGCTCGCCGAGGAGGCAAACCGCGACATCGACACCCGCGTCGTCATTCTCACCGGCGCCGGATCGGCCTTCTCCGCCGGCGGCAACGTCAAGGACATGGACGAACGTCGCGGCATGTTCGGCGGCAGCCCCCACGCCCTGCGCGAGGGCTACCGTTACGGCATCCAGCGCCTGCCCCGCGCCATCTACCACTGCGAGGTCCCGATCATCGCGGCCGTCAACGGACCCGCCGTGGGCGCCGGCTGCGACCTCGCGATGATGTGCGACATGCGGATCGCCTCGACGAAGGCGTTCTTCGCGGAGAGCTTCGTCAAGCTCGGCATCATCCCCGGCGACGGCGGCGCCTGGCTGCTTCCGCGCGCGGTCGGTGCGGCGCGCGCCGCCGAGATGGCCTTCACCGGCGACCGCGTCGACGCCGCGACGGCCCTCGACTGGGGCATGGTCTCGCAGGTCGTCGAACCCGAGCAGCTCCTCGACGCCGCGAACGCGCTCGCCGCCCGCGTCGCCGTCAACCCCCCGAACGCACTGCGCATGACGAAGAAGTTGCTGCGCGAAGGTCAGCGCGTCGATCTCGACACGCTCCTCGAACTGTCGGCCTCCTTCCAGGCGCTCTCGCACCACACCGAGGACCACCGCGAAGCCCTCTCGGCGTTCCTAGAACGACGCACCGGCGACTTCACCGGCAACTGACCTTCCCCTCTCCTTGCCCCCACACCCCGGAAGACAAGCCATGCAGCGGACGATCTTCACCGAAGAACACGAGCAGTTCCGGAAGATGGTGCGCGACTTCATCGAACGTGAGGTCGCGCCGCATCGCGAGGAATGGGACGAGATGGGTCGCCCGCCCCGCGAATTCTTCCGCCGGCTGGGCGAACTCGGCATCCTGGGGATCCAGGTCCCCGAGGAGTTCGGCGGAGGGGGCGAGTCCGGCTTCAAGTTCAACACGATCGTCTTCGAAGAGGTTGCGCGCGCCGGAGTCTCGTTCGGCTCCTACACCGTGCACGCCTGCCTGATCCTGCCCTACCTGCTCGAGTACGCGACCGAGGAGCAGAAGCAGCGCTGGCTGCCCGGCTTCGCCGACGGCTCGATCATGACCGCGATCGCGATGACCGAGCCCGGCACCGGCTCCGACCTCGCCAACATCGCGACCTCGGCGAAGCTGTCCGAGGACGGCAAGCACTACATCATCAACGGCGCGAAGACCTTCATCACCGGCGGCGTCACCGCCGACCTCATCCTCACGGTCTGCCGTACGAGTCCGTTCGATCCTGAGAACCGCCGCGGCGGCCTGTCGATCATCGCGGTGCCCACCGACACCGAGGGCTTCGCGGTAGGCCGCAAGCTCGACAAGATCGGCCTGCACCAGCAGGACACCGCCGAGCTCTCGTACACCGACGTGAAGGTGCCGGTCGAGAACCTCCTCGGTGAGGAAGGCGCGGGCTTCGGCTACCTCACCCACAACCTGCCGCAGGAGCGTCTGAGCATCGCTCTGAACCAGGTCGGCTTCGCCGAGGCCGCCATCGCCCACGCGATCGCATACACCAAGGAACGCAAGGTCTTCGGCAAGCCCGTCGCCTCGTTCCAGAACACCAAATTCGTGCTCGCCGAGTGCTCGGCCGAGACCCAGGCCGCGCGTGTCTACGTCGACCACTGCCTCGAACTGCTCGACCGCAAGGAACTGACGGTCGCCGATGCGGCCCGCGCGAAGCTGTTCTGCACCGAGGTCTCCGGTCGCGTCATCGACAAGTGCCTGCAACTGCACGGCGGCTACGGCTACATCACCGAGTATCCGATCGCCCGGCTGTACGCCGACACCCGCGTGACCCGGATCTACGGTGGCACCAGCGAGGTCATGAAGACGATCATCTCCAAGGATCTGGGGCTGTAGGCATGTACCCGGGCCGTTACGCCGCCGTCGCCCCGGATCGGCCCGCCGTGCACGAGGCCGCGACCGGCCGGACACTCACCTATCGGGAGCTCGAGGGCGCGTCCGTCCGGTTCGCGCACTGGCTGCGCGCACACGACGTCGGGAAGGGCGACCACATCGCGGTCGTCACCGTCAACGACGCCACTGCGTTCGAACTATACTGGGGGGCAGTTCGTTCGGGCGTCTACGTCACCTTCGTCAACACGCATCTCGCTCCCGTCGAGGCGGCCTACCTCGTCGACGACTGCGACGCGAAGGTGCTCGTCGTCTCGGCGCCGCTCGCCGATCTCGCCGAGGCGATCGTGCCGCTCACCCCGAAGGTGACGCACCGTGTCGCCTTCGACGAGAACACCGTCTACCTGTCGCCGGCACCGATCTACCACGCCGCGCTCTTGCGGTACGGCGTGTCGACGCAGGCGCTCGGTGGCCCGGGCACACTCGGCCTGGCGCGCATCTGCGACGAGAACGGCAATCGGCTACCCACCGGCGAGATCGGCACCGTCTACTTCGAGCGGGACGACTTCTCGTTCGAGTACTACACGGATCCGGAGAAGACGGCGTCGACCAGGCACCCCTTCGAGGGCAACTGGTACACGACCGGCGACATCGGATCTCTCGACGAGGACGATTATCTGTTCCTCACCGGGCGCGACAAGTTCACGATCATCTCGGGTGGGGTGAACATCTATCTGCAGGAGATCGAGAACGTCCTCGCGCTGCACCGGTTGATCGCGGATGTCGCGGTGGTCGGCGTGCCGGATGCGGACCGCGGTGAACGTGTCGAAGCGTTCGTGCAGCTCGTCCCCGGGGCAGAGGGATCCGACGAGGCCGAGGACGACATCATCGGGTTCTGCCGGGAGCGCCTCTCGCGTTTCAAGTTCCCCCGGCACGTGCGGTTCGTCGACGAACTGCCGCGCACGCCGACGGGCAAGATGGTCGAGGGCAGGCTCGGCGAGCTGATCGCGCAGTACGCCGATACCGGAGCGTTGTCGTGAGAGTGCTGTCGCCGAAGCAGCGCGTCTTCATCGAGGCGGGCCGGAAGGAGTTCGTGCGCAACGGATACGGCTCGTCGTCGATCCGGACCATCGCGCAGGAGGCAGGCGTGAGCCTGTCCGCCCTGTACTACCACTACAAGAACAAACAGGATCTGCTGCTGGCGATCCTGCTCGACGGCGTCGACACCTACGACGCGGTCTGTAACGCCGAACTCGCCCGCGTCGGCGACGATCCGGTCGAGCAGATCCGCGCGTTCGTCAAGGGGAACGTCATCTTCCGCACGCAGTTCCCCGAACAGGGTCGCATGATCGCGACGGAGGTGCGCAATCTCGAACCCGAGGGTGCGCGACTGTACGAGGAACGCCGGCGCGCCGGCCGAAGGCGGATCCGCGACATCATCGATCGCGGTGTCGCACAAGGCGTCTTCACCACGAAGTATCCCGACGACTGCCGCCGATCGATTTTGGCGATGGTCTCGGCTATCGCCAACTGGTATGACCCCGCGGGCCCGGACGACCCGGACGAGATCGCGGAACGCTACGCGGACCTGTCGCTGGCGCTGCTGTGTCCCACCATCACCGGTGGAGAAGGAGATCGACGATGAGTGCACGACTCGTGCCGAGGGCGGGTACCCCCGATCCGGCACTGACGGAACTCCGTGCCGAGGTACGGGCGTTCCTGAAGGAACAGATCGACGCGGGCGTGTTCACCCCGGGCATCGACACCTGGCTGACGCGATGGAACCCCGATTTCACGCGTGCGCTCGCCGCTCGCGGCTGGGTCGGCATGACGATCCCCGTCGAGTACGGCGGACACGGACGAACCTTCATGGAGCGCTTCGTCGTCACCGAGGAGTTGCTCGCAGTGGGCGCTCCGGTCGCCGCCCAGTGGGTCGCCGACCGCCAGGCCGCACCGTCGCTACTGAAGTACGGCACCGAAGAGCAGAAGCAGCGGTTCCTGCCGGGCATCGCGGCCGGTGAGATCTGCTGGGCCATCGGAATGTCCGAGCCCGACTCCGGATCCGACCTCGCGAGCGTCAAGACGAAGGCCACGCAGGTGGACGGTGGGTGGCGGATCTCCGGCACCAAGTTGTGGACGTCCGGGGCCCACCACGCCGACGCCTTCTTCGGCCTCGCGCGGTCCGCCCCGCTCGATCCCGCGCACCGCCACGACGGGCTGAGCCAGTTCATCGTGCTGCTCGACTCCCCGGGCGTGACCATCCGCCCGATCCTGTCGATGTCCGGCGACCACCACTTCAACGAGGTGCTGCTCGACGACGTCTTCGTCCCGGACGACCTGGTGCTCGGACAGATCGGCGCCGGCTGGGAACAGGTGACGAGCGAGCTCGGTTACGAGCGCAGCGGTCCCGAACGTTTCCTGTCGACCTTCGGGGTGCTCGAATCCCTCGTACACGGTGTGGCCGACGGCAGCGTCGAAGCGGACACCCGCATCGGAGCGACCATCGGACGCATGGCGGGCCTGCACCGCATGTCCACCGCGGTCTCCGAGTCCCTCGAACGTGGCGAGAACGCCGAACTCGCGGCGTCGGTCGTGAAGGTGCTCGGCACGAAGACCGAAGGTGACCTGGCGGATCTCGCCGACGAGGTCGCGGGATACACCGCGGCCGACGCACATCTGGCCGAGCTCGTCCGGGCAGGAGTCATGCAACGACCGGGCTTCACACTGCGCGGCGGCACGAGCGAGATCCTCCGCGGGGTCATCGCACGAGGATTGGGGATGAGATGAGCGGGCAGGACGCACTGCAGTCGACGGAACTGCGCGATTTCGCACAGATGTTGTCCGAGGTGTTCACCTCGGGTGACGACCACCGCATCGGTGAGGTCGTGGAACTCGATCGTGCCCTGTGGAGCACCCTCACCGAGCTCGGCCTCGATCGGCTCACGGGTTCGGAGGAGAGCGGCGGAAGCGGCGCGGGATGGCTCGAGGCCGCCCTGCTGCTCGAGGCCGCCGGCAGCGCTGCTGCTGCCGTGCCGGTGGCCGAGAACGATCTGCTCGCGGGCTGGCTCCTCGAGCAGGCGGGCCTCGATGCGGCGCCGGCGGTGCGTACCGCCGCGGTGCTCGACGCCGACGGCCGCGCACGCCACGTGCCGTGGGCCCGGTTCGCGGACTCGATCGTCGTGTTGTGGGAGTCACCGCAGGGATGGCAGGTCGCCGAGGTCGCTCGCGGCGATGTCGAGATCGTCGAGGCCGTGAACCTGGCGGCGGAGCCCCGCGATCACATGTGCGTCGACCTGTCGGCACTGTCCGGGCGCGACGTTCCGGCGGGCACCGCCGACGAGTTCCGCCACCGGGGCGCGCTCGTCCGTGCGCTGGCCACCGCGGGTGCGATGGATCGGGTTCTCGAGCTCGTCGTCGATCACACCACTGCCCGCGTGCAGTTCGGTCGTCCGCTGGCCAAGTTCCAGGCGGTGCAGGCGCTCGTCGCCGACATCGCCACCGAGGCCTCGCTCGTGCACGCCGCCGCGGATGGTGCGGTCGACGCCGTTCTCGCCGGTGGTTTCGATGACGCGTCGACCCGCTTCGCGATCGCGGCGGCCGCGTCGTGTGCCGGACATGCGGCGTCGGTCGTCGCCCGAAACGCGCATCAGGCACTCGGCGCGATCGGCTTCACGATGGAACACGAGCTGCATCGGCACGCCAACCGGATCCTGTCGTGGCGCAGCGAATTCGGCACGGTCGCGTCGTGGGATTCCGAACTGCTCGCCGCGGCCGGTGAAGCCGGGGACGTGTGGGCGTTGATCACGGGTGGCCCGGCACGCTGACGAGCACGAGACATGTCGGTGCATGCTTCAACGCGGTCTTATCGATGTCGTTCACAGGGGCGAGGACTGCACACCACGCGTCCCGGGATCTTCGAACCAGTAGCAGTGACAGTTCACGCCACCGGGGATCTCCCCGGCATCTCCGCAGCGTGGGACGGGGGCGAACCACTGCTGGTACCGGCCGGATTCGGATCGGATTTCGCCCGCGCAGCACCGACCCGTCGACGCAGAGCAAGGGTGACCGTCACGGCTTGCCAGAAGAGAATGCCGACCAGAATCGACAGGGCGAACGCCAACCAGGGATGGTCCTCTCGCAGCGGCAGATACACCTGGAAGTGCGTCAGGTAGATGTAGAGCGACGCGCTCGCCAGCACCCCTGCGATCCGGCTCAGCACAGGTGGGCAGGGAACGGACTCGAGCCACACCAGCAGGCCCAGCCCACCGATGACGAGAAGTTCTCGCTGGAGATCACCCGAGAAGTATCCGGGCACCGTGGCTGCGATCACCGCCGTGACGATCATTCGGTGCCACACGGTCGTCGACGTAGCGGCAGCCCAGCCCAGGGCGAACAACCAGAAGACCATCGACGCGCTCAGAATCAGATTGTTGCCGTCCCCGAGCTCGATCACGCGGTAGCGGGGGAGCAGACCCACACCCACCAAGGCCATCGCGAACCAGAACGAGTGCCTGCGCTCAACACGGTCGATGAGCGGGATGGACAACACCGCGATGACTACGAGCAGGATGTACACGATCGCTTCGATGAACCAGTACCGCCATTCGGGCGTCCACCCGTCGGGGCCGAGAATGCCGTTGAGCAACAACGCACTGGTCACGAGATAGTCCCCGGTCAGTGCGATCACGACGCCGAGCCACACCATGCTGGGTACGGCAATTCGGGCGACGCTGCCCAGGACATGTCGCACCCGTTCGGTACGGGGAGTGGCGAGATGAAAGCGTGCGAAGTTGTATCCGGTGACCCCCAGCAGCACATGCGCGCCGCCGAGAACCCCGAACAACCGGATGTGCGAACCGACGATCAGCACGATCGCAACAGCGCGGAGCAGCACGTTGGTCTCGACCGCCCGCCACCATCGTCGCCGGGGCGTAGGCACGAAATCCTTGATCGCGGTGGTGTGCCAGTTCTGGGGTAGATAGCCGAGCATGCGCTCGAGCCGCAGAGACATCTGCACATAGGACAGCGAGTCGCCGCCCAGGCTCACGAACGAGCTGTCGTCGGTGACCTGCCCACTGTGCAGCACCTCGGCATACAGGGTCCGCAGGGCGGCCGTGTCCACGACGGTGCTCTCTGCCTCGGGTGAATCGGGCGTCGCGTGGTGCACGAGCTCGGCCACTGCCCGAAGGTCGGGTTTGCCCGTGCCGGTCCGCGGAAGCTCGTCGACGAGACACACCCGCACGGCCGCGACGGGAAGACCACAGGCCCGTGCGCTCGCGGACCGGACCGCCTCGAGATCGCTCGCGCCCTCGACCGCCACGATCATGTCGTCCGTCCCGCCGACACAGCATGCCGTCAGTCCCTGTTCGGCGAGGGTCGACTCGACCTGCTGCAGGTCGATCCGTAGCCCGAAGATCTTGACGAAACGGCTGCGTCGGCCCACCACCTCGTACACGCCGCCGTCGATCTGCCGCGCGAGGTCGCCGGTCCGCAGTTCACCCTCGAGGACGTCCCCGAGACCCAGATCCTCGGGCGTGTGCGCGTAGCCGAGCATTACGTTCGGCCCCGTGTAGATCAGTTCACCGGTGCCGTCCGGAGCGTCCGGTATCGGCTCGAGCCGGAAGGATCCACCGGGAACAGCTCGTCCGATCGACTGCGGATAGTCGGAGGCGAGTTCCGGAGGCAGGTACGCCATCCGTGCGGTCGCCTCCGTCTGCCCGTACATGACGAAGAAATCCCAGCCCCGCTCACGGCCCGACTGCGTATAGGCGCGGACCCGATCCGGTGAGAGTCGACCGCCGGCCTGGGTGATGTAGCGCAGGTCGGCTAGGTCCAGTTCGTCGAATCCGAACCGATCGAGCAGATCGAACGTGTAGGGCACGCCGGCGAAGCTGGTGCCGCGGTGGTCTCGGAACAGCTCCCAGAACGCCGGGTCGGTCACCGAGCGGCTCGTGAGGATCACTGCGGCTCCGCGCAGTAGGTGGCTGTGGATGACAGAGAGCCCGTAGCAGTAATGCATCGGCAGCGTCGTCACTGCCCGGTCGGTACTACGGATGTCGAGGTACTCCGCGATCGACTCTGCATTGGACTGCACGTTGCGATGGGACAGGCGGACGAGTTTCGGGGAGCCCGTCGAGCCGGAGGTGCTCAGCAGCAGCGCCAGGTCGGGGTGCAGTACATGCGCAGAACCGTCACCCCGTTCCTCGATCGTCACGGTCCCGTCGATACTGCGCACCACCACGTCGGGTCGGTATGCGGCGATCAGGCCTTCGAAGGCTGCGGGGTGGTCGCCCGGCGCCAGCAGAACCGGATGTCCGGCGAGTAGCGCTGCAAGGTAGACGACAAGAACATCGATCTCGTTGGCACCTGCGATCAACACCAGTCGGCGGGTGTTGCCCAGCCGGGCAGTTGCCCGATGGACTCGGTCGGCCAGGTCGCTGTAGGTGACGGTTTCCTGCTGGGTGATCAAGGCTGGGGCGTCACCGAAGTCTTCCAGATGGAGGACGAAACGCACGCGAGGATGTTCCTTGCGGAAGAACGGGCTGAGCACCGATAGAGTGTAAGGGCTGCCAAACCTGACAACCGAGGGCTTGAATTGGCCTTTACCACCACCTTATGGGTTCGCCCCCCACACACATGTCGCCGCGGTCGTGGGTGGATCCGATGCTGCAGTCGTGTCCGAGGTGTTGCGACGCGCGCACGTGGCGGGCGCGCACTGCTACAGCAGTCGGTTGCACGCCGGCCGGACGCCGTCACGCGCCCCTTGCTGTGATCAGGCAGCGGGTGCTGTGCCCGCGTCGCAGGGTGCGGCATCGGCTGTGACGTCGAGGCCGGGAGCGAGGATGTCGAGCAGCATGCGCACCTGGCGTGTGGGTGCGACGACGTGGAAACGGCCGGGCCGGATGTGAACGGCATCGGCGAGCATCGAGGCGACCTCGGAGTACATGAAGGTCACCTCGGACAGATCGACGACGACGTGGTCGCCCGAGTGTGCGAGGTCGCCGAGAGTGGAGGCGAACTCCGCTCGGGCGGTCATGTCGAGATCTCCCTTCGCCCGCAGGACGCTGCAGCGACGGGAGGGCGAGTGGACGTCGAGACGGTAGCGCGGTGCTCGGGCGACCGTCTCTGCACCGACTCGTGAGAGTGCGCCGGTGTGGGTGACGATCCTGCGGGTGGTGCTCGTAGGTGTGCTCATTGCGGTCTCCTGTCGGCGTGGATTTCGTGCCGTCCGGTGCGGGCTGGATCACGAGCAGACGGTCGGCCTGCTGGGGTCGTGGTGAGAACGTCGGGGTCCGGTGAGAACTCGCCTCGGGCTTGCACAGAGCCTGTCCGACGGATGTCGCTTCGCCACCACCCGTTCCATAACGGAACGATAACGAAACATCACGGTTCTGTAACGTAGGCGTTCGGAGCTGCGAAAATATCCTATGTTCCTGGCTCCGTCGGCCCGAGCGGACGATCGGTGGCCGGAGATGGGATGCTGGATCCATGAGCGCTGTTCCTGCCGACGCTGCCGCCGACGCGGAGGCCGCGTTCGGCGGCCTCGTCGTGGAGACGGAGCTCGCCCCCATCCATCGGCTCGGCAGCGGTGCGCTGTCCGCCGTCGAACTGCAACTGCGTGGTCCGGAAGGATCATCGTTGCACGATGCGACCGCTCTGAGCGAGGCCGCCCGGGCGATGCATCAGAAGTCGGAACTGGACCGGATCAAGTGGCGCAGGGCCGGACGGCAAGCCGAGTCGGCGGTTCCGCATCTGGTGACCGTCGATCTCGATTCGCTCGACGAACTCGGCGCGCTCGGGGATCGAGCGGGCCCGACCACGGTCGCTCTCATCACCGAGCAGGCGCTGATCGCCGCCCCTGCCAGGACGCTGCGCACCATTGCGGCGGCGCGCACCGCCGGCATGCTCGTCGCGGTGGACGGTGTGGGAGCGCGTGCTCAGGCCCTCGCGCTGCTGCCGCTCGTCGAACCGGATGTGATCATCACGTCGCCGGCCCTGATCGCGCGTGCGGCCGACGCCTCGACGGCGAGGATTGCCCACGCCGTCGCCGCGTACATCGAATCCAGCAGCGCGGTCGTCATCGCGCAGGGCGTCGATTCGGAACTGCATCGCCGCCGCGCTCTGGGATTGGCCGCCGAATACGGAATGGGCGCGCTGTATCCGACAGTCGGATCGACCGGGGATGCCGCGCAAGCGGATTCGGATGTCGAACCGATATCGCTGCGTCCGCGACGGGCCGTTCCCGGCGGCCCCGAACTCACTCCCTTCGCTCTGGCGTCCGAAGGACGCAGACGCACAAGTAGTTTCAAGCGACTTCTGGTGTCGATGAGCAAGCTGCTCGAGACCAACGCGGTGGGAGCCGGACCGGAGACGATCGTGCTCGGCACCTTCCAGCGCGCCGAGCACTTCACCCCGACCTCCCGGGTTCGATGGGCGCAGCTCGCCGAGCAGGTCGCCTACACCGGGGTCTACGGCGTCGGAATCGATCCCTACGTGGACTCCGCGGTACACCACGCGCCGTTGGACCCGAACGATCCGATCGTCGACGAATGGAACGTCGTCGTCCTCGGTCCGCACTTCGCGTGCGTACTCGCCGCGCTCGACATGCACACCGACGCAGCGGATCTCGACCGAGAGTTCCGCTACGTGCTGTCCTACGACCGCGGCACCGTGATCCGGTGTGCCCACAGCATCCTGGCGCGTTTCGAGGGGTGACCCGAGGGAGAGCGGCTCAGGACGAGGGTGGGACCTCCAAGGGGACCGGTCGGGGACGGGACAGGGTCGCGCGCGCCGCGCGGGCGACGGACTCCCGGTCGTAGGAGACGACGTACTCGAACTCCCGCTCGCCGCCGGCCGTTCGACGGTGCAGGTCGAGGGCAGAGAGCGCGCACGCGAACGACTCTCCCAGGAGGATGACGTTCCACTCGTCGACGAGGGGATCGTGCGGCTCGATCGGGACGAGGTCCGGGCCCGAGGTGCTCGTGCCGAACCCGACCGCGAAGACCGCGACGTGCGCGAGGGTGTCGGCCATCGACAGCCATCGTCTGCGTGCGGCCCCGGTGAAGTGGTCGTGGTGCTGGAAGGTGCCGAGGGCGATCGTGTCGGGTCCGGCCTCCCCGGCTCGCGCCTCGAGGTCGGCGCTCATGGACACGAGCAGACCCTTGCCGCTCCGCACGCGTTCCCGACCGGCAGACAGGATGCGGAAGGGCGCGGCGGTCGCGTCGTCGAGCGGCGCACTCCAGGTGGGTTCACGGAACAACCCTCCGCGCGGCGACGAAGGGCCGGCTTCACCCTCCGCAACGTGTAGTGCTGTACCGCAACCGAAATCGATACCGTGGGCGAGGGCCGCCTCGCGATGAAGGTCGGAGTCGACGCCCTCGGCGAGAACGACGGAGTTCGTGCGCTCGCAGTGGGCCCGCAACGACAGCAGGGTAGTGGCGGCCCGCAGGTCGGATGCGACGAGCGCCTCGGCCGGTACGACGACCACCTCCGGCTCGACCAGAGCCAGGACGACCGTGGCGCGGGACGCCGATTCCGCGATGCGTACCGCCACGGCGAATCCGCGCTCGCGCACAGCGGCGATCCGGTGCAGGACCGTCGGGGGATCGGCGAACACCTCGTGCTCGTCGACCAGTGCGACGGCATCGCGTCCGGCCACCGGCCTGTGCGCGAGGTCGGTCAACGGCATCACAGCCGCGACGACCGTGTCGTCCACGAGGTCGTGGATCGTGCTCGCGTGCATGACGTGCCGCCTTCCCGCATCACGCGGCGGTCCGTCCGCCGAGCATCACGCCGGACGCGCGCAGGCTCGCAGGATCCGGGGCGTCGTCCGTTGCGGACATCCTGCCAGCCGCCACGTCGGTCACGTCGACGGGATCACCGCAGATACAGGCGGACCTTGTCGATCTCGTTGCGCAGCAGGTCGATCTCCTCGGCGGTGGGATCCTCGGTCAGCGTCAGCTCGTCGGAGACCTTCAGATCCCAGCCGGTGGCGGCGCGGACCTGGTCGACGGTGACACCGCGGTGGATGCTGGTCAGTTCGAGTTCGTCGAAGGAATCTTGCCGCGACAGCACGCCCAGACTGGTGAACACCTTCGTCACCCCGCGGCCGCGGGGCATGATGCCGACGCCCGCCTCACGGGCGCGCACCGGGCTCGGGGTCGTGCAGAAGTCCAGTTCGGCGGGGAAGGCACTCGGATCGTGGCGTCGCATGATCACGAACACCTCGCCGGCGTTGGGCATGATCTCGACGGCTCCGCCGCCGCCGGGCAGGCGCACGGTGGGCTTGTCCCAGTCGCCGATGATGCTGGTGTTGAGGCTGCCGTCGCGGTCGATCTGCGCCGCCCCGAGGAACCCGACGTCGACGTTGCCGCCTTGGAGCACATACCCGAACAGCGACGCCATGGACACCACGGATTCGGCGCCGGAGACCACGACGGAGTCGGCGATGCCCTCGGCCATCGCCTCGGGGTGCGCACCACAGACCCCGGATTCGTAGATCAGCTCGACGTCGGGGTTCGACGTGCGGGCGGCGAGGTCGACGGCGAGGGTGGGCAGACCCACCCCGGCGAAGACCCGGGCCTTGCCGGCCAGGGCCCGCGCGGCGACGGAGACGATCAGTTCGGTGGTGGAGAAGGTTTCGGCGGTGGTCACTTTCGGCTCCCGTAGTCGACGGTCCCGGAGGGGCGCGGCGCGACCTCGAGGTCGGCCCAGTACTCTTCGCCCAGTTTCTCGAGGTATTCGGCGTGATCGGCGGTGGTGAGGACCCATTCCTTCAACCAGGTGCGCAGTTGCTGGGGGTCCTTGCTGATCGCGGTCCATCGGCGGTAGAACGCGCAGTCGCGGTCGTAGTAACCCTGCGCGTAGGAGGGGTGCGCTCCGCGCGGGCTCAGCACCACCGCGTCCACCGCGTGCGAGGGGACGAGGGTGCGGCTGGGATCGGAGCGGATCACGTCGTCGTCGACGATCTCTTCGACCACCACGATGGCCTTCTTCGCAGCGTAGACCGCTTCCTGCTGCACACCGGCGATGCCCCAGATCTGGACGTTGCCGGAGCGGTCGGCGCGCTGCGCGTGGATGATCGTCACGTCCGGGTTCAGCGGAGGCACGACGTAGACGCTGCCGCCGCTGAAGGGATCCTCGACGAGCCGGATGTTCGGGTTGATCTTCGGCAGGTCGCTGCCGGCATACGAGCGCAGCGGGAAGAAGGGCAGCCCGGCCGCGCCGGCCTGGTAGCGGCAGACCATGCCGTAGTGGCTGTACTCCTCGACCTCGAGTGCGACGGGGTCGTGGCTCTCGATGCGCCGGCGGATCTCGTACAGCGACCCGGCCGAGCCGCTGGCGAAAAACGAGGCGACGAGCTTCGACACGCAGTCGGCGGCGATGAGCTGATCGGAGATGATGTCGGGGGTCATGCGGCACAACGTCAGGTCGCGCCTGCCCTGCCGGATGATCTCGTGCGCCGCGGCGAACGGGATGAGGTGCGAGAAACCCTCGAGGGCAACGGTCATGCCGTCCTCGACATAGGTGGCGATCGCCTCGCGCAGGGTCATGAGTTTGTCCGGCATACCCGGTCGTCCTCCGTGTGGTCGGTAATTCGGTGTCGGATATCAGGCGCCCGCAGGCGCAATAATCGACGGGTGGAGATCCAGCAGGTGAAGGCGTTCCTGGCGGTGGCGGAGGAACTGCATTTCGGTCGCGCGGCGCAGCGGCTGCACATGGCCCAGCCGCCGCTCAGCCGCACGATCCGCAGGCTCGAGAAAGAACTCGGAGCCGAACTCTTCGAACGCAACACCCGCAGCGTGCGGTTGACGGAGAGCGGTCGCGCGCTCGTGGAGCCGGCCCGGAACATCCTCGACGCCTGCCGGCTGGCCGAGATGGCGGTGACCGCCGCGGGGTCGGGCCAGACCGGCAGGGTCCGTATCGGTTTCGCCGGTTCGTCCTCGCACTATCTCGTGGGCCGGTGGGCGAAGCTCGTGCGGCGCACTCATCCCGGTATCGAATTCGTGCTCGACAGTTCGGCGTACGCGAGCGAGGCGCTCAACAAGCTGGCCGCGGGCAAGCTCGACATCGGCATCGTGCGCCTGTTGTTCTTCCCACCGGGGATCGCGTCGCGCGTCGTGGCCCGAGAGAACCTCGTCGTGGCGCTGCCCAAGGAGCACCCGCTCGCCGACCGTGAGCAGGTCCGGCTCGAGGACCTCGCGCACGAGGCGTGGGTGATGCTGCCCGCCGAACCCGGATCGATGCTGCGCGAGCTGTTGCTCCGTATCGCCCACGACGTCGGATTCACGCCCAGAATCGTTCAGAGCGCCCCGGATTCGCTGTCGCTGATCGCCCTGGTCTCGGCCGGGGTGGGATGTTCGATGACGGTCTCGTCGGTCGCAGCGAACGTCATCAACCCCGAGGTCGTGTTCGTTCCTCTCGCAGATCATCCCGAGCCGCTCGACGTGCGGCTCGTGTGGCGGGAGGACGACGACAGTGCCGCGCTGCGGGAGGTTCTCCGCCTCTCCGAGGAAGCGCTGCCGACTCCGGATTGACCGGGGCCGGCCGGCGACTGCGCCGGCCGGCCCCGAGTGCGAGCGATCCGTCCTAGGCATGGACGCGATCTCGTGGGGTGTCGTCGGTTCCCGGAGTACGGCGGTCGTGCTCGGCCGCCTCCGACTGCTCGAGGGCGAGTTCGTCGGCGTCGGACTTCTCGGCGACCGAGGGTGCCTTCGGGTCGTATCCGGTGCGCTCGAGCAGTGCCAGGGTGCACACGAGGGAAACCGCTGCGTAGCAGGCCGCCGCGATGGCCACGCCGGTGACGTCACCGGACGAGTTGAGCAGGTACTGGGCGAGAACCGGGGTGCCACCACCGACGATCAGCGAGCACAGCTGGTAGGCGAGCGACAGGCCCGAGTACCGGATGTTTGCCGGGAAGGCGCGGGCCAGGATGCCGGCGATCGCGCCGTAGAACATCGAGTGCGGAATCGTCGCGAGGCACATACCGATCACGGCGACCGCGAAGGTCTCGGTGCGGATCGCGAAGAACATCGCCGGCATGAGGAACAGCTCCGGGACGATCATCAGGAGCATGGCCCTGCGCATGTCGATTTTCGACACCAGCACGGCACCGAACGGCTGCACGATGAACTGCACGACGAGGGCGATGGCGATGATCGCGAGGAAGGTGCCGCGCTCGTAACCGAGTTCGCTCGTCGCCCACGACAGCGCGAAGGTGTTCTTGAAATAGGTCACCTGGGCGAGGGGCAGTGCACCGGCGCCGAGCAGGACCAGGACCCAGTGCTTGCGCAGCACTTCCTTGATCGGGAGCTTGACGGTCTTCTTGCGTGCCAGAACGGCTTTCATCGCGTCCGATTCCTCGAGCTTGAGGCGGATCACCATGCCTATGACGACCAGCACGCCCGACAGCAGGAACGGGATGCGCCAGCCCCACATCATGAACTGCGGGGTGGGCAGCGCTGCGAGGAAGAAGAAGGCCATCGTCGACAGCAGGTTGCCGGCGGGCGAACCCTGCTGCGCGAACGCCGAATACAGGATTCCCTTGCCCTTCGGGGCGTTCTCGCTGGCGATGAGGACGGCGCCGCCCCATTCGCCGCCGACCGCGACGCCCTGCACGATGCGCAGGAAGACCAGCAGGACCGGCGCCCACATTCCGATCTGCGCGTAGGTGGGGAGCAAACCGATGCCCACCGTCGCGATGCCCATCATGACGAGCGTGATGACGAGGGTGTTCTTGCGTCCGAGGCGGTCTCCGAGATGGCCGAAGATGACGCCACCGAGTGGGCGGGCGAGGAAGCCGGCCCAGAGGGTGACGAACGCGAGGAGGGTCGCGACACCGCTCGAGAGTTCGTCCGAGAAGAAGACCTGGCCGAACACCAGCGCGGCGGCCGTGCCGTAGATGTAGAAGTCGTACCACTCGATGGTGGTGCCGATGAAGGAGGCGATACCGGCCTTGCGGGCCTTCCTCGCGATCTCCTGATCGGTGGGTGTGGACGAACTCATGCGCCCTCCGTCTGCTACGCCCCCGGACGAGGCGGGTGGAATGTGGTCTGCGTCTCAACAGAGAGTGGCAGGGCTCGGATTTCCAGTCCAATACCCAATAGGACCCGAATCGATACCGCAGAGGTATTACTGGGGAGTCCGTGTTCGTCCTGGTAGACATGCAGCGACGCCGGATGGGGGAACCGCGAACGCGAAAGGACATCAGGTGACGAGCGACCGAACCGATCGGACCGAGGTGGAGGTTTCTGCCGGCCTGCCGCTGGAGGGCATCACTGTGGTGAGCCTCGAGCAGGCGGTCGCCGCGCCCCTCGCGACGCGCCATCTCGCAGACCTCGGAGCCCGTGTCGTCAAGGTCGAACGCGTCGGCGACGGCGACTTCGCGCGCGCCTACGACGGTGCCGTGCACGGCCTGGCCGCACACTTCGTCTGGCTCAACCGCGGCAAGGAATCGTTCGCGGTGGATCTCAAGGCTCCCGAGGGCATCGATGCGGTGAAGGCGCTGATCCGCGGTGCGGACGTCTTCTTGCAGAATCTCGCTCCCGGCGCGGTGGAGCGTCTCGGACTCGGTGCCGACGACCTGCGTGCCGACCACCCGGAACTGGTGGTGGTCAACATGTCCGGTTACGGCACCGACGGACCGATGCGCGACCGCAAGGCCTACGACATGCTCGTGCAGTCCGAGACCGGCCTGTGCTCGATCACCGGCACGCCCGAGACTGCGGTGAAGACGGGCATCCCCACCTCGGACATCGCCGCGGGCATGTATGCGCTCACCTCCATCCAGGCGGCGCTGTTGCGCCGGCACCGCACGGGCGTCGGCGCGACGATCGACGTGTCGATGTTCGACGCGACCGCCGAATGGCTCGGTTATCCGATGTACCTGCAGATGTACCAGGGACGCCAGGTGCCACGGATGGGTCTGTCGCACACCTCGATCGCGCCGTACGACAAGTACCCCACCTCGGACGGCGAGATCCTCATCGGCGTGCAGAACGACCGGGGCTGGCGCACGCTCACCGATGTGCTCGGCATGCCCGAACTGGGCGACGATCCGCGTTACGCCACCAATCTCGAGCGGGTGCGTCGCCGCGAGGAGGTCGATGCGCTGGTCGGGCAGGCCACCAAGCAGTTCACGAGCGCGGAGCTCGACGAGAAGCTCGCCGACGCCGGTGTGCCGGCCGCGCAGCTGCGGGATCTACGCGGGCTCATCGAACACCCCCAGCTCGCGACGCGCGACCGCTGGCGTGAGGTGCAGACCGAGGCGGGTCCGGTGCGCGGCATCCTGCCGCCGATGAACTTCCGCGACGTCGAACTGCCGATGGGCGCGGTGCCGGGGCTCGGTCAGCACACCGACACGGTGCTCGCCGATCTCGGGCTCACCGACGAGCAGATCGCGGGTCTGAAGAAGGCCGGCATCGTCGGCTGATCCGCCCCGCTGGTCCGCTCGGCCTCGCCCGCTCGCCAAATGTGCGGCCATAGCGTCCGGTGCTTATAGGTATCCGAAGCGACTGGCATCGTCGATTCTGATGGATCCGCGCTGCTCAACGATTGACGATCCCCGCCGGGTACCGAAAAATGGCCGTACAAACACTCGTTCGACGAGTGCGGGTCGCGATGACCCGATGGGCAAGGAGGCGGCGATGTACGGATCCGGCGACCGTGACTGGGTGGTCGCGGCGCGGTGCCGCGGGGTGGACACGTCGATGTTCTTCCCTCAGCCCGAGGACGGCCGTGGTGCGGTGCTCCGGGCCGAGCGGCAGGCGAAGGAGGTCTGTCGCTCCTGTCCGGTGATCGACGCGTGCCGAGCGCACGCCGTGCGCACCGGAGAGACGCACGGCGTGTGGGGCGGCATGAACTACGCCGAACGGCGAGCCTTCGAACGTGCGATGAAACTCGGTCGCCTCCAGTCGGTCTGACGCTGTCAGTCGACATTGGTGACGGGGATCAGACCACCGGTGACGGAGGCGCCCGCATCGGAGATCAGGAACTCGATGACCTTCGCGATGTCGGCCGGCTTCGACCAGCGGCTCGTGTCGGCGTCGGGCATCGCGGCGCGGTTGGCCGGGGTGTCGATGACGACGGGCAGCAGCGCGTTGACGCGGATGTGGTCGTCGCGGTACTCGAGCGCCATCGTCTCGACCAGCGCCGACACCGCAGCCTTGGAAGCGATGTAGGGGGCGCCGCCCGGGAAGGGGTTGAGCGTCGCGGCGGTGGAGATGCAGACGATCGATCCACCGCCGCGGCGGATCAGGTGGGGCAGCGCCGCCTGGCTGACGGAATAGGCGGTGCGCAGGTTGAGATCGAGCTGGGAGTCGAGGACCTCGATCGGGGTTTCGTGCACCCGCGGTCCCGAGGCGAAGCCGCCGACGAGGTTGACGACGCCGAACAGGGGAGCGTCGGGATCGTCGCACGCCAGGTTCAGGGCGTCCTCGAGCTGCTGCTCGTCGGAGACGTCGGCCTGGACGAGTTGGAGGTTCGGATGCATGCCCACGCGCTCGAGCTCGTCACGGACCAGCCACGGCACCACGACCCGCCATCCGGTGTCGAGGAGATGTTTCGTCACGGCGCTGCCGAGGCCGCCGGTGCCACCACTGACCAATACGGTGCGAGCCATCTGCCTGTATCCCTTTCGAGCGAGCCGTCTGCCGTGCTCCGACCGTACGTCGGTGCTTGAGAGGAACGATACCGCAAAATGGAAATGATGCTCTCATTTTTTTCGGTGGGTGGGACGGACGGCCCCTGAGCTGCAGTGACGGGTGGATGTGCTACCCGCTGAACGACTTCGTACGAAGATCATGACGAATCAACGACGCAAAGTGGAAGGACGGTCGATGACCGACATCGAGGCAGAATTCGTTCACATCGCAGGTCTGCGCGCCTATCTGGCCAGGCCGCTCGGCGGTGCCACCGGAGGAATGCTGCTGCTGCCCATGATCACCGGCATCGACGCCCAGGTCCGCGAGTACGCGCACGACATCGCCGGAACCGGTGTGACCGCGCTCGTCTGGGATCCCTGGCACGGACCGAGCGCCGACGACACCTCGCGCGAGGAACTCGTGGAGTTGATGCGGGGCCTCGACGACGAGAAGTGCGTCGCGGAGATGGCGACCCTGCTCGACCATGCTTTCGGTGAGCTGCGCCTGGAGAAGGTCGGCGTGATCGGATGGTGCCTCGGCGGACGCCTCGCCCTGATCCTCGGCGCCCGCGACACGCGGGTCGCGAACGTCGTGGCCTACCACCCGTCGATCGCGGTGCCGCCCGCCCCGAACCACACGATCGACGCCGTCGAACAGGCAGGTCGCGTCGCTGCACCCGTCATGGTGCTGCACGCCGGCGCCGACACGATCATGAGCGCCGAGACCTTCGCGAACCTGCAGGCGACGCTGCAACAGCGCGAGACCGGCGCGACCATCACCCATGTCTACCCGGGCGCCGAACACGGTTTCTCCTCCCGCGACCGGCACGGCAATCCCGTCAACGCCGACGCCTACGCCGTGTCGTGGCCACAGGCGTTGAGCTTCGTCGGCGACACCGTCCGCTCCTGACGCGTTCGCTACAAAGTTGGCTTTCCGCTGCGGTGATTGCCGGCAATTGCTGTAGCGGAAAGCCGATCTTGTAGCGGATGAGCAGAATTTTCGGGAGAAACGGTTGCACATGCGCGCGTGAGGGCCACGATGGAGCGCATGGCGTCGAGCGCGAAACTCGAACAGGTCGTCATCCGCATCGCCGGCGACTCCGGCGACGGCATGCAACTCGCCGGTGACAGGTTCACCGCCGAGGCGGCGGCCTTCGGCAACGACCTTGCCACACAACCCAACTTCCCCGCCGAGATCCGCGCACCTCAGGGCACTCTTCCCGGGGTCTCGAGCTTCCAGATCCAGATCGCCGACCACGACATCCTCACCGCCGGCGACCGGCCCGACGTGCTGGTCGCGATGAACCCGGCGGCCTTCAAGGCCAACGTCGGCGACCTGCCCCGAGGCGGCACCGTCATCGTGAACAGCGACGAGTTCACCAAACGGAACCTGAGCAAGGCGGGCTACGACGCCGATCCGCTCGGCACCGACGCGGTGGAGTACCTGACCGTCCACGCCCTGCCGATGAGCACGCTCACCGCTGGAGCCGTCGAACCCGCCGGCGTCGGCAAGAAGGATGCGCAGCGCTCGAAGAACATGTTCGCGCTCGGTCTCCTGTCGTGGATGTACGGGAGGCCGATCGCGCCGGTCGAGACGTTCCTCGAGCGCAAGTTCGCGTCGAAGCCCGACATCGCGCACGCGAACGTCCTCGCCCTGCGCGCCGGCTGGAACTACGGGGAGACCACCGAGACGTTCGCCGCAACCTACGAGGTGGCCCGCGCGGCACTGCCACCCGGCACGTATCGGCAGATCACCGGCAACACCGCCCTCGCCTACGGTCTCGTCGCGGCGGGTCGCGCGGCGGGGATGGACGTCTTCCTCGGCACCTACCCGATCACCCCGGCCTCCGACATCCTCCACGAACTGAGCAGGCTCGAACGGTTCGGCGTGCACACCTTCCAGGCCGAGGACGAGATCGCGGGTATCGGCGCTGCGATCGGCGCGTCCTACGGTGGCGCGCTCGGGGTCACGAGCACGTCGGGTCCGGGGATCGCCCTGCAATCCGAGGCCATCGGTCTGGCGGTGATGACCGAGCTGCCGCTGATCGTCGTCGACGTCCAGCGTGGTGGACCGTCCACGGGCCTTCCGACGAAGACCGAACAGGCCGACCTGGTGCAGGCGATGTTCGGCCGCAACGGCGAATCGCCCGTCGCGATCGTCGCTCCGCAGTCACCCGCCGACTGCTTCGACGCCGCACTCGAAGCCGCGCGCATCGCCATCACCTACCGCACCCCGGTCATGCTGTTGTCCGACGGTGCGATCGCCAACGGATCCGAACCGTGGCGGATCCCCGACATCGACGACCTGCCCCGCATCGATCCGCGCTTCGCCGCGTCGCCGGGTGACGACGATCCCGGCTACCTGCCCTACGCCCGCCACGCCGACACCCTCGCGCGCGACTGGGCGACACCCGGCACCGCAGGTCGCGAGCATCGGATCGGCGGACTCGAGAAGGCCGACGGCACCGGCGACATCTCGTACCACCACACCAACCACGAGCTGATGACCCGACTGCGGGTCGCGCGGGTGGCCGGCATCGACGTCCCGGATCTCGACGTCGACGACCCCACCGGCGACGCCGAGGTGCTCGTGCTCGGCTGGGGTTCGTCGTACGGGCCGATCGGGGAGGCCGTGCGTCGCGCCCGGCGAGCGGGGCATGTCGTCGCCCGCGCGCACCTCCGGCACCTGGCGCCGATGCCGAAGAATCTCGGCGACGTGCTCGGCCGCTACCGGCGCGTGCTGGTCCCGGAGATGAACCTCGGTCAGCTGTCCTTCCTGCTGCGGTCGCGGTTCGATGCCGACATCCAGCCGGTGACGAAGGTATCCGGCATGGCGTTCCGCGCCGACGAACTCCACGACGCCATCGAAGCCGAGTTCGCCGGAACACTCGCCGACACCGAACGATCCCGGACGCCGGCCGCGGTCGCCTCGTCGACGAAACTCGACCCGACAGCAGAGAGGGCACGAGCATGACCGGACTCCTCGGCCACGATCTCGGACTCCGCCCGCACACCGACGCACTCGACGGTGTGCCCCGGACGGACGACCCACAGAAGGCGAAGGACTTCACGTCCGACCAGGAAGTGCGGTGGTGTCCGGGTTGCGGCGACTACGTCATCCTCGCGACGGTCCGCAGCCTGCTGCCCGAATTGGGTGTCCGGCGTGAGAATCTCGTGTTCGTCTCCGGTATCGGATGCTCGTCGCGCTTCCCCTACTATCTCGACACCTACGGTGTGCACTCGATCCACGGACGCGCCCCGACACTCGCGACCGGTCTGGCGGTGACGCGTCCGGATCTGTCGGTGTGGGTCGTGACCGGCGACGGCGACGCCCTGTCGATCGGCGGCAACCATCTCGTCCACGCCCTGCGTCGCAACGTGAACATGCGGATCCTGTTGTTCAACAACCGGATCTACGGCCTGACCAAGGGGCAGTACTCGCCGACCTCGGAGGTCGGCAAGGTCACCAAGTCCTCACCCGGTGGGTCGGTCGACGCGCCGTTCAACACCCTGTCGCTCGCGCTCGGCGCCGAGGCGTCCTTCGTCGCACGTGCTCTCGACTCCGATCGCGCCGGACTGACGGAGGTCCTGCGCGCGGCGGCACACCATCGCGGTGCGGCCTTCGTCGAGATCCTGCAGGACTGCCCGATCTTCAACGACGGCTCGTTCGACGTGTTGCGCAAGGACGAAGCGCCGTCGCACCTGATCCCGCTGCGGCACGGCGAACCGATCATCTTCGGCGTCGACGACGAGCGGTGCGTCGTCCGAAAGGGTTTCGGTCTGCGTGTGGCGCAACGCTCCGAGGTGGACGCCGCCGACATCGTCGTGCACGACGCGCACACCGACGACCCCGAATACGCGTACGCGCTGTCGCGGCTGTCGGACCAGGACCTTCGTTACGTCGTCACGGGGATCGCGCGGCAGGTCGGGCGGACGACCTACGACGACGCGGAGCGCGCTCGGGTGCGGACCGCGCGGGAGTCCGGCACCGCCGACCTGCAGCAGTTGCTGCGGGGCGACAACACGTGGACCGTGCCCTGATGCCCGTATTCGCTACCGTCCTGGCTATTCGCCGCCGCAATTGCTGTGGCGGATGGTCGAAGTCGTTGCGGATCGGGCATCTGTGAACAATTTGTTGACAACAACTTGTTCACGCGTCATCCTGGGATCATGTCCGAGGAAGGTTTCACTCCACCCGATCCGAGTCGCGAACGCGCCCATCGTGAGTACGCGGGGCTGTTCCGGATCGCCGAACGGCACGGCAGCACTCCCGAACAACGGGCCAGGCAGTCGCACCCCGAGATGCTCGACTCGCTCGGCGCCATCCGTCTCGTCGCGGCACTGGCGGGCGGCGTGCACAGTCCCGGCCCCGACGAACCCGAGGTCGACGACGCCGACGTCATCGCCGCGCTCGGCCTCGTCCCGAAGGCGCGCGCCGAGATGGACCAACTCGAGGCGCTGATCCTCCGCATCGCGCGGGAGCGCGGGATGACCTGGCAGGAGATCGCTTTCGGCCTCGGTCTGGGAAGCACCCAGGCGGCCCGGCAGCGCTACGAGCGCCTCGTCAAACGAGTTGATGCATAACGACGAAACCGACATTGTTCGCGATTTTCCAAACGATTTCGCGCACAACGTCGGTTTCGGCAGGGGCTGTCAGGCCATGAGTGCGGTGAACCGCCAATCCAGCACGGGCGCCGGCTCGGCACCGCCGCGGTTGCCATTCGCGGCACCGCCGCGGTGCGCGTAGACGACCGACCGCAGGTTCAGCACGCCACCGCCCTCGGCGAGGGGCTCGGCGGATTCGACGTGCAGGTCGCTGGTGAGGGTGTCGCCCTCCTGCACCGGACCGGTGTGGTCGCACGCCTTCCAACCCAGCACCGTCACGAGATTCGGCAGCGCGCGCGTCGCCTGCGAGAAGGCCAGGCCGATGGTGTGGCCGCCGTACACGAGACGACCCGACGCGCCGACCCGCTCGTCGTGGTGCGTCGCCGCGATGTTGAGGCTCAGGCGCGCGAGTTCCGGTGCGCTCGAGACGACATCGCCGCTGGACTGCAGCACGGCACCGGCGAGGGACTTGTCGAAGTGCTCGCCCGGCACCTTCGACCGGTAGACATCCAAATTCCAGTCGGCGGGCGCGGACCACTGCGGTTCGTCCTGCGGTCCGATGGCCGAGAGGTCGTCGGAGTGCACGACGCGGTCGGGGTCGGGGTTCTCCCTCAGCGGCAGCATCGCGCAGCGGTAGAAATCGAGGACGGTGTTGCCGTCCTGATCGACCGTGTTCATGCGCAACGCCGCGAGACCGGTGGGCCTGCGTCCGGGCTTCGCCGAATTCTCCTTCAGTCCCACGACTTCGGTGGTGGTGTAGAGGGTGTCGCCGATGTGCGGGAAGCGGCGGAAACGCAGGCCGCGGTAGAAGAGGTTGGCCTTGACGTGGTGCGTGACGAGCGTGGACTGCCCGATCGCGATGTCGGTGACGAAACCGGCGTGCGCGACCGGCCCACCCGCGACGGCGGCCGAGAGGTGCTTGTCGAGCGGAAGACGCAGGCGGTCACCGAGAATGCTCTGGTGCGCGGCGGCGAGGCCGTCGGTGAGCGTCACGGCGGGGGCGGTGTCGAAGACCTGGCCGACGGTCAGTTCGTCGAAATAGGGTCCGCCGACGTACGAGGTGGTCATGGCTTTCAGGCTCCGATCTTCGACAGGGTGCGGCGGGCGGCGACGGCGACGGCCTCGTCGAGCATCTGCCCGTCGAGCTGGGCGGCTCCGGCGCCGCGGTTCTCGGCTTCCTCGAGCGCGTCGAGAACCTTGCGGGCGGCGTCGACCTGATCGTCGGTGGGGGTGAAGGCCGCTGCCGCAGAGGTGATCTGCGCAGGGTGGATGACCCACTTTCCGTCGAATCCGAGATCGGACACCCACTGCGCCGAGTGACGGAAGGCGTCGTCGTCGGCGATGCCGAGGAACGGGCCGTCGATCGCCTGGACACCCGCAGCGCGGGCGGCGTGCAGCACGCGGTCCTGCACGTAGAGCCAGTGCTCGGGCGCGGCGGTGCGGGCGCGGCCCAGGGAGGCGCCGAGGTCGGCGTAGCCGATGATCACGCCGGCAACCCGGGGCCCGGCGACGATCTCGTCGATGCGCTGCACGCCGGCAGGGGTCTCGATGAGGGCCTGCACCGGGACGGTCGAATCGCCGAGGATGCGGTCGGCCTCGACGAGGTCGTCGGCGCTCTCGACCTTGGGGATCACGATCGAGGCGAGGGCGTCGCCGAGTGCGGCGCACGTGCGCAGGTCGTCCTCGAACCAGGGGGTGCCGCGTCCGTTGATGCGCACGGAGACGGTGCGTGCGGCGCCGTGTTCGCGGACCAGGGGAGCCACGAGTTCGCGGGCGGCGTCCTTCTGGGCGGCGGTGACGGCGTCCTCGAGGTCGAGGACGACCTCGTCGGCGGCGGAGGCGAGGGCCTTACCGGCTTTGCGTTCGTCGGATCCGGGGGCGACGAGAACGGCGCGCCGGCGGAGGTGTTGCTCGGAAGACACGGGGACCTCGGGGAGTTCGGTCGGCAATGACGGCGCTAAATGTACGGCCATTGTTGGCGGTATGCCACCCCACGGAGAGGTGTGCTCATAGGAAGGTGCAGTCGTTCGTATCGTCGAAAACTCTGCAATCACGCCTTCGAATGACGGTCTTTGCGTTGACAACGTCCGAACTCGGTCCACAAAATGGCCGTACAAAGTTTGCCGGGTCCGTGTGGCCCGTCCCCAACGAAGGATGCCCCGTGACCTACCTGAACGACGAAGAGACTTTTCTGGTCGAGACCGTCCGCGACTTCATCGATCGGGAGGTCAAGCCGTCGGTGCAGGAGGTCGAGCACGCCAACGAGTACCCCGAGAAGTGGATCGAGCAGATGAAGCAGATCGGCATCTACGGGCTCGCCGTGCCCGAGGAGTACGGCGGCTCGCCGGTGTCGATGCCCTGCTACGTCCAGGTCACCGAGGAACTCGCCCGCGGATGGATGTCGCTGTCGGGTGCGATGGGCGGGCACACCGTCGTCGCCAAGCTGCTGACCCTGTTCGGCACCGAGGAGCAGAGGAGCAAGTATCTGCCCAAGCTCGCCACCGGTGAGATCCGGGCGACGATGGCGCTGACCGAGCCCGGCGGCGGCTCCGACCTGCAAGCGATGACCACGACCGCCAAGCGTGACGGCGACGAGCTGGTCATCAACGGTGCCAAGACGTGGATCACCAACGCGCGTCGCTCGGGGCTGATCGCGCTGCTGTGCAAGACCGACCCCACCGCGCAGCCGCGCCACAAGGGCATCTCCGTCGTGCTCGTCGAGCACGGCCCGGGCCTGACCGTCTCACGCGACCTGCCCAAGCTGGGTTACAAGGGCGTCGAGTCGTGCGAGCTGAGCTTCGACAACTACCGCATCTCCGTCGACGCGATCCTCGGCGGCGAGCCCGGCAAGGGCTTCGCCCACATGATGAAGGGCCTCGAGACCGGCCGTCTGCAGGTCGCCTCCCGCGCCCTCGGTGTCGCGACCGCTGCACTCGAGGATTCCCTCGCCTACGCGCAGCAGCGCGAGAGCTTCGGTCAGCCGATCTGGAAGCACCAGTCCATCGGCAACTACCTGGCGGAGATGGCCACCAAGCTCACCGCCGCGCGGCAGCTGGCGCGCTACGCGGCGGAGAAGTACGACAGCGGCGAGCGCTGCGACATGGAAGCCGGTATGGCCAAGCTGTACTGCTCGGAGATCGCGATGGAGATCGCCCTGAACGCGGTGCGCATCCACGGCGGCTACGGCTACTCCACCGAGTACGACGTCGAGCGCTACTTCCGCGACGCGCCGCTGATGATCGTCGGCGAGGGCACCAACGAGATCCAGCGCAACGTCATCGCGAGCCAGCTCGTAGCACGCGGCGGACTGTGACGACCGGCCGCTAGGATCGGTCCGTCATGGACTACAAGGTGCGGGAAACGGAACCGGCCTACGCGCAACTCGCGCGCCAGCTCCGGGAGGCCGTCGAGGCGGGACGGTACAGCGACGGCACGCGGCTGCCCACCGAGGCCGAACTCGCCGAGGAACACGGCGTGAGCCGGCAGACGGTGCGTCGCGCCTTCCAGGATCTCGTGGCCGACGGCATCGTCTACCGTGTTCCCGGCCGCGGCACCTTCGCGAACGAGTCGGGCCGGCGTTATCGGCGCCAGCTCGGCTCGATCGAGGATCTGCTCGCTCTGTCGGCCGACACGGTCATGCAGATCGTCTCGCCGTTGCGGCGCGGGGTCGACATCGATGCGGCGAGCCGGCTCCGCCTCGACACCGACGTGCTGTACACCGCGGTCTTCAAGCGTCTGCACGACGGAATCCCGTTCGTCCTCACCACCGTTCATCTGCCCGAGCACGTCGCGGCACACGTGCTCGATTCGCCCGAGCTGCAAGCGGGCGCGTCGAGTCGGAACACGATGATCGGCCTGCTCGAACCCCATCTCGACAGTCCCATCGTCGAAGCCGCACAGTCCATCACGGTCGCGCTCGCCACCGAACAGGTGGCGAGCGAACTGAATTGTGAAGTAGGACATCCCTTGCTGCGCGTCGACCGGTTGTACTCGAACGACGATGGCGTGCCCACCGAGTTGTCGGTGAGTTACTTTCTGCCCGAGCACTACACCTATCGCGTCACCCTCAGGCGAGCCGGTCTCTGACCGTCGCCGCACATCGACAGGAGCAACAATGCGGGTTCTCAACGGAATCGACGAGGTCGAGAAGGCCGTCGGCGAGCACCTCGGCTACAGCGATTGGCTCGAGATCGACCAGAAGCGCATCGACCTGTTCGCCGAGGCCACCGGTGATCACCAGTGGATCCACGTCGACCCCGAGCGTGCGAAGGACGGCCCGTACGGCAAGACCATCGCCCACGGTTACCTGACCCTGTCGCTGCTGCCGGTGCTCGGCACCCAGATCTTCTCCCTCGAGGGCCTGAAGATGAAGGTCAACTACGGCAGCAACAAGGTTCGCTATCCCGCGCCGGTCCCCGTCGGCTCGCGGATCCGTGCCGGCGCCGAGTTCACATCGCTCGAGCGCACCGCCAAGGGTGCGAACCTCGTCGTCGGATACACCATCGAGATCGAGGGTGGAGAGCGCCCGGCGCTGGTCGCCGAGACGGTGGTCGTTCTCGTCCCCTGATCGTCAGGAGATCTCGATCCGGAGGATGCGGTCGTCGTCGTCGGCCGGGCTGCCGCGACCGTCCCGATTGGACGTCGTCAGCCACAGTGAGCCGTCCGGCGCGGCGACGACGGTCCGCAATCGTCCGTACTCGCCGACGAAGAAGTCGGTCGCGGTGACTGCGGTGTCCTGCACATCAGTATCCGGGATATCGATGCGCCAGAGGCGTTCTCCGCGCAGGCCTGCCATCCACAGGCTGCCGTCGAACCATGCCAGGCCCGACGGCGACGCCTGCGAGACCGGCCAGGTGAGGACCGGATCGACGAATTCGCCGGAGCCCCCGGCCCCTTCGGTCACGGGCCAGCCGTAGTTCGCACCGGCCGTCACGAGATTCAGCTCGTCGACGTCGTTCTGCCCGAACTCCGACGCCCACAACCGTCCCCGGCCGTCGAATGCGAGTCCCTGCACGTTGCGGTGACCGAGCGAGTACACCGGCGACGCCGGATCCGGGTTGTCGGGCGCGGGTTCGCCGTCGCCGGTGATGCGAAGAATCTTGCCGCCGAGTGATTCCGGATCCTGGGCGAGTTCGCGCTCGCCCGCCTCGCCGGTCGCGACGTACAGCATCCCGTCGGGACCGAAGATCATCCGCCCGCCGTCGTGGATCCGTCCGGCCGGGATACCGTCGAGGATCACCTCCGGTTCGGCGAGCGTGGTGCCGTCGAAAACGGCTCGGAGTACCCGGTTGTCGCTGCCGGTTGTCACGTACAGGTACACGAAGCGGTCGGTGTCGAAGGTCGGCGACACCGCGATTCCCAGCAGTCCCGATTCGCCCTGCGCGAGGGTCTCTCCGACGCGACCGACCTCGCGGACCTCGCCGTCGGTGATCTCGACGATCCGGCCGGTGTTGCGCTCGTTCACCAGTGCAGAACCACCGGGAAGAAAAGCAACTCCCCACGGAGTGTCGAGACCGGACGCGACGGTGCCGGTCACGCGCGGAGTACCCGTCCCGGGCGTCGAGGGCTCGGTGACGGTACGGCTCACCCGGGCGGTGCCCTCGTCGACGGACGGACTCGACGGGGACGCACATGCCCCGAGGTACACGGCTGTTGCTGCGGCGGCCAAGCCGGCGAGAAGTGTCCGCGACATGGGTCGATCCTCTCTTACCGAGGTCCGTTCCGTCGGCGAATTCCCGGCGCTCGGAGTCAGGACGAGAACGCGAGCCGGACCTGGGTCCTGCCGAGCACCCGCCGGTCGTCGACGGATACGGTGATATCGATCCGTGCGGTGCGCTCCGCCTCGTCGCGGCGGGCGACCCTCGCAGACACCGACAGGACGGCACCGTACATCGGGTCGACCACAACGGGTCGCGTGAACCGTGTCTCGTAGGAGACGACCACGGTGGGATCGCCGAGCCGTTCCGTGAGGCTCTGCAGGGCGAGGGCTGCGGTGAGCATTCCCTGGCAGAGCACGCCGGGGAGCCCTTCGCCGGCCGCGACGACGTCGTCGTAGTGGATCGGGTTGAAGTCGCCCGAGGCACCGGCGTAGCGGACCAGATCGCTGCGGGTCACCGTCAGTTCGGTCTTCGCGATGACCGCACCGACCTCGAGTTCGTCGAATCGTAGTGCGGTGCCGAGTGTCATGCGTCGTCTCCTCGGTGAAGCAGTGTCGAAGTGACTACCGCGACCAGATCGTCCGTGTCGTCCCGGATCTCGCAGATCGTGGACAGGATGTGGTTGCCGGCGCGTTCGGTGACCTCCGTGATGGTGAGCGTCGCGGTCAAATCGTCGCCGGCCACGATCGGGCGCCGGTGCTCGACCTTCTCCGACCCGTGCACCACCCGGTGCAGCTCGAGACCGGTACCCGGCGTCTCCAGAAGCTGTGTCACCGACGGACTCTGGACGACGGTGGTGAAGGTCGTAGGAGCCACGACATCAGGGAAGCCGGCGGCCCGGGCTGCCTCCGGGTCGAGATGGATCGGATGCGTCGATCGGACGGCGCGGGCGAATTCCCGGATCTTCTCCCGGCCGACGAGATAGGACGTCGGCGGAAAGATGCGTCCGGCAAGGTCGGGGTTCAGCGGCATCAACGCAGCGTAGCGACGTGCGGGGAGGATCGGTGTCGTGTTCGTGACCTACACGCCGAATTCGAGGTGATCGTGTGGGGGACCGTCTCGGGATCACGTGTTGCACCCTCGTGCCGCGACCTTCCATCGCTCGACTACCGCGTCGCCGGAGACCGTGATCAACTCGTCCGCGAGGTTCACGGCATTGCACACGTGGTTGGGGATCACCCGCACCCTGTCGCCGAGTTGTGGGCGGGTCGATGCCTCCGGCCACTGCACCGTCGCGTGATGCTCCGACAGTGCGGTGATGCGCGCGTCCGGTTCCCCGAGGATGCGTCCGTACCCCGTGGCCCACGCGGCTCGATCGGCGCCGAGCGCCTTGGAACCGGCATCGAGCACGATCACCTCGTCGCGAGCGGAAACGACGGTCGCCAGGGCGGTCAGCGCGATGTCGGATTCGCTCACCGCGCCGAGTTCGAGTTGCTGCGCATCACCGAAGACGTACACGCCGGGACGCAACTCGGTTGCAACCGTGGGCACGTCGAGATGTGCCGTGGGGGAGGAACCCCCACTGATCACGGTCGGCTCGATCCCCGCTGCTCGTAGCGACGCCGCTGCTGCCGCCAGTGCGTCGGCTTCCTCCCGTGCTGCGCTGTCGGGCGCGTCGGGTGCGTACGAGTGGCCGGGGAAGGTGAAGACGCCGCGCACGTCGAGGCCCGCCTCGCGGGCCGCCGACGCCACGGTTCCGGCCTGTTCGGGCAACACGCCGGTGCGGTGGTGCCCGCTGTCGATCTCGACGAGCACCCCGATCGCGGTGCCGGCGTGCTCGACGAATTGCCGGGCTCCGGTCGCGGAATCGATCCCGACCGTCAGGCGCACCCGGTCGGTCAACGCGCGCAGCCGTGCACCGCGGGCAGCGTCGACCCACAGCGGGTACGCGACGAACAGGTCGTCGAAACCCTCGTCGGCGAAGACTTCGGCTTCGGAGACGGTCGCGACCGTCAGGCCGCGGGCTCCCGCACCGAGCTGGCGTCGTCCGATCTCGGAGCACTTGTGCGTCTTCGCGTGGGGTCGCAGCGACAGGCCTCGTGAGGCGGCGGACTGCGCCATCCGCGCGATGTTGCGGTCGAGGATGTCGCGGTCGACGAGCAGTGCCGGGGTGGTGTCGAGGTCCATGGCCGAACCGTAGACCTGCCGGACTGAACGCCGACGTCGATGCCTATCACGAGTCGCCGCTCGAGGAGTTCGGCGGAATCCGCCGCATGGTCAACCGCAATGACCGCGCGGTGACGGCGACGGCGGTCGCCGGCCGGGTGGTCTTCCGCGACGGCGAGTTCGTGCCCGGTTACGGACATACCGTCGGCACCGGCCGGTTCCTGCGCGCCGGGGTGGAGGAGCGCGGACCCGCGCCGATGCGCATCTCGGCGGGTGAGCCCGTCGCGTGAGTGCATCCGTAGTACGCCGTACCCAGCAGGAGCGCAGGGAGGAGACGATCGGCCGCATCCTCGACGCGACCATCACTGCCCTCGCCGAGCTCGGCTATACCGCGACCACGATCGGTGAGGTGTGCCGGCGCTCGGGGGTGTCGTCGGGTGGGGTGTTCCGGCACTGCCCCACGCGACTCGACCTGATGATCGCGGCGGCCGACGCCGTCCGGGAACGCCAGTTCGCGAACTTCGAAGCGGGTCTCGCGGCGCTCGGCGACGAGCACGCGGACATCTCCGAGTCCTGCGGGTGTGCCTCGAACTGCTGCGCACCGCCTGCCGGGCCCCGATGAACGCAGCCTGGTACGAACTGCTCGGCGCGGCGCGCACCGACCCGGCGTTGCGGGAGCATCTAACGCCGATGGCCGAGCGCTACCACGCCCAGATCGTCGATCTCGGCAGGTCGCTGCCTGTCGCGGCACGGTTCCCGGCCGACGTCTTCGACACCCTCCTGCTGTCGCTCGTGCACATGTTCGACGGCGAAGCGCTGGCGTCGACGGTGCATCCGCAGCCGGAACTCGAGGTGCGACGGATCGAACTGATGGCCCGGATGTCGGCGCTCGTCACATCTGACATAAGTTCGAATAATGAGCAATAGTGGATCTGCTCCTCAGTGGTTCGTCGACGCCCTGGCCACACCCGTCGAGACCGGGAAGGTCGAGGCAGCCGGTGCGACCATCGCCTACCGGGCGTGGGGCGAATCCGGTCTGCCGGGCATCGTGCTGGTCCACGGCGGCATGGCGCATTCGGGGTGGTGGGACCACATCGGCCCGCAGCTTGCCGCCGGACGTCGTGTCGTCGCGCTCGATCTGAGCGGTCACGGCGACAGTGACCACCGCGAGCACTACACCCTGGAAGCGTGGTCCGCGGAGGTCGTCGCTGCGGCCCGCGCCGGCGGTATCAGCGGTCCACCGGTCCTCATCGGTCACAGCATGGGCGGGATCGTCTCGTTCGCCGCCTCACATCTCCACGGCGACGAACTCGCCGGTGTGGTGATCATCGATTCGCCGATCCGCGACATGACGCCCGAGGAACTCGAGATGCGCGCGAAGGCCGTCGCGAACGCCGGACCGCCGAAGGTGTACGCCGCGGCGGAGGACGCCGTCGCCCGATTCCGCCTCGTGCCGCCGCAGGACGACGCCGAACCCTACGTGCTCGAGCACATCGCCCGCGGATCGCTGAAGCAGGTCGACGGCGGCTGGTCGTGGAAATTCGACAATCTCCGCATGGGACGTGAGGGGCGCCGTAGCCTCGAGGCGATGAGTCCGGGATGCGCCGTCGCCTACTTCCGCTGCGAACGCGGCATCATCGACGACGCGCTCTACGGGCGGATGGTCGACAATCTGGGTCCTGATGCGTTGTTGATCGATCTTCCGGCCTCGGGCCACCATCCGATGATCGATCAGCCGCTGGCCGTCGTCGCCGCAGCCCGGACGCTGCTGGCAGTCTGGGGGAGATGACCGCATGAATCCGCTCCGACCGGTCGCCGTCCGTATCGGAGCGTTGCCGTGGTTGCCGCGGTATTCACAGCCGATCATCGCGGTGGACAAGACCATCCAACGGGCCACGCGCGGCAAGGTCACCCTGCTCGCGATCGCGGGACTGCCCTCGCTCGTGCTCACCGTGAAGGGCCGCAAGAGCGGGGTGCCGCGGTCCACACCGCTGCTGTGTGTGCCGCACGACGGGGGATGGCTCGTGGTGGGGTCGAACTGGGGACACCCGAAAGCCCCGTCCTGGGCGATCAACCTGCGCGCGGCCGACCAGGCGCAGGTGCTGTACGACGGGCACGAGCACGCGGTGTCGGTGCGGATCGCGGAGGGCGACGAACGCGCGCGGCTGTGGCAGGTGCTGCTGCAGACGTGGCCGAACTACGCGCTGTACGCGAAGCGCACCGACCGGGTGCTCCCCGTCTTCGTACTGACGTCGCTCGAGTCCTGATCGCAGGTCAGAGCGGGCGGTCGGCTTCCTCGACGCTCACCGGCCTCCGCCGTTCGCGCAGCAGGTGCCGCGCCGCCCAGTCGAGCCAGAACCCGAGGAAACCGATCACGACGATCACGGCCATGACCTGGTCGTAGGCGAGCTGGTCGCGGGCGTTGAGGATCTGGTAGCCGAGACCGGACCGCACGCCGAGCATCTCGGCGGGGACGAGCACGACCCACGCGATACCGAGACCGACCCGCAGACCGGTCTGCACCTGCGCGCGGATGGCCGGCAGGACGACGGTGGTGAGCAGTTCGAGTCGCGTCGCACCGAACGAGCGGGCCACCATCAGATAGCCCTGGTCGATGCCGTGCACACCGGCCGCCGTGTTGATGACGATCGGCCAGATCGCGGCGGCGGCGATGAGGAAGAAGACGGGCTGGTGGCCGATGCCGAACAACGCCACGGCGATCGGCGCCCACGACAGCGGCGAGATCATCCGCAGGAACTGCATGATGGGCATCGTCGCGCGCTCGACCAACGGGTTGAGTCCGATCAGCAACCCGAGCGGGATGCCGAGCGTCGCGGCGATCAGCAGACCCACCAGCAACCGCCACAGGCTCGCGAGCGTGTCGGGCAGCAGGACGCCGCGTGCGAACAGGTCGACGATCGCCGGGAAGACGTACTGCGGGGCGAAGTCCCGCACGAGCGAATCCGGCGCGACGAGCACCGTCGTCACCAGCCACCACAAGGCGATCGCGATGACGATGGCGACGGCCTGGGGGACGAGGGGCAGCTGCCGGACGGTGCGGGCCGTCTCCGGCGCCGTGCCGGTCGGGGCGCTCACGAAGGATCGACCTCCTCTGTGCGGGTGAGATCGGAGGGAAGGCCGAAGGCATCGGTGCCATCGACGCGGGTGAGGGATGTGCGGACGAAGCGGTCGTCGACGAGGTCGTCGTGCACCGTCGCAGGGTCGAGACGAGAGAGGAACCGCGTGTCGCCGTCGACGACGGTGTCGTGCATCGCCTCGATCAGTGCCGCGGTGAAGGTCGGGAAGGGGAACGGCTGGTACCCGATGCGTTGCGGCTGCCACTGCGGGTGCACCGTGCCGGCCTCGCGGTCGGGATAGGTGAGGGCCTTCGTGATCGCGGGCAACGGCTGCGGAAGGTATCCGGCGGACAACATCGCGGCCGCGGCCTGACGGTCGGCGCCGATCTGCAACTGGGCGGAGACCACCGAGTCGGTGAGGGACTGTACGGCGACGGGGTCGCGTTCGATCAGGTCCTCGTGCACGAGCAGGGCGCAGCACGCGTGGTCGCGCCACACATCACCGAGGAAACGGTGGATCCGCCCCACCCCGCGGACCTCCGCGGCGGCGTTGAACGGATCGGCGACGGTGAACGCGGCGATCGAGCCGTTCGCCAGGGCCGGGATCATGTCGGACGGACCCATCACGACGAGGCCCACGGTACGGGCGGACTTCGACGGCGCCTCCCGCACGACCGGTGTCAGTCCGTGCGCCCGCAACAGCTGTTGCAGAGCGATGTTGTGGATCGACCACCAGAACGGGATCGCCACCGTCTGACCTGCGAGATCGCTCAGGTCGGTGATGTGCGGGGCGACCGTCAGCGCCGAGCCGTTGGTGTGGTTCCAGCCGAGGATCCGCACGGAACTACCCAGGCTGTACCGCAACTGGACCGCCATGGGCATGAGCAGGTGCACGACGTCGACGCGCCGGCTGATGAAGGCCTCGGCGAGCGACGCCCAACTGCGGAAGAGCACCGGCTTCGCGGAATCGACGACGCCGGAGGGATACAGGCTCGACCCGTGCGCGACGAGCAGCGGCGCGGCGTCGGTGATCGGCAGGTAGCCGATGCGCAGTTGCCCCGTGCGATTGGCGCGGTCGGTGGTCGCGGTGCGCGCGAGGTCGATCGTGCCGGCGATACCCCCGGCTGCCGCGAGGCCGAGCGCACCGCGCATGAGGGTGCGACGGCTGAACAGGCCCGGATCGGTCATGTCGCGGACAGCGACGAATCGCGGTAGTGCGCCAGGATGGCCGGACGCAGCGCGTCGCGGTCGAGCGCAGACATGCCGCCGAGCGTCCATTCCTGCTGCACCACACCCGAACTCCCGAACAGTGCGATGCGGTCGGCGAGTTCGAGCGCCTCGTCGATGTCGTGGGTGACGAGGACCGTCGTGAAACCGAGATCGCGCGCGAGTTCGCCGAGCCACGACCGCAAATCGGAGCGGGTGGCCGGGTCGAGGGCGCTGAACGGTTCGTCGAGCAGCAGCAGTCGCGGACGCACCGCGACGGCGCGGATGACGGCGATGCGCTGGGCCTGACCACCGGACAGCTGGTCGGGGTAGTAGCCGGCGAGCGCGGAGAGGCCGAAACGCTCGAGGAGCGAATCGGCGTAGGCGGTGTCGAACCGCTCGCGGTGCGCGGCGAACCGTCCACCGAAGGCGATGTTCTCGCGCACGGTGAGCCACGGCATCAGGAAGGGCTGTTGGAAGACCATCCCGGTGTGCGGACGGTTGTCGCCCTCGGTGTCGGGCCAGTCGACGGAACCGCGATCGAGGTGATCGAGACCCGCGACGATCCGCAGCAGCGTCGACTTGCCGCTACCGCTGCTGCCGAGCACCACGAGGAACTCGCCGGTCGCGATATCCAGATCCACCCCCTGGAGAACCGGGCTACGGCGACCGGCGAAACTCTTGTATCCGTTCGCTATTCGTACTGCGACAGTTCCCACCGCAGCTGTCCTTCCGACGGCGATTGAATGGGCAGGAAGGCCGCCTCACGGAATCGGCGGTTGGTGGCGCTGGCCGTCGCGTATCCGGCACCGCCGCGCAGTGTCGCTTCGAGGCGGGTCGCGGCGACGGCGACGACCGAACCGTCGAGACGCAGGCGGATGAACTCCGCAGGAGCGATCGAGGTGGGATCGGTGGCGAAGCGGTACAGCCGTTCGCGCAGTGACTCGTACTGCGCCGAAAGCTCTTCGTACTCACCGGTGAACTGCTCGCCCAGTCCGTGCAGACGGCCGACGGCCTCAGTGAGCGATGCGCGTGCCATGCCGACGCAGAACGAGGTCTGCAGCATCATGAAGGTGGGCCGGATCGAACCGCAGAAGTTTGCGAGATCCTCGGTGAGGATGTGCGACTGCGGAATCCGCACACCGTCGAGCTTCAGCGAGGTCGACGACGTGGCGCCGAGCGCGAGCAGTTCGGGTGAATCCGCGATGGTGATGCCCTCGGCGTCGGCGCGGACGACGGCGACGAGGCGATCACCGTCGGCGGTGCGGGCCGGGAAGACGATCACCGAGTCGGGAAAGACGTTGGACGCCCAGTGGATCGGGCCGGTGACGGTGATGCCGTCGTCGGTTCGTTCGGCGACGAGGGGGAGCTCGCCGAGACCGGCAAGATGCTTGAGCGCCGCGGCCATGGCGGTGACGCCGATCGTGCGGCCGGACGCGAGGTCGTCCCGGTAACGATCGCGCAGGAACTGCGGTGCGCGATCGATGTATTCGAGCGCCATGCGCTGCGCCCACAGCGAGAAGCCGACGGTGAGCGATTCGGCGGCGACCTCGTCGATGACCGCGACCATCTCGGAGAGACACTCCCCGCTCAGCCCCTTGCGGAGCAGGCCGAGCTCGCCTGTACGGGCGATGTCGGTGCGGATGTCGGTTTCTCCGCGATCGAGAGCAGCTGCGCGATCGCGTACGAACTCTGCGATCGCCGCGCGCGGTTCCTCGCTCGTCCGGTCAATGGCCGCGGTCATCGGATGCTTATCCTTCGAGGGAGTGGAGACGGTCGATGGGCGTGCTGACGACCTCGCGGGCGCGCACGACGGCGGCCTCGTCGGGGGCGTTGTAGAAGCACAGGCACTTGTCCATGTCCTCGCGGACGTAGGTGCGCAGGAAGCTCACCTCGGGGACGTCGGCGTACTTCGGTGAATTCGCCTTCTTGCGCGCGAGGTAGGTCTCCATGTCGATGGTGTCGGGGATGTCCCACTCGACGAGGTAACCGGCCTCGGGGCGGGTGGCCTTGATCTGGTCGAGCTCGGCGCCGACCAGACGGACCTCGTTCGGGCCGACGATCTCGGCGACATCGAGGGAGGCCGACTCGAGCTGGGCGGGGCGGCAGGCGTCGAACTCGGCGATCGCGAAGACACGCGTGCCGCCAGTGGTGACCTGCGATTCGATCAGTTCGCCGCCGGCGGCGACGACAGCATCGTCGAAGGCCTTGATGGCAGCTTCGGCCTGGCCCTCGGTGGGGACGAGTTCGTAGAGATACAGCGACATGGGGTCACCTTCCGGGAAAGCGGGTTGGAACTGTGACCGGTCCGGGCACGGCGGGGCGCCGTTTCGTCTTCGGACGGGGCGACTACGGCATGCGGCGCACGCAGACGAGGCCGGTCAGAGAGAGGAGCGACAACACGCAGCAGTCGACACCCGCACGAGATCCACGTGCAGGCGGCGAGTCAGAAGGCTGTGTGTCACGTGCTTCACCGTACTGTGAATAGAACGGTCTGTCTATCGCGCCCTGTCCGTTACTCTGGGTACGTGCGTACGTTCGTCGAGAGTGAATCGATCGGCACTCCGAAGGGCACGGCCGGTCCGAAGGGGAGAGCCGAGCGATCGCCGTCCAAGCCCTCACCCTCCACACGTCTGCTCGACACCGCGAGCACGCTCTTCGCCGAGCACGGCATCCGTGCGGTGGGCATCGACCGCATCCTCGCCGAGGCCGGCGTCGCCCGCGCGAGCCTCTACTCGTCGTACGGGTCGAAGGATGCACTGGTGCTCGCCTATCTGGAGGATCTCGACCAGCGCGACCGGCAGCGGTGGCACGCCGCCGCCGAACCGCTCGACGATCCGATCGCGAAGATCCTCACCTTCTTCGATCTCGCGATGCAGTCGGCGCCGAAGAAGAACTTCCGGGGATGCCAGTACGCCAACGCCGCGACGGAATTCCCCCAGGATCCTCTCGAACCGGTGCTCGCGCACCGGGAATGGCTGAATTCGACGCTCGTCGACCTGCTGAATCTCGCCGGGGCGACCGAATCCGAGGTGGTGGCCGGGCGCGTGCAACTGATCTACGACGGTGCCTTGTCCGGCAGCAAGTTCGAGCACTCCGTCGAACCGATCCGGCTCGGCCGCGACATGGCTGCAGCGATCATCGAGACGCACCTCCCCCGCTGACCCGGGGTCCGCGTCGACCCGTGGACTCAGCCTGCCGAGTTGCTCCGCTGCTGTGTGCGGCGCTCCGTGGTCGCGGAGATTGCCGGCCGCGGCACGAGAGCGCGGAAACACACGCTGGCCAGGACGAAGGTGCCGAGCGTTCCCAGCACCGCGGCAATGCCCGTCGAACCGGGACGGTCGTCGATGGTGTAGTCGGCCAGTGCGCTGTCGGCGAGCCGATGTTCCTCGACGTCCCGTGCCATGCAGTCGCCTGTGAGATCCTCGGCGAGCGAGTCGATCTCGCAGCCGCGTGAGGTGGCCACCTCGAGAGCGCCGGGGGTGTCGACGGCGAGCGGCGCGAGGATCCCCGCGACGACGAGCGAGGTGAACGCCAGGCCGATGAACAGCGTCCCGCGAGCGCGCGGACGCGGAGGCGGGGGCGGCGAGGCGGTCGCGTCGAGAGGATTGACCGGAAGCCGGGTGAGATGGACGGATTCCGGGGAGATCCGCGCAACGGCGAGCACGACGGCGGCCGTCACCACACCCTCGACCAGCCCGACGGGAATGTGCGTGGCGTAGAGGAATCCGATGTTCGACACCGGAACCGCAAAGGTGCCGCCGAGGGCGTACTCGACGACGAAACCCGTCACCGCCGCAAGGACCGAGACGAACCCTGCGACGAACGAGACCAGACCGAGCATGACGAACCGCCGCACCCCGTGGTGTTCGCACAGTGCGCGCAGCACCGTCGCGGCGAGGAAACCGGCGGCGATGGCGACGAGCACCATGTTCGTGACGTTGGCGCCCAGTGCCGACAGGCCGCCGTCGGCGAAGACGAAGGCCTGCACCACGAGGACGATCGTCAATGCGACCGCACCCACGAACGGGCCGAGCAGGATCGCCGCGAGCGCGCCGCCCACGACGTGGCCGCTCACGTCCGGCAGCACCGGAACGTCGACCACCTGCAGGGCGAACAACAGGGCGCAGACCACCGCCGCAGTGGGCACCGACCTCTTGCTCAGGTCGCTGCGTGCGTACCAGGCGGCGATGCTGACCCCGATCACGGCGATGACGAAGAACCACGCGGACGCGCGGTCGGCGATCAGGCCGTCGCCCATGTGCAGGGCGAGGACGTCCGTGCCGGCAAACCCACTCGAATCGACCATCTCCGATGTCCCTCTCGCCGACGGAGTGCTCTGCGGCGAAGGCTAGTACCGGCATCGGGGGAGGCGGAGCGTTTTCGAGAGCTCGGCGGGACGGGAGCCTGGGCAAAAAGTGAAACCCGTTCTATATTTGCGTCATGTACGAGTGGTCCGACACAGACCTCATGTTCCGCGATGCGCTTCGCGGTTTCATCGAGAAGGAAATCCGCCCGCACGTCGACAGTCTCGAATCGGGAGAACTGCCGCCGTACGACATCATCCGGAAGTTGTACGCGACTTTCGGCATCGACGAGATGGCCCGTGAGTCGCTCGAACGCGCCCTCGCGAAAGAGGAACGCGGAGAGAAGCCTTCGGGGTCGTCCGGTGGTACCGGCGGGTCGCCGGGGATGGCGGCGTTGCTCAACATCGAGATCGCCGGGGTGAGCCTCGGGCTCATCGCCTCGCTGGGCGTCAGCCTGGGCCTGACCGCGGGCACGATCCGCAGCCGCGGCACCCTCGCGCAGAAGAAGCGATGGCTGCCCGAGTTGGTGACCTTCGAGAAGGTCGGAGCGTGGGCGATCACCGAACCCGATTCGGGTTCGGACGCCTTCGGCGGGATGAAGACGACGGTGCGCCGCGACGGGGAGGACTACGTCCTCAACGGCCAGAAGACCTTCATCACCAACGGTCCGTACGCCGACGTGATCATCGTGTACGCGAAGCTCGACGAGGGCGACTCCTCGGTGGATCGCCGCGACCGCAAGGTGCTCGCATTCGTGCTGGACAAGGGCATGGAAGGGCTCACCCAGAGCCCGCCCTTCAAGAAGATGGGCATGAACTCCTCGCCGACGGGCGAGCTGTTCTTCGACAACGTGCGCCTGACCCGCGACCGGCTGCTGGGTGAGACCGAGGACGGCGGTCGCAGCGACGGCAAGGACAGCGCGCGCGAATCCTTCGCCACCGAACGTATCGGCATCGCCTATCTGGCCCTGGGCATCATCGAGCAGTGTCTGAAGCTGTGCACCGAGTACGCGAAGTCGCGGAAGCTGTGGGGCAAGGAGATCGCACAGTTCCAGTTGATCCAGCTCAAGCTCGCCGAGATGGAGATCGCGCGGGTGAACGTCCGCAACATGGTCTTCAGCGCGATCGAACGCACGCAGGCGGGGAAGCCGGTGAGCCTGTCGGAGGCGTCGGCGATGAAGCTGTACTCGTCGCGGGCTGCGACCGAGGTGGCGATGGAGGCCGTGCAGCTGTTCGGAGGAAACGGATACATGGCCGAATTTCGCGTCGAACAACTCGCGCGTGATGCGAAATCGTTGATGATCTACGCCGGTAGTAACGAAATTCAAGTAACACATATCGCGAAGGGATTGCTCGCACAGTAAGCCCTGAATACGACCGCTCGAAATTAGCAAAAAGGACAATTTTCGGAGGGGGGATGACAATTCCCCCACTGTGTCGACTATTGTTCGCCATGAGAAAAGTTATGCCGGTCGCCGACGAGGGGAGCGACCGGTCCGGAGGGGAGTCCGAGCGGAAATCGGGGGAGCGATGTACGCGGAACGAAGGGACGGCGAAAAGCCGTCGGTCACGACGGACGGCAGGAGCGCTCGCGCAGAGCGCACCCGGCAGGCCGTCATAGAGGCTCATATCGCGCTGATCAGGGCGGGAGAGCTCAAACCCACAGGGGCGCAGATCGCCTCGCGGGCCGGGGTGTCCCTGCGATCGTTGTGGGGACACTTCGGCGACCTCGAGACATTGTTCGCCGTCACCGGCGCCGAGCTGATGCGGCGCCAGGTCGACGCCTACGAGCCGATCGATCCGTCGCTGCCGCTCGAGGAGCGGATCGACGCCTACTGCAGGCAGCGGGCGGAGATGCTCGAATACATCGCGCCGTTCGCACGGTCGTCCGAGATCCGGGTGCCGTTCTCGCGCGAGTTGCAGCGCAACCGCGTGCGTTATCTCGACCGGGCGCGATACGAGATCGGGGCGTTGTTCTCCGACCAGTTCGAGGGCGTCGACGGCACCGTCCGCACCCACATCGAGAACCTGCTGGGTGTGTCGACGACCTGGCCCACCTGGGTGTCGCTGCGGGACGTACTGCGTTTGCCGGTGCCCGAAGCCGTCGAGGTCATGAAGCGGTCGGTGTCGGCGCTGCTCGCGGAGGCATCCGGAGCCGGCCGGCAGCAGGCGGTGGCCCGTGTTGCGCAGGAGAAGGCCGCGGTCGCACCGCACCGGAGGGCGCAGCAGTCCCGGCCGGTGCCGGCGATGACACCGCGGGAACAGGTCGTCGTCCCGGCCTGAGCGCCCGGCCTGAGCATCAGAGCGTGTCGGTCGGTTTCCGACCGGCGCGTGCCGAGAGAAAGGTCTCGACCGCAGGCAGCGCGGCCGAGACCGTCTCGGCATGGTCCACCCCGCGCAGGATCGCGAGTCGCGCACCGGGGACGGTGCGCGACAACGCGCGGGTGTCCTCCACGCGCAGGCGATCGTCCGACCCGACGACGGCGAGCACGGGCACGTCGATGTCGGCGAGCATCTCGTCGTCGATCCCCGGTTCCCGATTCGACCGGCGGAAATAGGCGGCGAGAGCCTGCGCGTCGTTCTTCAGGAAGGCCGAGCGCGTCGCGGGATCGACCGGCGTGCGACGCCGCTCCTCCCAGGCACGGACGAAACCGTCCATGCCCTCGCGCTCGAGCACGTCGACGGTGCCGGGGAAGAACATCGCGTCCATCGATCCCGCCTGGGGGCGTGCGCTCCCGCCGAGCAGCGTCAGACTCGACAGTCTGTCCGGAGCGTCGACGGCGAGCGCGAGTCCCGCACGGGCGCCGAACGAATAGCCGACGTAGTGCACCCGGTCGACCCCGGCCGCATCCAGGACGGCCAGCAGGTCCCCGACGATCGCGTCCATCGCGTAGGCGTCCTCGTCGTGAGGGGTGTCGCTGCGGCCGTGCCCACGCAGGTCGGGCATGACCAGCCGGAAATCCCCGCTGAGCGCCTTCACGTAGCCGAAGGCCCGCCACACCGCCGACGACAGGGCACTGCCGTGGACCAGCAGCACGACCGGTGCCCCCTCGGGACCTGCCGTGGTGAACCGGATCCGGGTGCCGTCGGCGGGATTCGTCGCGTGGCTCATCCCAGCAGTATCGCCGAACGGCTCACCGCCCGAGCTCGACCGACCGATCCACCTCCACCTCCTCCAGGAATCGTTCGTCGTGCGAGACCACCACGAGCGCACCGCTGTAGGCACGCAGGGCCTGGGTCAGGTGCGCGAGACCGGCCAGGTCGAGGTTGTTGGTGGGCTCGTCCAGCAGCAACAACTGCGGAGCGGGATCGGCCGCGAGCACGATCGCGAGCGCGGCCCGCAGTCGTTCCCCACCCGACAGTGCCCCCACGGCGACCTCGGCGTGCCGGCCGCGGAACAGGAAGCGCGCCAGACGTGCCCGCACCTGCTGCGGAGTCAGGTGCGGCGCACGATCCTCGGCGTTCTCCGCGACCGAACGATCGTCGTCGAAGATGTCGAGCCGCTGCGGGAGCAACGCGAAGGGAACGTGGGGTTCCGCCTCGACGATGCGGTGCAGCAGGGTCGTCTTCCCCGACCCGTTGGGGCCGCGCAGCGCGATCCGTTCCGGCCCGACGATCTCGAGCGGTGCGTCCGCCACACGCCGGCCGGGTGGAACCGCGGTTCCGGGCAGGTCGATGCGGATCTCCGGATCGTCGCGCACGGCGTCCTTCGCGCGATCGAGGTTCTCCCGTGCAGTGGTCAGATCCTCCTCGTGCTCACGGCGGAATCGCCCGGCGGATTCCTGCGCCTGCCGTTTGCGCGCGCCCATGACGATCTTGGGTTCGCGCTTCTGCTCGTACATCTTCTGCCCGTAGCGTTGCCGCCGGGCGAGCGTGACGTGCGCCGCCGCCAATTCGCGTGCCTGACGCCGCACGTCGTTACGGGCGTCCCGCACTGCGGCCCGTGCCGCCTCCTGCTCCTCCGCGACGATCCGTTCGTACTCGCCGAATCCGCCGCCGAACAGGCGCAGAGCCCCGTTGCGCAGTTCGGCGATCGAGTCCATGCGGTCGAGCAGTTCCCGGTCGTGCCCGGCGACGAGCACCGTGCCGGGGAACCGGTCGAGCGCATCCTGCAGGCGCGCACGTCCGTCGGCGTCGAGATTGTTCGTCGGCTCGTCGAGCAACAGCGCGTCCGGCTCGTCGAGCAGGCGTGCGGTGAAGGCGAGCAGCACCGTCTCCCCGCCGGAGAGCTGACCGACGGTGCGGTCGAAATCCCCGACGTCGTGCAGGATCCGGTCGAGGCCGACGCGATGCATGAGCGCAAGAGCGCGGTCCTCGATGTCCCACCGATCGGCTACGACCTCGAAGTCCCGATCGTCGAACGATCCTGATTCGATGCGGCGCAGGGACTTTCGGATATCGCCGATGCCGAGGACGGAATCGACCGGCACCGTCGGATCGAGGGTCACGTCCTGAGGGAGGTAGGCGACCCGTCCCCGCACCGTCGACGAACCGGAGGTCGGGCGGAGTTCACCCGCGATCAACCGGAGCAGGGTGGTCTTCCCACTTCCGTTGCGTCCCACCAGGCCGATCCGCCCCGCCGGGACGACGGCGTCGAGATCCTGCACGGCGATGGTGCCGTCCGGATGGGCGTAGGAGAGTGCGGACAGCGTGATACCGGATGAAGACATGATGGCTCCCGAAGGGTGAGGGTCGATTGCGCGAGTGCGCGGGGACGGGACCTCTCACAGGAGCAACGGACTTCTCCGATCGACGGGTACGGGATGCGAACACCATGGTGAGCCCGCACCGTCCGGGATGCAACCGAATATTTCACCCCGACTCCTACCTGCGATAACAGGCACGGGCTCGAAAGTGCAGGCATGATCGGGACCGTGTGGATCCGACTGATCGGTATGGGAGTCGCGACAGCCACGGTGCTGTCGCTGTCGGCGTGTGCCCTCGGCCCCGATCAGCCCGAGACGATCGCGGAGGAGTTCGCTGCCGCTCTCGACGCCGGCGACGTCTCCGGAGCGGCAGCGCTGACCACCGATCCGGTAGCCGCGGAGTCCGCGATCGATGTCCTCTTCGCCGGCCTCGGCCACGACGACCCGACCGTGAGTGTCGCGGGGACGGGCGACGGCGACACCTTCGACCTCGACGTGACGTGGAACTTCGGGGAGGGCCGCGACTGGTCGTACCGCACCACCGGCAGCGCGACGGAGGACCCCGAGGCCGACGCGTGGCGGGTCCGCTGGGACCCCACGGTGCTGTCACCGGAACTGGCGGGCGGCGCGTCGCTGGAGTATCTGACCACCGTCGGCGCCCCGCCGACGATCTTCGACCGGGCCGGGCGGCCGCTCATGGGGGAGCAGGTCGTCACCGTCGTGAACCTGGATGCCACCGCCGATCCCGCCGCGGTCGCTCCCGTGCTGGCCACGGTCGTCCCGACGATCACGGCGGAGAGTCTCGCCGAGCAGGTCGCGGTGGCCGCCGGCGGCGCTGCGGGAGTGATCACGCTGCGTGAGGAGGACCTCGCACCGATCGAGGATCGCCTCGCCGCGCTGCCCGGCGTGACGCTCGTGCCGCAGACCCGTCTCCTCACCACCGAGCGCGACCTCGCCTCGCCCGTGTGGTCCGGCCTCGCCGAACTGTGGCAGGAGGGGCAGGACGCCTCGGCCGGCTGGGTGATCCGGCGGGTCGCGGCGGACGGCACGACGAGCCAGGTCGCCGGCGAAGCCGGACCGGAGGCACCCGACCTGACCAGCACGATCGACCTCGACCTGCAGCGACGGGCCGAGGAGGTCCTCGCGGGTTTCGACACGCCCGCGGTGATCGTCGGGATCGAACCCTCGACGGGCGCGATCCGCACGATGGCCCAGAACGACGCGGCCGACGCCGAGGGGCCGATCGCCGCGACCGGCCTCTATCCGCCGGGGTCGACGTTCAAGGTGGTGACGACGGCGGCGGCGCTCGATGCCGGGCTCGCCGAACCCGACACCGTGCTGCCGTGCCCGGGCGTCGCATCGGTCGGCTCACGAACGATCCCGAACGACGAGAACTTCGATCTCGGCCCCGTGCCGCTGCACACCGCGTTCGCGTTCTCGTGCAATACGACCATGGGGCAGCTCGCTCTGGACCTGCCGCCCGACGCCCTGCGCGCCACCGCGGAACGCTTCGGTCTCGGCATCGATTACGTCACGCCCGGTCTCGTCACGGTCACGGGTAACGTGCCGGTCGCAGACACCGATGCTGCCCGCGTGGAGGCAGCGATCGGACAAGGTCGGGTGACGGCGTCGCCGTTCGGGATGGCGCTGGTCGCAGCCTCGGCGGCGAACGGCCGCACGCCGGTTCCGACGATCGTGGAGGGGCAGCCGGCGACCGCGGATCGGGAGGCCGAACCGATGCCCGGGGACGTGCTGACGGCACTGCGAGAGATGATGCGCGAGACTGTGATCGAGGGTACAGCCGGCACGTTGCGCGACATTCCCGATCTGGCGGGGAAGACGGGGACGGCGGAGTACGGTGACAACGTCGGGGCGCACGGCTGGTTTATCGGATCACAGGATAATCTTGCCTTTGCGGTGTTCGTGTCGGGGGCGGACGGCTCCGCCCCTGCCGTCGAGGCGGCGGGGCGATGGCTGAGGGGGTAGGACGCGTGGCGCAATTGTGATGTGTTCGTGCACAACGCGTGCTGGTATCTCGTGTGACTGAAGTGAAGGTTGTTACATATGAGATTTCGTGATTGGCGGGGGAAGCGGGGGCGCATCGTCGCGCTGGCCGTGTGCCTCGTCGTGGCTGTCGTCGCTCTGACGACGGTTGTGTTCTCGGATTCTCGAAGCGAGGCGCAACGCCTCGTCGACGACTTCGTTGCCGCCCTCGACGATCGTGATGCGGGCGCAGCGGCGGCCCTGACCTCCTACCCGAACGCGGCGGAGGAAACGATCTCGCAGATGTACGACGGTCTGTCCGACGGCACCGTCGACTACGACGTCACCCAGCTGGTCGAACTCAACGACGACTCGGGATACTTCACGCTCTCCGCCGGCTGGAATTTCGGTGAGGGCAAGGACTGGTCGTATCAGGTCACCGGTTCGGTGCGGAAGCTCGCCGTCGGCTGGCGTGTGTCCTGGGACCCGGAGGTCGTCGTCCCCGACCTGTCCGGCGGACGCACCGTCCACCACGTGCGCACCGACGCCGCGCCGCCGAAGATCTTCGACCGCACGGGCCGCCTCCTCATGGAGGAACAGACCATCAACGCCGTGGTGCTCGACCCGGCGGCGATGCCCGACCCCGTCGACACCACCACTCGTCTCGCGGCGGTTCTCGAGCCGGTCGCACCCGTCATCACCGCCCAGCTGATGCAGGAGCGGATGGCGGAGAACCCCGGAAACCGGATCACCGCGGTCAAGCTCCGCGACCAGGACTACCAGTTCCTCGAGGGCGGCATCGTGTCGATCCCCGGGGTCGAGGTGCTCACGACACCCACCCTGATCAGCGCCGATCGGCGGATCTCCACGCCGCTGCTCGACTCGCTGCGCTCGGCCTGGCAGCTCGAACGCGACCGGACGGCAGGCTGGGCGGTCACCCTCGAGGATCCCGAGGAGGGCCCGATCCAGGTGGCGGGCTTCCAGGGCCCGCCGCCTCCGGACCTGCAGGCGACCGTCGACTCCCAGGTGCAGCTCGCCGCGAAGGAAGCGGTCGTCACCGCAGGTACCCCGGCCGCGGTGGTCGCCATCCAGCCCTCGACCGGTGGCATCCTCGCCGCCGACGTCAACAACTGGGCCATGGAACTCGGTCCCGTCATCACCCACGGTCTCTACCCGGCCGGCGGCGTTCTCGATCCGGTCCGGCTCGCGGCCGGCCTCGAGCGCGGCGTCGATCCGAACGACGTGGGATCCGATGACGTCGCCTCGACCGCCCGTCGCCTCGGCCTCGGCGTCGACTACGACGTGCCGGGCTTCGAGTTCGAGACCTCGCAGATCGGGCACAACCGCTCCGGAGTTGTCCAGTTCGCTGGATCGGATTCCGACGAGAACCTGATCACGCCGCTCGGCGCCGCGGTGCTGGCCGCCTCGGTCGCACGGGGCAGCGTCGCTGCCCCGACGATCGTGCAGGGCCAGGAGACGGTCGTCCACGACGCCCCCGAGGCGCTGCCCGGTTCTGTGATCGACGCCCTGCGCGGCATGATGATCGACAACGTGCAGAACGGTCCGGCGTCCTTCCTCCGCGGACACGCCGGTCTCGCGGGTATCGCCGCGGCGAGCGGTGAGGACCGCTGGTTCTTCGGCTACACCGGCGGCGACCTGGCCTTCGCGGTCTTCGTCGCCGATGCCGACGGCGGCGACCGCGCGATCAAGATGGCCGACACCTTCCTGCGCAAGCTCGGAGAACCCCTGCTCGGGGAGTGATCGGCCGGAGGCCGGTCCATGGTGCGCTGATCGGCCGGAGGCCGGTCCATGGTGCGCTGATCCGCCGGAGGCCGGTCCGCGGCGTACAGGTACGTTGAGCGACCGTGACCGTCCTCGACCTGGCACTGCTCGTGGTTGCCGGATTCTTCGCGGGTGTCGTCGGGTTCGTCACCGGCCTGGCGTCGATCGTCTCGTATCCGGCGTTGCTCGCCGTCGGCCTCCCGCCGGTCGCGGCGAACGTCACCAACACCGTCGCGATGGTCGGTGTGGGTGTCGGGGCGCTGACCAATTCGGCGCGGGAGGTCGTCGACACCGGCCCCCGCGTGTGGTGGTGGACGCTCTACGCCGCGCTCGGCGGCGTGGTCGGCGCGGCTGTCCTGCTCGTCGCGCCGCCCGACTCGTTCGAGGCGATCGTTCCGGGTTTCGTCGCGCTCGCCGCTCTCGCGCTGCTGCTCCAACCACGCATCCGCACCCTGGCCGGCGGTCGCGACATGCCGCGGGTGTTCTCCGTGGCGGTCTTCGTCGTCGCGGTCTACGGCGGATACTTCGGTGCCGGCGCCGGCGTCGTCTTCTACGCGCTGGTGCTTATCTGCACGTCCGAGCAGATTTGGCGCGCGAGCATCCTCAAGAGCTACCTGCTCGGCGTCGCCAACCTGGTCGCGGCGATCGGGTTCGCAGTCTTCGGACCCGTGCACTGGGGTGCGGCGGCCGCCATGGCCGTCGGCGCGTTCGCGGGTGGCTACTGCGGTCCGCCGCTCGTGCGGCGCATACCCCCGAACCTGCTGCGCGTGGGTGTCGCGCTCGCAGGGTTCGGGTTGGCGGTATGGCTCGCTCTCCGCTGAGCAGCGTCCTGTGCAGTGGTGCTACTGCACGCCGTGCATGAGCTTCTTGATGTGCGGCGCGAAGAGGGCCAGCACGATGCCCACTGCGATCGACGCTCCGCCGATCCACAGGTAGTACGGCACCTCGTTGTTCTCGTCGTAGAACCCCGCGAGGGTGCCGGCCATGGCCGTACCGCATGCGACGGACAGGTAGAACAACGCGACCATCTGCGTGTGGAAGTTCTTCGGCGCGAGCTTCGTCGACAGCGACAGTCCGACGGGGGACAGGAACAGCTCGGCGAAGGTGAACAGCAGCAGGATGAAGACCAGTCCGAGCAGCGGAGCGCTGTTGGGGCCGCCACCGGCCATGGGGATGAAGCATAGGAAGGCGATGCCCATGATGATCGTGCCTGCGGCGAACTTGATGGGCGACGAGGGCTGACGCGGTCCGAGTTTGGTCCACACGGCGGCGAAGACACCCGCGAACAGGATGATGAAGACCGGGTTGATCGACTGCACCCAGGACGGCGGGAACTCCCACCCGAACAGATTACGGTCCAGGCGTGTGTCGGCGTAGACGGCGACCATCGTGAACTGTTGCTGGAAGAGCGACCAGAACACCGCGCTCGCGATGAACATCGGGATGAACGACAGCACCCGGCTGCGCTCGACCGGCGTGATCTGCTTGCTCGACAGCATGAGGACGAAGTAGGTGATCGTCGCGATGATGGTCAGGGCGACGACGATGTCGGACATGTTGCTCGTCGTGACGAGGCCGGTCAGCGCGGCGACCGCGATGAGGACCACGGCGACCAGACCGATCCCGGCGGCTTTCGTGCGCGTCTCGGCGGGAAGCGGATGGGGTGGCACCTTGCCGATGTCGCCGAGATGCTTGCGGTAGATCGTGTACTGCAGCAGGCCGAGGAACATGCCGACCGCGGCGAGACCGAAGCCCCAGTGGAAGCCGTAACGCGTCTGTAGGAAGCCGGTGAGCAGCGGGCCGACGAGCGCGCCGATGTTCACGCCCATGTAGAAGATGGAGAAACCGGCGTCGCGTCGCGGGTCCTGCTCGTCGTAGAGATCGCCGACGATCGACGTCGCCGTGGCCTTCAGACCACCGCTACCGAACGCGACCAGCACCAGGCCGATACCCACCCCGACGAAACCGGGCAGCACCGCGAGCGCGATGTGGCCGAACATGATGAGCACGGCGCTGTAGAACAGGGTCCGTTCGGAACCCAGCAGCCGGTCGGCGATCCACGCCCCGAGAATCGTCGACAGGTAGACCGTGCCGCCGTAGGCGCCGACGATGGAGGTCGCAGCCCCCTGGCTGATCCCCAGCCCGCCCTCGGATGCCGAGTAGTACAGGTAGTAGATCAGGATGCCCTGCATGCCGTAGAAGGAGAATCGCTCCCACATCTCGACACCGAACAGGTTGGCCAGGGGTAGTGGCTGACCGAAGAACCGATGGTCGGATCGCGACCCGGTCAGAGTAGGTGGTTCCAGCGTGGACATGATCTCCACTGTTCCACCGCACGGGGCGCGAGCGCGAAAAATTCGCGTATCCCGCGGTCGCAGATCACACTTCGCGTGCGAGTGCGAGAGCTGCGACCGGAGGGTCGGTACTGGTCGACCTCGGCGAGGTCAGTGAGCGTCGACCTTGCGGTGCTGGAGCAGTCCGACGACCACGCGCCAGCCCACCAGGAACAGGCCCAAGAAGATCGTCGCGACGATGATGAAGGCGGTTGCGGTGCCCTGACCGGTGACGGCCCGCAGCAGCAACCCCACGACGAGGGTGCTCACCCACACGAGCAGTCCGGTGGGAACGGCCGCGAAGGCGTCGAACTTGTCGCGGTAGAGCCACGCGGTGAAGAACCATCCGACGGTGAGGCCGCCGAGGAACGGCCACGCCGTTCCTGCGAGCCCCACGAGATCGAGCACTTCGTCGTGACTGGAACGACCGAGCACGGCGAATACGACGACGAGAACGACGTCGATCGCCAACGCCGGGATGTACTTCTTCACGGGTCCAGAGTAGCGGCGGCGCGGGGCGCGTCGGAATCTCCGGCGCGTGCTCTCGAGCACGATCCGGACCGGTAGAGCGGGTGGAACGCGGCAGCGCCCCTGCCGGAGCAGGGGCGCTGTCTGTGCGAGAGGGGTCAGGCCTGCAGGCCGGCCTCGATCTCGAGGGTGATGGTGATCTTGTCGCCGACGACGGCTCCGCCGCCTTCGAGCGGCATTTCGATGCTGATGCCGAAATCCTTGCGGTTGATGACGGTGGTGGCCTCGAAGCCGGCGACCGGGCCCTGGCCCATGCCGGGGTTGACGCCGTTGAACTCGAGCTTCAGGTCGACCGGGCGGGTGACGCCGTGGAGCGTGAAGTCGCCCGTGACGATGTAGTTATCACCGTCGGCACGCACGTCGGTCGAGGTGAAGGTGGCGACGGGGAACTGCTCGGCGTCGAAGAAGTCGGCGGAGCGGATGTGCGCGTCGCGGTCGGCGTTCTTGGTGTTGATCGACTTGACGTCGATCTCGGCGTTCACCGATGCGGTGCCGTCCTCGGCGACGGTGATGGCGCCGGAGAAGTTCTCGAAGGTGCCGCGAACCTTGCTGACGACGAGGTGCCGGACGGTGAAGCCCACGTTCGAGTGGACGGGATCGATGGCCCAGGTGCCGGTGGTCAGGCCGGGGAAGGTGGTGGTGGCGGTCGTCATGGTGGTCCTCCTCGATGGTCAAACTTTCAACTGCTTGTCGACAACCATGCCACCAAATAGTTGCATGCGCAACTACATCGTGAGGTGGATCACGCCGGCTCGGGATTCTCGACCGGACGACGCCGCCGCTCCAGGGCGCTGCGCTCGTGTTCTGCGCGCTCGGCGATCGGATCGATCTCGTCGGGTCCGTTGCCCCGGTACATCGCGGCGACGGTGGCCCAGCCCGCCAGGGCCACGAACGCGAAGCTCACCATCCGATACACGAAGACCGCTGCCAGCGACTGCGACGCGCTCAGCCCGGCAGCGGTGAGCGTCGCGATGAGGGTGCCGTCCACGAATCCGAGGCCGCCCGGTGCGAGCGGCACGCTGCCCACGGCCTTCGCCGCCGCGAACGCGATGAACAACCCCGCCACCGACGGGGAGCCGCCGACAGCCCAGCACGCCAGTCCGAGGCACGCGACATCGGCTGCACGGTGCACGGCCGACCACGCCACCGCGGCCACACCGTCGCGACGCGCGAGTTCGACGGACTCGAGCTGCGCGAGGGTGCGTTCGAAGACGTCGAAGCCGGTGTCCCTCGGCTTCCTCGTGATGCGGTTGACCCGACGGAGCACCCACGTGCCCGCCGCCTCGATCGACGTGGGGTTCTTCGCGACGTACCGCAGGCCGAAAATCAACGCGATCGCGCCCGCGAGCGACAACACGAGAGTGACGGGGCTGATCCGGCTGCCCACCGCGAACGCACCGATCATGCCCACCGACGCCAGGGTCACGGCCGCGATGACGCCGGAAACCGCGAGTTGCCACGAGGCGACCACGGGGGTCGCACCCCACTTGCGGGTCTGCTTGTAGGTGAAGGCCGTGGAGAAGACCGGACCTGCGGGCAGGGTCACCGCCATCGCCGTGCTGCCGTAGATCACCGACGCCGAACGCCAGTGCCCGACGCGCACCCCGCCGGCGCGGAGCAGTCGCTGCTGCACTCCCGCGAAGCCGCTGAGGGAGATCATCTGCGCCAGCACGGCCGCCGCGAACCAGCCCCAGTGCATCTCCGTGACCGCGCGCCACGAGTCGCTCATCGTCGGCCACAGGTAGATCGCCTCGACCGTCAGCAGAGCCACGAGGGCGATCGCCGACACCCACTTGATCCACCGGAACGAGCCCCGACGCGGCGTGGCGTCGGGGCATGGAGGATCGTCGTGCGGCTGCGCCACGCTGTTCACCGTAACCGACCGTCGGGTCACGAAGAGGGCGCTGTGGCCGTTCCGCGTCGTTCGCGGGTGTCGCGGGACGGACCGTCACTCGTCCGTCGAAGTGTTCGATTCGTCCGTCCCGTTCGCTTCTCCGGGGGCTCCGGGATAGCGAACCGGCCATGCGAGATGGGTCATCCGCCGCCGGCCGCGAAGCTGCACCTCGTCGCCGAGTTCCCAGTGGCTGCGCTCCTCGTCGTCCGCGAAGTACAACGCGCTCGACGACGCGAGAACCCTACTCGGACGCAGTTTCGCCAGCTCGGTCAGGCGCGAGGCCTCGTTGACCGGGTCGCCGATCACCGTGTACTCGAAGCGCTCCGCCGCGCCGATGTTGCCGGCCACCGCGAGTCCCGCCGACACGCCGATCCCGACATCGAGTCCGGTGATCTCGTCCAGAGCGAAACGCAGTTCGCGGGCCGCCGCGAGCGCCGCCGTGGGGGCGTCCGGCCGGTCGAGGGGAGCGCCGAAGATCACCAATGCCGCGTCGCCCATGAACTTGTTGACGAAGCCGTGATGATGGTCGACCACCTCGACGACGACACGGAAGAACTCGTTGAGCAGTTCGACGACCTCGCTCGGTGGGCGCTCGGCGGCCGTCGCCGTCGAACCCACCATGTCGACGAACAGCACCGCGACGTAGCGCGTCTCACCACCGAGCTCGGTGCCGTACTGCAGGGCCCGGCGCGCGACGTCCTCACCGACGTGCTGACCGAACAACTCCCGCAGACGCCGGCGTTCGTCGGACTCGGCCATCATGCGGTTGAAGCCGACCTGTAGGCGTCCGATCTCACTGCCGTCGAACACCTCGACCTGCACTCCCGAGGCGCCGCGCTGCACGCGTTCGATCGCCCAGCGCAACTGCTTGATCGGGTCGGAGATCTGCGCCGACGTCAGCAGCGACAACACGAGCGCGAGACCGATCGACGTCACCGCGAGGGCGAGCACGGACAGGGCGAGCGCGTCGGCGTCGAAGTCGGTGTTGGCGCTCAACTGCGTCACGCACAGCAGCACGATCCCGGCGACCGGCATGAGCGTGCCCAGACCCCAGGTCATGGCCAGGCGCGTGCCGACGCCGGGAGCCATCGTCCGGTCGAAGTTCCCCTCGCTCAGCGCCCGCGCGGCGACCGGCCGCAGGATGCGTTCACCGAGCATGTAGGTGAAACCGAAGGTGCTGGTCGCGGCCATCGCGACGGTGACCGAGACCGCCACTGCGAGCGACGGCATCTCCTCGGCGGTGAGGAAGACGAAGAGCACGCCGCCGAGCAGCCACAGACCGAGGTGCACGATCGCCTGTCGCAGCGGGGCGTGCAGGGCCGCCATCTGTTCGGCCCGGGTGGGCGGGCCGCCGCGGAGCTGCCACCGGACGACAGAGCGCAGCGTGATCGCTGCGGCGCCGAGGCTCACGATGCCGGCGAAGACCAGGTACACCGCGAAGACCGCGAAGTTGCGGACCCGATCCGCGATGATGGCGTCGGTCTCGGCGATGGGGATGCCGTACCGGACGAAGGCGAACACGAGCATCGCACCGAACAGGTTCGACGCGCCCATGGAGACCATGTAGAGCGGCCAACGACTCCGCAAGGTGGCGGCGACAGCTCGGTACGACCTCAGCACGACTTCAAATCAAACCACTGTGCGGACGGTCACAGGATGGGGCGGTCACTGTTGGAGGCGCGGAGTGGTTGGATTCACTCGCCCCACCTACTGTGACGAAAGGTGCGAAACGTACACATGAGGCCGCCTCCGACCGGTCCCGACGCGGATGCACCCCTGTGGCGGGCCGCCCAGGTCTTTCGGCTCGTGACCGTCGCATATGCGGTGGGATCGCAGTTCTCGACCGTCGTGAACTACACCCGTCCGGGCTTGTCGTGGTTCTTCACCGGGGTGCTCGTGACGTGGTCGCTCGTCTCGGCGGTGTTGCTCTCCCGCGAGGCACGACTGCGCCGCACGGTCACCGTGGTGGACCAGATCCTCGCCGTCGCGTTGATGGCGGCGACCCGGCTGGTCGCCGACCACGACTGGTACAGCAACCACCAGACCATGCCCACCACGCTGTGGGTCGCCAACGCCGTGCTGTCGGCCGCGATCCTCGGCGGTCCGCTCACGGGCATCGGCTCGGCGCTGCTGATGTCCGTCGTCAGCGCGGTGGTGCGCGACCAGATCAACCTCGACCTGTGGCGCGACGCGACGGCGCCGGTGCTCGTCGCGTGCGGTGTGGCAATGGGTTTCGCCACCACCACCGCGCGCAGTGCGCACCGGCAACTCGAGCAGGCCGTGCGCGTGGCAGCGGCCACCGAGGAACGGGACCGGCTCGCCCGGCAGGTGCACGACGGCGTGCTGCAGGTGCTCGCGCTCGTGCAGCGGCGCGGACTCGAGCTGGGCGGTGATGCGACGGAACTCGCCGAGTTGGCCCGCGAACAGGAGACCGCGCTGCGGCAGCTGATCTCCGAACAGGACACCGACGTCGACCGCGGCGGTGAGCATGCCGACCTCACCGCCCTCGTCCGGGCCAGGGCCGGGACCGGTGCGACGGTGTCCGCTCCCGCCGGCCCGATCATGATCCCGCGGGATCGAGCGGAGGAACTCGCGGCGCTCACGACAGCGGCGCTGTCGAACACGCAACTGCACGCCGGCGCCGGTGCCGCCGCCTACATCCTCCTCGAGGATCTCGGCGACGAGATCGTACTCAGCATCCGGGACGACGGCGTCGGGATCGAACCGGGCAGACTCGACGAAGCTCGCGAACAGGGACGCATGGGGGTGTCCAAGTCGATCGTCGGGCGAGCGGAATGGCTCGGCGGCGTCGCACTGCTCGACAGCGATGTAGGCGAAGGAACCGAATGGGAGATCCGGGTACCGAAGGGGAATGAGTGGCCGAGATCAGCGCGGAAACACACGAGAACAGCACAGAGGAACGCAGCACCGTCAGCGTGATGGTGGTCGACGACCACCCGATCTGGCGCAACGCCGTCGGACGTGACCTCGAGGAGGCCGGGTTCACCGTCGTCGCCGAGGCCGACGGTGTCGCGAGCGCCGCGCGCCGTGCCGCCGTCGTCCGCCCCGACGTCGTGCTCATGGACATGGCGATGCCCGACGGCACCGGCACGGAGGCGACCCGCGCGGTCCTCGAGGTCTCCCCGGACAGCCGGGTGCTGGTCCTGTCGGCGTCCTCCGAACGCGACGACGTCCTCGGCGCGGTCAAGGCGGGCGCGTCCGGCTATCTCGTGAAGAGCGCCTCGGTGCACGAACTCGTCGACGCCGTCCTCGCGACCGCGCGGGGACAGGCCGTTTTCACCCCCGGACTGGCCGGGCTCGTGCTCGGCGAGTACCGCCGGATGTCGAACGACGTCGCCGACCGGAGACCCCCACCGACCCTGACCGGCAGGGAGACCGAAGTGTTGCGTCTCGTCGCGAAAGGGTTGTCGGCGAAACAGATCGCAGCGCGACTGACGCTCAGCCACCGCACGGTGGAGAACCACGTCCAAGCGGCGCTACGCAAACTGCAGCTCGCCAACCGCGTCGAACTCACCCGCTACGTCATCGAACAGGGCCTCGAATAGCGCCCCGCACAGTGGCTCCGACGACTTCGGAGGCATACCGTTCGTCCCGTTAAGCTCAGGGCATGGAACCGAAGGATCTGCGGGTGTCGGACGCCGAGCGCGAGCACGTCGGCGAACTTCTGCAGCGGGCGGTCGGGCAGGGAATGCTCTCGCTCGGGGAGTTCACCGAACGGATGGACACCGTCCTCGCGGCCAAGACCCGAGGCGACCTGAACCAGGTGCTCGTCGACCTGCCCGGTATCCAGATCCGGCCCGAGTTCCAGGAGCAGAATCTGCCGGGCATGTCGCAGGCGCACTATCCGGCGCCGAGTGCGGCCGGCTTCCCCGCGCCGAGTGCAGCTGCTTTCCCCGCGACCGGCCAGGGCGCTCCTCTCGTGATCAAGGGCCGCGTCTCCGGCATCGAACGCAAGGGTCGCTGGCACGTGCCGCCCGCCGTCGTTCTCGACACCGTCGCGTCCTCCGTGACCCTCGATTTCACCGAAGCGGTGATGCAGACGCAGGTCGTGCGGATCGACGTGAGCGACTACCTCAGCTCGATCAACATCGTGCTCCCCGCCGAGGCCACGGCCGACGTCAACGGCGTCGAGAACGTCGCGTCGAGCGTGTCGTCGAAGGTGCGCGGCGGAGCGCCGTACGGACCGCTGCACGTCGTGGTGACAGGCAAGGTCCGCGGCGGGAGCTTCAACGTCACCCATCCGCTGTCCACGCGGCTGCGGAAGTTCTTCAACGGCAGCTGACCCCGGAAACACCCGAGGCGACCCGCTCTGCGGGTCGCCTCGAGTTCGTTCGTCAGATCAGTCGCGACGCTGCCGGGCGATCAGCTCACTGACGCTGATCGAACGGCCGCTGTCGGGACCGTGGCGTCCACGCCTCCGCGACTCCGCGTCGTTCTGCTCCGGCTGCGATTCGTCCGCTCGCGCTTCCGGCCGCTCGCCGGCCGGGCGGGGCGGCTGCTCCGGACCACGGGACCGGGAGGGCAGAGGCGGACGGGGACCGTTCTGTGTCGGCGGCTGCATGCCCTGCGTCGGCGGCTGCTGAGTGCCCGGCACGGGCGGTCGGGCAGGTCCCTGCGCCGGAGGTCGCTGGGCCTCCGATGTCGGGGGACGTTGCGAGTCCGGCGCCGAGGGGCGCGGTGCGTCGGAAGTGGGCCTCGGTCGCTGGGCCGAAGACTCCCCGCCGGGCGACGTACGGCGCAACTGCGACAGCCAGTTCTCGATCGCCTGCGGATCCCGTCCACGACCGGTGCCGGGTTCGCTCGGACGCGGAGCCGGGGCACCGGGCAGAGCTTCCGCATCGCCCGGGACAGCGGGCGGTCGGATGAAGGACTGCGGCAGCGGCGGCGGAACCTCCCCGCGCTGACGGCGGGGGAGCGGAGGCACCGACGACGGCGACGACGGGTCGGACGCACCGCGCTGTGTGGCATCGAGCGCACCGCGCTGTGTGGCATCGAGCGCACCGCGCTGTGTCTGATCGAGCGCACCGCGCTGTGTCTGATCGAGCGCACCGCGCTGTGTCTGATCGAGCGCACCGCGCTGCGTGACATCGCGCTGCGGCATCTCGGGGGCACGACGTTCGGGCTTCTCCGGGACACCCTTCTCCGGGCCTCCGAGCCCCGGAAGAGCCGAGCCGTTGCGCTCGTCCACCGGCGGCCGACCCTCCGGGCGACGACGCGGCTCCGGGATCGGACGCGACGGACGCCCCGGACCCGTACCGGGCTGCACCGGACGGCTCGCCGGCATCGGACGCCCGGCTGCGGGCGGCACCCGTTCGCCGTTCCGCGGAGCAGCAGGGGGACGACCGGACGCGGGCGCGGCCGGACGGACCGGGGGGCGGCCCGGGGCCTGCCGTCGCACCGGCGGCGGCGTGAGATCGCGGAGCTTGCGCTGTTCGGCGGCCGGCCTCGGCGGAGCGATCTTGGGCAGCGGCTGCGTGAGGTCGGAGCCGCCCTCGAAGGCACCTGCCGGGAAGCGGTGCGCGCCCGTGGCCGCGACCGTCGCCGGCCCGAACATGCCGACGGTGATGAGCTCGGGAACGTCCTCGGGCATCAGTTCGTCGGCGAGGATCGGCTCGCCCAAGCCGATCTTCTCCTGGATCCGCTTCATCCACGCCGGAGCCCACCAGCAGTCGTCGCCGAGCAGCTTCATCACGGCGGGCACGAGGAACATGCGGATGACGGTCGCGTCGATGATCAGCGCGGCGATCATGCCGAACGCGATGTACTTCATCATCACCAGCTCCGAGAACCCGAAGGCACCGGTGACGACGATGAGGATCAGGGCGGCCGCGGTGATGATGCGACCGGTGTGGGCGGTACCGATACGGATCGACTCGGTGGTGCTCGCCCCCATCGATCTCGCCTCGACCATTCTGGAGAGCAGGAACACCTCGTAGTCGGTCGACAGGCCGTACACGATCGCGATGATCAGCACGAGCACCGGCGACATGATCGGCCCCGGGGTGAAGTTGAGCAGGTCGGCGCCGTTGCCGTCGATGAAGATCCAGGTGAGGATGCCCAGCGTCGAGCCGAGACCCAGGGCGCTCATCAACACGGCCTTGACCGGCAGCACGAGCGAGCCGAACGCCAGGAACATCAGCAACGTCGTCAACAGCACGACGACCACGACCATCAGTGGCAGGGTTTCGAGCAGGGCCCCGATGGAGTCCTGCTCGATCGCCGGGGTGCCGCCGACGAGCACTTCGACACCCTCGGGCCATTCGGCTGCGTGCAGGTACTCGACGGTGTCGGCGGACTCGTTGCGGTCGGTCAGACCGGCCTTGAGCACACGGACGCCGTCCTTCGCGGGGCCGGTGATCTGGAACTTCTCGACGAGGCCGGGAGCTTCGCTGGCCGTCGTGATGATCTTGTTGAGGTCGCCGCCCTCGGCGCCGCGGACCACGAGCTTGACCGGCTCGGCGCGCTGGCCTGGGAACAGTTCGTCGAAGGTCTCCTGCGCGACGCGCGTGGGGTGCTCGGGCGGCAGGTAGGTCTCGTTGATGCCGCCGAACTTGATGCCGGTCAGCGGCATGATGAGCAGCAGCAGGCCGATGACCGTCGGGATGGTCACCTTCATCGGGTTGACCATCACCCAGCGGCACAGGCGGCCGAGGAAACTGTTCTCGACCTGCTCGTTCGACTGGATCTGCCCGAAGCGTTTCATGCCGAACTTGTCGATGCGCCTGCCGAGGATGCTCAGGATGGCGGGCAGGATCGTGATCGACAGCAGGGCAGCCAGTGAGACCGCCGAGATCGCGCCGTAGGCGACCGACTTGAGGAAGCCCTGCGGGAACAGCACGAGACCACCGAGGCTGGTGACGACCATCGTCGCCGAGAACACCACCGTGCGACCTGCGGTGACGACGGTGCGTCGCACCGCCGCCGGGGTGTCGTAACCCTCGGCGAGTTCCTCACGGAACCGCGACACCATGAACAGGCCGTAGTCGATCGCCAGGCCCAGGCCGATCAGTGAGACGACCGGTGCGACGAACGAGTTGACCTCGGTGAAGTTGGTGATCAACCGGACGATGCCGTTCGCCGCGACGATCGTGAGACCACCGGTGATCAGCGGGAGAGCGGCCGCGACGACGCCACCGAAGACGAAGAACAACAGGATGCCGACGGCCGGGATCGCGAGGATCTCCATGCGCTTGATGTCGTTGGCCATCGTGTCGTTCAGTGCGCCGGAGATCGGCTGCAGACCGGCGAGCTGCACGTCGACGCCGTCGATGTAGAAGGCGTCCTTGATCTCGCGGAAGTTGCCGGTCAGCTCCGTGTCGTCCTCGCCGGCGATCGCGACCGACGCGATCGCGTGCTGACGCGACGGATCGGCCAGCGACGGCAGCGACGGCGCGTCGTCGGTGGGCCAGTACGCACCGTTGATCTTGAGGATTTCGTCGGGATGCTCGGCGACCAGCGAGTTCAGGCTGTCGGTGACCTTCGCCGCGAACTCGGGATCGTCGACCGTGCTGCCCTCGGGTGCCGTGTACAGCACCAGCACGTCGCCCGCGGTGTCGCGGCCGAAGGTGCCGTCGGCGAGCTTGGCAGCGGCGACGGACTCCGAACCGGGATCGTCCCAGCCGCTCTGGCTGAGGTGATCGTTCAGGCTCAGCCCGTACCCGGCGAGCGCGAGCAACCCCGCGACCATCACCGCAATGACGGTGAAGCGCGCGCGGTAGACGAGCTCTCCCCAACGGTCGAACACGTAAGTCTCCTATTCGGCGACGCTCTTGCGCCCCACCAGGAGAGCAGAAAGCGGTCGGAACGGCTGCAGCCAGGCACCCTCGTCGGGCAGCGATTCCAGGCTGACGCGGGGCAGCGGTTCGCGGAACACACCGGGAATGTCCTCGAGATCGAGGAACTGGATGATCTCGGAGGTCACCGCCCAGCTGGCGTGCTCGCGGAAACCGAGCACCTGGGTCGCGATGCCCTCCTGTGCGAGCCGCTCGAGGGGTTCACGGAACGCCTGCCCGTCGGCGGAGGCCACCATGACACCCGCGAGACCTTCCCGGTGCCTCAGCTCGATGTGGTCCAGCATGTCGGAGTCGACATCGCTGTCCTCGTCGATCTTCGGCTTGGCGAACACCGCGAAGCCCACATTACGCAAGGCCTCGACCCAGGGGCGGACGACGTCCGCGCTGCCGGGGGCGATATTGGTGAACACCGTGGCTTCGGGTTCGAGGGTCGCGGAGTGCAGACGCGACAGTTCGGCGGTGCGTCCGAGCAGCCACCGGCCGAGAGCGTCGAAGCGCGGGCGGTAGGCCGCGGTGGGCCGGCCGCCGAGGATCGCGCCGAGGCCCATGTCGAGGTTGGGTGCGTCCCAGACGAGCAGGACCTTTCGGACCGGCTCGACACCGTCGATCGCGGAGGGGTCGGTCACGCCGGGAAGCTCTTCATGGACACTCATGCTCCGATCTTCCCCCAGACGAACTCGTTGATAGCGCTACCCACCTGGTGTGCCTTGTCCTCGAACTTGGTGACGGGGCGTTCGAGGCTGATCGGGGAGGTGCCGGTGAAGCGGGCGAGGCGCGGTTCGGCATCGCCCACCTCGGCGATGGCCTCGGCGTAATCGGCGTGGTCGGTGGCCACGTGCAGCACTCCACCGGGCTTCAATCGGTCGGCGATCAGGGCGAACGTCGGGGCCTGCAGGAGTCGGCGCTTGTGGTGGCGGGCCTTGGGCCACGGATCCGGGAAGAACACCCGCACGCCGGTGAGTGACGCGGTGGTCAGCATCTTCTCGAGCACCTCGACGGCGTCGCCGCGCAGGATCCGCAGGTTCCGGATCGGCGCGTCGGTGTTGCAGCTGCGTTCGATGTTCTGCAGTGTCTGGGCGATGCCGGGCTTGTAGACCTCCACGGCGATGAGGTTCACCTCGGGCTCGGCTTGGGCCATAGCGACCGCGGCGGTTCCTGTTCCGGATCCGATCTCGAGGACGAGGGGCGCGGAGCGACCGAACCAGGCGTCGACGTCGAGCGGTTCGTCGCCGACTTCCTTGCCGAGTTCGGGCCAACGACGGTCCCAGCACTGCTGCTGGGGGTCGGTCAGCGATCCACGGCGGGACCGGAAACTCGTCACCCTGGGGTATAGGCGGTTCCCGCGGGTCGGGCGCTCCTCGAGCGTCTCGGTGGTGTGCTGATCGGCTTCGTTCACCGGTCCATTGTCGCGTATTCCGAGAGTGTGTGGCGGGAGTGACCTGAGTGGCCACAGTGTTTTCTCAGGGAAGCATTCGTTCGGCTGCCTGTCAGCGATCTCTCTGCGACAATTTCCGCCGACGATCGGGGGATCATGACGGGGGAGTTGTGGCACCACCTCGCCGCGCAGGTCGAACAACTGGATGCGCAGGCAGGGCGGTTGATTCGCAGGGCGCTGACCGAGCATACGGCCGCGCTGCGGGTGCAGGTCGCGGGGCGGGCCGGGACCGGCCGGGAGAGCGTCGAGACGCAGGTACGCGAACTGCTGCTCCGCAGGGTCGATATCGAGGGTGGGCAAGTAGACGCGGCCGTGGGCGGAGTGGCAGTGGACACGCCGGATGGTCCCGACCCGGTCCTCGACGGTGACGTCGTCGTCTACGTCGTGCCGCGTCGTCTCGACCCGGCCGTCGCCCATCCGGCCGACCGCGCCGCGCTGACGGCCGTGGATCCTTGTCGCCTCGTCCTCGTGGTGACGGGTGGGACGGATGACAGCGAGTGCGCTCTCGTCGCGCGTGCGACGGGGGTGCCGCCGGATCAGGTGGTCGCGGTCCGCGATGAGGAACTGCTCGGGGAACGGCTCGCCGCGCGTGCGGTCGTGGCGCGCCGCCTACGTGACGAGGAGCTCGCCCGGGTCGTGGCGGGTGTCCCGGCGGCACCGCAGGTGCGCGAACTCGTCGAACAGACACTCGACCTGGTCGGGCTGGACCCGATGGAGTCCGTCGCCGCGGGACTACGGTGACACCGCCGAGCGGACTCGTGGATCCGGCCGACGACGTCCTGCGCCGATGGAACCCGCGCGGATGGATGGGACTGCACCGGCCGGCCGCGACCGGCGTGCGGGTCGTCGGAGTGCCCGGTTCCGGCGCCGGCACGCTGGCAGCGGAGCTACGACCTCTGGGCGGGCTGGACATCACGGACGATGGCCGCGCCGTCACCCTCGTGGTGTTCGACCCGTCGGCGACGATCGGCCGCACCGAACTCGACCTCGTCCGCGCGGCGGCAGCCGAGTCGATCGAGGTCGTCTGCGCACTGACGGACATCGACCGCTTTCCCGACTGGCGTGCGGTCCGCGACGCCGACGTCGAGATCCTGCAGCGGCACGCATCCTGGCTGCCGAGGGTCGTGGTCCTGCCCGTGAGCGCCGCGGCCGCTCGGCGGGCACGCGAACTCGAGGACGACGCGAGCGAGGCGGTCCGGCAGACCCTGCTCACCGCGTCCGGACTCGTCGAACTGCGGGACGTCCTGGCCGCCACGGTCCGGTCGTCGCACGACCCGCGACGAGCACGCGCCGCGGTCGTCGCCGCCACCCGGCCGATGATCGAGGAGGAGATCGGACGACTGAGCGCGGAGGACGAGGAAGGGGGCCTGCGTGCGGAGCGCTCCCGCCTCACCGCCGCAGCACCACCCGCGACCTCCGGCCCCGACCTGCGCCGGCTGCAGGTGACGCTGTTGCAGGAGGTCGCGATGCGCGTGCGGGCGGCGTCCACCGCCGCGGGCGAGGTGCTCGAGACCTCGGACGCGGATGCGGTGGTCACGACGATCGACACCCACGTCGACGACCTGTGTGCGCGGCTCACCGACGAGACGGCCCGGATCGCACCGGGCACTCCGGCGCCGGAACCCACGCGCACCGCCCGCCCACCGCAGACCGCGCGGTCGATGGAGGACACGCTGACGGTGGTCTTCGGTGCGTCGGCAGGCGCGGGTCTCGGCAGACTGCTCCTCACCCCGTTCGGGGACCTGCCGGGCTGGATGTCGCTGGTGGTCGCGATCGCGTGTGCGGTTCCGGCCGCCGGATGGCTGATGCGGATCCGTAGGCGAATCGCCTACCGCGACCGGATGCGGCGGTGGATCGCCGACGAGCTCGCGACCGTACGGGCGGAACTCGACACCTGGATCCGCACCCGCATCCACGAGACGGAACTGCAGTCCACCGCGCTCGCGGTCGCTGCGCGCGACCGGCACGCGACCCGCGTGCGGGAACGCGTCGCCGCGATCGACGCGGAGATCACCCGTCGCCGGGGCGAGCGGCGTGCCCGCACCGCCGCGTGCGAACGCGACCTGGCGGCACTCGGACACATCCCGGAACCGCAAGGTGCCGGGGTGCGTCCAACCGGGTAGGAGCGATCCGGCGCGTGCCGGGTCGGAAAGGGGAGACGATGGCCGAATTCGCCGGCTCGGGTGGCACACCCCAGCCGTTCACCGATCCCTTCGATCCGTCCGGGTTCGATCCGTCCGAGTTGGCCGCCTGGGCCGACGAGCTCGCCCCGACGACCGACCTCGACGGTGACGGCGCCGCCGAGACGGTCGTCGCCGATACCGAGCACTGGGGAGTCGGTGGCGACTGGGGCGACGGTCTGGTGGTGGCCACCGACACCGATCTCGACGGCAGCAGCGATCGCCTCTCGGTGATCGCGGACGACGGCCGTTACGGCGTGTGGGAATACTGTCGCGAGCTCGACGGATCGGGTCGGTGGAGTCGACTGGACACAGGTAGCCTTGAATACGACGTACACCACGGAGAAGAGTCGAAGTGATTCATATCCGGCTGCGCAGCAGGGGGAGGGGACGGTATTGTGCGCAAGTTCTGAATCGTTTCTGTGAGATTTCCGACCGGCCCCGAGTGACGCCGGTCGGCATTCCGACGTTAACCTCTATGAAAAGGACATCCGGCGCCTACTTCGCCTGTCCGGCCACGGACGAAGTAGGTGGTACCCCTGCCGAGAGGGGCAAGCCCGGGTCTGCCCTCGTCCGCACAGAAGAACGTGCAGGTCGGAGGTGGGATCCCGGTTCCGGGCACACCCCAGGAGAGTTTTGATGACCTCAGCGACCATTCCCGGTTTGAACGGTACCGACGACAAGCTCCCGACCCAGCATGCCGAGTTGCTTGCCTGGGTCCAGGAGATTGCCGAGCTCACCCAGCCCGATCGTGTCGTATGGGCCGACGGATCCGATGAGGAATGGGACCGTCTGACCTCTCAGCTGGTCGAGGCAGGCACCTTCACGCGTCTGAACGACGAGAAGAAGCCGAACTCGTTCCTGGCCAATTCCGATCCGTCGGACGTCGCACGCGTCGAGTCGCGCACCTTCATCTGCTCGAAGAACGAGATCGACGCGGGCCCGACCAACAACTGGGTCGACCCCGACGAGATGCGTGCCACGATGACCGAGCTGTACCGCGGCAGCATGCGCGGACGCACCCTCTTCGTCGTGCCCTTCTGCATGGGCCCGCTCGGAGCCGAGGACCCGAAGCTCGGCGTCGAGCTGACCGACTCGGAGTACGTCGTCGTCTCGATGCGCATCATGACCCGCATGGGCAGCGCGGCTCTCGAGAAGCTCGGCACCGACCGTCCGTTCGTCAAGGCGCTGCACTCCGTGGGTGCGCCGCTCGAGGCCGGTCAGCAGGATGTCCCGTGGCCGTGCAACGACACGAAGTACATCACCCACTTCCCCGAGACCCGTGAGATCTGGAGCTTCGGCTCCGGCTACGGCGGCAACGCCCTGCTCGGCAAGAAGTGCTACTCGCTGCGCATCGCGTCGGCCATGGCGCACGACGAGGGCTGGCTGGCCGAGCACATGCTGATCCTCAAGCTGATCTCGCCCGAGGAGAAGGCCTACTACATCGCCGCGGCGTTCCCGTCGGCCTGTGGCAAGACCAACCTCGCGATGATCCAGCCGACCATTCCGGGCTGGCGTGCCGAGACCCTCGGCGACGACATCGCGTGGATGCGTTTCGGCAAGGACGGCCGCCTCTACGCCGTGAACCCCGAGTTCGGCTTCTTCGGCGTCGCGCCGGGCACCAGCGCCGACTCGAACCCGAACGCGATGGCGACCATCGAGGCCGGCAACACCATCTACACCAACGTCGCGAAGACCGACGACGGCGACATCTGGTGGGAGGGCATCGGCGGCGAGACCCCGGCGCACCTCACCGACTGGCTGGGCAACGACTGGACCCCCGAGTCCGGCACCAACGCCGCGCACCCGAACTCGCGTTACTGCACCCCGATGTCGCAGTGCCCGATCCTCGCCCCCGAGTGGGACGACCCGCAGGGTGTGCCGATCTCCGCGATCCTGTTCGGTGGCCGCCGCAAGACGACGGTGCCCCTCGTCAGCGAGTCCTTCGACTGGCAGCACGGCACCTTCCTCGGCGCGACCCTGTCGTCCGAGCAGACCGCCGCGGCAGAGGGCAAGGTCGGTAGCGTCCGTCGCGACCCGATGGCGATGCTGCCCTTCCTCGGCTACAACGCCGGCGACTACCTGAACCACTGGATCACGCTCGGCAAGAACGCCGACGAGGACAAGCTGCCGAAGATCTTCTACGTCAACTGGTTCCGTCGCGGCGACGACGGCCGCTTCCTGTGGCCCGGCTTCGGCGAGAACTCGCGCGTGCTCAAGTGGATCGTCGACCGCATCGAGCACAAGGCCGGCGCGCAGTCCACGCCGATCGGCTACGTGCCCAGCGCCGCCGACCTCACGCTCGACGGTCTCGATGTCGATCCCGCCGACGTCGACGAGGCCCTGAAGGTCGACGTCGAGGAGTGGAAGTCCGAGATCGACGGCATCGCCGAGTGGTTCGAGTTCCTCGGTGAGAAGGTGCCCTCGGGCATCCGCGACGAGTTCGAGGCCCTCAAGCAGCGCCTCGGCTGAGTCCGTACACGACGACGAATGCCGTTCCCGGTTTCCCGGGGGCGGCATTCGCCGTCTGTGGGGTGAAATCCGGGAAATCGTTCACAGCGGACATCTCGTCTCGGTTGTGCCACGCCGACCGGTGACGTAGTTCGACGATGCACTGCAACTACTTCCGTCGGCGAGCGGGTCGTCTCGTGCGTGGTTCGAATCGTATCGGTCGGAAGTGTGCGGCACTGGTGGGGGCGACGGCGCTGGCCTGGGCGCTCCTGGCGGCACCCGCCACCGCACAGAGCGAAAAGCAACTTCGTCGGCGGACGTCGTTCTTGACGAGAAGACCACGGTGGCAGCGGCTTACACGCTGGCGCAATTGCCCCGGTACTCGGAACTTCCCCGAACGGCCCCGCCACCGAGGCGCGGCGGCCTCCGGGTTCCGTGGGGTGTGGTCGTCGACGGCAACGACAACATCTGGGTCGCGAAATTCGCCGGCCGGGCCGTCTCCCAGTGCTGCGGCAGCAGGGCAGTGGCCTACCGCCCCGTAACCACCACGGGCGCATCGATCTCCCCGGACGTCACCGGCTACGGACTCGACGGCCTCGTGCACAACACCGGCATCACGATCGACCAGGCCGGGAACGTGTGGGTGGCGAACGGTTGGAAGCAGATCCCGATCCAGACCAATCCCGGCGGCTCCGAGATGGTGGCCTTCGTCGGGGCCGCCGCACCAGTGACGCCCTGAGCGTCACGCGTTCTGCGTTGCCGCCCACTCGTCGAGCCGTCGCTTCGCTTCCTCCGCGGGCACGTTCTCGACCCGCGTCATCACGACCCACCGATGACCGAACGGATCGAGGATCGACGCGAACCGGTCGCCGGTGACGAAGGTCGACGGTTCCTCGAACACCCGGGCACCGAGGGCGACGGCCCGCGCGAACAGGGCGTCGGCGTCCGCGCAGTACAGCACGTACGAATGGTCGACGTCGTTCGTTCCGCTCGGCGCGTGCAGGCCGATGCCGGGATGGGGATCGCTCAATTGCAGTCGGCCGTTGTCGAAGTCGAGCTCTGCGTGCATCACCGTCCCGTCGGGGCCGTCCATCCGCTCGACGACGGTCGCTCCGAACGCGTCGCAGTAGAAGTCGATCGCGCGGGAGGCACCGTCGACGACGAGGAAGGGGGTGAGGGAGGTGTATCCCTCGGGGATGGGGTTCACCGAATTCGTCATGGCGCCAGTGTCGGACGCCGACCGTGCGCTCGTATTGAAGAAATCCGACCGGTGACGACCTAGGGGCGGAAGACCGCGCGCAGGCAGTCGTCCTCCTTGTTCTCGAACATCTCGTAGCCGCGTACCGCGTCGGTGAGCGGAAGGTCGTGCGTCATGAGCCAACTCGGGTCCAACCTGCTCTCGAGGACGTGTTCGAACAGGGTGGGCATGTACCGCTGGCCGTGTTGCTGCGCCGTCCGCAGGGTCAAGCTCTTGTTCGTCAGCACCGCCATCGGGAACTTGTCGGTGACACCGTAGATGCCGAGCACCGACACGACTCCGCCCTTGCCGCAGGACAGGATCGCCTCGCGCAGGGAGGTCGCGCGGTCGCTCTCCATCCGCAGCGCCTGCTTGACCTTGTCGTAGGCCTGCATGACGCCCGTTTCGTGACCCTCCATGCCCACAGCGTCGATGCAGGCGTCCGGTCCGCGTCCGCCGGTGCTCTCGCGGAGCGTCTCGTAGACGCTGTCGACCTCGGCGTAGTCCACGGTTTCGGCGCCGACCTTCTTCGCGGCGCGGTCGAGGCGGTCTCGGAAACGGTCGATCACGATCACCCTGTCGGCGCCCATGATCTTCGCGCTTGCCGCGGCCATGAGACCGACGGCGCCGGCGCCCCAGACCGCCACGGTGTCGCCCGGGGTGATGTCGCAGAAGTCGGCGCCCATGTAGCCCGTCGGTACCGCGTCCGACAGGAACAGGGCCTGTTCGTCGCCGACACCGTCGGGGATCTGGAAGCAGTTGACGTCGCCGAAGGGCACGCGGATGTACTCGGCGTGCGAACCCTGGTACCCGCCGAAGGGATGGGTGTAGCCGTAGATTCCGCCGGTGGGATAGCCCAGCACGGGTTGCTGCATCGCGGCGTTCGGGTTGGTGGTGTCGCACACCGCGTGCAGGCCGTCGGCGCAGTACGGGCACTTCCCGCATCCGATGAACGACGGCACGACCACCCGGTCGCCGACCCGCACGTTCGTCACCTCCGGGCCGGTGTCGACGATCTCGCCCATGAACTCGTGGCCGATCACGTCGCCCTCCCGCATCCCCGGCAGGTACCCGCCGAGGAAGTGCAGATCGGACCCGCAGGTCGTGGTGAGGCGGACCCCCACGATCACGTCGTGCGGGTTGACCAGGCCGGGATCGTCGACCGTCTCCACCGACAACTCGTTCACCCCCATCCAGCACAGGGCTCGCATCACGCGTCTCCTTCCGATTCACGGGCACTCGGACTGCCCTGCAGGGTGGGGATCTCACCGGTCTGCATGAGAGCCCGCGCACGGTAGAGCGCAGTGAAGGTCAGGGCGCCGGTGACGAGATCGGGGACGGGAACCTCGGCGCGCAGGGTCATCTCGGTGCCGCCCCGGGGCGCGTCGGACACCGCGAGCACTACGCGCGGACCCGGGGTGTCCGCGTCGTCCTCGCCGACGAACGCGAGTCCTTCCGAGGTGACGTCGACGCGGGTGTCCCAGGTCGTCGTCCCGCCGGGGCTCTCCCAGGTCCAGCGCAGCCGGTTCGCTTCGACCGTCTCCACCCGGACGTGGTCGCCGAAGACTCTGCTCAGGTTCTCGGGATCGCGCCAGAACTGCATGACCTGTGCGCGCGGAGCCGCGACGGTCACCGTCTGCGGTTTCCGAGCGTCGACGGGCCGGTCGACGGCGCGCCGGACGAATCCGCCCACCGAGCGACCGGCGTCGTCGATCGCCCTGTTCGCGTTCTCCACGACTCGACTCGCGTTCTGCACGACTCTGTTGAAGTCGACCACGGTCGTCTCCTTGCTCGGATGCTCGGGTCGGTGTCCGGTACTCGGTGTTCGGTGTTCGGTCTAGTCAGGGTCTTCCGCGTTTCGGCGTCTGTTCGGCGACACCGTGCCGTAGCGGGGGGTGATCGTCCACTGTGCTTCGTCGAGTGCACGGATCCTCGGCGCGAGCGTGCCCGGCGCCAGTTCGTCGTAATCGGGGACGGGAAGATCGTGACGACTCATATGGTCGGCTACCCGTGCTCGGTGGCCGGGCAAACCCGGTCGAGCCGGTCCGAAATCTCGCGGGGCACGAACCCGTCGAGGCCGGGCCGGGCGACGACACGCCGACTCGCCGGGGAATAACGACGGCGTACGGATACGTTCGTACATCGATGGGCCCGCCGAGTCGTCCGATGACGGCGAAATGGTGCAATAGACCGAGACCGCGACCCGAGCCGCCGTGTGTGGCCATGAGGAGGATCGAGCATGAGCAGGATCTACGACAACGTCACCGAGCTGGTCGGACGGACCCCGATCGTCAAGCTCAACCGTCTGACCGAGGGAGCCGGCGCCACCGTCGCCGCGAAGCTCGAGTTCTACAACCCGGCCAACAGCGTCAAGGACCGCATCGGTGTCGCGATCGTCGACGCCGCCGAGAAGTCCGGTGAGCTGAAGCCCGGCGGCACCATCGTCGAGGGCACCTCCGGCAACACCGGTATCGCGCTCGCCATGGTCGGCGCTGCGCGCGGCTACAAGGTCATCCTCACGATGCCCGAGACGATGTCGACCGAGCGTCGCGTGATGCTCCGCGCCTACGGCGCCGAGATCGTCCTCACCCCCGGCTCCGAGGGCATGAAGGGTGCCGTCGCGAAGGCCGAGGAGATCGTCGCGAACACCGAGAATGCCATCCTGGCCCGCCAGTTCGGCAACCCGGCCAACCCGGAGATCCACGAGCGCACCACCGGTGAAGAGGTCTGGAACGACACCGACGGTGCCGTCGACATCTTCGTCGCGGGCATCGGCACGGGTGGCACGCTCACCGGTGTCGGCCGCACCCTCAAGGACCGCAAGCCCGACGTGAAGGTCGTCGGTGTCGAGCCCGCCGACTCGCCGATCCTCACCGGCGGTGAGCCCGGCCCCCACAAGATCCAGGGCATCGGCGCGAACTTCGTGCCCGAGGTCCTCGACCGCGAGATCTACGATGAGATCGTCGACGTGAAGTTCGACGACGCCATCGAGGTCGCCCGCCGCCTGGGCACCGACGAGGGCATCCTCGGAGGCATCTCGGCCGGCGCCAACGTGTGGGCCGCACTCGAGATCGCGAAGCGTCCGGAGAACGTCGGCAAGCTGATCGTCGTCGTCGTTCCCGACTTCGGCGAGCGCTACATCTCCACCCCGCTCTTCGAGCACATCCGGGACTGATCGCCGTCGTGGGTATCCTGCACACTCTCCGGGAGGATCTGCAGTCGGCGCGCGGCCACGATCCGGCCGCGCGCAGCGACGCGGAGAACGCCATCGTCTATTCGGGGCTGCACGCGATCTGGTCGCACCGCATCGCGAACCGGATGTGGCAGGTGCCCGCCCTGAAGGGACCTGCGCGGATCCTCGCGCAGTTCACCCGGTTCCTCACCGGCATCGAGATCCACCCCGGCGCGACCATCGGCCGGCGCTTCTTCATCGACCACGGCATGGGCGTGGTCATCGGTGAGACGGCCGAGATCGGCGACGATGTGATGCTCTACCACGGCGTGACGCTCGGCGGCCGGTCGCTGGCGAAGGAAAAGCGTCATCCGACGCTGGGCAACCGGGTCACCGTCGGGGCGGGGGCGAAGGTCCTCGGCCCGGTGGTGATCGGGGACGACAGCGCGATCGGCGCCAACGCCGTGGTCACCCACGACGTGCCGGCGGATTCGATCGCAACGGGTATCCCCGCGACCGTCCGGTCCCGCAAGAAGCACGAACCGCTCGTGGATCCGACGACGTACATCGATCCCGCGATGTACATCTGAGGTCGCGTCCTCCCGAAACACGAAAGAGGGGAGGATATGTGCGAGTTCTCCGTCGAGAACGCACATATCCTCCCCTTTTTCCGGGATCAGCCCTCGTAACCGAGCGGGTACAGCACCGACTTGGTTTCGCAGTACGCCTCGACGCCCTCGGGACCGTTCTCGCGGCCGATACCGGAGTTCTTGTAGCCGCCGAACGGTGAACCCGGATCGAATGCGTACCAGTTGATTCCGTACGTGCCGGTGCGCACGCGCGAGGCGATCTCGAGGCCCTTCTCGACGTCGGTGGTGTACACCGAACCGGCCAGGCCGTAGTCGGAATCGTTGGCGATCTTCACGGCCTCGTCGACGCTGTCGTAGGGAATCACGCAGATGACAGGTCCGAAGATCTCCTCGCGGGCGATGGTCATGGAGTTGTCGACGTCGGCGAAGATCGTCGGTTCGACGAAGTAGCCCGTCTCGATGCCCTCGGGGCGACCACCGCCGAGCACGAGACGCGCGCCTTCCTCCTTGCCCTTGGCGATGTAGGACTCGACGCGATCGCGCTGCTTCGCGGAGATCAGCGGACCGAGTTGTGCGCCTTCGGTATCGGGCAGTCCGACGGGGAAGAAGGCCGCGGTCGCGGTCATCTTCTCGATCACCTCGTCGTAGCGCGACCGCGGCGCGAGGACGCGGGTCTGCCCGACGCAGGCCTGACCGGTGTTCATCAGGCCGGACATCACCAGCATCGGCATCGTCGAGTCGAGGTCGGCGTCCTCGAGGATGATCGCTGCCGACTTGCCGCCGAGTTCGAGTGAGCAGCGCTTGAGTCCGCGCGCGGCGATCTCACCGATGTGACGACCCACGGCCGTCGAACCGGTGAAGGTGATCTTGTCGACGTGGGGGTGCGAGACCAGGTACTCGCCGGTCTCGGCGCCGCCGGGCACGAGTGAGAGGACGCCCTCGGGAAGTCCTGCCTCCGTGAAGATCTCGGCGAGGACGTTCGTCGTCAGCGGCGATTCGGGAGCGGGCTTGAGGACCACCGTGCATCCGGCGAGCAGGGCGGGTCCGAGTTTGTTGAGCATCAGGAACAGCGGCACGTTCCACGCGATGACGGCGGCGACGACGCCGACGGGTTCGCGGCTGACGCGGCTGCGACCGAACAGGCCGGTGCGCTCCTCGGTCCACGGGAACGAATCGGCAAGCCCCGCATAGTAGTCGAGTGTGGCCAGGCCCGACGTCAGCTGCATCATCTCGACCGAGGCCGGCGGCTGGCCCATCTCCGCGGTGAGCGAGGCGCCGATCTCCGCACGACGCTCCTCGATGAGCTTTGCTGCCTTGCCGAGGATCTCGGCGCGCTCGCTCGGGGTGGTGCGCGACCACGGGCCTTCGTCGAAGGCCGTGCGGGCGGCGGACACCGCGGCATCGATGTCCTGCGGTCCCGCGACGGGCACGGAACCGACGCGCTCTTCCGTGGCGGGGGAGAACACCTCGAGTCTCTCGTCGGTCGACGGTGCCACCCATCGGCCGCCGATGAACAACTTGTCGTAGTCGGTCATGTCGCTTCCTCACCTGGCTGTGCTCGTGTATCGGCCGCATTCGTGTGACCTCGAACACTAGAACACGTTACAACTATTGACCAGGGGGTGACCAGACCGGGCGGGACGGGAAGGCTCGATCTCCGAGATGGCAGCGACGGTGCAGGAGCCGAATCTCCTGCTCGAACTCGGGAACGGGCCCGTCGACGACGGCCTCCGGCACGACCTCGCGGATCGGCAGCGGACGGACCGGTGCCGGCGGCACGCCCATCTCGCCGAGCCACCGGACCAGTTGCTCGGAGGACGCCGCGTAGACGATCCGCCCCAGGCCCACCCAGCCGTGTGCGGCCGCGCACATCGGGCAGTGCTCACCGGAGGTGTAGACGGTGGCGGTGGCACGCCGGTCGGGTTCGAGATGTTCGGCCGCCCACCGCGCGAGCGCGAACTCGGGATGCCGGGTGCGGTCGCCGCCGGCGATGCGGTTGCGGTCCTCGGCCAGGACCGTGCCGTCCGCGTCGACGAGCACCGACCCGAACGGCTCGTCACCTGCCGCGACCGCCTCCTCCGCGAGTTCGACGCACCGCCGCAGATGCTGCAGATCCGTGTCGTTCACCATGGACGTCTCCTTCCTCCCTCGACTGCACCGTAGGGCGGGGGAGGAGCCGGGTGGCGCGAATCGGCGACCGTCACCACACTGGAGGGTGCCCAACGGTCAGGAGACATGTCATGGCGGAGAACAATCCGTTCGGGTTCGACCCCGAAGATCTCGACCGCGTGGTGCGGGAAGCCGGTGAGGAACTGCGGGAACTGAAGGACCGTATCTTCTCCTTCCTCGAACCGCCGGTGGCGCCGACGCGCACGCAGCCGCGGCCCGAGACCACCGGTGAGAAGGGCGACGGCGTCTGGGTCGTCTACACCACCGAGGACGACGGCGTGGCCCGCGTCGACCAGGTCCATCGCACCGAACTCGACGCGCTGCGCACGCTCAAGGGCAACACCGACCCGCGACGCTCGGTGCGGTTCCTGCCCTACGGGATGAGCGTGAGCATCCTCGATCGCCCGAGCGCCACCGAGGGCGGTGCCGCAGAGGAGAGTGCCACCGGCGACACCGCTCCCGACGACGCCGCGACCGGCGAGAACTGATCAGTTCTAGCCACCATCGTGGATGTAGGAGGCGAGCTGGTCGCGTTCGGTCTGTAGTTCGTCGATGCGGCTCTTGACCACGTCGCCGATACTGACGATCCCCACCAGCCGAGCGTCCACCACGACCGGTAGGTGCCGGATCCGTTGTTCGGTCATGGTCTCGGCGAGACTGTCGACCGAATCGGTGGGCAGGCAGGTCGTCACCGTCCGCGACATCAGTTCGTGTGCCGGGGCGGCGAGGATCGACGGTCCGCGTTCGTGCAGGGCGCGTACGACGTCGCGTTCGGTGACGATCCCGGCGACGGTCTTGCCCTCGCACACCACCATCGCGCCGATGTTGAACCGCGCGAAGTCGCCGATGAGCTCGCACACCGTGGTGTCGGGCTCGACCGTGTGCACCGCCGAGCCCTTGTTCCGCACAATGTCAGCAATCCGCATCCGGTACCGCCGATCTGCTCGCAGAGCATCCCGGCGGCCCCTCACCGGTTTCCGCCGGGACTCCGATGTGGTCCTCAGGGTAGGCCGGAAAACCGGGTGTGCCCGGTCAGGTTATCCAGTCGTGACCTGCGGCGACGATCGATGCGCCGGTGAGGGTGCCCAGTGCGCCGAGTTCGGCGGGGACGATCTGCAGGTCCTGCACGAACCGTAGGCGGGCGTGCCGGGCCGCCGACGCGAGCATCGGCCGCCACAGGTGCCCGCCCGATTGCGCGAAGCCGCCGCCGACGACCACGCGTCCCACATCCGTCAGTGCTGCTGCCGACGCGATGACCTGGCCCAGTGCCGTCCCGGCCCGTTCGAGGGCCGCGGCGGCGACGCCGACCCCGGCCTCGGCGTCCGTGGCCAGCGCGACACCGTCGGGTCCTTCCCAGCCGTGGGCACGGGCCCAGCGCACCGCCGACGGGCCGCTCGCCACGGTCTCGATGCAGCCGACGCCTCCGCACGCGCACACCGTCGTGCCGTAGGGCGAGACGACGTGCCCGATGTGGCCGGCGTTTCCGGTGCGGCCGCGCACGATCCGGCCGCCGAGCACGAGACCGCCGCCGATGCCGGTGCCGAGCACGACCCCGAGCAGGTCGGCGACATCGCGTCCGGCACCGAAGCGCTGTTCGGCGAGGGTCGCGGCCGCGCCGTCCATCACCGGATCGACGCGGGCGTCGGGGAACACCGAACGCACGGCGTCGACGAGTGCGAAGCCGGAGCTCCACTCGGAGATGTTGATCGGGCCGATCGTCCCGGCGTTCGTGTCGACCGGTCCTGCCGCGGCGATACCCACGGCGGTCACCGGTCCCTCGCCGATCTCCGCGACCTCCCGCAACAGTCCCGCGCACGCGCCCCACACGTCCTTCCGGGGAACCGGCACGGATCGGGCTTCGAGCGGGGTGCCGTCGTCGGCGGCGACGGCCGCGGCGAGCTTGGTGCCGCCGACGTCCAGGGCCAATGCGGTCATGGCGACGACACTAAGCGACGGGTCAGCGTCGGCGCAGGACCAGTACCAGGTTGCTGACGAGGAACTCCCGGACGCCGGGCACGTCCACGAGCCACCACGCCCAACTCGGGTGGTAGCGGGGAAAGGCCGCGAGCAGTTCGCCATCGGGTGTCGAACGTGCCCAGCGCAGACCGTCGCTCGCGCCCACGTCGAACAGCGACACCCCGTACCGGTTCTTCGGCTCCCTGCCGTGCTTGCGAGCGTAGCGCCGGGCCGCGTACTCGCCGCCGAAGGCGTGCCACGGACCGGTCTCGTGCCCGCCGAACGGTCCCCACCACAGGGTGTACGACAGCACCATCAGTCCGCCGGGCCGCGTGACGCGCAGCATCTCGTCGGCCATCACCCACGGCGTCGCGACGTGTTCGGCGACGTTCGACGAGAAGCACACGTCCACCGACCCGGTGCGCAACGGCAGCGCCAGGCCGGAGCCGCGGATCGCGCCGCCCACCTGCAGGCCGGCGGCGTGCATCTCCGACGGGTCGGGCTCGATCGGCACGTAGCGCGAACCCACCTCGGTGAACGCGTCGGCGAAGTAGCCCGGTCCGCCGCCGACGTCGACGACCGTGGTGCCCGTCAGATCGGCGCCGGTCAGACCCGTGTAGAGATCGCCGATGAGGTCGACGGTGTCGCGCGCGAGACCGCCGTAGAACTTCTCGGGTGCCGTCTGCTCGAACCGGAAGCTGCCGAGCAACCCCACGGAGCGGCGCAGTGTGGCGCGGCGGGCGAACAGCCGGGTCACGTCGGTGCGGGGTCGGGTCGTCGATGGCACGTCCAGTCACCTTAGTGCGGGCCTCACACTCGTCCCTCACCTGTTGCCGCCCGGCACCCGCTACTGTGTCCCTGTCATCGTCCGAGTCACATCTGCCCGGCCGGGTGGTCGAGTCGACATACAGGGGGTCACCGCGTGCGGGAGGTTCTGCTGCTTTGCTGGCGCGATAGCGGACATCCGCAGGGTGGTGGCAGCGAGCGGTATCTCGAACAGGTCGGGGCGCAGCTCGCGGCGCGCGGCGTCCGCGTCGTCCTGCGGACTGCCTCCTATCCCGGAGCCGCCGAGCGAGACCGGATCGACGGCATCACCGTCAGCCGCGGCGGGGGACGGCTCACCGTCTATCCGCGCGCGCTCGCCGCGATCCTCGCAGGCAGATTCGGTGTCGGCCCCCTCGCCGGTATCCGTCCCGACGCCGTCATCGACACCCAGAACGGCATTCCGTTCTTCGCCCGGCTCGTCGCCGGTGCGCCCGTCACGGTGCTCGTGCACCACTGCCACCGCGAACAGTGGCCGGTCGCGGGCAGGCTGATGGCCAAGCTCGGCTGGTGGATCGAGTCGTCGCTCTCGCCGCGCGTGCACCACCGCAACCAGTACCTCACCGTCTCCCTTCCGTCCGCCGACGAACTGCGCGCTCTCGGGGTCGACCGGGAGCGGATCGCGGTGGTCCGCAACGGTGTCGACGCCGTTCCCGCCGGTGTCGCGGTGGGTGGCGACGACACGCGCACGGCCCACCCGAGCGTGTGCGTGCTCTCGAGGCTGGTGCCGCACAAGCAGATCGAGGACGCCCTCGCCGCGGTCGCGGCGCTGCGCGGCACCGTCCCGGGTCTGCATCTCGACGTCATCGGCGGCGGCTGGTGGGAGCAGAACCTCCGCGATGCGGCCGCCGAACTCGGCATCGGCGACGCCGTCACCTTCCACGGCCATGTCGACGAGCAGCGCAAGCACGAATTGCTCTCCCGCGCTTGGATTCACGTGATGCCCTCGCGCAAGGAGGGGTGGGGACTGGCGGTGGTCGAGGCCGCCCAGCACGGTGTGCCCACCATCGGTTACCGCAGCTCCAAGGGATTGACCGACTCGATCATCGACGGCGTGACCGGTGTGCTCGTGGACTCGCCCGCCGAACTGACCGCCGCCGTCGCCGATCTGATCGCCGACGCCGACCGTCGTCGTCAGCTCGGCAACAAGGCCCGCATCCGCGCGGGCGAGTTCTCGTGGGAGGCCACGGGAGAGGGCGTGCACGAGGTCCTGTCCGTCACGACCTTCGGGCACACCGTCTCAGGACTGTTCCCGCGCGCCGACGAGCCGTCGACGCTCGCCGACCCGCTGCCCGAGCGCGCAGCCAGCGCCGCCGGCCAGTACCAGTAGCCACACGACGTGCGCCCCGATCGCCAGGGCGCGATGGGGTGACGGGGTCGAAGTGCCTCCCTCCACCCGGTACAGGCTCAGATCCTCGTCCTGATAAGCGGTCTCGAGGGCTCCGAGCGTGCTCTGCGCGTCACCGAGTTCGCCCGGCGTGCCGTGCTCGACGAGCACCCAGCCCACCCCGCGGGCGGCGAGCGCACTCGGATCCGCGCCGGACAGCAGCAGGGCTTCGACGTCCTCCGCGCGACGACCCTCCCCGGCGACACTGCCCTCGGCGACGATCAGGGTTCCGGTCTGCAGGACGTCGGCGCGCAGCATGCGCGGGGACGGATCGAGCACCGGTACGGGCCCGGAGAAGTCGAAGACCCGGAACATGCCCACGGGCAGCACCGCCACGTCGCCGTCGTCGGCCATGACGATCTGCGACACCTTCTCCCAGCCCAACGGATAGCGCACGGGCTGCAGTTGCCCGCCCACACCCCACACCAGGTCGGGCAGCGCGACCAGCACGGCGGCGATCGCGGCCGCCGCCCACACCGGTTCGGGCGCCACGAAGCGCCGGGCGAGGACGGTCGTGCCGGCCGCCGCGGCGAGCGCGTAGGCGGGCATCGCCCACGCGACCCACTTCTGGGTGTCGCGCAGCAGTCCCGCGCCGGGCACGTTCACCATCGCCCATTCGCCGACGGCGAGTCCCGGGCCGGTCGCGGCGAGGGCGATGACGAGCACCGCAAGGACGGCAGGCACCGCGACCGCGACGATCACGGAGTTCCTACGTCGCCGCCACAGTGCCGGCACCCCGCACGCCACCACCGTGAGCAGCAGCAAGGTGCCCATCAGCGCCCATGCGGTAGTGCGCGAGGTGGGGACGGATTCGGCGTTCCAGATCCCGCCGAGCCCTGCCACCGAACCGATCGTGCCGAGCAGTGGTTCGGCCCGGGCGGCGAAGGCGCGCACACCGGCCGGGTCCGCTTCGGTACCGCCACCGGCGAGCGCCGTCGCGATCAGCCACGGCAACGACACCGCGACACCCAGCGCGAGTGCGCCGCCCACGCGCGGCAGCACCCGCGTCCGCCCACCGGGCGCGACGAGGACGGCGCAGGCCGTCACGATCGCCAGCAGGGCACCGGTCGGGGTCAGCCCTGCAGCGGCCAGGCAGACCGCCAGCGACGCCCAGCCGCCGCGTCTCCGTCGCCGGATCGCGACGGCCGCACAGATCGTCCACGGCAGCGCGGCGTACCCGGCGAGCAGACTCCAGTGGCCCTGCAGCAGCCGCTCGGCGACATAGGGATTCCAGATCGCGACCGTCGCCGCGACGAGCCGGGCGCCGGTTCCGCTCGTCGGCAGCACCACCGCGACCAGCCGTGCCGCACCCCATCCCGCCGCCCACAACGACGCGACGAGCAGCGCCGTGACCGCGACACCACCGTCGACGACGGTGCTCACCCACGCCAGCAGGGCGTCCTGCGGCACCGCGCGGGCGGCGGCGTCGGACAGACCGAGCGCAGAATCGGTGAGGAACGATCGGGGAGTGCTCACCGCGTCGCGGAAGACCAGGTAGCCGGGGGAGACGAGGAACGGACCGAGCACCGCGACCGTCAGGACGAGGGACCAGACCGCCGGGAGAGCCGCCGTCGTGGACATGCGGGACGACTCCGGGCGGGACATGGCGGCAGAATACGGTGTCGTTCCGGATGGGAGGATGAGCGGATGCCGCGAACACCCCGACCCGCGTCGGAGGGAACCGAGACCACTCGTGGTTCGACGACGGGAACCGCCGTCACCGGCATGACACTGGTGACGGTCGGCGCGATGACCGCGAACCTCGCGTCCTATCTGTTGCACCTGCCGGCGGGACGCTGGCTCGGGCCCGCCGGATACGGCGAGTTCGCGAGCCTGCTCGCCGCGCAGCTCGTCCTCGCCGTGCCGGCACTGGCGTTGCAGACGGTCGTCGCCCGGGAGGCCGTGCACGGCACCGGCGCCGCGGCGCTGCGTCGTCTCGGTTACCGCTGCGCCGTGCTCGCCATCGTCGTCGCGATGCTCCTCGTGCCCGTCGTGGCGTGGGCGCTCGACACGAGTGTCGGCGGGGCGTTCGGGTCGCTCGTCACCGCGCCGCTGCTCGTCCTCCTCGCCGCCGAACAGGGCCTGCTGCAGGGGCGGGGCAGGTTCGCAGCGCTCAGCGTCGTCCTGTCCGCCGCGGGCGTCGCGAAAGTGGTGCCGGCCGTGGCGGTGCTCGCCGTCGGAGGCGGCCCCGGTGCCGCGCTGTTCGCCGGGGCGCTCGGCACGGGTGCGGTCGCGCTGGCCGCGAGTGTGCTCGTGGGCCGGACGTCGGGTGGACGGACGGAACCGGTCCCGACCGCCGGGGCGGTGCTGCGTGCCTCCCAGGTGCAGCTGGCCCTCATCGCGCTCACGTCGCTCGACCTGCTGCTCGCCCGCATGCTGCTCGATCCCGATTCCGCCGGGTTGTACGCGCTGGGGGCGGTGGCGACGAAGGTCGCCTTCTGGTTGCCGCAGGCGGTCGGTGTGGTGCTCTATCCGCGGATGGCGAATCCCGCCCAGTCGGCGGCCGCGGTGCGGTCGGCGCTCACCGTCCTCGTCGCGATCGGCGCGGTGCTCGTCGCCGGCGCGGCGATCTGCGCACCGATCGTCCCGATGCTGGTCGGCGACGCCTACGGGCCGGTGCAGTCGCTGCTGTGGCTGTTCGCACTGCAGGGCGCGTGTCTGGCCGTCCTGCAGGGCGCGCTGCTGTCGGCGATCGCCGGGGAACGTACCCATCTCGCGCTCGTCGCGTGGGTGGGCCTCGCCCTCGAGGCGGTGCTGATGTTCACGGTGGCGTCGACCCTGCGGCAGTTCATCGCCGTCGCTGTCGGTGTGGCCGCCGCGACGGCCGCGGTGGTCGCGGTGCTCGCTCTGCGCGGTGCTGGGGCGACCCGGTCGTCCACGGACGACGCGGCGACCCCGTCCACCGACGAGTCACCCGCGAACGACACCGCCCCCCACCGGGATCGGTGAGGGGCGGCTCGGTTCGTCTACCGGACGATCACTCCTGCGTCGGAGGCTTCCGCAGATCGGTGCGCGGGATCTCCTGCGTTCGATCCGTCGTCCAATCACGCTGCTGCGCGTTCGGATCGGTCTGGCGCGGGATGACCTCGGTGCGGTCCTCGGTGTGATCGCGCCGCGCGCCGCCCGAATGCGCCGGGCCGACCGTGGTCGTGGCCGGGCCTGCCGGGGCGGGACCGCCGGTCGCGGTGGCGGGACGACGGTTGCCGCCACCGCGGATGCCGAGCACGAAGCCGACGATCAGCAGAATGACGCCGAGGATGCCGAGGATGATCGGCAGGGTGCGGCCGAACAGCGAGATGGTGTCCTGGCCGTCCTTGGCCTGGCCGATCTGGTACTCGATCGTCTCCTCGTCGAACGGCAGTGTCACGTTGAGGACCGTCACCTCGGGCTTGTCGGCCTCGCGGGCGTAGTACTGGTCCTGCTGCTCCTGGCCCTTGACGACGACACCGGTGACCGGGTCGACCCACAGGTCGCGGATGTTGTTGTACCAGCGGGTCATCGTGATCGGCTCGTCGCCCTCACCGACACCCCAGGTGGAGGCGGGCAGGCTGAGCTTGTAGGTCGGGACCTCGGGGTCGGCCTTCGAGAGGTCGATCGGCCCGATCTCCTGGCTGAAGTGGTAGACCTTCATGCCGTTGATCTCCTCCTCACCGACGAAGTCGATGGGGAAGTTCTCGCGAGCGTTGATGTCGTAGTACGGGTACGACTCCTGCTGGACGTCGAACGGGAACTTGTACTGCAGTCCGGCGCGGTTGTCGATCTCCACCGGCGGCTTGTCGGCGCTCACCTGGATCGTGCTCACGCGCTCCGGGAACTCCTCCTCCGAGACGGGCATGGAGGTCTTCCGGTCGATCGTGAGACGGTCGACGACGGCCGAGACCAGGCCCGTGTCCCCTTGCATGTCGAGTCGTCGCACGGTCTGGCCTGCCTGCAGCGTCATGACCTCGGCGTTCGAGGGATCCTCGACGGTGACGAAGCGCTGCGCGACGATCGGCACGTCGCGGTCGACCTGCGCGTTGCCGGCGAGCAGCTGACGGGAATTGAGGATGTCGCCCGTGCCTTCGGCGACCGTGGTCACCTCGAGATCGAGCGGTGTCGTTCTCAGCTTCCCGAGCGTGTACGTCGGCACGAGAATCGCGATCACCAGGAGGAAGGCCCCCAGGCCCACCAGAATCATTGCCAGTATCCGGCCGGAGCTCGAACGCTCAGCCATGCTTTCTCCTCACTCAACGGTCGTCATCGAGTACCCCCACCGGCAGCAGCAGGGCTGCACGGATCGCCTGGCATCCGGCCCGCGAACACCACGTGAGCTCAGACACTAACAGCCCGGTATGGCAATATGCGCGCTCGCTCGCCGCTGGGACGGATCGGTAGTCGATCTTCGTCGCTGCCGGGATCGTCCCGTGCCGGGTGATCCTGCTCTGTCCACCGCCCCCGCGACACGGCACACTGGTGCCCGATGACCACCACCACCGACCGGAACCGCAGCATGAGCGGATTCCTTCCGGCACTCGAAGGAATGCGCGGTTTCGCCGCAGTGGGCGTGTTGATCACCCACGTCGCGTTCCAGACCGGCGCGGTGCACGACCCACTGATCGGCCGGGTGTGGGCGCGGTTCGACCTCGCCGTCGCCCTGTTCTTCGCCCTGTCCGGCTTCCTGCTGTGGCGACCGCACGCCGCCGCGGCCCGCGCGCTCGGGCCGTCCCCCTCGACGACCCGCTACTTCCTCTCCCGCGCGACCCGCATCCTCCCCGCCTACTGGACCGTCGTGATCCTGGTGCTGTGGTTGCTGCCCGGCGCGGGCGGCGGCGCGACGGTGTGGTGGTCGAATCTCGCGCTCGTGCAAGTGTTCGTCCCACTGACCCTCACCGAGGGCCTCACCCAGATGTGGAGTCTGTCGGTGGAGGTCGCCTTCTATCTCGTGCTGCCGCTGCTGGCGCTGGCGGTGAGCGGGCTGCGCGGGGACGCCGCCCGCTACCGCGTCCCGCTGCTGCTCGCCGTGAGCGCACTGTCGCTGCTGTGGGCGTGGCTACCGGTCGGCACCCCCGACCACATCAACCACACCAACTGGCTGCCCGGCTATCTGCCCTGGTTCGCGGCGGGAATGATCCTCGCCGAACTCGTCACCGGCCCCGAGACGTGGATGCACCGGTTCGCGGCGCGGCGCGCGGTGATGGGAGCGATCGCCGTCGCCGCCTTCGCTGCCGCCACCACCCCGCTGGCCGGACCGGAGACGCTCACCGATCTCGCACCCACCGAATATCTCGCCAAGATCGCCCTGGGCGCGATCATGAGCTTCGCCCTGCTCGCCCCGCTGACCCTCGCACCGCGCCGCCAGCACCGCGTCCTGGCGAGCCCGGCCGCACTGGCCGTCGGACGCTGGTCGTACGGCGTGTTCATCTGGCATCTCGCGGTGCTGTCGATCGTCTTCCCCGTCTTCGGGATCCCGGCTTTTGCGGGGCACTTCTGGTTCGTCCTGACGGTGACGGTCGTGCTGAGTCTGGCCGTCGCGTCCGTCAGCTACGCCCTCGTCGAGGAGCCGGCGCGGGCCGCCTTCCACCGTTGGGACAAGGCCCGGCGCGGTACCGCCGCCAGGCCCACCGCGACCACGCCGACGAGCGCCGCGAACTGAATCAGGAACGAGTGCCCGACATATCCGTCGGGTGATCGCCACGGCCCGGTGGACAGCAGCGCCATCGCCAGCATCGTCGCGCCACCCGCGGTGCCTACGAGCACACGCGACGCCAGGACGGGGCCGCGGCGCACCGCGAGCGCACCGATCCCCACCGCGCCGGCGACCGCGACGGCGGCACCGGCCCATCCCGCGAGGAGCGTCGCGGCGACCAGCACACCGGTCAGCGCGAGAACCGACGAACCCCAGGTGCGCGGCATCGGACCCGGATCCTCGACCCGCCGCCGCGGCCACACGGCCGCCGCGAACAACGGGACGAGCAACAGCAACCCGCCGAAGATCCCGAGCCGGTACCAGCGGTCGGTCGCGAACTCGAGTGTCAGCGTCTGCTCCGGCCCGGCCGGCACGATCCAGCCCTGCTGCCAGCCGTCCACGACGACCGGCGTCGCCACGGCACCGTCCGGGGTGCGCGCCACCCAGCCGACGTTCGTGCTCTCGGGCACCACCACGAGCCGGTCCTCGTCGCCCGCCGGAACCATCACTTCGCGCAGGTTCTCCGTCCAGCGGCCCTTGTCGAGTTCCGTCGGCTCCGCGACGGGCGCGTCGGGACCGGGGACGTCGAGCCGAAGGCCCGAGACGACGAAGGCCGCACCGGGATCGACGTCGATGTCGACCCGGCCCGGGTTCATGCCGACGACGTCGGTGCCGCACAGTGTCGCGGGGACCTCCACGCCCGCCGCGAGATCGGCGACCCGCGCGGTGAGCGACGTGCGGTAGCTGCGTCCGTCGATCTCCACGACGGGTCCGCGCTCGCAGTCGACGGTCACCGTCTCGTCGTAGACGGATCCCTGTGCCCCGATCGGCCCGTCGTCGCCGAGCACCGACACCTCGGCGAGCCCGGGCGGGGTGAGTTTCGAGAAACCCAGCACTGTGCGATCGAGGGTGTCGCGCCAGTGCACCACGGTGAGTTCGATCCGGTCCGTGACGTGCGGGGTCAGATCGACGATCGTGTCGTCACCGTCGAGTTCGCGCACCTGCGGTCCGTTGCCGAGATTCACCGCGACCCGCGACGGCGCGACCGGCAGCGCTCCCAGCGCCGTCCTGATCTCCAATCCCGTGACGCGTTGTTCCTCAGGAAGCTCCAGCGTGAGCGACGGCCGCGGCGCACCCGCTTCGAGCGAGCTCTCCTCCGCGGTCCACGACGTCCGCGGGTCGCCGTCGGTGAGGGCGAACGCCGAGCCATGCAGGTCGACGACGTCGGCGTCACCGCGCGCGACGACCCGATCCGAACGGTCCGTGAGGTCCTCGAGCGCCGGCCCGGGGCGCGCGCGCAGCAGCAGTTCCGGGCGGACCCAGGTCTCCTGCGGCACGTCCAGGGTGCGGGTGAACATGCCGGGTTCCTCGGCGGAGGTGGCGAGTCCCCGCGCGCAACGGACACGGTCGTCGGTGTCGACGCAGCTGCCGCGGCCGGGGAATTCCTGGCCGAGCTGCCATCCGCGTACCGCGGCGTCCTCGACCGGGCCCGGCACCACGATGCGGCGACGGATGTCGATCGGGCGTGGTTCGTTCCGGTCGGTGAAGTCCTCGACGACCACCTCGGTGAGACCGAACTGGTTGCCGACCGTGCCGCGTTCGGTGTGCACGGACGTGATGCGGATCCACGAGGTGGTGCCCAGCGGCAGCGCGACCGTCTGTTCGCGTCCCGGTTCGTCGACGCGCACCGCCGTGCTGCCCCGGTCGGTGGACACCTCGAGCCACTTGACGGGATCGCCGAGAGCACCGGAGCTGGTCGTCAGGTGCAGCAGACCCGCTTCGATCGGCCGGTCGAGGTCGAGCTGCAGCCACTGGCCGATCGCCGATTCGAGTCCGTTGCTGTGCCAGCCGGTCGTCGGATCGCCGTCGACCACCGCGGCCGGGCTGCTTGCGACCGACGTGCCACCGAGCTGGGTGGCATCCGACGCCGCGCTGGACACGCTGATGCGGGCGCCTTCCCATTCGGCCCGGACGAGTTCGGTGTCGGGCACCGGATAGTCGGGGACGGCGTTGTGGGTGCGACGCGGGTCGTCGGCGGTCCGGATCGTCGACGAATGATGGTCGACCTGCCCGTAGTCCGTCTCGCGGTCCGTCGGGGTGTCGGTGACCGTCACCTCGTCGACGGGCAGACCCGCGCGGGCCGCGTCGGCGGCGAGGAGCGTGGGACCGACGAACTCGGGCTGCGCGGTGTTGCGGCGCAGCAGCGCTTCGGGGCCGCCCTGCACGACCGGCACGTCGGCGATGTCCACGACGTAGGGACCGACGGGTGCCGCGGCGGGTTCGGCGACGCGGTAGATCTCCACGGCCGGATAGGCAGGTCGCAGGTCGGCGTCGGTGACGAAGTCGTCGGGGTTGTCGAAGACGATGTCGTCACCGAACTCGGCGACCCGCTCGATGCCCGGCGAACCGTCGAGCGCGCGATGCACGAGTGCCGGTCGCGCGGCGGGAGAGGTGTCGGGATCGAGGTCGTTGCGCACCACCAGGAAGCCGATGCCCTGACCGCGCAGGGTCGCGGCGAGACCGACGGACGGGCGGCCGTCGGCGATGTCGCGTTGCACGGCGTCGAGGGCACGGATGGCGCCGGGTGGCACGAGCGGGACGGCGTCGCGCACCGCCCACGGCGTCGATGCGAGTGCCTGCAGCGGTTCGTCGCGGGTGAGCCCCCACATCTGGCTGCCGAACGGCGCGCCGGGAACGATGAGGGCGCGTTCGCCGCGCTCGCTCGTGTTGTCCTCGAGCCAGGCCGCCGTGGCGTGCCAGTGCTCGGGGACCTCGTCGAAAGCGCCGCGCGGAGCGAGCCGCCCGGTCCACGCGAGTGAGGTCGCGAGCGTCATCGCGACGAGGATCAGCGTCGTCACCGCGACCATCGGATTGCGTTCGGGATGCGCGAAGGCGTTCCGGGCACGCGTCCACGGCACCGATCCGGGCAGAGGAACGGCGCGCAGTAGGTGCGCGATCCCGAGCACGATCGGCAGTCGCACGAGCGGTTCGAGCTTGTGGACGTTGCGCAGCGGCGCACCGGCGGTGTCGAGGAACAACCGGACCTGCTCGGCGAACGGCGAGTCGAGCTGGCCGACGTAACCGACGCCCATGCCGACGAGACCCACCACGAGGATCAGGGTGAAACGACCGCGCGCGGGCATCGACCGCATCGCGAGACCGGCGAGACCGGCCGCGGCCAGGGCGCCGGTGACGAGGACCGCGGCCGGTTGCGTGACGAGCACGGCGCCCGCGATGCGTTCGGGGGAGACGAAGGGCGTCCAGCTGCTGGTGCCGCGCAGCACCTCGGCGAGCGACGTCCATTCGGTGGTGACACCGGACGATTCGATGAAGTCGAGGAAGGGCGGACTGACGCGACCGAGCAGCAGCAGCGGCACCATCCACCAGGTCACCGCGACGACGCACAGCGGCAGCCACCACAGGGTGAAGTGCCACCAGCGCCGGTTCGGACGGTGCGCGGCCCACCACAGCGCCGCGACGAGACAGGCCGCGGCGGTCGCGACCGCGTTGATCGCGCCCATGAGCGCCACCGCCACGGCGGACTGCGCGGCGAGCCGGCGGGCCGAGCCCGGATTCTGCGTGTTCAGATACCGCACCAGCGGCAGCAGCACCCACGGCGCCAACATCATCGGATGTGCTTCCGACGAGATGGAACCGAGCGTCGTGAGGACGCGCGGGGACAGCACGAACACCGTCGCCGCGATCAGACGGGAGCTACGGCTCCCGATACCGAGGGCTTCGGCGAGGCGGACGAGACCCCAGAATCCGGCGACGAGCAGCAGCACCCACCACACCCGCTGGGTGATCCACGGGGGGATGTGCAGCAGTTGACCCGCGGCGAAGAACGAGCCGTGCGGGAAGAAGTAGCCGTACGCCTGGTTCTGCACCTGCCCGAGCGGCGCCACACTGCTCCACTGGTGAGCGGCGCGCGTGAGGAATCCGATCGGGTTCTGCGTCAGGTCGTACTTGGTGTCGGCGACGACCAGGCCCGGAACCTGGGCGAAGGACAGGACCACCGCCACCGCGGTGACTGCGTACAGCCACCGGCGGGACAGCGGTTCGGCGGACGGGAGCTCCGTCTCGCCTCGGTACGTGCGTGAACTCGAAGCGTTGCCGGCGCCGTCAGCGGCTGCCGTACTCAACCTGGTTCAGGAGGGACGAATCGGCGTTGCCACTGCGATCGATCTGAGGACGCGAATTCTCCTGCACAGCGGCCGTTACGCCGAAGACCGCCACGGCGCCGAGTACGGCACCGACGACCACGCTACCCAGGCCCGGTCCCAGGAACTTCCCCATTCCGTCTCCCCATCTCCAGTGACGCAGGCAGTCATCGCCGGCCGCCACGCTGTCTATCGGTCCGCGTCAAACTATCACCCCGGAAGGCGGTGGCGGACGATGCGAGCCTCCGAGTCGATCTTTACCGTCGCCGCGGTGCGCTAGACGCCCAGTGCGCCGAGCAGTGTGCGCAGTTTCGCGGTGGTCTCGTCGAGTTCGGCGAGGGGGTCGGAGTCGGCCACGATGCCGCCTCCTGCCCAGGCCACGGCGCGTCGGCCGTCGGAACTGAGCTCCGCGCACCGGATGGCGACGAACCAGTCGCCGTCGCCTTGTTCGTCGCACCAGCCCACCGCGCCGCCGTAGAAGCGCCGGTCGCCCTCGACCCGGGAGATGACGTCCAGCGCGGCCTCGGTGGGGGTGCCCGCCACGGCCGGGGTGGGGTGCAGAACGTGGGCGAGGGTGAGCGCGTCGGTGTCGGGGTCGCGGAGGGTGCCGGTGATCGGCGTGGCGAGATGCCAGACATCGGGTGTCGCGGTGAGCTCGGGCTTGTCGGGGATGTCGAGGTCGCTGCACAGCGGGGCCAGTCGCGTGCGGATCCAGTCGACGACGTAACCGTGCTCGGTGAGGTTCTTGTCCGAGGTCAGCAGATCCTCACCGGCGCGGCGGTCCTCGTCCGGATCGGCCCGGCGCGCGGCGGTCCCGGCGAGGGGACGGCACGTGACGGTCTCGCCACGGCGGCTCACGAGCAGTTCGGGCGTCGCCCCGACCAGCGTGTGACCCCAATAGCGTTCGCCCGCCGCGCTCAGATCCAGCGCGTACGTCGCCGCGTCGGGATGGCGTTCGATCATGCGGGCCGCGAGAGCGAGCGGGTCGAGCGGTGCGTCGGCCTCGAGGGCGACCCGCCGGGCGGCGACGACCTTCTCCATCTCCCCGAGGGACATCTGCTCCACGAGCCGGCGCACCCGCTCGACGTGCACGCGGGGCAGTGGCAGTTCGGCGGAGATCCGCACCGGCGGCAGGTCCGACAGGTCGGGCGGGGCCTGCCACGGGCCGTCGAGGATCTCGACGTCGTCGGGCTGCGCGAGGGCCACCGGACGGTGCCGCGAGAACGGCAGTGCACCGACGACGATCGTCGCCTTACCGCTGCGGAGTGCCTGCGTGGCGGAGTGGACGTCGTCGAAGAACCGGCGGGTGCCGGTGGCGTGCACCGAGCGTTCGGTGCGCGAGAGCAGGAATCCGTCCATGGTGGATCGACAATATCCCTGCCCGCACCCGGCGCCGGTGACCCGGTGCGGGGCGTCAGCGACCCGGCGGCACGATCAGGACCGGCCGGTGACTGTGCCGGAGCACGTGATCGGCCACCGACGACTGCAACAGGGACCGCAGACCGGTGGTGCCGCGGGTGCCGGTGACGATGATGTCGACGTCCAGCTCGTCGGCGGCCTCGATGATCGCCGACCACACCGCGTTGACGACCTCGACGGTGCGGCCCTCGGCGTGCAGACCCACCGAGCGGGCCATCTCGAGCCCCTCGTCGTTGGTGATGCGCGCGTCGGACAGGGCGACGTCCTCGCTGTCCTCGTCGGGCACCCAGTCGGGTTGCATGACACCGGACAGGCCGGACATGCGGGCGGCCTGCCGGACCATCGGCTCCCAGGCGGTGACGACGACGGCACGGCACGACTCGAGGAAACGACCCGCATACTGCACGGCACGCTTCGAGTTCTCGGAACCGTCGTAGGCGATGAGGATCAGATCTGCGCCCACCGCGTACCCCCTGGGTCGGATTCGGATGCTCGGGTGCACCTTAACCCGCCGGAGCGTCCCCGGGGGAGGTTCGAGCTGTGGATCCGCGAGGTTCGTCCGCTACCGTCGGCACCATGCGGATCCGTCACACTGTCGCCGCCGTGCTCGCGGTCGCCCTCACCACCGCGGGATGCGGTTCGTCCGATTCGGGCGGCGACGACCCGGTCGAGACGACGTCCGACACCGCGCCCGCCTCGTCCACCACAGCGACCGCCACGACCACCGAGGCGACCGCGGCCGCGACGTCGGCGACCTGCGGCGACGATCTGCTCGCCCGGTTGACGCTGCGGCAGAAGCTCGCCCAGTTGCTCAACGTCGGGGTCACCGGAGCCGCCGACGCGCAGGCCGTCGTCGAATCCGAGCAGATCGGTGGCATCTTCATCGGCAGCTGGACCGACGCGTCGATGCTCACCGACCGTCTCGTGCCGCAGGTGGCCGCGCGGAGCGCATTGCCGCTCATGGTCACGATCGACGAGGAGGGCGGCCGCGTGTCGCGCGTGGGCGACCTGTTCGGGCCCGATCCGTCCGCGCGGGTGACGGCGCAGACGATGACGGTCGACGAGACCTACCGAATGGCGTTCGAACGTGGACAGGAACTGAAGTCGCTGGGCATCACGGTCGACTTCGCGCCGGACGTCGACGTGAGCAGCCAGCCCGACGACTCCGTCATCGGCGACCGCTCGTTCTCCGACGATCCCGAGGTCGTCACGCAGTACGCCGGCGCCTATGCGCGGGGACTGATCGACGCGGGCATCATGCCGGTGCTCAAGCACTTCCCGGGACACGGCTCGGCCTCCGGTGATTCGCACACCGGTGCCGTGACCACCCCGCCGATCGAGCAACTGCAGCAGAGCGATCTCGTGCCGTACCGCAGCCTGGTCTCGCCCGAGGTGGGCGTCATGCTCGGCCACCTCGACGTGCCGGGTCTGACCGGCGGGCTGCCCGCGAGCATCAGCCCGGCAGCGGTGGACCTGCTCCGCTCGGGTGCCTACGGCGGCCCCGCCTTCGGTGGCGTGATCTTCACCGACGATCTGTCGGGGATGCGCGCGATCACCGACACCTACGGCATCACCGAGGCCGTCGAGGCCGCGATGGTGGCGGGCGTGAACCAGGCACTGTGGCTGACCACCGACGAGGTGCCCGCCGTGCTCGACCATCTCGAGCAGGTCGTCGCGGAGGGCACGCTCTCACCGGAATGGGTCGACGAGTCGGTACGGACCGTGACACGCGCGAAGGGCGCTCTGGACTGCTGAAATGTCGCAGGTTGCTTCGACCGCAGGCTTCCTACCGTAGAGTAAGAACTTCATTCGAGGAGTCCGGGAGGAGTCATGGCGGGCGGAACCAAGCGACTGCCGCGTGCGGTCCGCGAGCAACAGATGCTGGACGCCGCCGTCGAAGTGTTCTCCGAGCACGGTTTCCACAACACATCCATGGACGCCATCGCGGCGCGGGCGTCGATCTCCAAGCCGATGCTCTACCTGTACTACGGGTCGAAGGACGAGTTGTTCGCGGCGTGTATCGCCCGCGAAGGGCAGCGGTTCGTCGAGGCACTCACACCGGCGGGCGACCCCACCCTCGCCCCGCGTGAACAACTGCGGGTCGCGCTCGAGTCGTTCCTCGGCTTCGTCGACGAGCACCGGCCGTCGTGGATGGTCCTCTATCGTCAGGCGCTGTCGCAGCAGGCCTTCGCGCCCCAGGTGCAGGGCAGCCGCGACCGGCTGATCGAACTCACCGCGCACCTGCTCGAATCGAGCACGCGCGATCCGGAACCCGACACGAACTTCACGATCATGGCCGTCGCGCTCGTCGGTGCCGGTGAGGCCGTCGCCGATCGCATCGCCGGCGGTGAGATCGATGTGCAGCAGGCAGCGGATCTGCTCGAGAACCTCGCGTGGCGCGGTCTCGCGGGACGCAAGCGCTCCGATCGGATGCACTGATCCGTCCCGCCGGGAACACCTCGGCCACAAGGATATTCACCGCACGAGGGTTCGGGCGGGGCGGGACGCCCCCATCGCGTCCCGCCCCGCCCGAAATCTCGGTGATTCCCCGCCCTACCGCAGGGTGGCGGTCAGGTGCGGGTACTGCTTCTTCGGATGCCGCAGTGCCAGATCCCATCCGTCGGCGACGTGCTGCGCGTACAGGCTCAGCGACGACGGCAGCAGGACCGGCTTCCCGAATCGCACCGCGTAGGTCACCTTGCCGGGGATCCGTCCCTCGACGGCCGAGAGGGTGGCCGCCGCGCTCCACATGCCGTGGGCGATGGTCTTCGGGAATCCGAAGGCCTTGGCGCCCAGGGTCGACACGTGGATCGGGTTGCGGTCACCGGAGACCGCCGCATAGCGGTCGATGACCTTCTGGTCGACCCGCAGTGTGGAGGTGGGGACCGGGGGGATCTCCTCCTCCTTCGGCTCCGGCTTGGGCTGACCCGACAGCGACGTGCGCTGCTGGTGCAGGAAGGTCGACGTCTGCCGCCACACCAACTCGCGTCCGACGTTGACCTCGCTGACGAGATCGACGAGCAGGCCCTTACGGTGTTCGCGCATGTTCTCCGCGTGCACCGCGATGTCGAGCGGCTCGGTGACCGAGATCGGCCGGAACTGCTCGATCACGTTCTCGGCGTGCACCGAACCGACGGCGGCGAACGGAAAGCCCTTCGACACCATCAGTTTCATCACGAGCGGGAACGTGAGGATGAACGGATAGGTCAGCGGCAGGCTGTCGCCGAACCGCAACCCGCACACCTTGGTGTACTCGGCGAGATCGTCGGGATCGACCTTCAGCGACCGCAGGACCAGGACGTCCTCGGGCAGACTGTCGCCCGACGCGCCCACCACGGGCAGCGCCCCGAGTACGGCCCGGCTGTAGATGTCGAAGGTCGACGGCAGCGAGGGCAGTTCGATCCGTGCCATCTAGGCCCCCAGCATGGACTGGCCGCACACGCGCACGACCTGCCCGGTCACGGCGCTCGACGCGGGGTTCGCGAACCACGCGACGGTCTCGGCGACGTCGACGGTCTCACCGCCCTGCTGCAGCGAGCTCATCAGACGACCGGCCTCGCGGGTGGCGACCGGGATCGCGGCCGTCATGGCGGTCTCGATGAAGCCCGGAGCGACGGCGTTGACGGTGATCTTCTTGTCGGCGAGCGCCTCGCTGGTCGCCTGGACGAGGCCGATGACACCGGCCTTCGAGGCGCCGTAATTGGTCTGGCCGCGGTTACCGGCGATACCGGCGATCGACGACACGTCGATGACCCGGCCACCCTCCTTCAGCGCGCCCTTCTCGACGAGCACGTCGGTGATCTTCCGCGGGGCGATCAGATTCACGCCCATCACGGAATTCCAGCGAGCGGCGTCCATGTTGACGAGCAGCTTGTCGCGGGTGATGCCGGCGTTGTGGACGATGATGTCGGCGCCGCCGTGACGCTCGAGCAGGTGAGCGGCGAGCTTCTCGCCGGCGTCGGGGGCGGTGACGTCGAGCGCGAAGGCGGTGCCGCCGACCTTGTTGGCGGTCTGCGTCAGCGCGTCGCCTGCAGCGGGGACGTCGGCGGCGACGACGGTCGCGCCGTCGCGGGCGAGGACCTCGGCGATCGTCGCGCCGATGCCGCGGGCCGCGCCGGTGACGACCGCGACCTTGCCGGCAAGCGGACGGTCCCAGGACTCGGGGGCGGTGGCGTCGCCCTCACCGATACGGATCACCTGGGCGTCGACGAAGGCCGACTTCGCCGAGAGCAGGAAGCGCAGCGTCGACTCCACGCCGGTCAGGCCGGTCGCGGCCTTCGGGGAGACGTAGACGAGCTGCACGGTGGCACCGCGACGCAGTTCCTTGCCGACGCTGCGCGTGAAGCCCTCGAGGGCGCGCTGGGCGATGCGCTCGTCGACCGACCCGGCCTCCTCGGGCGTGGTGCCGAGGACGACGACGCGGCCGCTCGGGGCGAGATTGCGCAGGGTGGGCTGGAAGAACGTGAAGAGCTGTTCGAGCCCCGCGGGGTCGGTGATGCCGGTAGCGTCGAAGACGAGTGCGCCGAACTTCGTGTCGGACGGCTCGGCGAACGTGTAGTCGCTCAGGAGGTTGCGGATCGGTTCGACCAGGCGGCCGTTGCCGCCGAGCAGGACGGGGCCGGGGAGCGGGGGCTCGCCGGGCTGGTAGCGCCGGAGCTTCTCGGGCTGTGGCAGACCGAACTGCTTGGCGAGGAACGCTCCGGGTGCGGACGAGATGAGCTGGGCGTAGAGCTTGGGTGCGCCCTTGGCTTCGGCCACGATTCCACCTTCTTCGATTCGGTCGTCGGTGCAGTGTTCGACAGCAAGCGTGTTCGACAACAAACTTACCCGTGAGTAAGAATAGTAGCCAGAATTCGAATCCGTCCGAAACCGGGAGACACCAGTGACCACCAAAGCCCGTTCCACGCAGCAGCGCCGTGTCGCCGTTCTCGGAGGCAACCGGATCCCGTTCGCCCGGTCCGACCGCAAGTACGCCCGCGCGTCCAACCAGGACATGTTCACCGCCACCCTCGACGGTCTCGTCGGCCGCTTCAACCTGCAGGGTGAGCGCCTCGGTGCCGTCGTCGGCGGTGCGGTCCTCAAGCACGCCCGCGACTTCAACCTCGTCCGCGAGAGCGTGCTCGGCAGCGCGCTGAGCCCCTACACCCCGGCCTGGGATCTCCAGCAGGCCTGCGGCACCGGCCTGCAGTCGATCATCGCGGTCGGCGACGCCATCGCCGCCGGACGGATCGAGGCGGGTATCGGCGGCGGCGTCGACACCACCTCCGACGCCCCGATCGCCGTGAACAACCAGCTCCGCGAGTTCCTGCTCTCCCTGAACCGGGCCCGCACCACGGCCGACCGGGTCAAGCTGCTCGGCAACGTCCGCCCGTCGATGCTCGGCATCGAGATCCCGCGCAACGGCGAGCCGCGTACCGGCCTGTCGATGGGTGAGCACGCCGCGATCACCGCCAAGGAATTCGGTGTCTCCCGCGAGGCGCAGGACGAACTGGCCGTGGCGAGCCACCGCAACATGGCCGCCGCCTACGACCGGGGCTTCTTCGATGACCTCGTCACCCCGTTCCTCGGGCTGACCCGCGACGACAACCTGCGTCCCGACTCGTCGGTCGAGAAGCTGTCGACGCTGAAGCCGGTCTTCGGCACCAAGCTGGGCGACGCCACCATGACCGCCGGTAACTCGACGCCGCTCACCGACGGCGCGTCGGCCGCGTTGCTGGCGAGCGAGGAGTGGGCCGCCGAGCGTAAGCTCCCCGTGCTTGCCTACCTCGTCGACTCCGAGACCGCCGCGGTCGACTACATCCACGGTGGCGACGGGCTGCTCATGGCACCCACCTACGCCATCCCGCGCCTGCTGCAGCGCAACGGCCTGACCCTGCAGGATTTCGACTTCTACGAGATCCACGAGGCGTTCGCTTCCGTGGTGCTCGCCACCCTCCAGGCGTTCGAATCGGAGGAGTACTGCAAGGGCAAGCTGGGCCTCGACGCCCCGCTCGGCTCGATCGACCGCAGCAAGCTCAACGTCAACGGCTCGTCGCTCGCGGCCGGCCACCCGTTCGCCGCGACCGGCGGCCGGATCGTGGCCTCGCTGGCCAAGATGCTGCACGAGAAGAAGCAGGAGACCGGCAAGCCCGTCCGCGGCCTGATCTCCATCTGCGCCGCAGGTGGACAGGGTGTGACGGCGATTCTCGAGGCCTGATCGATACCCCTCGGAAGTCGTTGAGAGAGGAAAGTTCCGTTCGGTGTGTAACGCTCCGCGACGGACAGCGATAGACCCATCGACCCCGCGCTGCTGCCTGACCCCCGACCTGGTAGCAACGCGGGGTCTTCGCATTCCGGGCGCAGCCGCTCTGAACCGGGGCACTACCCTTGAAAGCAGGTAGTCGGCGCGCGAATTCGAAGGCGTGCCCAGCTTTGCGAAGGGATCTGGGTGAGCGGCAGCAACGGGACCGACGAGTCCCCTCACGAGCACGACGACGCACGGACCGAGAACATCGGTTCGTCGCCGGAATCCGCTCGTGAGGGTGAAGGCGCGTCGGCTCCTACCGAGCGGTTCGAAGCGGTCGATCCTCACCGGGAGGTGGCCGAGGCGAAGGCGAGCAGTGTCACCGAGTCGCAGGCGAGCAGTGTCACCGAGTCGCAGGCGAGCAGTGTCACCGAGTCGCAGGCGAGTGATGTGACCGAGTCGCAGGCGAGCAGTGTCACCGAGTCGCAGGCGAGTGATGTGACCGAGCCGCAAACCGAGGCCCCGGCTGCCTCGCAGGCTCCCACAGAGGTCCGAGCCGATGGCACGAACCAGGCGGCTCCCACCGGTGCTGACGAACCCCCGACCCAGAAGGTCCATCCCTCGGAGGAGCCCACCGCGGTCATCCCGGTCGTCGCGCCGGGAAACCGGGCACCGGGTGACGGATCGTCCGCCGCCACCGATCGGCTCCTCCGTTTGCAGGGGCAACAGAACCCGGCACAGCCCGGTCCCGAACAGGCGGGGGCTCCCGTCCCACCCACGTCGACGGCAATGCCCTCGGCCGCCCACCCACCGCAAGGCGACCAGCCGACCCAGCAGATGCAGGCGGGTCCGCCGCCGCAGGGACCGCCTCCTGTCACTCCTCCGCCCACCGGCGGACCGCGAGGTTCCGGCGGAGACGGCGACGAACCGGGCAAGTCTGGATCGAATCTGCCCCGGCGCACGATCGCGCTCGTCGTCGGTGGCGTCGTCGCACTGTTCGCCGTGTTCTACGTGGCCGATCTGGCGTTGTCGTCGGGCAAGGTGCCGCGCGGTGTCACCGTCGCAGGTGTCGAGATCGGCGGCATGTCGCTCGACGCGGCGGAGGCAGAGCTCACCGAACAACTGACGCCGCGGCTCGACATGCCCGTCGACGTCACCGCCGGCGACACTCAGGGGCAGATCGTGCCCTCGGAGGCCGGGATCGGGATCGACTGGCCCGCGACCCTCGACCAGGTGGGTTCGCAGCCGCTCAATCCGTTCACGCGACTCGCGTCGTTCTTCGGGAACGACGAGGTCGGCGTGGTCTCCACACGCGACGAGGTCGCCCTGTCCGCAGCCATCGAAAAGGCCGCCGCTGCCGCCGCGCACGAACCGCGCGAGGGCAACATCGTCTTCGAGGACGGCACACCCGTTCCGGTGACGCCGCAGCCCGGCCAGCAGCTCGACGTCGCAGTCGCGGGCGACGTCTTCGCCGAGCGCTGGCCTTACGGTGATGTCTCGCTGCCCGTCGAGAGCGTCGACGTCACCGTCACCCGCGAGGGCCTCGACCGGGCGCTGGCGGAGGTCGCCGTTCCGGCCGTGGCACAGGATCTGGTCGTCCGGGGACTCGACGGGGCCGTCGGTGTGCTGCCGCGCGATGCGGTGGGCGCTGTCCTGTCGTTCGTGCCGGACGGTTCGGGCGGACTCGAACCGCAGTACGACACCGAGGCCGCGATCGGCGTCCTGGCGCCGCAGCTCGCCCCGTCGGAGACCGAACCGAAGGATGCGCGGATCGTCCTCGACGGTGGTCGTCCGACGATCGTGCCCAGCGAGACCGGCGAGATGGTCGACTGGCCCGTCACCCTCGAGAGGTTGCCCGACCTGCTGAAGGAAGCGGGCGACCGCAGCACCGACGCGGTGTACAGGAAGGCCGAACCCGAACTCACCACCGAAGGCGCCGAGAAGCTCGGCATCAGGGAAGTGGTCTCGGAGTTCACCACCAGCGGCTTCGAATACGCTTCCGGCGTCAACATCCGGCTGGCCGCGCAGGAGATCAACGGCGCCATCGTGAAGCCGGGGGAGACCTTCTCCTTCAACGACTACACCGGTCCGCGCGGTGCGGCTCAGGGGTACATCGAGTCGGGCATCATCGAGGCCGGACGTCCCGGTAAGGCCGTGGGCGGTGGCATCAGCCAGCTCGCGACCACCCTCTACAACGCGACCTACTTCGCCGGGATGGAGGACGTCGAGCACACCGAGCACAGTTACTACATCTCCCGGTACCCGGCGGCCCGCGAGGCCACGATCTACGACGGCGCCATCGACCTGAAGTTCCGCAACCCGTTCGACACGGGCGTCCTGATCCAGACGATCGGCACGAGCTCGGACATCACGGTGCGCATCTGGGGCACCAAGACCGTCGACGTCCAGTCGGTCACCGGCAACCGCACGAACTTCACCTCGCCCAACACGATCACGTTGCCCGCCGGTTCGGCCTGCATTCCGTCGAGCGGCGCGCAGGGCTTCACCGTCACCGACACCCGGATCGTCACCGACGCACGGACGGGCGCGCAGATCTCGAGCGCGACCCGCACGGTCCGGTACGACCCGGTCCCGATCGTGAAGTGCATCAGCCCCGAACCGGAACCGAGCGACGAGCCCTCGGGCGGCGGCGACGACGCGACCTCCGGCGACACCGGATCGGAGGACGCCGAGGCCGAGGACGCACCGGCGCCCGCACCCGAATCGCCTGCGGCCGAAGCGCCGGCAGTCGAGGCACCTGCAGCGGGTGGAACCGAAGAGGAGTAGCGGACGTCCTCGAAACTTCGGGGAGGTTGTGTGCGGTTCCGGTGAAGGAACACGCACACAACCTCCCCTTACTTCGTCACTCCGGAAGCGGCACCACGTCGGGGATCTGGCCGTCGAGGATGCGGAGCTGCTCCCGAGAAACGACGAGACCGACGTCGTGTGCGAAATCCGTGGGGGAAATCGCGCACAACGTCGGTCTCGTCTATCGCGCTACCGCCGTGAGCGGTTCGATCAGAACGCTGCTTCGTCGAGCTCCATGATGTCGAGGTCGACGTCGGTGATGATCTGACGCGCGACGCTCAGCTCCGGCAGGACGTTCTTGGCGAAGAAGGACGCGGCCGCGACCTTGCCCTCGTAGAACGCCTTGTCCGAGGCATCGACGCCGGCATCGAGCGCGGAGAGAGCGATCTCGGCGTGCTCGAGCAGCAGCCAGCCGATCATCAGGTCGCCGAACGCCTCGAGGAAGCGGACCGAACCGAGGCCGACCTTGTACAGCTCGGTGGGCTGTTCCTGCGCACCCATGAGGTACTGGGTGAGCGTCGCGACCATCGTCTGGGTCTCGCCGAGCGCGGTGGCCAGGAGCGTGCGCTCCTTCTTCAGACGCTGGTCGGCGTCGTCGCGCTCGACGAACTTCTTGATCTCACCGGCGATGTGGGCGAGCGCCACGCCACGGTCGCGGGCGATCTTGCGGAAGAAGAAGTCCTGCGCCTGGATGGCCGTGGTGCCCTCGTACAGCGAGTCGATCTTCGAGTCGCGGATGTACTGCTCGATCGGGTAGTCCTGCAGGAAGCCCGAACCGCCGAGGGTCTGGAGCGAATCCTTCAGGTACTGGTAGGCCCGCTCGGAGCCGCAACCCTTGACGACCGGCAGCAGCAGGTCGTTGATGCGGTGCGCGAGAGCGGCGTCGGCACCCGAGACCTGCTCGGCGACGACGTCGTCCTGGTGCGCCGCGGTGTACAGGTACACGGCGCGCAGACCCTCGGAGTAGGCCTTCTGCATCGCCAGCGAACGCCGCACGTCCGGGTGGTGCATGATCGACACGCGCGGGGCGGTCTTGTCGGACATCTGGGTCAGGTCGGCGCCCTGGATGCGCTCCTTGGCGTAGTCGAGGGCATTGAGGTAGCCGGTCGACAGGGTCGCGATGGCCTTCGTGCCGACCATCATGCGGGCGTGCTCGATGACGTCGAACATCTGTGCGATGCCGTTGTGAACCTCGCCGACGAGCCAGCCCTTGGCCGGAACGCCGTGGCCACCGAAGGTGACCTCGCAGGTCGCGGAGGCATTGAGGCCCATCTTGTGTTCGACGTTGGTGACGAACACGCCGTTGCGCTCGCCCAACTCGTCCTTCTCGAAGTCGAAGTGGAACTTCGGGACGAAGAACAGCGACAGGCCCTTGGTGCCGGGGCCGGCACCCTCGGGGCGGGCGAGGACGAGGTGGAAGATGTTCTCGAACAGGTCGTCGGAGTCGGCCGAGGTGATGAACCGCTTGACACCTTCGATGTGCCAGGAGCCGTCGTCCTGCTTGATCGCCTTGGTGCGACCGGCGCCGACGTCGGAGCCGGCGTCGGGCTCGGTGAGGACCATGGTGGCGCCCCAGCCGCGCTCGACGCAGGTGGCGGCCCACTTCTTCTGCTCATCGGTGCCGTTGTCGTAGAGCACGCCTGCGAAGGCGGGGCCGGCCGCGTACATGAAGGCCGCGGGCTGGGCGCCGAGCATCATCTCGTTGACGGCCCACAGGAGGCTGCGCGGTGAGTCGGTGCCGCCGAGCTCCTCGGGGATGCCCATGGACCAGTAACCGGCGTCCCACCAGGCGCGGAACGACTTCTTGAACGGCTCGGGAAGCGACACCGAATGGGTCTCGGGGTCGAAGACCGGCGGGTTGCGGTCGGCGTCGGCGAAGCCTTCGGCTGCCGGCCCCTCGGTCAGTGTCTTGACCTCGGCGAGGATGCCGCGCGCGGTGTCCTCGTCCAGGTCGCCGAACTTGCCTGCTTCGAGGACCTTCTGAATCTTCAGGAACTCGAAGAGGTTGAACTCGAGGTCGCGGAGGTTGCTCTTGTAATGGCCCATGTCGTCGGTGTCTCCCAGTGTGGTGCGGTCCAGCTGGCTTCAAGTACCGCCCAAGTTATTACTCGTCGGTAACATCTCCATGTTACTCGTCGGGCAACTAACTGCCAAGAGGTGGTTTGCTCGCCACGACGAGCGCGTCGATCGCGGTTCCCGCATCGGTTTCCCGATATCGCCGTTCGGCAATCCTGATGTCCAATCTGCCGTCGATTTCCTCGACGAGATCGGTTGGTGTGTAGAGGATTTCCTTGTCCTGGGGTCCGCCCACTCCTTCGTCGGGATTTATTGCGTCGTGCCCCAGGAATATGAGGATTCCTTCAGGTTTCAGTGAATTGATCGCGTGGTCGAGAAGCGCCTTCCGCTGTGGCGGAGGAAAATGCAGGAAGACCGAGAGGATCAGGTCATATTCTCCGTCGAACGAGTCGGCCGTCACATCCGCGCGGACGTAGCGGAGCCGGTCTCGTGAGCGGGACGGCGCCTGCGCAGCGACCTGCCGGGCCTTGTCGAGGGCGACCTCGGAGAAGTCGACGCCCACGACTTCCCATCCGCGCGTCGCCAACCACAGGGAGTGACGACCTTCACCGCAGCCGAGATCGAGGGCGCGACCGTGCGGTAGCGACGCCACGTGTTCGACGATCACCGGATTGGGCGGCGCGCCCCAGATCAGTTCCGACGCCGCGTACTTCTCGTTCCAGGCCTGTGCATCCATGACCGCGACGCTAGCCTCGCGTGGCGATTGGGACCCCCGCTTGCGGTGAGGGTTACGGAAGCGCATCGTCGGGGTGGCGCTGTGACGAAATCGTGACCTGCGATATCGTTGACCGGATGCGATGTGCCGACACGCGGTACGTCGAGGAGGAGGAGTTCGTCTGATGGGTGCACAGATCGCTGTCCCTGCCCCGCTGAGGAACAGCGCGCTGCTCGGTCTGGGTGTGCACCGCCCCGAGCGCATCGTCACCAACGACGAGATCTGCCAGCAGATCGACTCGAGCGACGAATGGATCCAGTCGCGCTCCGGCATCAAGGAGCGCCGCTTCGCGAAGCAGCATCCGGAGGAGTCGGTCGTCGACATGGCGACGAGCTCCGCCGAGCAGGCCCTCGTGGCCGCCGGCCTCACGGGTGCGCAGATCGACACCGTGATCGTCGCGACCTCCACCTACCCCTTCCAGACCCCGCAGGCGGCAGCTCTCGTCGCCGACCGCATCGGCACCGGCGGTGCCGCGGCGCTCGACATCCAGGCCGGCTGCGCGGGCTTCTGCTACGCCCTCGGTGTCGCCTCCGATCTCGTGCGCGCCGGAACGGCCGAGCACGTGCTCGTCGTCGGTGTCGAGCGCATGAGCGACACCACCGAGCCCACCGATCGCTCGGTGCGCTTCATCTTCGGCGACGGGGCCGGTGCCGTGGTCGTCGGCCCGTCCGACGAGGTCGGCGTCGGTCCCACCGTCTGGGGCTCCGACGGTTCGCAGGCCAACGCGATCCGTCAGGAACCCGACTGGGTCGATTTCGCCACCAACCCGGACCAGAAGCGTCCCTGGATCATCATGGAGGGCACCGCGGTCTTCCGCTGGGCCGCCTTCGAGATGAGCAAGTTCGCCCGGCAGATCGCCGACAAGGCCGGCGTGGCCCTCGCGGACCTCGACGCCTTCGTCCCGCACCAGGCCAACCTGCGCATCAACGACGTCATCGTCAAGCAGCTCGAACTGCCCGAGACCGTCGCGGTCGCCGACGACATCATCGAGACCGGCAACACCTCCGCCGCGTCCATCCCGCTGGCGATGGAGAAGATGCTGCGCACCGGCCAGGTCGGGGTCGGATCCACCGCGCTGCTCCTCGCGTTCGGTGCCGGCCTGTCCTATGCGGGCCAGGTCGTGAAGATGCCCCCGCTCGCGAAGTAGGAAGCAGCGGTAGCAATACGACTTCGTAGCAGTATCGACATATGGCGAGTATTCGCACGTCGTCCGTTCCCCGTTGGGTCTGGATCCTGTGCTTCGTCGTGGTCTCCGTGGCCGTCGTCCTCCTCGAACCGATCGGGGACGACGAGCCGGGCGGTACCGGCGGGGGCACGGTCGAGAACCCCTCCGAAGCCCTCGAGGCGCTGGAGGCACTGCCCGTCCGGCCCGCCGAATCGCAGAGCGGCTACGACCGCTCACTGTTCGGCTCGGCGTGGACCGACGAAGTGACCGTCGACCTGGGGCGCAACGGCTGCGACACTCGTAACGACATCCTGCAGCGCGATCTCGTCGACGTCTCCTTCGAGCCCGGGAAGAAGCAGTGCACGGTCACTGCCGGCACGCTCGAGGACCCGTACACGGGGAAGACGATTTCCTTCCGTCGCGGGGTCGAGACCTCGTCCGCCGTGCAGATCGACCACGTCGTCGCCCTGTCGGATGCGTGGAAGAAGGGCGCCCGCCATCTCGACGACCAGCAGAAGCGGAATCTTGCGAACGATCCGCGCAACCTGATCGCCGTCGACGGCCCCACCAACCAGGGCAAGGGCGACTCCGACGCGTCGGAGTGGCTGCCGCCGAATACCGCCTTCCATTGCGAGTACGTCGTGCGGCAGATCGAGGTGAAGACGACCTACGAACTGTGGGTCACCCAGGCTGAACACGACGCGATGTCGCGGATCCTCTCCTCCTGCTGATACCGCTTCCTGCTGATCACGCCTCCAGCAGGGCCCGCGCGATGTCATCCTCCGACATCAGTACGTGCGCCGCGGCCGGCCCGAGGGGCACGTAGCTGTCGTGGGAGGAGACCCGCGTGATCCGGCCCTGCCACGCATCGTCGACGAGCGTCGCGACGACCGATTCCGCGACACCTCCGCTGCGGCGCGTCTCGTCGACCACCACCACGCGCTCGAAGCGGCGGACGTGCTCGAGCAGCGCGGTCGTCGGCAGCGGCGACAACCACTGCAGGTCGAGGACGGTTGCCGCGACTTCCGCGCGACGGACGGCACGCAGACTCATCGGCACCCCGTTCCCGAAAGTCACCACCAGCACGTCGCGCCCGTCGCCGTAGACGCACACCGATCCCGGTGGAAGCCCGGCGGTGTCGGGGATCTGCTGCCACAGTCCGTCGCCCTCGTCGTAGAGGTCGCGCCGGTGGTACAGCGCGATCGGTTCCAGGTAGACGCACACCCGGCCCTCCTGACGAGCCAGCTCGACGCACGTGCGCAGCAGGGCGCCGGCCGTGGCGGGTGAACTCGGCACGGCCAGCACGAGACCGGGGATGTCGCGCAGCACGGCGACGGAATTGTCGTTGTGGAAGTGCCCGCCGAAGCCGCGCTGGTAGGGCAGGCCCGCGATGCGCACGACCATCGGATTGCGGTACCGCCCGTCGGAGAAGAACGCCAGACTCGCCGCCTCCCCGCGCAACTGGTCCTCGGCGTTGTGCAGGTAAGCCAGGTACTGGATCTCCGGGATCGGCAGCATGCCCGCGACGGCGAAGCCCAGCGCGGTGCCGAGGATCGTCTGCTCGTCGAGCAGGGTGTCGAACACGCGCAGGCGCCCGAAGCGCTCCTGCAGCCCTCGGGTGACGCCGTAGACCCCGCCTTTGAGGCCGACGTCCTCGCCGAACACGCAGGCGTGGGGATCCTCCTCGAGGAGCTGTCCGAGCGTGCGGGTGACGGCCCGGGCGAGCGTGAGCGGTTCACCGGCAGGATGCGGATCGTCGTCGACGAGCACGAGCCCGGATTCGAGCGGGCGCATCACGTCGGCGGCGGTCGCCAGTCGCGGCGGCCGGGTCAGTGAGTCCGCGACGGAGCCGACTTCGACCCGTATCCGCTCGTACCGGTCGAGAACCCCTGCCGCATCGAGCATTCCGCGTGCGACGAGTTCACGGGCCGTACCCACCAGTGGGTCCCGCTCGTGGTCCGCGGCAAGATCCGACGGGCTGCGGTAGGCCGACTCGACGTCGGAACCGGCATGGCCGAGGAAACGCACTGCCCGCACGTGCAACAGGACCGGAGCCCGGGTCGTGCGCACCGTCTCCACGGCATCGGTTGCGGCAGCGAGCATCTCCACCGCATCGGCGCCGTCCACCGACCGGTACTCGATCCCCGGATACGACGACAGCGACCGCTCGAGCCAGCCGGGCGGGGTGGGCACACTGATGCCGAGTCCGTTGTCCTCACACACCAGCAGCAACGGCAACGGCAACCCGCGGTGCCGGCAGTAGGCGGCCGCGTTCAGGGCGCCGACGGCCGTCGAATGGTTCGCCGAGGCATCACCGAAACTGCACACCACCACCGAATCCCACGGCCACGCCGCGTCGAGCCCGAGTCGCTGCATCCGCGGTAGCGCGAGGGCGAGACCGACGGCCCGCGGCAGGTGCGAGGCGATGGTCGACGTCTGCGGCAGGATGTTCAGGCCGGCGTTGCCGAACACCTTGTGCCGGCCCGCCGAGATCGGATCGAGCGTGGACGCCGCACATCCGGCGAGCACGTCGCGGATCGGGGTGCTGTCCTCGACGAGCGACGCGCGAGCCGCGTAGAAACCGCCCGAACGGTAGTGCAGCAGAGCGGGATCCGTCACCCGCGTGCACAGGCCCAGCGCGGCGTTCGATTCGTGGCCCGCCGATGCGATGGTGTAGAAGCCTTCGCCGCGTCCCTGCAGGGTGCGGGCCGCGACATCGAGGTGCCGCGACTGCACCTGGGCGTCGAAGTACCGCACCAACAGGTCGCCGTCGACCCGCCGGTCGACCGGACGCGTCGGCGGTGCGTGCCCGGGCAGAGCGCGCACCGCGGTGACGAAACGTTCGTCGAGTTCGTCGGCGGCGGTCACTCCTTCTTTCTACGCCCGATCACCTCGGAAAGAGGTGGATCGGCCCCCCGTCGTTCGGGAACGGCAACGACGTGAAGTTCATCGGCGCGACGTAGTCGGCCGGCACGTGCCAGCGGAACGCAACAGCAGATGGTGCAGCACCGTCTTGATCTCCGCTCCCGAGAAATGCATGCCCAGGCACCGATGCGCGCCACCGCCGAAGGGCGCCCACGCGCGTACTTGTGCACCTTGTCCTCGCGGCGCTCCGGCGAGAACCGCTCGGGAAGCGTGCATCACATCTCGGTTGCGTCGATTCGTCCCACGGGACGGTCGCTGGTCGGGCGTGCGGGTGCGTGCCATGCTGGCGCCATGGACGTCGAACGCCCCAAGCTCGAAGGCACCGTCGCGGTCGGGGAGGGCCGCCGGCTCGGTTTCGCCGAGTTCGGGTCGGCCCAGGGCCGCACGGTGTTCTGGCTGCACGGCACGCCGGGTGCGCGCCGCCAGGTTCCCATCGAGGCCCGCGCCTTCGCCGAACGGAACCACATCCGCCTCATCGGGATCGACCGCCCGGGGATCGGCTCGTCTACACCGCACATCTACGAGAACGTCCTCGCGTTCAGCGACGACCTGCGCATCGTCGCCGACACCCTCGGGGTCGACCGCATGGCCCTCGTCGGACTGTCCGGCGGCGGCCCCTACACCCTCGCCGCGGCCTATGCACTGCGCGAACGGGTCGTCGCGGCTGCGGTCCTCGGCGGTGTGGCACCGGTCGTCGGTCCCGAGTCGATCGACAGCAACCTGATGAAGCTGGGCGCCTTCGTCGCGCCGGCACTGCAGACCGCGGGCGTCCCCATCGGCGTGGCGATGAGCGCGGCGATCCGCGTGGTGCGCCCGTTCGCGTCGCCGATCATCGACCTGTACGGACGGTTCTCACCCGAGGCCGACCGCCGCCTGCTCGCCCGTCCCGAGTTCAAGACGATGTTCCTCGACGACCTGCTCAACGGCAGCCGACGTCAGATCTCCGCGCCGTTCGCCGACATCGTCGTATTCACCCGCGACTGGGGTTTCCGCGTCTCCGACGTGAAGGTGCCCGTGCGGTGGTGGCACGGCGACACCGACCACATCATCCCGATCGAACACGGCCTGCACATGGTGGACCTGCTGCCCGACGCCCAGTTCCACCACCTGCCCGGCGAGAGTCATCTCGGGGGTCTCGGTGCGTCGGAGGAGATCCTCACTACGGTTCTGAAGTTGTGGGACCAGGACTGACCGAGGGCGAACGCCCGCTGCCGAGAGCGCTGCACCTGCGACCGTCGGCGCTGGCGGCGGTCGCCGTGGGCGGTCTGCTCGGGACGAGTGCCCGCTACGGCCTCGGCCGGTGGTTCCCCGTCGAGTCCGGGGGCTGGCCGGTCACGACCTTCGCGATCAACGTCCTCGGTGCGCTGCTGCTCGGATTCCTGCTCGAGGCACTGATCCGCATCGGTCCCGACACCTCCTGGCGTCAGGTGGTCCGGCTCGGGGTGGGCACCGGTGCGCTGGGCTCGTTCACCACCTACAGCGCGCTCGCGGTCGACACCGACCTGCTGCTGCGCGACGGTGAACTCGTCGCCGCGGCAACCTATGCGCTCGGCACGGTGCTCGTCGGCCTTCTCGCGACCGGCATCGGTGTCGCGCTGGGCACGTGGTTCGGGAGTCGCCGAGCGGCACGGCGATGATCGCGGTGTGGGTGGCGTTGGCAGGCAGCGCCGGTGCGGTGACGCGGTTCGTCGTCGACGGTGCTCTGCGTGCCCGCTCCGGATCGTCCCTGCCGTGGCCGACCGTGCTGATCAACGTCATCGGTTCGTTGCTGCTGGGGCTGCTCACCGGTGCGGTGCTGTTCCACGACGCCGCCGCGGAGTTGCTCGCCGTCGTCGGGGTGGGGTTCTGCGGCGGGTTCACCACCTTCAGCACGACCAGCGTCGACTCCGTCCGCCTGATCGTGGCGCGCCGCTACGGTGCCGCCTGCGCGATCGCGCTGGGCACCCTGGCGACCACGCTCATCGCGGCGGCCGCCGGGCTCGCGCTCGCCGCCGTGTGGTGATCAGCGAGCGCGGTCGATGAGGCCGAGCACCGAGCGCAGTTCGTCGGCGTCGACCTGTCCGGGTGCCGAGGCGGTGCCGACCATCCCGAACGTCGCCGCCGATCCGAAGACCTGCCCGGCGATCCGCGACACCACGCCGAGGCCGCCCATCGACATGGTGATCAACGGGCGGTCGGCGTGGTCCTCGTGCATGGTGCGGGTCGCGTCGAGCAGGGTGAGCACGTCGGCCGTCGACTGCGGCATGACAGCGATCTTGCAGATGTCGGCGCCGAGTTCCTGCATCTCGCGTAGCCGCGCGACGATCTCGTCCTTCGGCGGAGTGGCGTCGAAGTCGTGGTTCGACGCCACCACCGCAACACCGCAGGCGTGGGCCGCCGCGACGATCCGCTCGACGGCGGCACGGTCGCGGCGGTACTCGACGTCCACCAGATCCACCGCGCCGCTCTCGGCGAGTGCGACCGTCAGATCGGCGTACGCCTCGTCGTCGATCGCGATCTCGCCGCCCTCGTCGGCGGTGCGGCAGGTCGCGAGCAGGGGAGTGCCCTGCAACTGCTCGGACAACGAGCCGGCCTGCGCGACCACCGAGGCGACGTCGTCGACGGTGTGGAAGAAGTCCACGCGCCATTCGACGACGTCGGCCCGCTCGGCGACGGCCGCGATCTGTTCGCGCAGCACCTCGGGGGTGCGGCCGGTGACGGGGACGAGGATCGTGGGTGCGCCTTCACCGATCACCACGTCCTTGACGCGAACCGGTGTGATCGTTCGTCCCACGTGCCGTCTCCGTTCCCTCGTCCGATGATCGGCCCTATTCGATCACGACCGCTTCGAACCGCTGTCCGCAGTGTCCGCACCGGACTCGGTCCCCTCGACGACCACGACGGCGTCGTCCTTCGCCGCCTTCGACGGGTCGGCGATCGCCTCGCCACGCGCGACCATGAGTGCTTCGTCGGAGAGCGGGATCTCCTTGATGAAGCACGCCAGGACGAATGCGATGAGCAGGAACGGGATGAGGTACCAGAACACCGGCGCCAGCGAGTCGGCGTAGGCGTCGACGATGCCTTCGCGGACGGGATCGGGCAGCAGCTTCATCGCCGCCGGATCGACGGTCGCGGTGGCCTGGCCGGCCTGCTCCGGTGTCGCACCGGCCGCGGTGAAGACCTCGACGAGCTTCTCCGCCAGGCGGTTGGTGAAGATGGTGCCGAAGATCGCGACACCGAGCGCCGCACCGACCTCACGGAAGTAGTTGTTCGAGCTCGTCGCGGTGCCGATCTCGTCGGCGGGCACCGCGTTCTGCACGATCAGGATGACGACCTGCATGATCAGGCCGAGACCCAGACCGAAGACGAACAGCATCGAGCAGATCACCCACAGCGGGGTGTCGCCCTCGAGCGTGGTCAGCCACAGCATGCCCGCCGCGGTGATGAGCGAACCGACGATCGGATAGATCTTGTAGCGCTGGGTCTTGGTGATGGCCAGACCCGAGCCGATCGAGGTGATCATCAGACCGGCCATCATCGGCAGCAGCAACAGACCCGAGACCGCGGCCGAGGTGCGCGACGACATCTGCAGGAAGGTCGGCATGAACGCGATCGCCGAGAACATGCCGAGGCCGAGGACGAAGCCGATGGCCGTGGCGTTGACGAAGATCGAGTTGCGGAACAGCGACAGCGGGATGATCGGATCCTGCGCCCGCGACTCGACGAGCACGAACAGGCACACGAACACCACGAGTCCGGCGCCGAACATCCACGTGAGCGGAGCGGTCCAGCCGCGATCGGCGTCGCCACCGAAATCCGTGAAGAAGATCAGGCAGGTCGTGGCGAGGGAGAGCGTGAGCACGCCGAGGATGTCGATCCGCTTCGTCGGCTTCTTCACCGGCAGGCGCAGCGCGAACCAGGTGATGACGAACGCGATGATGCCGACCGGCACGTTGATGTAGAAGCACCACTCCCACGTCAAGTGGTCGACGAAGAAGCCGCCGATCAGCGGGCCACCGACGGCCGACAGACCGAAGATCGCGCCGAGCGGGCCCATGTACTTACCGCGTTCGCTCGCGGGCACGATGTCGGCGATGATCGCCTGCGACAGGATCATCAGACCGCCACCGCCGAAGCCCTGGATCGCGCGGAAGACCACGAAGGTCCAGAAGTCGTCGGTCATCGAGCACGCCGCGGAGGCGAGGGTGAACACACCGATCGCGATGAGGAACAGGTACCGGCGCCCGAAGACGTCGCCGAACTTGCCGTAGATCGGCATCACGATGGTCACCGCGAGTAGGTAGGCGGTGGTGATCCACGCCTGGTGTTCGACGCCGCCGAGTTGCCCGACGATCGTGGGCATGGCAGTGGAGACGATCGTCTGGTCCAGGCTGGCGAGCATCATGCCCGCGATGAGCGCGGAGAAGATGATCCAGATCCGTCGCTGGGTGAGAACCAGAGGTTCCGAAGTGGTGGTCACGGTGTTCCTGTCGGAATAGGAATATCGAGCTGTTAGGCGAATGTGGCCTGCACAGAGGTGAGGCGATCGGAAATTGTTGCACTCGGTAACTTCTGCTGCAAGGCAATTTCCTCCGGGTCACTCGAACCAGGACCGCACGGGCGGTTTGACCCACATGATCTTCTCGTCCTCGTCGGTGCGGACCGCTGCCGGATGATCCGGGTGCTTCTGCGCCCACGCCGTCTTCTCGTCCATCAATCTCGCGGCGAGTTCCCAGGTCTCCATCGTGCGCGGCGGATGCGCATCCGCGGCCCGCGCCAGCTTGCGTCGCGTCTCGTCGGTCATGGCGAGCAGTTCGGCTCCCGAGATGCCGCGGTTCCATGCATACCGGGCCAGGGTCACGGCCTTGTCCCGCCGGTTCTTCTCGGCGCGATCGGTGTGGGCGAAGTCGGCGTCGCTCATGCTCCGAAGGTACGCGCCGGCCCGGATCGGGTTCACCGTCGACGATCCCGGATCCGGCCACGACGGTGCTGCCGTCTGTCTACCCTCGATGAGGGGGCCGAGGAGGCGTGATGACGGCCGACGAGATCCCGGAGGGCACACCCGACACGGTCGTGGCCCGTGCCGCCCGGCCGCCGCGGGTGCCGGTGTTCGACCCGACCCTCGGCATCGACGTTCCCCGGTCCTTCCGCGGCACACCGCCACACCGATTGGTGGCGCTCGGCGACTCCCTGCTGCAGGGCTTCCAGAGCGGCGCGATCTACAACACCGACGTCTCCGTCCCGGCGATCGTCGCCCACGAGCTCGGCGCCGATCTCCGATACCCGCGCTTCGGTGGACCGGGCGGACTGCCGCTGAACGTCGAAGTGCTGTTGCGCCGGATCGAGGACCGGCACGGATCGACGCTCGAACCGTGGGAGCTGCCGACGGCGCTGTTCACGGCGCGCGGCTTCATGGACGAGGTCGAGGACTACTGGGAACGCGGACCCGGCGCGACACCACCGCTCGTCGGATATCTCCACAACCTGTCGTGTTTCGGCTGGGATCTGCGCGACGCGCTGCAGAAGACCGCCCGCGTCTGCGCCGAACGCATCGCCACACCCCGCGACGATCTCGTGCGGCAACTCGTCGAGAACAACGGGGAGCGGGCGGCGCTGTACGTCTATCCGAACACCGACGACCGGCGCCGCGAGATGACACTGTTCGACGTCGCGGCCGAACTCGGTGCCGAGCACGACGGCGACACCGAGGCGGGCATCGAGACACTCGTCGTCTTCCTCGGTTCGAACAACGCGCTGCAGACCGTCACCGAATTGCAGGTCGTGTGGAGCGGCGACGACTTCCGCGACCTCGACGCGAAACAGGCCTACACGATCTGGCGGCCCGAACATTTCGACAGCGAGTTCGCGGAGGTCGTCGCGAAGCTCCGCGATATCGACGCGCGGCACGTGGTGCTGTGCACCGTCCCACACGTCACCATCGCCCCGATCGCCCGGGGGATCGGGACGAAGAACGGCTCGCCGTACTTCCCCTACTACACCCGGCCGTGGGTGGACGCGCGCCGCTTCGATGCGAGCCGCGACGAACACATCACCGGTGCGCAGGCCCGCATGGTCGACGCCGCGATCGACCTGTTCGACGAGACGATCACCGAAGCGGTCGCCGACGCGCGACGTGCCGGACTGGACTGGTATCTGCTCGACACCGCGGGCATCCTCGACCGCCTGGCCGCGCGCCGCTACGTCGACGACCTCGATGCGCGACCCGCGTGGTGGCAGCCGTACCCGCTACCGCCGGCGCTCGCCGCGCTCGACCCGGTACCGGACACGCGTTTCCTGTCGGCCGACGGTCACGGCGGTCGCGACAGCGGGGGATTGTTCTCCCTGGACGGTGTGCACCCGACGACGGTCGCCTACGGGATTCTCGCCCAGGAGATCATCGACGTGATGGTGCGTGCCGGCGTCGAATTCCGGTCGCCGAACGGAACGGTGCGAAACGGTCCTGTCGCCGTGGATTTCGAGCGTCTGCTCCGGCACGACACCCTTGTGCGTACGCCACCGCAGAACATCGATTCGACGCTGTCGATCCTGGGGTGGGTCGACGAGGTGCTCGACGTGTTCCGGGTGCAGTTGCGTTTAGGTCTGTGAGGGATCAGGTCAGGTTGATGACGTGAGCGTGTGTCGCCACGGCGTCCTGCATCTTCTTCCGCGACAGCGAGCGCGGACCGCACGCGCATCCCGACGGAATGGCGTCGTCCTCGAACTGCGTCACCTCCAGGGTGTCCACATACTCCGAATTGAGTGATGTGCCGTTGTGCGGTGTCGCTTCGCGGTCGCGGTTGCCGCGGCCGCCGGGACCGCTGCGGGAGACCACGACCTGACCCTCGGTGGTGTTGTACACCGCCGCTACGGTGTGGCCCTTGGGACAACGAATTTTGAGGACGGCCTTCTCGGTGCGCTGGGGTCCGAGTTCCTTCACTGCGGCGAGTGCGAGCTTGCGACGTTCGGTAGGGGGTGTCGTGGCGATTTCCATTTTCCTATTCCACCTCACAGTGTCGGGGTTCACAGGGCTTCGGCAGAACCGCTTCGGGGTTTGTTTTCAGATGATCTCGTCGGTGAGCCGGTGCGGTGTGCCGAATCGATGAGCGGTGATCGTGACGGACTGTTCGGCCAGGAACGGCAGCATTTCGATTCGTCCGGATCCGGTCACCGGATGGTCGAACACCGCGATGTCGCATCGGGTGTTCCATTCGGCGGGCGGCGCGGCGCCGATCAGGCGGACACGCGCCGGGGTCGTGTCGACGATCCGTTCCTCCCATTCCACATCACTCTCCACGCGCACGCGACCGCCGAAACGTGCTGTATTCGAGCATCTTACGAGATCGAGGGCGAAAGCCGAAGAGATTTCCACCGGCGCGCCCGCCCGGGCTGCGGCACCGAGTACGCGCACGAGTTCGTCGGGCCGCCCGGCCTCACCGAGGCGTACGTGTGTGCGAACGGGCCGGTACCGGAACAGGTTCCGCTCTGCCGAGAGTCCTGTGACATCGTGTGCCACAGCGAATTCCGACGTCCACACCTGTTCGTCGTCTTCGAACGCCCGACGCAGCGTGTCCTCGTCCCAGATGCACGGTTCCCAGGAACCGAAGCCGAAGAGATAGTTCGGCCCGCCCGCCTTGAAGCCGGCTCCCACCGACGACTTCTTCCAACCGCCGAACGGCTGCCGTCGCACGATGGCACCGGTGATACCGCGATTGACGTACACATTCCCGGCCTGCACCCGATCGAGCCAGCGGGCGATCTCGTCCGAATCCAGCGAGTGCAGACCCGCCGTGAGTCCGTAGTCCACCTCGTTCTGGATCGCGATCGCCTCGTCCAGATCGGCCGCGGTCATCACCCCCAGCACCGGACCGAAGAACTCGACGAGATGCGTGCGCGACCCGCGTCGCACTCCGGTGCGTACGCCGGGCGTCCACAGCCGACCCTCCTCGTCGAGCCGTCGCGGTTCGACGAGCCACGACTCGCCGTCCTCGAGTTCGGTGAGCGCGGTGAGCAGCTTGCCCCGAGCCGGTTCGATCAACGGCCCCATGCGGGTTCGCGGATCGTGTGCGGGACCGACCGGCAGCGACCGCACCGCGTCGACGAGCTGGTCGCGGAAACGGCGGGAGGTCGCCACGGAGCCGACGAGGATCACGAGCGACGACGCCGAGCACTTCTGCCCGGCATGCCCGAACGCCGACTGCACGACGTCGCGCACCGTGAGATCCGGATCGGCGCTCGGCGTCACGACGATCGCGTTCTTGCCGCTCGTCTCGGCGAGCAGCCGCATCCCCGGACGCAGCGAACGGAACAGTTCGGCGGTCTCGTAGGCACCGGTGAGCACCACCCGGTCGACGCGGGGATCGGAGACGAGCTTCGTGCCCAGCGACCGTTCGTCGGCGTGGACGAGGTGCAGAACGTCGCGGGGCACACCGGCATCCCACATCGCCTCGGCGAGCACCGACCCGCACCGTGCCGTGAGGGTCGCGGGCTTGAGGACCACCGCCGAACCGGACGCCAGTGCTCCGAGCGTCGACCCCGCCGGGATCGCGACGGGGAAGTTCCAGGGCGGCGTGACGACGGTGAGGGTCGACGGCACGAACCGCGCACCGTCGATCTCGTCGAGCGCGCGGGCCCGCTCGGCGTAGTACCGCGCGAAGTCGATCGCTTCCGAGACCTCCGGATCGGACTGGTCGAGGGTCTTACCGCCCTCGGCCGCCATCACCTCGAGCAGATCGGCGCGACGCGCTTCGAGCACATCGGCCACCTGTTCGAGGATCCGTGCGCGCTCGGCACCGCTGCGGGCACCCCAGGCGCGACCGGCCGCCGTCGCATCGACCAGCACGCGTTCGAGTTGTTCCTCGGAGGAGAGGGCGTGCGCACGCACGGTGTCGATGCCGAGCTTCGACGACGGCACCCGCTCGAGGATGCGGCGACCCCACTCCCGGTTCTGCGGCAGGGACGGATCGGTGTCCGGCGTGTTCGTGAACACCGGCGGCGCTGGGATGGGCGGCTCCTGTCGGTTCTGCGTGCGGTTGGGGGAGGGGGCGTCCTCGTCGAGCGCCGCCACCGACGCGCGGAACCGCTGCTCCTCGCGCTCGAACAGGGCGGGGTCGTCGGCGAGATCGAACACCGCCGACATGAAGTTCTCCTGCCCCGAACCCTCGTCGAGTCGACGCACCAGATACGAGATCGCGACGTCGAACTCGTCGGGACGGACGACGGGCGTGTAGAGCAACAGGCTGCCGACGTGCCGACGGATCACTTCGGCCTGGCTCTGCGCCATGCCGAGCAGCATCTCGAAGTCGATCCCGTTGCGCACCTGCCGGCGACCGGCGAGCTCCCACGCGTAGGCGATGTCGAAAAGGTTGTGCCCGGCCACTCCGATCCGCACGTTCTCGATCCGCTCGGGTGTGAACGCGTAGTGCAGCAGCCGCTTGTAGTTCGTGTCGGTCTCCTGCTTGGTGCTCCACGTCGCGAGCGGCCACCCGTGCAGCGACGCGTCGACCCGTTCCATCGGCAAGTTGGCGCCCTTGACCACCCGGATCTTGATCGCGGCGCCGCCGCGCGCGCGTCGCGACGCCGCCCACCGCTGCAGTTCGATCATGGCGGTCAGGGCGTCGGGCAGATACGCCTGCAGCACGATCCCAGCCTCGAGATGGAGGAACTCGGGACGGTCGAGCAGCGTCGTGAACGCCGCGACCGTCACGTCCAGGTCGTGGTACTCCTCCATGTCGAGGTTGACGAACTTCGGCGTCGGCGAGGTCGCGGCGAGGCGGTACAGCGGGGCGAGCCGCTCGACGATGTCGGCGACGGTCTCGTCGAAGGCCCACGGCGAGTGCGGCGCGACGGCCGCCGAGACCTTGAGCGAGACGTAGTCGACGTCGTCGCGTGCCAGCAGTGCGAGGGTGCCCTCGAAACGGCGGCGGGCCTCGTCGTCGCCGAGGACGGCCTCGCCCAGCAGATTGAGGTTGAGCCGGATGCCGGGTCGTCGCAGTCGTGCGATGGCCCGGCCCAGCGCGGCCTCGTCCGTGTCGACGACGAGGTGCCCCACCATCGCCCGGAGCGCGCGACGCGCGGCGGGGACGACGAGGTGCGGGAAGCGGGGACCGATCGTGCCGCCCGCCCGCACGGCCGCGCGGAGATGGACGGGAAGGAAATCCGGTATGTTCCGGGACAATTCGGCCAGGGCGTGCGCGGCGGTCGCAGGATCCTCGGGGCGGATGACCTCGTCGACGAAGCGCACGGTGAACTCGAGTCCGTGGGGGTCCTTCAGGACGTCGGCGAGGTGGCGGGCCGCACGGTCGGGTGCGACCTCCGACGATTCCTCCACCCACCGGCGGGCCAGGGCGACAGCATCCTCGACGATCCGCACGATGCGCCTCCGATCGACGGCGTTTCGAACCTGACGCCAATCTACCCACCGGAGCCGGTTCGCGTTTGTGGTCCGCGGTGTCGGGAATACAGCGCGAGGGGACAGTCCCGACCGATGAGGAGACGAGAGTGAACCGTCAGGCCCCGGCGTCGCGTGGCGCGGCGACATCCGCCGAGCGCGTCGCGCAGAACGGTGTGTTCGAGAAGTTCGCCCGTGCCGGCTACGTCGGCAGTGGCATCGTGCACCTGCTCATCGGCTACCTCGCGATCAGGGTCGCGTTCGGTCGCAGCGAGCAGGAGGCATCGCAGTCCGGTGCGATGGCGGAGCTGGGTGAGCAGCCCGGCGGGAAGATCGCGTTGTGGGTCGCCGTCGTCGTCTTCGTGATGATGGGCCTGTGGCGGTTCGCCGAGGCGGCCTTCGGCAAGGCGTCCGAGCCGGAGCAGTCCGGCGCCGACATGAAGGACAAGGCGTTCGACCGGTTCAAGGCCGCCTGCGTCGGTGTCGTCTATCTCGCCTTCGCGTACACCGCGTTCGGGTTCGCCCGCGGCAGCGGCAAGTCGAGCGGTGAACAGAACGCGGGACTGACGGCGAAGCTGCTGCAGTCCGGTGCCGGCAAGTTCGTCCTCGTCGTCGCGGGACTCGTCATCCTCGGGGTGGGCGCCTACCACGTCTACAAGGGCGCGTCGAAGAACTTCGTCGACGACCTGAAGAGCCACCCGAGCACGTTCGTGAAGCGCCTCGGGCTCGTCGGGTACGTCGCGAAGGGTCTCGCGCTCGGTCTCGTCGGTGTGCTGGTGATCGTCGCGGTCTTCCAGGCCGACCCGCAGAAGGCAGCGGGGCTCGACGGCGCGCTGAAGACGTTGGGCTCGCAGCCTTTCGGCACGGTGCTGCTCGTCCTCATGGGTCTCGGTATCGCGGTCTACGGCCTCTACAGCTTCGTCATGGCCCGCGACGCGAAGATGTGACGCTCAGTCGTCCGCGTCGTCGAACCAGAAGGACTCGGTCGCGACGTAGTGGAGGGTCGGTGGGCCGGGCAGGTCGAATTCGATCGCGCCCACCGGCCGCAGCTCCCCGTCGTTGTCCTCGCAACTGGCGGTAGCGACATTGGGCCCAGCGGCGATCCCGGTGAACTCGATGGTCTGGTAGTTCGCTCCGTAGATCTCCGCGGTTCCGGACTCGCCGGTGCCGAGCGCCGCGACGCAGAGGTAGGGGTAGTCCTCGTCCGGTGGGGAGGTGTAGATCAGCTTCACCAGCACGGTGTCTCCGCGGGTGCTGACAGTCCACAGTCCTCGGGTGTCGGTGTCCGCTGCTGCGCTCGCGGCGGGTGCGAAACCGGCGAGCAGTGCGAGCGGTGCGAGCGACGCGACCGTCGCACGCAGGGTCCTGCGATGGTTCATGGGATCTCCTCGGAACGGCGTTGAGCCCCCGACACATTCATCGTCCGCACCCGATACCTGCGGGAACGGGCGAATCGGATGTTCGTGAAGAAGGCGTGACGGCGACGAGATCGTCGTACTCGGTCCGTGACTCCCCGGGTCACGAAGTGCTACCACTTCGACCAAACTAGTTGACAACGCAACTAATAGGGATCATTCTGGTTGTTGAGAATGCAACTACATGGGAGGACGGTGGATCGATGATCGCCGACGAGCAGCAGCGCTCCGAAGAATTCGAGCGTCGGCGTGCACTCATCCGCGACGCGTACCTGAAGCCCGCCGACGCGCGCCCGCAGTCGTCGGCGCGGGGACTGCACCACACCGCGCTGATCAGCAGCGACGTCGAACGAACCGTGCGCTTCTACCAGGATCTCCTCGAGTTCCCGCTGACGGAGCTGATCGAGAACCGCGACTATCCAGGCTCCTCGCACTTCTTCTTCGACATCGGCAACGGCAACCTACTGGCCTTCTTCGACTTCCCCGGCCTCGACGTCGGCCCCTATCAGGAGGTCTTCGGCGGTCTGCATCACATCGCGATCAGTGTCGCCCTGCCCACCTGGGAGCGTCTGCGCGCCAAGCTGATCGACGCGGGCGTCGAGCTCGTCGAACACAGCGACGTCTCGTTGTACTTCCGCGACCCGGACGGAGCCCGCCTCGAACTCATCGCCGACCCGCTCGGCGAGATGTACGGCTCGAAGGTGCTGTAGCGCGAAGTAAGGGGAGGTTGTGTGCGTGTCCGTCTACCGGACACGCACACAACCTCCCCTTCGTCTGTTCGCCTAACTCCTACTCCACGATCGGGAAGATCGACTCTCCGTCCTCGGGTGCGCCGCTGACCTGACCGCGGTCGACGCGCGAATCCTCCACGATCACCCCGTCGACGTCATCGGCGAGTTTCTGATCCTCCGGAGCGCCGGTGGTGGCGTCGTCGACCACCTCGTCCACGTCTTCGGTCAGTTCGTCCTCCGGCGTCGCCGCGACAGGCTTGTCGAGCGGCTCGGCGGGTTCGACGTCGGGTTCCTCCTCGGCGAGACGCTGGTCGAGCGACTCGCCTTCCTGCTCCTCACGCTGGGTCGTTCCGAACTTGTCGGCTCCACTCCAGTCCTCGGGCGGATCGACGACCTCGTCGCCGTCGTCGTTCCGCACCTCGTCGGCGTCGAGGCCTTCGCTGGGGCTGAGGGTGTCGCCGGGACCATCTTCGATGCTCATGTCGAGGAGATACCCGGCCGGGCGAGTGCGAAACCGTCGGCGGTTTCACTCCGGGCGGATCAGGCTATGCCGTCGGAACACCACATCGAGGGAGCCACACATGGACGAGAACGATCTCTTCCAGCACATCGAGGAGCTGGTGGACGAGGAGAAGACGCTGCGCTCGCGGACGGGCGCGGACGGTCTGAGCGACGAGGATCTGCAGCGCCTGCGCGCCGTCGAGAAGCGACTCGACCAGTGCTGGGACCTGCTGCGTCAGCGTCGCGCGAAGGCCGAGTTCGGTGACGATCCGGACGAGGCGCAGGCACGACCGGTCGACGAGGTCGAGTCCTATCGGCAGTAGGTGCTCGCACGCGCGGCGGTCCGGCGCACAAGGTCGACGATGTCCTCGGGGCGGTCGGACTGCGGCGCGTGGCCGGCCCAGGGGAGCGGCACGAACCGTGCCCCGGGGATCAGCGGGACGTACCGCACGGTCTGCGCCGACGCGACCGTGTCGAGGACGCCCTGCGCCAGAGTGACGGGACAGTCGATCCGGTCGAGACCCGTCGGCACATCGGTCAGGATCGCGTCCCACAGCATCGACCAGAAACCGGCCGAATCGGCGAATCCGCCCTTGACCGCCAGTGCTTCGGCACGGGTCGTCTTCCACGGCTTCGCGCGTAGACCCGCGGTGAGTGCGGTACGGCCGAGGACGCTGCGCGACATCGGTTCGATGAGCGGCCTGCGGGCCTTGTTGAGCAGGCGCGCGGTCGTCATGAGCGCGCCCTGGTAGACGCGTTCCGGCGGCAGTCCGAGTCCGGAGGGTGACAGGGCGACCACAGACAGGGCGCGGTCGCGCACGGCGAGTTCGATCGCGAGTCGTCCACCGAGCGAGTTGCCCAGAACGTGCACCCGGTCGAGTCCGTGGGCGTCGAGTTCCGCCTCGAGAGTGTCGGTGAGGGCGCCGATGGTGGGTCGGCCGCTCTGTTTCGGCGACGAGCCGTGGCCGGGTAGGTCGACGTTCAGCACGTCGAAGTGCTCGGCGAGTCGCGGGACGAGGGTGGAGAAGTCGTCCATCGTGGCGCCGATCCCGTGCAGGAGGAGTAGGGGTTCACCGGATCCGGTGCGGCGGTAGCTCAGTCGTGAGTGCATCGGTTCCATTCTTCCCTGTCGGGCGGGCCGGAGTGCTCTGTCGCAAAGGTTGTGTGTTCTGTCACATTTGTGAAGGAGGAAAAACAACGACCTGGTCGAACGGCGTGTTATAGCCCTTCCTTATCGAATTTCTAGAAACTATCGATTGGCACAATTAATAGTTCGCGGATAACGTCGAAGCCGTCAACCCCATCGAGACGAGTGAGGTTCTTACATGTCGCTGATCAACAAGAAGATCAAGCCCTTCAAGGCCGAGGCTTTCAAGGACGGCGCCTTCGTGACCGTGTCCGACGAGGACATCAAGGACAAGTGGGCGATCTTCTTCTTCTACCCCGCAGACTTCACGTTCGTCTGCCCGACGGAGCTCGGCGACCTCGCGGACCACTACGAGGAGCTGCAGAAGCTCGGCGTCGAGGTCTTCTCCGTCTCGACCGACACGCACTTCACGCACAAGGCGTGGCACGGCTCGTCGGAGACCATCGGCAAGATCAAGTACGCCATGATCGGTGACCCGACCCTGCAGATCAGCACCGACTTCGAGGTCCTCCGTGAGGACCAGGGCCTCGCCGATCGCGGCACCTTCCTGGTCGACCCGGACGGCGTCGTCCAGTTCACCGAGGTCACCGCTGAGGGCATCGGCCGCAACGCCGCCGAGCTCGTCCGCAAGGTCAAGGCCGCTCAGTACGTCCGCAGCCACCCGGGCGAGGTCTGCCCGGCCAAGTGGGAAGAGGGCGACGACACCCTCGCTCCGTCGCTGGAGCTCGTCGGCAAGATCTGATTCGTCGACGGAAATTCGTTCCGGTGGCACGGGATCGAACGTCCCGTGCCACCGGGCACCGTCCGGGTCCGCTCGGCTCGAGCTGAGAAGTTCGCCGACTCCCATCTCTTCCGGTCACAGTTCTTCCACCTCTGGAGTGAATCCTCATGCTCGATGCCTCCCTCGCCGCCCAGTTGAAGTCCCTTCTCGAAAAGGTCACCCAGCCGATCGAGCTCGTGTCGTCCCTCGACGACCGGCCGAAGTCGAAGGAACTCGCCGACCTCCTCGATCAGATCGCCGGCATGTCCGATCTGGTCACCCATGTGCGCGACGGTGAAGCCGCCCGTCGCCCCTCCTTCCTGATCCGCCGGGTCGGCACCGACATCGCGGTCGAGTTCGCGGGCATCCCGCTCGGCCACGAGTTCACCTCCCTCGTGCTCGCCCTGCTGCAGGTCGGCGGACACCCCTCGAAGGAGGCCGTGGAGCTGCTCGAGCAGGTGCGCGACCTCGAGGGCGACTTCCACTTCGAGACCTACTTCTCGCTGTCGTGCCAGAACTGCCCCGACGTGGTGCAGGCCCTGAACGTGATGTGCGTGACCAACTCGCGCATCAAGCACACCGCCATCGAAGGCTCGCTCTTCCAGGACGAGGTCGACGCACGCCAGGTGATGGCAGTGCCGACCGTCTTCCTCAACGGTGAGCTGTTCGGCTCCGGCCGGATGAACCTCGAGCAGATCGTCGGCAAGCTCGACAGCGGCTCCGCCGAGCGCACCGCCGCCGCGATCAGCGAGAAGGATCCCTTCGACGTCCTCGTCGTCGGTGGCGGCCCCGCCGGCGCGACTGCCGCGATCTACGCCTCCCGCAAGGGAATCCGCACCGGCGTTCTCGCCGAGCGCTTCGGCGGCCAGGTGCTCGACACCATGGCCATCGAGAACTTCTCCTCCGTTCCCTACACGGAGGGCCCGAAGTTCGCCGCCGAGCTCGAGAACCACGTGCGCCAGTACGACGTCGACATCATGAACGTCCAGAAGGCCTCGAAGCTCACCCCGGCCCCCACCGAGGGTGGTCTCGTCGAGGTCGAGCTCGAGAACGGCGCCCGGTTGCTCTCGCGCAGCGTCGTTCTCGCGACCGGTGCCCGCTGGCGCGCGATGAACGTGCCGGGCGAGCAGGAATACCGCAACAAGGGTGTCACCTACTGCCCGCACTGCGACGGCCCGCTGTTCAAGGGCAAGCGCGTCGCGGTCATCGGTGGCGGTAACTCCGGTGTCGAGGCCGCGATCGACCTCGCCGGCGTCGTCGCCCACGTGACCCTCATCGAGTTCGACTCGGTCCTGCGCGCCGACGAGGTGCTGCAGCGCAAGCTCCGCAGCCTGCCCAACGTCGACATCATCGTCAGCGCCCTCACCACCGAGGTCCTCGGCGACGGTTCGAAGGTCACCGGCCTGACCTACACCGACCGCACCACCGACGAGTCGCGCACCCTCGAGCTCGACGGCGTGTTCGTCCAGATCGGTCTGCTGCCGAACACCGAATGGCTCACCGGCACGGTCGAACTCAGTCCGCGCGGCGAGATCGTCGTCGACGATCACGGCCGCACCTCGGTGCCCGGCGTGTTCGCCGCCGGCGACTGCACGACCGTCCCGTACAAGCAGATCATCGTCTCCGCAGGTGCGGGTGCGACGGCCGCGCTCGGCGCGTTCGACCACCTCATCCGCACGAGCGCCCCGGCCCAGGCCGAGGAAGCGGTCGCTGCGACCGTCTAGGCGTCACTGCAGCCCTGTGGCCGTCACCCCTTCCGGGTGGCGGCCACGTTGCTTCCTCGGGGAGGTTGTTGTCGAAGATTCTGCGGAAATCGCCCATATCCTCCCCCAATTCACCCAGCACAGGCATTGACGCGCTCTTTACCCCGGCGCTTCACTGAAATGCGTACGTGTGTCCCCATCGCGACGGTGTCCCAGGAGGTCGACCTATGCGCAGCACACGGAAGTCCGAACGGCGGCGCAGACGCGAAGGACGCCTGTATCGCAGAGCCGCCACGGCGGTGGCGCTCATGGGACTGGTCGCCCTGTGGGTGAATCCCGCGGCGTTGGCGGACGAGTCCACGGGATTCTCGCTTCCCTTCTCCGGAGCACCGGCCTACGAGCATCTGGCGCCGACGCAGGTCACCGACCCGTCCCGGTTGCACGCTCCGCTCGGTCGGGAATGGGCCGAGGACATCGCCCGGCAGATCGGGCTGAAGCCGGAAGATGCGTTGTCGGAGCAGCAGGCCCGTGATTTCACCACCGGCGGGGGAGTGGGCGGCAGCAAGGAGGCCGCCGAGATCATCCAGGGTTCCATCGACATCCTCATCAATACGACCGGCCACCCCCTGTACTCCGACGTGAACGGTGTCTCCACCCCGACGGTGCTGGGCAGTTACGGCCTCTACGTGACGCCCGACGGGATGCTGCAGAGCCCGGCCAACGCGTCGGCGCCGACGAGGCAGGTGAACACGCTCATCGCGCCCGGCGGGTACGTCGACACCTGGCTGCGGAACAACGACGCGACGGACACGCTGGTGGCGCTGTACCGGTCGGCGTACCCGATCGAAGCGACCTTCGGTTTCGCGGCGCAACAGATATCCGGCGCCGCACAGCTGGTCACCAATACGAAGGGCGACGTCGTCTCGACCGTCGGCATGTCGATGGCGCCACCGCTGTGGATCGTGAACTTCGCTCTCATCTACGCCGTGAGCCCTTCCCTCGCGGCCGCGATGCCGGCCTACTGGGCTCCCATCCCGCCCGAGGTTGCCGAGGCCATCGAGGCGAGCCCCACGGGTCAGGTGCCCTACGCCGATTACGCGTCGTACCTCCAGTGAACTTCGGGGAGCCGCGCGTACCTCGAAGGCTGCCGGTAGGGCTGTCGAGGTAGGTGTTGTTGTCGAAGAACGCGGGAAAATCGACAACAACGTCGGCCCCGATACGACGAAGGCCCCGCATACGACGAAGCCCCGACCGTGTGGTCGGGGCTTCGTGTGAGAGCCGATGACGGGAATCGAACCCGCGTATTCAGCTTGGGAAGCTGATGTTCTACCATTGAACTACATCGGCACGCTGGGCTTTTGCCGATTCTCGTCGACTCCGGCCCGAGCTTTCGGAGCAAACTGTAGCAGACTCTCCGGGTCGATCGCGGGACCCCTGGACCACACCGAGAGCCCGCAGACGCGGTCGAAGCGACGCTGGTCGCGCGGCGTCCACGGCAGCAGCATCTGCTCGAAAATCGTGTCGTCGATCTTCATCTTGTGGAGGTTGTCCTCCCAGTACTGCTTTCCGGGTCCATCGCGTTGTATTCGACCGGGCTCGACTCGGTGGAGCGCACCTGCGCGTGTGCCTTGTCGACGGGCGTCGTCATCGAATGTCCCTCCATCGTCAGAAGTGACCACGACTGTCACCCAGATGCGCGCCGACGGTAAAGACCGGAGGTTGCGCGGCACGGAAGCGGGCGCTGCGAAGATAGAGGCATGGCAACTGGACGGCTCTACGGTGGACGCGCAGGCGAGGAACGACAGGCCGATCGGCGAGCGCAGCTGATCGAGGCCGGTCTCGATCTCCTCGGAGCTGCCGACGGCGAAGCCACCCTGTCGGTGCGCGGTGTCTGCAAGCGCGCAAGTCTGGCCTCGCGCTACTTCTACGAGAGCTTCGCCGACCGCGACGAGCTCACCGGTGCCGTTTACGACCACGTCGTCCAGCGCATCGCCGAGAGCACGCTCGCCGCCGTGGCCTCGGCACCGGCCGACGACGACCGCGCGATCGTGCGGGCCTGCGTCGAGAACATCGTCCGCGAGATCGACGAGGACCCGCGGCTCGGCCGCATGCTGTTCTCCGTCAGCCAGGCCAACACGCAGCTCGCGAAGCGGCGCCTCGACTCGACCCGCATGTTCGCCGGGCTGGTCACCGCCCAGGCCGAGAACATCTACGCCATCACCCCGAGCCCCCGGCTCGACCTGGCGGCGCACTACGTCGTCGGCGGACTCGCCCAGGCGCTGACGGCCTGGCTCGACGGCACCGTGCCGCTGAGCCACGACGACGTCGTCGAGGAGTGCACCGAACTGCTGATCACGATGTCGGCCCAATTGCGACGCGACTCGGCCACGTAGAACCCCGCGGCCGCGCGATTGTTAACCTCTACGCGTGCTGCTCTCCGATCGCGACATCCGCGCCCAGATCGCCTCCGGACATCTGGGCATCGACCCGTTCGATCCGGAGCTGGTGCAGCCCTCGAGTGTCGACGTCAAACTCGACAGCCTGTTCCGCGTCTTCAACAACACGCGTTACACGCACATCGACCCGGCGAAGCAGCAGGACGAACTGACGTCGCTGGTGCAGGTTCCCGAGGGTGAGCCGTTCGTGCTGCACCCCGGCGAGTTCGTGCTCGGATCGACGATGGAGCGGTGCACCCTGCCGGCCGACCTCGCCGGTCGCCTCGAAGGCAAGTCGTCGCTGGGCCGGCTCGGTCTGCTCACGCACTCGACGGCCGGGTTCATCGACCCGGGTTTCGACGGGCACATCACCCTCGAGCTGTCCAATGTCGCTAACCTGCCGATCACCCTGTGGCCGGGCATGAAGATCGGTCAGCTGTGCCTGTTCCGGCTGACGAGCCCCGCCGAGCACCCGTACGGCAGCGCGAAGGTCGGGTCCAAGTACCAGGGCCAGCGCGGGCCTACGCCGTCGAAGGCGTACCTGAACTTCGTGCACAAGCATCCCGACGCGCGCCCGAGCTAGTTCGTCCTGCGCACGTCGCAGACGAACCCCGGGGTGAATCTCGTCCGTGCGGGTCGGGCACCCTCTCGCCCGGGTTAATCTCTGCATGTGCGCGTCGCTGCGGTCGCCACCACACTGCTGCTCCTGCTCGCGGCCTGCGCGCAGGACACCTCGTCGCGCCCCTCGCCTCCCGAGGATCTCCCGGTAGTGCGTGCCGACGGTGACCGGCTCGTCCTCGACGGCCGGACGTGGTGGCCCGCCGGACTCAACGCATACCAGCTCGGTACCCGCTGGGAGGTCAACCACGGATGCGGTGCCGAGGTGGACCTCGACGACTTCTTCGGCACGCTGGCGCCGCGTTCGATCGTGCGTTTCGACGCCTTCCAGTCCCACACTGTCCACCGGATCGGCGGCACGCTCGACTTCACGGCGCTCGATGCCGTCTTCGACGCCGCCGAGCGGCACAGGGTGTACCTGATCCCGGTGCTCGCCCCGCAGGACAGTGATTGCGACGCGGGTGGATACAAGCAGGCGGACTGGTACGACGCCGCTTGGCACGACCCGCTGCCGGGTCATGTGCTCGCCTACGACGACTGGGTCGCGACCGCCGTCGAACGGTGGGGTTCGTCACCGGCGGTCGCGATGTGGGAGCTGATCGGCGAACCCGAGACCGCGACCTGCACCGACGACGAGTGCACCCTCGAACGACGCGAGTGCTTGCCCGGCGGTGCTCGGCTGCTCCGCAACTGGATCGACGAAGCAGCCGGCATAGTCCGCGAGCACGACCCGGACCGGCTCGTCACCGTCGGCACCATCGGAGGCGACCAGTGCGGTTCCGCCGGCGACGATTTCGCGACCGTCACCGACGCCGAGCAGCTCGACGTGGTGCAGTACCACGACTACGACGACGCACAGTTCCTCGAACGGCGGCTCGACGGATTGTCGAAGCCGATGCTCGTCGCCGAACTCGGTGTCCGGGCCGGTTCGTGCCGCGCGGTGAGCGAACGTGCCGATATCGTCGACCGCACGCTCACGCGGTACCGCGATCTCGGGGCCGACGGCGCACTGATGTGGTCGTTCGTCCCCGACCCGCGACCGGACGAGTGCACCTACGACATCGGCCCGGACGACCCGGTCCACTACGTCCTACGGCGTCACCACGGCTCAGGGTGACGTCCGGTCGAGTACCCGGAAGAGTCGCCAATCGGGTTGGTCGGCACCGTCGTTGGGGATTTCGAGTTCGAGTACCGCGATGTCGCTGCCGGTCTCGTAGATGGTGGGGTAGCGGCGGTTGACGGCGTCCGATGTTCCGCGGCCCTCGTTGGGGACGGTCAGGATGTACTCGACCCCGGAGGCGGAAGGGCGGTTGAGCACGGCCGTGAAGTCGGAGTCCGAAGGGATGACGAACGTCTCGGGGCGTTCGGTGGCCGAGAAGATCGCGAACCCGTAGACCGTGTCCATCAGCACCGAGCCCGGCGGTAGGTCCATCGCGTCGAGGTATTCGGCGATGCGCCGTTCTGTGGAGAATGCCGCGATCACCTGTCGCTGCTTCTCACGCACCTCGGACGGATCGTTGTCGTCCGGGAACAGGACCGTGCGCAGCGCGTGCTGTTCCTGCGACAGGGTGGGCGAGCCCATCGCGACGAACGTGACGGGCAGGCTGCACACCAGGAGCACCGCACCCAAGGGTGCTGCGCCGCTGGGGTCCTCCGTCCTCGGAACGGCATGCGGCCCGGGGCGTCGTGCCGTGAGCAGTCCACGTCGCGGAGCCAGTTGTACGACCCACACCGCGAGCAGCGGGATCGCGCAGATGTAGAAGCGCAGGAACGGGAAGGTCATTCCGCGTGCATAGGACAGGGCCGCGAAGCCCAGGACCGCGCCGAAGACGACGAACGGCACGAGCGGTTCGAGATCGCGTCGTCGCCATGCGAGCACCGCCACGACCGGGATCAGCAGCGGAAGCGCCGGCCCGAGCACGACGGTCTCGGCGAGCGAGAAGGCGATCGCACCGAGCCCGCCCGACGACCCGCCACCGCTCTGCTCGAGGATGGCGGCGTTGCCGTAGGCCGAGGTGAACTGCGCGAGCCATTCACCGGTGACGAGCCAGCTCGTCACGACGAACGCGACGAAGGCCAGAGCGAGGGGAGCGGCGACGAGGATCGCGTCCATGATCGCCGGCTGCCATCCCGAGCCGGGAGCGTATCGTCGCGATCGGTACCGGACGAGCAGTGCGACGAAGACCGTCACCGCCCCGCCGACGGCCAGCGCGTCGTACCGCGCGAGATACGCCAGTGCCAGGGCGATTCCGGCCAGCGCCAGGTCGTGGATGTCGTCGGTGCTGCACCAGCGGATCAGACGACGCGCGGCCCAGCACAAGGCGAACAGGAACGGCGCCTCGCTCATCCCGTTCGCGCCGTAGTAGACGATCATCGGGTTCAGGGCGAACATCGCCGTCACCGTCCACACGAACCACGGCGTGCAGCCGCGATCGCACGCGATGCGGTGGATCTGCACCGCCGCGCCGGCCATGAACGGCGCCGACATGAGCACGGCCGTCACCGCATAGGCCGACAGTCCCGGGAACCACGCCGACAGTCCTGTGAGGGGCACCTGGACGAGCGCGGTGAGGGGTGTGAACACGAAACCGATGGCGGCGAGGTGCGGGTCGCGGCTGAGCAGCACCGACCGCGCAGCGCTGACACGGCTGAGCGAATCACCCTGGTAGTACTGCACGTCCAGCGCGAGCCACAGTCCTACCACCAGATAGATCAGGCAGGCGGTCCAGAACACCCACGTGCTGCGGGTCCTCACGACGACAACCCGTGGAAGGTCTTCTCCCAGTAGGAAGGATTACGGATGAGCTGATAGGTGCCTTTGATCGCCGCGATCGACATGAGGACCCAGTAGAACGGCACGGTCAGGCACGGCCACCACAGGTTCGAGTGGCCCGTCTCGCGGCACGCCACGAAGTTCATGTACATCACGGCGACGTTGCCGAACACGAGCGAGATCAGCGCGGGGAAGTAGGCGTACCAGGGGAAGATCTCCTCGATCAGTTCCGCCTGGCCGAGCAGCCACGCGAGCGTCGTCATCCAGAACACCATGTTCAGGCACGCGATGATCGGCGTGCCCGCGAGCAGGGTCGTGAAACGCAGCATCCCCGCGGTGCCGATCACCCGCCACAACCGGACGGGCCGGCGCATGTGGACCAGCCAGGTCTGCAGATAGCCCTTGTACCACCGGGATCGCTGCCGCACCCAGTTGATCGGATCGCTGTTCGCCTCCTCCAGCGTGGTCGAGTCGAGAACCGCAGTGGAGTAGCCGGATTCGGCGATCCGGACGCCGAGGTCGGCGTCCTCGGTGACGTTGTACGGATCCCACGCACCGATCTCGTCGAACACCGATCGGCGGATATGGTTCGACGTCCCGCCGAGCGGGATCGGCGAGTGCGACTTCATCAGTCCGGGCAGGATGAAGTTGAACCACAGTGCGTAGTCGGCGGTGAACCAGCCGGTCAGCAGATTCTGGGTTCCGTTGTGGAAAGCCAGCTTCGCCTGTACACATGCCACGTCGTCGCCGAGACGGTCGAAGACGACGACCACCCGACGCAACTGCAGGGGCTCGGGGAGGTCCTCGGCGTCGAAGATCGTGACGATCTCACCGGTGGTGAAGTGCAGTCCGTAATTGCACGCCTTCGGTTTCGTCCGTGGGTCGGCGGCCGGGACGAGCAGGATCTCGACGCTCTCGCCGAGCCCGGCCTTCTCCGCGGCCTCGATCGTGACGGTGTCGTCCTCCTCGAGGAGCAACAACACCTGGAGCTTGTCGGCCGGATAGTCGAGCGCGGCCATCGCGGCGAGCAGATCGCCCACCACCTCGGGTTCGTTGTAAGCGGGGACGAGCACCGTGTACGGCGGCAACTGGTCGTCGGTGAGGGCGAGAGCTTCCTCGTCGTCGACGATGAACTGCGCGTCGCGTGCCATGCCGCGGGTGAACAGCAGCAGCCGGTCGGCGAGGGTCGCGATGTACCCGAAGGTGCACAGCACGGTGAAGACGATCAGGGTCGGTTTCGTCGCCACGACGAGCGCGAGCACGAAGGCCCCCGCGAGTGCGAATCCGAGGTATTTCTGCCACGGCACGAACGCGGCCGACGCCGACGAGACGGGGCTGCGTTCGCGCAGTCCGTGCACCGCTTCGTGCAGGGCCGCGGTCCGGTAGGCGTCGAACTCGACGGTGTCTTCGGGCGGAACATCGTGTCCCGAGCCGACGTTCACTCGCCCTGCCATTGCGCCTCCACGAGTTCGCGACCCACCTCGATGAGCATGGAACGGTCCTTGTACTCGGGATCGGTGTCCTCGACGGTGCCGTTGCCGCGCAGCAACACTCGCATCAACGTGCGCGCATTGGTGACGGTGTTCGGCTCGGGCTGCGGGAACGGCGCATCGAGTTCGTGGTTGTCCACCGTCAGCAGGCTCACCCGCTGGGCGACGGTGTCGCTGCGGGTCCACACGAAGCTGAGCAGGCTCCACGTCAGGAGCAGGTTGTCGTCGACGACGGTGAAGTACTCGGCGGTGACGCCGCGACCCAGATCGACATATTCCTTCGGGCTCACCCGTGATTTGCCCAGTGCGTACATCGATTCGGTGGGGTACACCGCGAACGAACCGACACGACGCACCTGCAGGGTCTGCACGGCGACGGTGCGGGGACGCAGCAGCCGATCCCACTCCGGGTTCGGTTCCTCCGCCCGGAGCATCTGCCGGCGCAGCACCGATCCCTGACGGAAGTATGCGCGGGGCCAGTCGTAGTCGACGGACGACAACTGCACCCATCCGGATGGGACGATCTGGGTGGCGGTGCCCGAGTAAGGGGGCCCGACCGAGACCGGCGTCAGGCGCTGGTCGGGAAGCGGCAGGAGTGCGGCGAGCAGGGTGGCCACCGCGACGCACATCGCTCCGCGCACGGCCTGGGGAACCGACACCGGATTCGGTGGCAGCGTGCGTGGCGCGAGCCCGCGGTAGGTCCACAGATAGGCACCGGCCCCGACGACCACCGTCGCGACCACCGCCGGCACGTACTGCGACACGGCGATGGGTGCGTCCGGCCACCGCTGATCGACCAGGACGAGCACCACCAGACCGGTCACGAATGTTGCGGAGCCGTAGAAGAATCCGCGGGCCCGGTTGCGCCGCGTCGCGAGTCCGACAGCCGTGGCGGCGAGCACGAGCGTGACCTGTCCCGCCGCGAGCTTCGTGCCCCCGGCCTCGACGAGCACGATCCGGTAGAGCACGGGCGAGCTCAGGAAGAGCATCGCCCACGCCTGCCAGTACGCCGCGGTCACGCGCAGGCCGAACATCGCGACGCACGCCCCGCACACGAACACCCACGCGGCGAGCACGTCGAGGTGCATCACCTGATAGTTCGTCGCGTAGCGCGGCATCAGCAGCCCCTTGATCGCGAGCGCGATCAGCAGCAGGAGCACCGACGTGATGATGTCGGTCTGCCGGTCGTGGATCGGCAGTTCGTTCTTCCGCTGCCGCGTGATGCCGATCGCAACGATCGCGACGAGAGGCGGCACGATGAGGACGTAACCACCCGTGGTGCCGGTGCGGATCTCGTCGAGCAGCTGCAGCCAGGTGGAGTGGAAGCCGATCAGGGTTGCGGCGACTATCGCGATCCACCGATTGGTGGTGTGCAGCATCGCGTTCGTGAAGAACCGCTCGATGAACGACGGATGCTCGGTTGTCGTGGTCATCGTGTTCACCGCGACTGCGGACGGCGCCGACGGGTGAGCGACCACACCGCGGCGCCCGCCGCACCGACGACGAGCAGGACGATCCCCGCGACGACCACTGCGGTCACCGTGCTGTCCGATTCCGACGACGCCGCGTCGACGTCGTCGTCCCGGGTGTGGGGATCGATGAGGGTGATCGGTTCGCGGTCGGGCGCGGTGAACAGCACGCTGCCCTCGAGTTCGAACCAGCGACCGGGCTCGGCGGCGAGCCAGTCGAGCGTCCGATCGAGTTCCTCGGGAGCACCGGTCGACGTGGCGACCAGCACGGTGCGTCCGTCGTCCCGCACGACCTGCAACGAGGCGAAGTCCACCTCGGTGCCGAAAGTGAGGCTGGTGCTCTCGCCGTCGGCGTTGCGGAACTCGAACCGGCGGTCCTCGGTGCGGACGAGCGGCAGCTGCGACTGCAGATCTTCGGGCAGGAGACCGTTCGCGGCTACGATCACTGCCGGTCCCGACGAGGCGAGCGCTTCGTCGATCGTCACCCATGCGGGGTCGAGCGGACGGCTGGTGAGCGACTGGAGCCCGGCGACGAGCTCGACGGCACGGGCGACGTCGACGAGGCTGCGATCGGAGGTGGCGACGTCGACCTTCGGCATCAGCGTCTGGGGCAGCGACGGGAAGCCGACGGGCAGCGGAGGATCCGCGAGGGTGCTGAAGACACGACTGCCGCCGTCGATGCGCAGGGTGACGGGTTGTTGCAGACCGCACTGCTGCTGCGCGCCGGTGGTGCGGAGTTCGACACTGATGTCGGTGAGCCGCCCGAGGGCCGAGTTCGGAACCGTGACGACACGGTCGATGACGCCGCTCGCGTCGGCGGCCCACGAATCGAGCATGATGTCGCCGACGGAGACGGTGATCGACCCGCCCTGGGTGGCGGGGAGCGGGGTGTAGGTGCCCTGCAGGTCGATGCGCACATCGCGCACCGGCCGCCCGAATTCGGTCTGGTCGAGGAAGAGGTGTACGTCGGCGAGGCCGAGGCCGCTCGTCTCGAGGTCGGACACGCGTAGGTCGTACAGGGTGGTCGAGTCCGGAGCGAGGATGGGCGGGACGTCGAAGGTGCCGACGGCGACGTCGGAACCGACGGCAAGACCGGACAGGATGCTGTTCACCAGGCCTACCTGGTCGAGGAGGGTCTGGGCGTCGCCTCGGACGTACAGGGCGGGCGGCCCGTCGGGCACCGGCACGACCTCCGCACCCGTCTGGTCGCCCTCGCTGACGACGATCTGCCGGACGAGCGGGGTGTCGGCTGCGGGGGGTACGCCGTTCGCCGGGAGTTCACGTACGTCCACGGGCACCTGCCGCCCGGGATACCGGGCGCTCACGGTCGCTGCGAGGTCGAGGGCGACGCCCGCTTCGGCGTCCGTGGGGTCCTCGGCCAGATACAACTCGAGGCGATCGAGGACCGGCGGGAGGTAGTCGGCGACCGCTTGCGGCGCCGCGGGTGTGCCCGCGTACCGGACCAGACCGTCGCGCAGACGTACCGAACCCAGCGTCCAGTCGTCGGGGCAGATGTTGTCGACGGCGACCAGGTGCAGATCGAGCGAGACCACCGCGGCGCCGTTCTCCACCTTCGCCCCGGCGAGCGGAATCGTCAGGGGCACGATGGCGCCACCGGGCGGCAGTTCCACGCGGGTGAGCAGGCGCCCGTCCGAGACGACGTCGATCCATCCGCGCGCGACATTCGTGGGCAGTTCGGCGGTGGTGTCCAGGAAGGCGGGAGTATTTCCGGCCGGGACAGGAAATGCGAGTGTGACGACATCGGAATTGCCACGGAATTCGATGTTCGGCCCGAGCCCGAGCTTGCGGGTCGGGAATGCGACCTCGCCCGGAGGAGTCGGTTCCGTCGGTTCGAGATCCTGCGCTGCAGCGGTAAGCGGGTTCGCGCACAACGTCATCGAGGCGGCAAGAGCCAGCACGAGGGTGCGACGGGAACGGCGACCGGTTCTGGGCGATGTCACTCGAGCAGCGTATTGCGTCCGATCACGAGAATATTGCAGACGCGGCGACAATTCGGTGTGACGTTGCGCTGTTGTAACGGAACGACGGCCGGCCTCGATTTCAGCCGACGACTCGAATCGGACGAATCAGGAGGCCCCGTGGCGGAAGCAGCGAGGGATCGGACGGTTGCGGCGCCGTGAGCGATCCGCTGTTGTTCGTCGCGCACACCGGTGAGCGGTCGGGTGCCGAGAAGGTCATGCTGATGCTCGTCGACGTCGCTCTCGCGCAGGGGCGTCGGGTCGTGGTGGCGTGCCCTGACGGGCCGCTCGCCGACGCCCTCCCGGCCGGATGCGTCCGTGTCCGGTTGCCCCGGCTGGGCATGTGGGGTCAGAGGGGAGTCGGGCGGATCGCGGGCCTGGCGGGTCTTCCGGTGCGGTGGCTGGTGGGAGCGCGCAGGCTCCGTCGCGTGCTCGCCGCGGAGCGGCCGCGGGTCGTGTGCAACTCGTTGTTCGCATTGCCGTCCCTGCGGCTCGCCGTGCTCGGCACGTCCCACCGTGAACGTGCCGGGTGGCTGGTGCACGACACTCTGTCCTCCCGAAAGCAGCGCATCGTCGCCCGGATGGGCAGGGGTGCCGTGGGTGGAGCGGTCGCCGTCTCGCGGGCCTCGGCCGTGCCGGTCCGTGAATGCGGATATCCGGTGGTCGTCGCACCGCACGGCGTCCCGATCCCGCCTGTTCCGTCCCGGTCGACATCTCCCGATGCCTCGACTCCCGAGGACTCGACTCCCGATGCCTCGACCGTGCGGGTGGGCATCCTCGCGTCGGTGACGGAATGGAAGGGACACCGCGTCCTTCTCGAGGCGGTGGCCGAGGTGCCCGGGATCCGTCTCGATGTGGCGGGGGAACCGTTCCCCGGCGACGAAGCCTTCCTCGACGAACTGCGGCGTCGCGCACACGCCCCCGACCTGCGCGGACGAGTGTCGTTCCTGGGTCGGGTCGATCCCGCCGAGGTCTTCGCGGTGTGGGACGTGATGGTCTCCGCGAGCACCTCGCCGGAGGCGGGGCCGCTGGTCGCACTGGAGGCGATGGCGCACGGTGTGCCCGTCGTCGGCACCGATCACGGAGGGACCGCCGAGCACCTGGCCGACGGCGCGGGACTGCTCGTTCCGCCCGGCGATGCGAAGGCTCTGGCAGAGGCATTGCGGCGACTGATGTCCGCTCCCGACCTGCGGAACGACATTGCCGTCACCGCGCGTCGCCGGGTGGAGGAGCGCCACGACATCGAAGTCACGTTGCCGGCCATGGTGAACGCCTTGTGGGCGACGGGCGTCACATCGTGAGGCGGCCTCGAGTATTGCTTTTGCAACCATGTTGTGATCGCCGATGTTTGGTGTTCCCGGCGGATTCGCGCACACTGTGAGCCATGTGGGTGTGGATCGCATCGGCGCTGGCGGCGTGGCTGGGCCTCTCGGCTCTCGGCGCGCTCGCGGTCGGTCGGTTCCTGTTCGTCTCCGAGAGGGAGGAACAGCTCGTCGAGATGCAGCGGGAGCAGCGCGATCCTGCGAATCCTCCCGTCGCTTCCTGACACGCCGGACGTCCGCCTGCGCGATACTCGCGAGTAACAATTTCTCGTGTCTAGACTCGGTTCCGCGTCGTCCTCCTGTCCCCCATGTGAGGACGGCCGCACGGGTCGGTTACCCCCCATCACCGGTTCGTGCAGAAGCCCCGGCCGATCCACCACCACGATTGCCGGGGCTTCACCTATTCTCGGGCCTGTTTCCGGCGGAGATATCCTGTCGCTCATGACCGAGCAGGCTCCCCGCGTCGCGATCACCTATTGCACGCAGTGCGAGTGGCTGCTGCGCGCCGGATGGATGGCGCAGGAAATGCTGAACACTTTCGGTACCGCTCTCGGCGAGGTCGCGCTCGTTCCCGGGACGGGGGGAGTGTTCCGCATCGTTGTCGACGACACGGTCGTGTGGGACCGCAAGGAGGACAAGGGCTTTCCCGAGATCGTCGTGCTCAAACGGCGAGTGCGTGATCTCGTGGAGCCGGATCGTGATCTCGGGCATGTGGATCGGGCCGCCCGGGCCGATGCCCCACCTCGTCGCGACAGCAACGACATCTAGCGGTAACGTTCTCGTATATGTGCCCGCGTTCTACGCGCGTCGGGCACGGTCGACGGCGTGCCGCTCACGAAAGTGGTCGCCGACATCGAAATACGGGGAGGAAAATCGATGAATTCTGTTGCGAAGAAGGCTGCAGTCGCGGCCTCCGGTGCCGCACTGCTGGCACTGGTCGTTCCGGGCGTCTCGTCCGCTGCGGGTCCGAGCGTCTCGGCGAAGGCGGAGAACGGCGCCATCGTCGTCGACTTCGATCTGACGCGCGCCGACGTCGACCGCGGCGTCACCTGCGTCACCTACGTCCTGAAGCCGGGCACCGTCGACACGGCCGATCCGTCGGGCCGCATCGACGCGCAGCCCGCCGGCACGAGCTTCTCGGTGACCAACACGAGCACCTCGAGCGCGCTGTACATCAAGGACGGCGCACCCTCGCAGGCCGGCCCGGAGTCGATCACCGACGGCACCTACAACGTCTTCTGGGGCTGCCAGGACGCCTCGGGTGCGCAGTACGAGAACATCTTCGACGCGTCCGGTCGCCCCTTCACCGGTGGCATCTCCGTGACGGTCGGCGACGGCGGGTCCGCACCGCAGGGCGAGTCGGCTCCGCAGGCACAGTCCGCGCCGCAGGCCGAGTCCGCGCCCGCACCGCAGGGCGAGGCCGCGCCCCAGGCCGACAATGTTCCGCCGGCCCCCCAGTCGCAGCCGGAGCCGGTCGACCCGCTCCAGTTCGCGATCAAGTTCCTGCGCGACTTGATCGGCGCCTACCTCTGATCGGAGTCCACACTCCGATCCGCACGTGACGGCATCGGCGGCACCCATCGGGTGCCGCCGATGCCGTTTTCGTGCCGACCCTGTAGATGTGGTCCGGGGTCGATTTCTGTGGCAGTGGAAGGAGAAGGGGTGGACGCCGCCTCGATCGCGACGGTTCTCGCATCGTCGCTGCAACTGCGACGTGCGTACGGCGCGAGCATGCGGCCGCTGACGTCCGGGGGCCACTGGTCCGAGGGTGACGGCTGGTGGATCGGCATCACCGCAGCCCCCGACCCCGACTACAACCTCGCGCTCGTCCACGGCGGCGACGTGACCGCTCACGCCCAGCATGTCTACGAGACGCTGACGGAGGCCGGTCACCCGTCGATCGTCCTGCTCGCCGGGGACGGCCTCGGCGCCGCCCAGGTTCTCGCCGACCACGGCTGGGTGTGTGCAGGTTCGCTGGACCTGACCTACCTCGTCGCCCACGACGCTCCGATCGATCCGGGCCTTCGGGTTCTCGGCGAGGACGACATGGTGCATGCCCGCGAACTCGCCGCCGCGACCTTCGGGATCGCCCCGGGGACCGCCGCGGTCGCCTACGCCGACGTCGTCGCCCGCACCACCGGCGTCGAGGTGATCGGGATCTTCGACGACGCGGATGCGGACGACGGGGCTGCAGTTCTGCAGTCCTGCACCCTGCTCGTCGACAGCGGACCGATCCGGACGGTGTGGTCGCTCGGCACCCGCACCGGCCGGCAACGTCGCGGATACGCGAACCGGCTGATCCGGGCCGGCGCCGCCCACACCCACACGCAGCGCGGCCCGGTCGCGATGTGCGGACTCACCAGGCCGCGTGTCACCCCGCTCTATCTCGCGGCCGGAGCGCGCGTCGCCGAGACCTGGCAGATGTGGTCCCGTCCGCGCTGGCTGCTCGGCAGCTGACGGACGTTCGGGTCGGTAACATTTGCCCGATTCGTCGCGACACACTGGCGACGTGCCCACTCCCCGGGGCGACAGCGAAAGGCCTGTGCATCGTGTCCGAACGAAGCATCCGCGACGCCGAACTGCGTCGTGAGCTCGGTGTTCCTCCCACCGTCGATCTTGTGGGGCATGCCCGCGATCTCGCTCGCGTGGCCGTGCCCGCCGCACTCGTCGCCGCGCTCGCCGCGGTCGCGGTCTTCTTCGTCCGTGACAGCGGCCCCGGGGTGTACGAGTCGTCGCTCGTCGCGGAGATCCGCTCGTCGGCATCCGTGTCCGGCAACGACGCGACCCTCGGGCAGCTCATCGCTCCCTATGTCGCGCTGTCGCAGGACTCGGCGGTCGTGGCCGCGATCGCAGCCGAGACGAACGAGGACCCCGCGAAGCTGCCGTCGAGGATCGACGTCGGCTACGGCTCGTCGCCCACCCTGCTCACCGTGACCGCCCGCGACGACTCGCAGGCAGACGCCGACCGGCTCGCGCAGACGGTCGTCACGCAGCTCGACCGCGCGCAGACCGAACGCAATCGCGTCGCCCTCGACGCGCGCATCGCCGAGCTGGACGCGGTCGTCGCCGGTCTGCGTGCCGACCTCGCCGCGAGTATCGCCACCGACGAGGAGGGCGTAGCCGATCCGGTGGTGCAGGCCGAACTCGATGCGCGGCTCGAGCAGCTCCGGCAGGCACGCTCGGGCGCGAGCCTCGAATACCTCCAGGTGCTGTCGATGCCCGCCGGTACCGGGACGAAGGTGTCCCCGATGCCGCGCGCCGAGGCCGCGGTCGCCTTTCTCGCCGTGTTCGTCCTCGTCGCCGAGTTGCTGGTCGCGCTGAACGGACGCTTCGGAGCGTCGAACAGCCCGGCCTGGGCCCGGCGGGTCGCGCGTCGCCACCGGACAGCTGTGCAGATCGAGCGCGACGATCGGGAGACGCTTCCTCTCGACACGATCGTCATGCTCGGACAGCGCGCTTCGCTCGGCGACCACATCCTCCTCCTCACCGGCGAGGGCGTGACCGTCGAGACCGACGCCTTCGGCGATGCCCGCGACCGGATCGTGTGCTGCGGAGTCGGGGAACAGTGGTGGATCCGCGCGAAGACCGAGGGGCTCGCGCTCGCCGTGATCGTGCTGCAGGCCGGGGCCGAGGAGCGAGCGCAGGCGGAGGACACACTGCGTGCCCTGGCCGAGATCGAGGTGCCCACGCGTCTCGTCCTGCTCGGTGCAGGACGCGAGTTGGTGCCCGTGCTTCCGGCCCGGCGCCGCGAAACGGCCGTGGAGGCGGCTCCCGAGCCCCCGGCTCCCGTCCCGGCCGCCGCACCTCAGCCCGCACCTGCACCTGCACCTGCACCTGCGGCGCCTGCACCGCGACCGGTGCCCGACGACCGTCACCGGGCTCCGCAGCCGGTGCCGTCGCAACCCGAGTCGCTGTTCGTCCCGCCCCAGGATTCGGCCTACCGGCAGTACCGCTACGACGAGGGGCACGACTACGGATACGCCGACCAACAGAGCTACCGGGACGGGCACGCTCATCCCGAGCAGAACGGTTACGGCGAATCTCGGGAGACGTCGCGCTACTGACCGTGTTCCCGCCCGAGTTGAAGCTTCGCGCCGACAGGCTATAGTGATGGCGGTCACTCCAGGGGATGGGTTTGGCCTGCGCAGCCGAGCATATCGGCGTCACGACGAGGAAAATGATTTGTCTATCTGCATTGCCGGCACACCGCAGCACAGCACCGCGACGCCGGGAAGCACCGAATGGATCAAGGCTCATCTCGCCCGCATGGACGACGGTGCGGGCTCCGCATCGCCCTCCGAGGACATCGCCACCGAGAGTGTCGTCGACGCGCGCCGTTAGGCTCATCTCCAGGACTGCACAGAGGACCAGCCGGGTACACGTGCCGTGAACCGGGCGACGGAGGGAGCGAGACATGAGGGAGTTGTTCCGAGGACAGCTCGACGACCTGGTCGAACGTCTCGGTGAGCTCGCTGCGGTCGCAGCCGAAGGGCTCGACCTGGCCACTCGCGCCCTGTTCGACACCGATCTCGACGCAGCCCAGGCCGCCCTCGATCTCGATGCACGGATCGCCGAACTCGACACCGACTGTGCCGAGCGAGCGGTGCGGATCCTCGCCCTGCAGGGTCCCGTGGCGGCCGACCTGCGGTTGGTCTTCTCCGCGGTTCGTATCACGGGCGATCTCACCAGGATGGGCGAACTGAGCCTGCACATCGCGCGGGTCGTACGGCGTCGCCATCCCGAGTCGCTGGTGTACGACCTCCTGCGCGACGATCTTCGCCGGATGGCCGAACTCGCCGCGCAGATCGTCGCGATCCTGCGCGACGCGTTCACCGACTTCGACCTCGAGACGATCAAGGGCACACACGCCATCGAGACCGAACTCGATGCGGTGCACTCGCGACTGCTCACCCTGCTCGAGAGCCCCGAATGGGACGGCGACATCCGGACCGCGGTCGACACCGCACTCCTCGCGCGTTTCTACGGGCGGTTCGGCGACCAGGCCGTCGACGTCGCCGATCGGTTGATCTTCTTCGTCACGGGCCAACGACCGGCTGCCTGACTTCGCCGCGCGCACTGCCGCGAACCGTGCGATTCTCTCACCATGACCCGCGACGAGCGCCTCTCGGTCGGCGGTCCTGGGGTGCCCGGGTTCGACGACCTCGACTTCGATGCTCTGTCGGTGCGGTCCGGTGCCAAGTGGGCACGGGCGGCCGCCGACGGGCTGGCCCCCGCCTGGGTCGCCGACATGGATTTCCCGGTCGCACCGCCGATCGCGCGTGCGCTGCACGAGCTGGTCGACCGTAGCGATCTCGGCTATCCCGACTGGTTCCACGGGACGCCGCTGCGCGAGGAGTTCGCACAGCGCATGCGAACGCGCTACGGATGGGAACCCGATCCCGGAGCCGTGCGCGAGCAGACGGATCTCATCCAGGCGTTGCAGCTCGTGTTGCACCTGAGCACCACGCGCGGCGATGCGGTGGCGATCCAGACACCGAACTACCCGCCGTTCCTCGCGTCAGTGCGACGGATGGGTCTGCAGCAGATCGACTTTCCGTTCGTCGACCGGGGCGACGGGTGGGTGCTCGACTTCGATGTGTTCGAGCTGTTGGCGGCGCGTCGTCGTCCGCGGGTGCTGGTGCTCGTCAACCCGCACAACCCCACCGGACGGGTGCTCACGCGTGAGGAACTCGAGCGGATCGCCGATCTCGCCGAACGGCTCGACATGCTCGTCGTCAGCGACGAGATCCATGCCGAACTGATCTACGAACCGCACCGGCATATCCCGTTCGCTTCGCTCGGGCCGGAGACCGCTGCCCGCACGGTGACTCTCACCTCCGCCAGCAAGGCGTTCAATCTCGCGGGGATGCGGTGCGCGGTGGTGCACTACGGCTCCGAGGCCCTGTTGAAGCGCCGGGACGCGGAGCCGTTCGACCTGTACGGGACGGTCTCGGTGCCGGGCGTGGTCGCGACGCTCGCCGCGTGGCGCGAGGGCGGTGCATGGCAGCGCGACCTGCTGCAGGTCCTCGACCGGAACCGTCGACGGGTGGACGAGGTTCTGCGCGAACGGATTCCGGATCTGCGGCACCACCTGCCGCAGGGTACCTACCTGACGTGGTTGAACACCGGGCCGCTCGGCATCGACGATCCGGTGTCGACCGTCCGCGATCGGGGACGTGTCCTCGCCGACGGTGGGGTGCGGTTCGGGTCGGGCGCACGCAACGTCCTGCGCATCAACTTCGCGACGTCGGGGCCGATCCTCGATCGCATCCTCGACGGGATCACCGACGCGCTCGGTGCCTGATCGTCAGCACACCCCGTCACCACACCGCGTCGGCCGGGGTGTTCGTGGACTCGAGTGTGTCGTTCGCGGCCGCGCATCCGGAGGTCGCCGAAGCGACCACGGCGCGTGAGGGCTTGGCCGAGAAGTTCTGGTAGAGCAGCCCGAAGTTCTGCTCGACGTCGGCCTGGTTCGTCCCGCGGTCGCGCATCGAGTAGACGAAAACCTTCTGTACCCAGCCGAGCCGGCGGGCCTCTGCGATACCGTCGGCGATGATGTCGGCCTGCCGTTGCGTGCTCACCGCGTTCGCGGCGGTGCCGGTCGGGGCGCCGAACTCGGTGGCCCACACCGGTGTCGCGGCGTCGCCGTACTGCACCATGGTGTCGCGCATCAGACGCATGCGGTAGAAGGTGTTCCAGCTCTGCGTGCTCACATCGGACGGCAGTGCCGGATAACTGTAGGGGTGGACGGAGAGGATGTCGAAGTACTGGTGCGCCCCGCGCGCGTAGAGCTGCTGCACGTAGGTGACGGGGGAGATGTCGGAACCGTTGTCCACCGCCGGTGCGAGTCCGCCGTTGAGGATCCGGGCATTCGGTTGCACGGACTTGACGGCCGGAGCGGCCGCGGCGAGCAACTCGACGTACTTGCCGACGTCGGGACGGGGACGGAAGAAGTTCGTCAGGTTCGGTTCGTTCCAGATCTCCCAGTGCGTCACGCGGGTCGAATAGCGCTGTGCCGCCTGCCGGGCGAAACCGGCGAAGGCTGCCGGGTCGGCGGGGTATCCGTGAGTGTCGCCGCCGCCCGCGACGCGCGCCCAGGCCGGGGTGTACGCGACGATGCCGACCACCTCGAGTCCGCGGGCCCGAGCACGATCCACCACACGGTCGGGCACCGACCAGTTCTGTTGTCCGCGGTTCGGTTCGATCACCGACCAGTCGATGTCCACGCGCAGCCACCGGGCGCCGACCGCCCGGATCGTGTCGAGTTCGCGGTCGAGTTCGGAGTCCGGCAGATACATCAGCGGTGCGCCGGCGGCGATGCCGATGTCGTCGGTCGCGCAGGTGGTCGGCGGAGGGGGTTGGGGCGGTGGAGCGCACGCTGCGAGTGCGGCGAGGGTGCACGAGAGGGCTGTGGCCAGTGCAACGTGTGCGAGACGACCCATCGACTCTCCTGATGTACCATTCGGACAATTCAGGCATCGGTCGTAACGTCGCGCCGCCGACCTGCGATTCTTGCGGTGGAGCGAGCGGCAGACCGACGCCGCGAATTCACTGTAACGAGCAGGAGGCCGGAAGATGCGGGATTCGTGGACCGAAGGTTTCGGTGCATGCGCACCGTGAATTTCGAGATCCACGACGAAACATCCGCAGTCCGGCTCTCCGCGGAATGGGACGATCTCGCCCAGGAGGTGGGTCGGCGCGTCGCGACCCGCCCCTCCTACCTACTGGCCTGGAATCGGATGGGGCGCGGCCGATCGGCCGTGTGCACCGTCCGGCGCGACGGGCGCCTCGTCGGACTCGCGCCCCTGCACGCCCGCACCCGTCTCGGGGTCACCGCTCTACGACTCCCGGCTCACGGCCTCGCCACGATAGGAACCTTCCTCGCGACCGACGAGGCCGCGCTCGCCGACCTGCTCGACGGCATCGCCGATCGGAACATGGCACTGCAACTCGACCACGTCGATCTCACCGACCCTCTCGTCGAGATGCTGCATGCCTCGCCTCGCTGGAGCATCGACATCGCCGGAACCGAGCGGTGCCTGACTGTCGATGTCGCCACCGGTGCCGGCGCCGAATCGCTGCGTGGTCGGCGCACACTGAGAACACTGTCCCGGCTCGAACGCTCGCTGGAACGCGAAGGCACCCCGGTCTCCGTCGAAGTGGTGCGCGATCCGGACCATCTCGCGCAGAGGTGGCGCGATATCACCGCGGTCGCCGCGGCCGCCGACGCACACAGCGGGCGCGACAACTTCTGTGCGCCGCCGTTCACCGCGTTCACCCGGCCGCTGCTCGACGCCGAGGCCCGCGCCGGCCGGCTGCTCATCGTGGGCCTGCTCGTCGGCGACCGATGGACGGCACACGAGATCATGTTCCGCACCGGGACCACGGCCGAGATGTGGTTGAGCCGCTTCCATCCCGAGGCACGCCGCTACCAGCCCGGCCAGTTGCTGCAGCGCCACCTCGCCGACCGCCACGACGAGCTGGGCATCGACCGCTTCGACTATCTGCTCGGCACATCGGAATTCAAGGAGCAGTGGTCGAACGGTGACTACCGGGTGGGGCGGATCGTCGCCGTCCCCACCTCGCGACCGCACCACCGATGGACCCTCCGCGCCGCGGATCTCGGAGCCGACCTCGTCCGTCCCCTGCGCCTGGCGGCGCGCGATGCTCTCACGTCGAATCGCTGCTGATCAGAGGCAACCGGGAGTGACCGCGGCCGTGCGCAGCACGTCCCAGGCCGGCTTGGGCGACCCGTCGTGTGTGAGGACCCCGAAGTTCTGTTCGCGATCGGCCACCTCGGTGCCCCGGTCGAGGAGGCTGTAGACGAACAGCTTGTCGACGAAGCCCAACGCGCGTTGCTCGGTGATCCCGTCGCGCAGGATGTCGGCCTGCTCCGTGGGCCCGACCGCGTCGGTGTCCGTGCCCGTCGGTGCCCCGAACTCCGTTGCCCAGATGGGCTTGTCGGAATCCCCGTGCTCGACCATGACGGTGCGCATCTCGCGCATGCGGTAGAAGGAGTTCCAGTCGGAGGTCGAGGCGTCGGACGGGAGAGCGGGATAGCTGTAGGGATGCATGCCCACCACGTCGAAGGCCGGCGACACGCCCTGATCGTACAACTCGGTGAGGAAGGTCGTCGGGGCGATGTCGGAGCCGTTGTCGGTGCCGGGGGACAGGCCGCCGGTGATCACCACCGCCCCGGGGTCGACGTTGCGGATCGCCTCCGACGCCGCCACGAGCAGGTCGGCGTACGCGCCGACGTCGGGTTGCGGGGTGAAGAAGGCCGTCAGGTTCGGCTCGTTCCAGATCTCCCAGTGCGTGACACTGTCCGAGTAGCGATCGGCGACGTCGCCTGCGAAGCGCCCGAATTCGCCGGGGTCGGCAGGCATCCCGTGCGGATCGCCGGGGTCGGCCTCCGACGTCCGCGCCCAGTGCGGAGTGTGGGTGAGCAGGCCCAGCACCTGCAGGTCGTGCGCGTCGGCCGCGGCGACGACCCGGTCGGTGCCCCTCCAGTCGAAGCGTCCGCGCGCGGGTTCGATGATCGACCAGTCCATGTCGAACCGGATCCAGCCGGCGCCGCTGTCGGCGACCTTCGACATGTACGCGTCGAGGTCGTCGGCGTCGAGGGAGTCGAGACCGGCTCCCGTCGCGACCCCGAGACTGTCGGCGGTCAGATCTGTTCGGCAGTCGCGTGCCTCGGTGCTCTGGGTACACGACAGAGCGAACACACCGACAAGGGTGAGAACGGCGCGGAGCGGCATGGACCGCGACACGCGACGCGGCATCGACCGCGAAAGGGACACTGCAACCTCAACGGGACTTGACGAGACCGGCGAGGCCGAGCCCGCCGGTGATGGGAAGGACATGGGTTCCGGCCAGAACACAGACAGCCGAGAGGACAGCGGTGACGGGCCAGGGAAGATCGTAGCGTTCCGCGAAGAGCGACATCCACACGGCCACCGAAACACCCAGCATCGCGATCGCCATGGTCTGGGTGAAGGGGAACAGACCCCTGATCCGGACGCTCCGGACCACCACGATCCAGATGGCGACGAGCATCGCAGCCTCGGTGAGCACCGTCGCCAGCGCCGCCCCGTCGAACGACATGCGGGGGATGAGGACGAGGTTCGCACCGATGTTCCCGGCGAGCGCGGCCAGTGCCACCCACGGGTAGACGCGGTGGCGTCCGGTCGCGATGAGCACCATGAGACCGAGTTCGGTGAGCATCGACAGAGCGCTGCCGAGCACCAGCATGCGCGAGGCGCCGGCCGCCTCGGCGAACCGCTCGCCGTAGAGGAGGGACAGCACGCCGTCCGCCGACGACCAGAAGGCCGCGGTAGCGGTCGCGCCCAGCACCGCGAGGAGCATCGCCGCCTCCCGCGTGCGCTGCCGGAACATCTCGCTCTGCGCCGGCCAGGTGGCGACCAGCAGCGTGGTCACCGGACCCACGACGGTCGACGACACCATCGACAGCAGATCGGCGAACTTGTATCCGACGGTGTAGAGACCTACCGAGTCGAAAGTGTCCATCCGCCCGAGCATCAGCACGTCGATCTTCGACAGCAGGGTGAGCAGAGCGAAACCGATGCTGAGGGGGACGGCCTCGACGAGCATCTCGCGCCACCGCCACAACTGGGCACGTGCGGCGGGCAGGGGACCGGCCTTGCCCGCTCGCACGCCGCGCACGAGGATGCCTGCGCCGACGACCTCGTTGATCACGGCCGGCACGACGAGCACGAGCAGCACCGGATTCCACAGCACCGCGGCGATGGTGGCGATCAGCTGCGCGAGCTGGCCGAAGGTCTCGGCGACCGCGACCGATGCCATGCGTAGTCGACTCTGGTACATCACCGACAGGGCGTTGTTGGGCGTCGCGATCACCACGACGAGACCGGCGATCACCGTCGCCCAGACGACATCGGACGAGTATCCGAGCAGCAGCACGTACCCGATGGCCAGCGCGTACCCGAGCAGACCGAGCACACCGCGCAACGCGATGAACGCGGTGGTGACGTAGGAGACCTCCCACGGATTGCACTCGACGAGCTTGGCGAGCACCACTCGGCCCACGCCGAGATCGGTGACGACGGACAGCAACCCGAGCAGGCCGAATACGAAGGAGAACTTGCCGAAGTCGTCCGGTGCCAACGCGCGGGCGACGATCATCGAACCGGCCCAGCCCATCGAGGCGACGGCCAACCGGCTGCCGAGCATCACGACGGTGTTGCGTCGCGCGGCCCGCCCGTCGAGCTCCAGGGTCTGCGGTTCGTGGAGAGTACCGCCGGGGTCGTGCGCCGCGACGATCCGCTCCATCACGACGGTTTCGGCCATCCGGTCGGCCAGCGAATGTCTACCCACGCGACGGCCTCGTCAGATTCTCAGGCCCGCGGAGCGGTAGGCATCGCGCGTGAGCTCGGCGGTGCGCGTCCATGTCGAGGTCGCGGCGACCTCGCGTCCACGGGTACGCAGCGCATCCGCGGTATCACGGTCGTGGACGACGACGCGCAGGGCCGCGGTCCACGAGGTCACGGTGTGTTCGGTGACGAGCAGCGCTCCGTCGTCGACGACGTCGGGCAGTGCACCGACAGCGCTCGTCACCACCGCCCCACCACACGCCATCGCCTCGAGCGGCGGTAACCCGAAACCCTCGTAGCGTGAGGCGTATGCGACGGCGGTCGCTGCGGCGTACAGCGCGGGAAGGTGTGCGGTGGGAACGTAATCGAGACCGATCGAACCGGCCGGTGCGTCGGGTCCGGTGGATCCGGCTCCGGCGAGCACCAGCGGGACGTCGAGGATACGGCACGCGTCGGCGACGAGCGCGACGTCCTTGCGGGGTTCGACGGTGCCGACCTGCAGGACGAACCGTTCGGCCAGCCCGTAGACCCGGCGGATGTCCCGCACCTCCTCGGGAGTGGGAGGTTTCGCCCACGCCGCGGGGGCGAGCGGGGTGACCGCCGCGTCGCGGCCGCACAGCGCGTGGAGACGTTCGGCGGTGAAGTTCGAGACCGCGACGAGCACGTCGGCCCGTCGCATGGCATCGCGCAGCAGCGCGCGCTCACCGGCGGCGCGGTACTTGCTGAACGCCCACGGGGTGTCGAAGACGGCGAGATCGTGGAACGTCGAGACGGTGACACCGGAACACAGGACGGGCAGGTCGACGTCGAGGCTGTGGAACAGGTCGACCCCGCGGACGGGCATCTTGGCGTACAGCATCCGCCGCACCCCGTCGGCGACCGGTCGTACCGACGGGGTCACGCGAGGGGGCAGTTCACCCACGGCATCGCACTGCACCGTCGCGCGCAGCGCAGCCGAGGGGAACAACGGGTCGAGCGCGGTCAGCAGCTCGCGGACGTAGGTCTGGACTCCACTGCCGGACGGACGGAGTGCGAGGGCGCCGAATCCGATGCGGTGAGCGAGCTTCGGTGAGGTGACCAGTGTTGCGTCAGTGCGCATCCGACAGTTCCTAACAGTAGCCAGAAATAGACGTCGAGAGGGAAGATCTCGAGATAGGTCGCCACGGTGGAGGCGACCGCCGCCGCGACGATCGTGCCGCTCACCCCGAGTGCGAGTGCGGCGTCCTGCCCGCTCAGCACCCGGGATGCACGCAGCGTCGAGACCGCGGCGCACACGAGTACGAGGACGAACAGCCACACGCCGATCGGGCCGAGTTCCACGGCGAGCTTCATGTAGTAGTTGTCGGGCTGATAGGGCATGAACCCGAACTGCACGGCCGCCGTGTACGACAGTTCCGACAGCATCGGGTTGCTCTGGGCCACCGTGTCGGCGGCAGCCGAGCCGGTCGCGCCGAGACCCTGACCGAAGGGGTGCACCCACAGCGACGACAGGGTCTGCGACCAGCCGTCCCCGCGCTCACCGAGGCTCGACGAGGAGAACAGTGGAGCGAGAATCGAACTCGGCACGGCGAAGAGGACGAGCGGTGCGAGCGCCGCGGTGGCGCCGAAACCGAGGAGCAGGGTGCGGTAGCGGTGGACCGCCAGCCACAACAATGCGACGGCGAGACCGATGTAGCTGGCGCGCACGATCGTCACACCCATGCCCAGCACCATGATCGGTGTCGCGCACAGGAACAGTCTGTTGCGGAGCCGGTGCGGATCGGCGAAGGAGACCGAGCACCCCACGATCAGTCCGATCATCACGAACAGGCCGAAGGCGAAGGGTGTCGTGAACGTGCTGAAACTGCGCAGGATTCCGCCGCTGATGCGCAGATGCTCGTCCCAGCGGTAGCCGAGTTCGGCGAGTCGCTCACCGCCGATCACCTGTTGCGCGAGTCCGATGACGGCGGTGACGGCCGTCGTGCCCATGAGGATCGTCACCAGGTGGTCGCGGTCGCGGGCGTCGAACGGTGCACGCCACAGGATCACCGGGATGACGAGGTAGAAGTAGGTAATCTTGATGGCGATGATGCCGGCGAGCCCCGAGACGAGCAACGCCGACAGGACTCCGATTGCCACCCATGCGACCACGGCCGGCCACCACGGATAGGACGGTGCCGGCAGCCGCCGTCGGTAGGGGCTGACGAAGGTCGCGGCGAGAGTGAGGAGCAGCAGCCCCTCCTTCCACGGCGACAGTGATTCACCGCCGGGGACGATCGCGAGCAGGCCGTGGAACGGCGTGAGCGCGGCGATCGCCAGCAACCCGCGTTGGGGTCGCCGCCAGAGCAACACTCCCAGCACGAGCACGACCGGAACGGCGAGCATCAGCAGGGGAGTCATGAGACGTACTCGCCTGCAGCGGGATCCGCGGTGCGGGACCCGAAACGGGAGAGCACGGTCGAGGTGACCGCCGTGCGGAGGAACTCGCGCCCGTCCCGCTGCCGACCGCTGTGCTCACCGACCTCCCTGGTGAGGATGTCCCCGGTGAAGCCCCGTCGGCGCAGGCGGCGAAGTCCTTCTTCTCCGCGCTGGGTCAGGAACCACCGGTGGTCCTCGGCGGACAGCACGACCGTGGTCGACACACCCGCGCGACGCAGTGCCTCCAACCCGACCTCGGGAACCTGGGTCACGCCGATTCGGCCCAGCAGCAGCCACAATGGATAGGGCAGGTACTTCTGCGCCCACGGTTTGATGCGGGCTCGCAGGGAGATCGTCTGCGGTTCCGCCGGGGCTGCGATCGCCGGAACATCGGGTGCGTTCGGACCGAGATCTGCGCGCAACGACTTCCGGCGGTGGGTGCACCACAGGATCACGTTCACGAGCACGGCGGAGTGTGCTGCACCCCGGAGGGCGACCCACGACGAGTACCACGCACCCGAACACAGGCCGATCACCACCAGGTCCTGCGGATCGATGCCGAGGGCGGCGACAGCATCGAGGGCGTCGCGGTCGGAGTCGTCGGAGTACAGCGGCGTGGGCGTCGCCCCGTGTGCCGTGCCGGTATCGCCGACCCCGGTCCGGTCGAACCGGATAGTGGAGATGCCGTGCGCGGCGAACTCGCGTGCGAGCTCGACCCAGAGACGACTCGGGCCGAGTCGGTGCTCGTAGGCGGTGCCGAAGAACAACACCGTCGGGGTGGACCGGCGCGGGGCGCCGAACCTGCCGGTGTCGAACCCCTCGGTGTCGAACCCCTCGGTGTCGAACCCCTCGGTGTCGAACCGTTCGGGGGCGACCCCGTGCGTGCGCAGCGCGAACATCTCGTTCGGGCCGAGATATTCGACGCTCTCGTGGATCGGGAGCCCGGAGTCGGTGGTCGCGACGACCGCGCGGCCGCACTCGGGGAAGTGGACCTCGCGGGTGGCAGCCGGCGCGCCCGCAACTACCCAATCGGCGATCCGGGTGAGCTGCTCGATCGGGATCGCGGAGTGGAGTGTGCTGGGGGTGACGAAGGATTCGTGGGCGTCGAGGGAGAGCTCGTCACCGCCGAGTGCGGTGGCGAGCGCCGACACCGCGGCGGTCTCGCGGGCTGTGGGTCGGGTCGCGAGCAGGGTTCGTGTGCCGTTCAGCGACCTCGGATCGATCTTCAGGGCGCCGAGCGCGTCGGCAGCTTCGGGGGCGAGAACCCCGCCGACGATCGAAACCCGGGGGTCTTCGGGATCGTCGGCGCCGAGGGCGAGACGGTAGAGGGCGCGTTGTTCGCGCAACATCGCTCGGCCCGAGACGATCGGATCCCACAGCACGACGGCGTCGGCCCGTCCGCACTCGGGCAGTGCCGTCGCCGCGATCAGTGCGCCGGCGCGCAGTCCGACGACGGTGATGTGCTCGGCGCCGCTCGCGCGGGCCGTCTCCACTGCGGTGACGACGCTGCGCTGCCATGCCGCGACCGCGTCGGGCGAATCCTGATCGCCGGCCGAGTCTCCGGTGCCCGTGTAGTCGAAGCGCACTGCCGCCAGTCCCCGCTCGGCGAGTTGCTCGGCGAGAGCCTTGACGCCTCGATAGGTGTCGAGGTGTTCCTTGCCGAGGGGTGGGCACAGCACCACCGCGCCGCGCGCGCGGCGGTCGGCGGGAAGGTGGACGTGCCCGAGGATCGGGGACGCAGGGTCGCCGAACCACGACGCGTGTCGCACATCCACTCCGTGACCTCCACTGTCGAGGGGGTGAAAGAGGGGGTGATTTCCCGCCCCGTCTCGGACCCTGAATCTTCTTGCCGTTCGGACGCATTCGTATCGAGGGATTGTGCCGACCCGTTACCTCTCGGCGTCGGCAGGGTCATAAAGTACCCTCCCGATCGGCTCGGGGTCTTCGGAGGGATGGCTGTGCCTGGAATCTTGGTGCACGAATGGATCGCACGCGACGGAGGTTCGGAGAAGGTTCTCGACGAGTTCGTCCGCACCTTTCCCGACGCCGACGTCCTGTGCCTGTGGGACGACGCCGACCGGTATCCGGGGCGGACGGTGCACGAGAGCGGTCTGGCACGCACACCTCTGCGTAGGAGCAAGGCGCTGGCGTTGTCGGCCATGCCGTACGTCTGGCGTCGCCGACCCGGTTCGTACGACTTCGCCCTGGTCAGCTCGCATTGTTTCGCCCACCACGTGACCTTCCGGGGCGCACCGAGCGGGTTCGAGAAGTTCGTCTACGTACACACTCCGGCGCGCTACCTGTGGAATCCGGAACTCGACGATCGGGGTGCCTCGCTCGCGGTGCGGTGCGCGGCACCTCCGTTGCGTGCCCTCGATCGGCGTCGCGCGCGGGAAGGTGCACACTTCGCCGCGAACAGCGATTTCGTGCGTCGTCGCATCGAGCGGGCCTGGGGTGTCGAGGCGCGTGTGATCTTCCCTCCCGTCGAGACGGCCCGCATCTCGTCGGTGCCCGACTGGCGTGACGAACTGTCCGCCGCCGAATCCGCCCTGCTGGAGGGGCTTCCGGAGACCTTCGTGCTGGGGGCGTCGAGGTTCGTGCCGTACAAGCGACTGGATTGGGTGATCCGGGCAGCCGACCTCGCCGGGGTGCCGGCGGTGATCGCGGGATCGGGGCCGGAGGAGGGCCGGCTGCGGCAGCTCGCCGACGAGGCGACGGTGCCGGTCCACGTGCTCGCTCGGCCGTCGGACGCCCTGCTCTACGCGCTCTACCAGCAGGCCCACGTCTACGTCTTTCCTGCGCTGGAGGACTTCGGGATCATGCCCGTCGAGGCACGTGCGGCAGGGGCGCGTGTGGTCGTCAACGCGCTCGGAGGTGCTGGTGAGACGGTTGCCGAGGGGGTCGACGGGTTGTGTTTCCGCGAGGACAGGGTGGAGGCGGTCGCCGAGTGCATCGCGGCGATCGACGGTGTGCCGAAGGGCCGTAACGAGGCCGTCGCCGCGCTGTCCTCGGAAAACTTCCGGCAGCACATCCGCGACTGGGTCGGGGAGGGGATCGGAACGGCGTGACTCACATCATACTACCGACGAGTAGACGAACTCTTGTCGCCGGTTCGTCTCTGTTGTACCTTTCTCCCGGGTCGGGGGCCTGCTGATGGGGTTCGATGGGGGATCGTCATGGCTCACTGCCGCCGGCCGGGCTGCGTTCGTCGCCGCTTCATGAATGTGTTCTTTGCTGAAGTAACTACGCGCACAAGTAATTCGAGTTACGCGTAGCTTCTTCGCTTCAGGGTGGAATCACCCGCGTCACTGTGATCCGTTGCACTGAAACAGGATTCGCGTTCCTTCGAGAGAACGGACATAATCACCGAATCGTTCATCTGGCTGTCGGGGCCACTTCGCGTGGAGTAGGCAAGCAGGAGAAGTATGGGGATCGGACCCGAGTTGGCGCGCCGCAACGCGCCGACCCACGACACGAGCGACGGTCACGGAAGTGTCCCGCGCAGACAATGGCAGCGCACCTATCTCCGGTCGCTGGCGATCACCGACACGACGATCGTCGTCACTACCGTCGTCCTGGCGCAGGGGGCCGGAACGATGATCGGTGGACCGGTCGACCCGGGGTCCTCGGTGACCCGGGGACTCGCCTCGGCGATCGTGGTGGCCGGCCTGTGGCTTGCGATTCTGGCACTCAACGGAACTCGCAAGAAGCCGATCGTGGGCAGCGGCGAGGAGGAGTACCGGCTCGTCACGAGGGCGACCCTGCAGACCTTCGGTCTGCTCGCGATCGCCTCGTTCCTCGTCGACTCGTTCGCCACCGACCTCGACACGATCCGGGTCTACGTGTTGCTGGCCATGCCGGTCGGCCTGGTCGTTCTGCCGCTCGGACGTCGATGGTGCCGTCGTTCGATCGAACGCCGGCGTGTGCGGGGCGAGTTCCGGACCTCGGTGCTCGTCGTCGGCTCCGAACGCGCGGTGGATGCGATGGTCGGATCGTTCGTCCGCGACACCTCGGCCGGATACCGCGTCGCCGGTGTGTGCACCACCGGGTACACGGGGGAGAGCGGGCGCACCATCACCGTCGCCGGACAGGAGATCCCGGTACTCGGTGCGGAAACCGACGTGATCAACGCCGTCAAGCTCTCCGGCGCCGACACCGTCGCGATCGCTGCCGGAACGCACTGGGGGAACGGTGATATCGGCGAGCTCGCATGGGAACTCGAGCCGTATCGCGTCGATCTCGTGGTGGCTCCCGGCGTCACCGACATCGCCCTGCCGCGACTGTCGATGCATCCCGTGGGTGGGTTGCCGTTCGTGCACGTCGAGGAGCCGCAGTACCGCGGGTCGCATCGGATCGCCAAGACGACCTTCGACCTCGTGTGCGCGGTCCTCGCCCTCACGATCGCGGCGCCGGTCATGCTTGTGGTCGCCGCGCTGATCAAACTCCAGGACGGCGGTCCGGTCTTCTATCGGCAGGAACGCGTCGGCCTGGGCGGCACCGTCTTCCGGATGTGGAAGTTCCGATCGATGGTCGTCGATGCCGACCGGATGGTCGATACGGTCCGCGCGCAGACCGGTCAGGAGGACGCGACCTTCTACAAGTCCGCCCGCGACCCGCGGATCACGCAGGTGGGACGGTTCATCCGCCGCACCAGCATCGACGAACTGCCACAGCTGTTCAACGTCCTCGCCCGCGACATGAGTCTCGTGGGGCCGCGTCCCCTCGCGGTGGGTGAGGGCGAGAAGATCCCGGGCTTCGTTCCGCGCCGCATCCTGGTGCGACCCGGCATGACGGGATTGTGGCAGGTCTCCGGGCGATCCGATCTGTCCGAAGCCGACCGCATCCGCCTCGATCTGTTCTATGTGGCGAACTGGTCGATGGTGCAGGATCTGCTCATCGTCGTGAAGACGGTGCGGGCGGTGCTCGCGAGCGACGGCGCCTACTGACCGACCGCGCTGACCCGACCGCGGTGCGGGGTTTCGCGGCAGGGGAGCGGGGAACTCTTCGAATTCGTCCTGGAGTATCGGCAGGAGGAGAAGGTGAGCACGTCCGTCCGAAGTTTCCATCCCGACCCCGACGACATCCCGCTGATCACCTCACTCGACCAGCTCGCCGATCTGGCGACGGATCCGCTGCTCTACCTGCGGTACTCGAAGGGGCCGGCGGCGGACGCCGAGGACGGACCGAGCCGCGACTACGAGGCGAACGTGACCTTGCCGGGGCTCTCGGCCACCACGCTCTCTCCCGAACCGTGGTGGCGACGACCCGTCAAGGACTGGGTCGCCCGTCGCGTCTGCAAGTACTCGGAGCTCGCCGAGGAGGACGGGCGGTTCGCGTGGCTTCTGACCGGCAGGATGGCCGGGCGCGGTCCCGACCACGAGCCGCTGCTCGTCGACGTCCGGCCCCATGCCCGCCTGAGCAAGGGTGTGCTCGACGAGGCGAAGAAGTGGTACGACGAGCACTTCGACGTCGGCAACGATTCGCGCAGGAGCGCCTGAACACTGTTCGCGCAGAACGCAGGAAGCCCACCCCGCGCCACGTCGCAGGGTGGGCTTCCGTTGTGATTCCGTCAGGCCGGATCGCCGTCGTCAGACCAGATCACGCGGGATCCGTCGCTGCCAGCTCTCCGAGTGGACCCGTCGATCGCCGTGATCGTCGTCGAGTTCGAAAGCGTCGAGCTCGGCGTTGATCACGAACTCCTCCGTGGTGGACGTGAGGATCGTGCGGGTACGGACCTCGGTGCGCCAGTCGTCCCTCTCGTAGCGGCGCAGGGTCTGCGTCTCGCCGCGCACCGAGTTGGGATCGTTACCCCCGAAACTGAACCACTCCTGGGTGCGACGCCGGATGACCGTACCGGTCTCGTCGATCCGGAACGACCCCTGGTCGTCGAGGATGTCGAGCGTCGACACGCCGGTCGCGAGGTCGCGGGTGGTCCGCCAATGGTGCTCGCCCGGCTGCAGCAGGGTGATCCCGAGCTCCGGAGCCGCTTCCGGTTCACCGAATTCGCGGAGATGCGCATCTTCCGCTCGGGACGGGCGCACCGGCAGATACAGACCGCCACCGGTGTACACCGTCACCTCGGCGGGTGTCGGCGACGGCCACGCCAGCGGGAAGTAGGAGGTGGACAGCGACAACCGCAGACGGTGACCTGCCGGGAACACGTGGCCCATGCCGTTGAGCTCGATCCGGACGCGATAACGCCGTCCCGGTTCGAGAGCTTCCGGTTTCTCGCTGCTGTCGCGATGCGTGAGATTGAGCAACCCGTAGGTCACGCGTGTCGCCTCGCCGTTGGGCGCGACGTCGGACAGCCGGGCGGCGAGCATCGCCACCGGTCTGTCGGGCGAGACCTCGAGCTCCAGCTCGGGACGGCCGAGAACCTCCGTCGTGGTGTCGAGCGCCTCGGTCTCGAAGACGAGCGCACCGCCATCCTCCTCGCGCTGATCCGACGGCAGGTCGGGAGTCGCGGCGTAGGACGCCCACTTGCCGGCGAACATGCCGACACCCAACGGGGATTGCAGTGCCAGGGGCCGTTCGTCGACGGTGAGGGTGCCGTCGTCGTCGGGATGCAGCGCGTACCGGTCGAAGGTGTAGCGGCGGTTCTCGATATTCGGCGACGGCCACGACGGTTCGGCCACCCAGCGGCCCGGACGTTCCGCGTAGGACGGGTTCGGTTCGATGGAATCCTGCATCCAGGCGCGCACCATCGGTTCGTCCATCACTCCGGTGTCGACGCCCTTGAGCCAGTGGTCCCACCACCGCACGACCTCCTGCAGGAAACCGATCTCCGGGCCGGGGACCCCGAGATGCGGGTACTTGTGGCCCCACGGTCCGATCAGCCCCTTGCGGGGGACGTCGAGATGTTCCATCAACCGGAAGATGGCATTGGTGTAGCCGTCGGCCCAGCCACCCACAGCGAGGACCGGGCACTGCACGGAGGAGTAGTCCTCATTGACGGAGGCGCGCTTCCAGTAGTCGTCCCGGTGCTGATGTTCGAGCCACTTCTCGATCCACAGGCCGCTGCCCTCGAGACGTTCGTGCCACATCTCGCGCCAGCGATCGCCGACGATGGCGGGATCGGGAGGCAGGCTGTTGAAGGCGAACATCACCGTCGCCTCGGACAGGTTGTCGGACAACAGGCAACCACCCATGTAATGCATGTTGTCGACGTACAGGTCCTCGGTGGCGGAAGCGCTGACGATGGCCTTCAGGGCGGGTGGCCGGCGTGCCGCGACCTGCAGGCTGTTGAAGCCACCCCACGAGATGCCCATCATGCCGACCGAACCGTCGCACCACGGTTGCGCCGCAAGCCATTCGATGACCTCGCAGGCGTCGTCGTGCTCGTCGGCGAGGTACTCGTCGCGTAGCACCCCGTCGGAGTCGCCGCTGCCGCGCATGTCCACCCGCACGCAGGCGTAGCCGTGGCCGGCCATGTAGGGGTGGTTCAACGCGTCACGTCCGCGCGTGGAGTCCCGCTTGCGGTACGGGATGTATTCCAGCACAGCGGGTACCGGATGTGCTTCGGCGTCGACGGGCAGCCAGACCCGCGCCGCGAGCCGAACGCCGTCGCGCATCGTGATGAAGACGTTCTCGATGACACGGACCTCATGGGGGAGGTCTGTGATCGTGCGCATGTAGTGCTCCTCCTAGTCCTCGGGTGCCGGATCGAAGGCGAACGGAAGTGTCTCCAGGCCTTCGTGATAGCGCTGCTCGAGCTGTTCGACACTGTCGGCGCCGATGTACATCGTGCCCAGTTCGTAGCGGTAGGCGTCCTGGTTGGGCAGATCGGCGAGCCGGTCACCGGGAGCGACGTCGATGCACACCAGCGCGCCGGGGATCCGTTCGCGGAGACGGGCGATGTCGGCTTCCGAAGGCACCGAGGTGACGATGCCGTCCTCGTAGTGCGGGATGATGCACTTCGCCGCGACGGCGTATTCGCCCTGCCGGTACGGCATGCGGGGCTGCCGGCCGAGGGCGATGTCGATGGCCACCTCGTGGTTGGAGCTGCCGTCGACCTTGGCGAACAATTCGCTGTGCGACTGGGAGATCCGGGTGTTGACCTCGATCAGCCAGAGCTTGTCGTTCTCCTCGTCCCACATGAACTCGGAGTTGAAGCAGCCGTTGTCGAAGCCGACGTGGCGCAGGTAGCGCTCGGTGATGTCGATCATGCGTGCCTGCACTTCTTCGGGCACGGTGCTCGCTGGGTAGTCGAGACGTTCGAAGCTGTGCCCGGCGGCGTCCTTGCGCATGTCGAACACGCCGTGGACGTTGAACTGTCCCTGGAACATCGTGCCCTCGGGGGCGGCCTGGATACCGCTGACGACCTGCTCGGCGAGGCAGGTGGTGCCCGAGCTCTTCCCGATCTCGTCGGGGAGGTCGACGCGGCGCAGGACCTCGTCGAAGGCGTTACCGACGAGTCCGATCTTCTCGCGGATCTCGACGAGGGCGTCGGCGAACTCCTGCTCGTTGTGGATCTCGAATCCGAGTTGCGACGAATGCGACTTCACCGGCTTGACCCAGAACGGGAAGTCGAGCTCGATGCTGTCGAGGGCGTTGTCGTCGAAGGGGTCGAACGAGTTGAACTGCGGGACGCACTCGGGAACCGATTCCTTCTGGGCGAGACGGCTCCAGTACTTGTGTTCGGTGGCGACGATGCTGCGCAGCGACGGCGAGGGGATGTTCCGTTCGGCGGCGAGGATCGGGGCGAGGACGCTCGTGGGGAAGTCCCAGTGGGCGATGATCCCGTCCACGCTGCCGGGGAAGTCGTCGAGTTCGCGCCGGCAAGCGTCGAGAAGATCGTCGAACACGTATTCGTCGGGCTCCACCAATGTTTCGTAGTCGAGGAGGCCGTGGAAGCTCAGCTGGTCGGCGCCGCGTACGGTCTCCAGTTCCTTGCGCTGGATGTCGGTGAGTCCGAGGACGAAAATGTTGGTGCTCATTGATGAAGCCTTCCCGCTCCCTCACGTCACAAAACAAACCGGTAACGAAACAAACCGTCGGGAAGGTACTTTCACGCGCAACCGCCCCGGCTCACGGGGAGCCGGGGCGGTTGCATCGGAAGGAAGTATCAGGGATTGTCGGGGTCGAGGGCGTCCTTCATCTTGCCCATGAGTCCCTTCTCCGTTCCCATTGCGGCAGAACGGGGCTTGCCCTGCGATCCGTCGTAGCTCGCGTACAGCTTCGGGTCCGGCGGCGGTGCGCTCGCCACATCGCCCAGCGGGACCGGGTCGGCGAGGAACGACATGGGTGTCGTGCCGTCGGGACCGGTGCCGTGCGCCCAGCGACCCTGATCGGAGGCCGCGCCGTCGGACAGGTGCCACAGGCTCGATGCGTGCTCGGAGTGCTCCTCGTCGAACAACGCGTTCGGTGCGATCGGGCTGGGCTCGATACCGTCGGCCTTCAGTTCCTCGATGGCCGCGAGCCACAGGTTCTGGTGGTAGGTGTCGCGGGCGAGGTTGAACCGGAGCATGTCCTTGACGCCCGGATCGTCCGTCATGTTGTACAGGCGTGCGGTCTGCACCCTGCCCTGCGCTTCGGCGGCGACGTTGGCCTGGAAGTCGGCGAGGAGATTACCGCTGGCCACGATGAAACGCCCGTTCCAGGGCACACCGTTGCTGTCGGAGAGGGTGGGGCCGCCACCGGAGATGATGGCCTGCTGCGGATCCATGCCACCGAGTACCGCTGCGACCACCGGGTCGGCGGCGGCGTTCTTGGTGGACTCCGTGGCGGGTGCGCCTTCGAGGAGACGCGCCACCATGGTGGCGATCATTTCGACGTGCCCGATCTCCTCGGTGGCGACGTCCATGATCATGTCCTTGTACTTGCCGGGCATTCGACAGTTCCAGCCCTGGAACAGGTACTGCATGGTCACGGTCATCTCACCGTACGCGCCGCCGATCAGCTCCTGGAGCTTGCGGGCGTAGACGGGATCGGGCTTCTCCGGCTTGGCGTCGAACTGCAGATGGTCTGTGTGACGAAACATGTTGCTCCCTCGAATGCCGATTGTCGTGCGAAGACGCGTTGCGCATGAAGACGCGCCCGTGAAGACACCCCGTGGCGCCTGGTCTCGACGCCGCCTCGGTTGGCCCGTGGTGCTATGTGCGGCTACCCCTGCTCGAGCAGCTCAAACGCCTGGGGATATCCACCGTTTGTCACCGGTTGTGTGTCAACGTGGACAGATGGAGAACGGGCCGGAATCCACCCTCGACGATGTCGGGAAGGTGGCTCGCAGCAAGGGCGTGGCGCGGTTGCGGACCGCTGCAGCGGCCGTGCTCGTGATCGTGCTGGTGGCCGGGGTGCTGGGCTTTCTCGGCGTCCGGAGTTCGACGGCCACCGTGCAGGGCGGCGGGTACGAACTCGACCTGACCTATCCGCGCATCGCGCGTTCCGGTCTCGACGTTCCCTGGGAGGTGACGGTGCGCCGTGACGGCGGTTTCGACGGGGAGATCGTCCTGGCGATCGACACGTCCTATTTCGAGGTCCTCGAGATGCGGGGCCGGCTGCCCGAGCCGTCCTCGGAGACCGCGGGCGAGGGGCTGGCGTACCTGACCTTCGACCCGCCACCCGGCGACGAGTTCACCTTCGCGCTCGACGTGCGGATCCGGGCCGGGAGGCAATGGGGCGAATCGGGCTCCGTCTCGGTGATGGACGGCGAGAAATCGGCAGTGACAATCTTTTTCGAGACCTGGTTGGTGCCCTGATGGAAATCGTGATCCGCGCGCTCGTCCTGTTCCTGTTCCTGTGGGGGATCACCCGCCTCGTCGGCCGGTCGAGTGTCGGCGAACTGAGCACCTTCCAACTCGTGCTGTTCGTGGCTATGGGTGATCTCGTGCAGCAGGGGATCACCCAGGACGACGTGTCGATGACGAGTGCGGTCCTCACCATCGGTGTCTTCGCGGTGCTGACCCTGGCCCTGTCGATGATCAACGCCCGATTTCCGCGGATGCGCGGCATCACGCACGGGGTCCCCGTGGTGATCGTCCAGGACGGTGAACCCGACCTGCAGAACCTGAAACGGGAACGTCTGTCCCTCGACGACCTCATGGCCGCCGCGCGTCAACAGGGCATCCGGCGGTTCGCCGACATCGACCTCGCGGTGCTCGAGACGAACGGGAGGATCTCCTTCTTCGCCCGGACGAGCGCTCAGGACGGCGCGCCGGAGGAACCCGACCCGGCGTGACGGGGTGCCGCGCCGTCCTGACGCTCAGGTATTGCGTCCGGTCAGTGCGTCGCGCAGTCGGTCCACCATGCCGACCCCCGGTCCGACGGTCTTGTGGAACAGTTCGGAATGCGGCGCGGACGGATGCGGTCGGGTCGGGGCCAGCTTCTTGGCGGCCTGTACCTTGGTGCCGACCTCCACGAGGGTGTCCTGCCCGAGATGCGTCCTCAACGCCGGGAACTGGTCGGATTCTTCGTCGTTCGCGTGGTGGCGCAGAAGATCCTGCAACTTCTTCACCAACGTCGTGAACTCCGCACTCGATGCTTCCGCGCCCTCGAGTTGCTTCATCACCTGCACGATCTCGTCGTGCTCCTCCTTGTCGTGTTCGACGGCGTCCGTGCCGCCGGGGAGGTGCTTCTCCATCTCGGGATAGACGAACATTTCCTCGGCGACCGAGTGCCTCATCACCTCGGCGATCGCCGCATCGGTGAGATCGCGGCGCTCCTCCGCGTCGAGCGTGGTCTCCGCTCGGCCCAGAAGTTCGAGCATCTCCCGATGGTCCTCGGTGAGGATGGTGACGACATCCGTGCCGCCGGAATTCGGTCCCTCGTGGGCGGTTTCGGTCATCGATGTCTCCTTCGAACGGTCAGGATCGTCCGGTATCGCCGGTCTCGTCCGGTTCGTCCTCGCCCTCCGCCTGGTCGGGCTGCTGCGGAGCCTTGGAGAGGAGGTTGTCGGGATCGGCGTCGGGATCTTCGGCTGCGTCGTACGGATCGGCAGAACCGTCTGTGCTGCTCATGTACCAAGGGGTTCACCACTACCGGCGAGGGCAAACACTCCGGCGACCGACGGGGATTCGCATCCTGCCGGGGTAGGTGGTTCGGGGAGCCGGGCGGGGGTAGTCCTAGGGAGACCGCCTTTCACCGAGAAATGTTCGGAGGAAGATCATGACCGGACCGCACGACACTCCCGATCTCGACGACGTGATCGACCCGACCGAGTCCGCGCCCAAGGATCGGCGCGAGCACGGCAAGTCGCCGGACCGCGTCGACGACGACTATCTCGAGTACCGCACGGAGCAGGAACGCATTGCCGCCGGCGTCGAGGACTACGACCCCGACCACGTCCCACCCGCAACCGAGTAGCCGCTGCGTTACAGACGGATTCTCGGCGAACCATCGGAAGGAGCAGAGAGATGGAACGAGGGAGCGACAAGCACGGTCCGAAGAAGGACGACGCGCTCGCAGAGGAAACCGAAGGAATGATCCGCGCCAACCGTCCGACCCGCGCCGACGAGGCACGCGATCCGGAGCCGCCGGCCGACGACGATCCGGATGTGCGGCCCTGGCACACCGAAGGTCCGGGCGGCGGAGCTTCGGAGGGCGGGGGTCCGGAGGGCGGGGGTTCGGCGGGCTCTGCCTGAGTCGATGCGAGCGTGGCGCGTGGTGGAGCCCGGCCCCGTCGCCGGTCACCCTTTGCGGTTCGAATCCGTCCCGCTTCCCGAGACCGGACCGAACGATCTTCTGGTGCGCGTGCTGGCGTGCGGTGTGTGCCGCACCGACCTGCACGTCGCCGAGGGCGATCTCCCCGTCCACCGGGCGGGTGTCGTCCCGGGGCACGAGGTGGTCGGGGTAGTCCATCGAGCGGGGGAGGCGGTCGAAGGGTTCGCCGACGGCGACCGCGTCGGCGTGGCCTGGCTGCGTTCGACCTGTGGGCAGTGCCGCTACTGTCGTCGTGGCGACGAGAACCTGTGTCCGGATTCGAGATACACCGGTTGGGACGAGGACGGCGGGTACGCCGAGTTCGTCGCCGTACCGGCGGCGTACGCCCTCCCGCTGCCCGACGGATACGAGGACATCGAACTCGCTCCGCTCCTCTGTGCCGGCATCATCGGCTACCGCGCGCTGAAGCGCGCCTCGGTCCCCGACGGCGGGAGGCTCGGCATCTACGGCTTCGGCGGCAGCGCCCACATCGCGGCGCAGGTCGCCCTGGCGCGAGGTGCCGAGGTGCACGTCATGACGAGGAGTGAGGACGCGCGGAATCTCGCTCGCGAACTCGGGGCCGCGTCGGTGCAGGGCGCCGCGGACGCACCACCGGTGCCCCTCGACGCCGCCATCCTCTTCGCACCGGTCGGCGACCTCGTGCCGCCTGCACTCGAAGCACTCGACCGCGGCGGCATCCTCTCGATCGCCGGCATCCACCTGACCGACGTTCCGCAGCTGAACTACCAGCGGCACCTGTTCTACGAGCGCGAGATCCGGTCGGTGACCGCCAATACCCGTAAGGATTCCCGGGAGTTCCTCGCGTTCGCGGGGCAGCACCGCATCAGGGTCGCGACGATGCGATACGGGCTGGACGACGCCGATCGCGCGCTGGCGGATCTCGCCGGCGACCGCGTGCGCGGCGCTGCCGTCCTCGTCCCCTGATGGTCCGGATCGATACGGTGCGCTCCGCCCGAGATCACCAAGTCGGGACTTTCTACCCTACGGGAACATCCCGCCCGGGACGACGATAATAGTGTCGGACCCAGGAGGGCCCCTCGGACTTCTCACCCACGAGGAGATGAGGACAATGTCGACATCATCGGCTCATTCTGCAATGCACACCCATCCCGACATCGTCGAGATGCGCGAACGCTACGACCGGATGGGCGAACAGCCCACAGTCCAGGTCACCGACGGATTGATGATGGTTGCCGGTCTGTACGCGGCGGCATCCGCCTGGATCATCGGCTTCGCCGATCAGACGGCACTCGCCACCACCAATCTGATCTGCGGCCTCGCGGTCGCACTGCTCGCCATGGCGCTCGGTTCGGCCTACGGCCGCACCCACGGCCTGGCGTTCGTCGCGCCGCTGCTCGGTCTGTGGTTGTTCGTCTCGCCGTGGCTGGTCAGCGGAGTAGATACCAGTACGTCCATGATCTGGTCCCACGTCATCGTGGGTGCGATCGTGTTCGTCCTGGGCGTGGCCGCGGCTGCGATGGGAACCGGCCTGATGGACCGTTCACGCTGACCGGTTCGGTGCAGTAGCCCCGGGCGGTGCTGCCGGCTGCATGTCTGAACCGGCAGCACCTCACCGGGTGCGGCGTCCGGACACCGATTCCGGCTACCGAGGGCAATACCCCTCGGTCGAACGCTGCAACCCCGTCGCCGTTTCGATGCCACGATGCAGTATGGACACCGGTGAAGGCCGCGGCGCTCGTAGTGCGAACTCGGTGAGGTTCGAACGACAATTGCGAGAATCCATCGAGGAACTCGCTCGTGAGATGCACGACGACCGATGGCCCGCGTTCGCTTCCCGAGCGGCCCGTCTGGGTGTTCGCTCCATGCTCGCGGTCCGGCTGTACACGACGGACGACACGATCGGAGCCCTCAATCTGCACAGCTCGCACGCGGGTGCGTTCGACGACGGCAGCATCGACATCGCCTCGACCCTGGCGACGCATGCGGCCTTCGACGCGGTGGCCGCGGTGCGCGAGGAGCAGTTCCGCGCGGCCCTGGCTTCGAGGGATGTCATCGGGCAGGCGAAGGGCGTTCTCATGGAACGCTTCGGCATCGACGCGGAGAGCGCATTCGAAATGCTGCGCAGGTTGTCCCAGGAGCGCAATCAACTCGTGCGCGACCTTGCCGTCGAAGTGGTCGAGACCGCCCGACCTCCGCGTGAACGGTAGAGCGAATCCTCCCCAGGCGGATGCGCCGGATCGTCCGGAACTGAGCACCGTGCGCATCCATCCAGTGTGTCGTGCATCACATCTAATCAAAATGATGCGCTGGAAAATCTTATGTTGACGAGTTCGCCTAGCTCAATCAACTATTGCTGTACCAAATGACGCGATCGAAGTGGCGCAGACACAATCGGACGCCGCGACGAAGGACGGGTGGTACGCAATGACCGAGACCGCAATCCGGGAGAGCGAACGACTTCCCTACGACCTCGACGACCGATATCGCTCGGGCTCCGGCACCGTGCTGCTCACCGGCGTGCAGGCCATCGCCCGGCTGTTCGTCGAACAGCAGGTACGGGCCATGCGGGACGGTCGCCGGGTGGCGACCTTCGTCTCCGGATATCAGGGCAGCCCCCTCGGTGGTCTCGACAAGATGCTCCACGGCATGCCGAAGGTCCTCGCCGAGCACGACATCACCTTCGTGCCCGGATTCAACGAGGAACTCGCCGCCACCGCGGTGTGGGGCAGCCAGGGACAGCTCGGCGCCGGCACACCGACTCACGACGGCGTCGTCGGCGTCTGGTACGGCAAGGGCCCCGGCCTCGACCGCGCCACCGACGCACTGCGTCACGCCAACATGTACGGCGTGAACCCGAACGGCGGCGTGCTGCTCATGGTGGGCGACGACCCCGCGTCGAAGTCGTCGACCGTGCCCGCCGTCAGCGAGCGATCCCTCGCCGCCCTCGGCATCCCAGTCCTGTTCCCGCGCAACGCCGCCGAGATCGTCACCCTGGGCCTGCACGGCGTCGCGCTGTCGCGTGCCTCGGGCTGCCTCGTCGCCCTCAAGATCGTCGCGGACGTCGCCGACGGCGCCTGGTCCGTCGACGGCTCCATCTCCGACCTGCCCATCACGGTCCCCGAGATCGAATGGGAAGGACGGCCGTTCGTCTACAAGCAGCGCCCCATGGCCGCGCCCGGCGACAGCGTCATCGCCGAGGCCGACCTCTACGGCCCGCGCTGGAAGATCGTCCAGGAATACGGTCGCCTCAACGGCCTCGACGTGATCGAGGTCGACCCGCCGCAGGCCCGCGTCGGCCTCGCCGCCACCGGCACCACCTTCGACGCCCTGCGCCAGGCCCTGCTCGACCTCGGTGTCGACGACGCCGCGCTGCACCGCGCCGGCATCCGCCTGCTGCGCATCGGCATGCCGTACCCCATCGGTCCCGAGATCGTCCGCGAATTCGCCCGCGGCCTCGACGAACTGATCGTGGTCGAGGACAAGACCGCCTTCGTCGAGACCCAGATCCGCGAGATCCTCTACGGCACCGCGAACGCCCCGCAGATCGTCGGCAAGAAGGACGCCGACGGCCGCCCGCTCGTGCCCGTCGACGGTGAGCTCACCGCCGGTCGCCTGCGCGGCCCGCTGCGTCGCGTGCTCCGCGGCCACGTCGAACTCGGCCCCGCACCGCTGCCGCAGTTGTCGCTCGAGGTGCTGTCGACCCAGCGCACCCCCTACTTCTGCAGCGGCTGCCCGCACAACCGATCCACCGCACTGCCGGAGGGTTCGATCGGCGGCGGCGGCATCGGCTGCCACACCCTCGTCACCCTGTCCGGCCGCAAGGACAGCGCCGTCACCGGCCTGACCCAGATGGGTGGCGAAGGTGCGCAGTGGATCGGCCAGGCGCCGTTCACCGACATCGGCCACATGTTCCAGAACCTCGGCGACGGAACCTACTTCCACTCCGGTCAGCTCGCCGTCCAGGCGTGCGTCGCCGCCGGCGTGAACATCACCTTCAAGCTGCTCTACAACGACGTCGTGGCGATGACCGGCGCGCAGGACGCCGAAGGCGCCCTGAAGATCCCGGCGCTGACCCACAAGCTCACCACCGAGGGTGTCCGCAAGATCATCGTCTGCTCCGACGAACCGAAGCGCCTCCGCAAGCGCACCCTTGCCCGCGGCACCGAGGTCTGGCACCGCGACCGGCTCGACGAGGCGCAGAAGCTGCTGCGCGAGATCGAGGGCGTCACCGTGCTCATCTACGACCAGCACTGCGCCGCCGACGCACGCCGTCAGCGCAAGCGTGGCACCCTGCCCGCCCGCACGACCCGCGTCGTCATCAACGAAGCGGTGTGCGAGGGCTGCGGCGACTGCGGCGTCAAGAGCAACTGCCTGTCGGTGCAGCCGGTCGACACCGAATTCGGTTCGAAGACCCGCATCGATCAGACCTCCTGCAACACCGACTACTCGTGCCTCGACGGCGACTGCCCGTCCTTCGTGACCGTCGAGACGTCGCCGGAGAAGCCCAAGCGCCGCAAGGCTCCGACCCCGCCGCGCATCCCGGACGCCGCCATCGACACCCCGAAGGGCACCCGCAACGTCTTCCTCGCGGGCATCGGCGGCACCGGCATCGTCACCGTCAACCAGGTGCTCGCCACGGCCGCGCTACGCGCCGGATTCGAGGTCGAGTCGCTCGACCAGATCGGCATGAGCCAGAAAGCCGGCCCGGTGGTCTCCCACCTGCGCTTCGCCGCCGACGGACTCGAGCCCGGCAACCGCGTCGGCCCGGGCGGTGCCACCGCTCTGCTCGCGCTCGACCTGCTCACCGCGACCGAGCCGAAGAACCTCGCCTACGCGAACCGTGAGGAGACCGTGGCAGTCGCGTCGACGAGCCGCGTCCCCACCGGCGACATGGTCTACGACCGCTCTGTCCGGCACCCCGACGAGCACGACCTGCTCGCCCGCCTCGACACCGCGACCCGCACGACCGTCTCGTTCGACGCCCTCGCCGCAGCCCAGGCGCTGTTCGGTGAGACCTCGGCCGCGAACTTCCTCGTCGTGGGCGCCGCCCATCAGCTCGGCGGACTCGAGATCCCCGCCGACGCCATCGAGGAGGCCATCGAGATCAACGGTGTGGCCGTCGCGACCAACATCGCCGCCTTCCGCTGGGGCCGGGTGGCCGTCGCGGATCCCGCGGCCTTCGCCGCCGCGACCGCACCGGCCCCCACGGAGCGCGCCGCCACCGTCGCACCGGAGCGTCTGTTCGCCGGCACCACCTTCACCGGCGAGGTCGAGCGGCTCGTGCGGATCCGCGCCGCGTCGCTGATCGACTTCCAGAGCGAAGCCCTCGCCGCCCGCTACATCGCGCAGGTGCAGGCGGCTTGGGAGGCCGAGCGTCGCGTCACGAACCGCACGGACTTCAGCGAGGCCGTCGCCCGCGGACTGTTCAAGTTCACCGCCTACAAGGACGAGTACGAGGTCGCCCGCATGCTCGTCGACCCGGCCTTCCTCGACGAGGTGCAGGGCCAGGTCCCCGGTGGGCGCAAGCTCACCTACCGCCTGCACCCGCCGGCGCTGCGTGCACTCGGCCGTGAGAAGAAGGTCGGCTTCGGACCGAAATCGCATGTCGCGTTGAAGGCTCTGGCCAAGGCGAAGCGTCTGCGCGGCACGAAGCTCGATCCCTTCGGCTACGCCCACGTCCGCCGCGTCGAGCGTGCTCTGCTCGCCCACTACACCGCCACGATCCAGCGGCTCGCCGCCGGCCTGGACGTCGACTCCTACGACCGCGCCGTCGAGATCGCGGCCCTGCCCGAGATGGTGCGCGGCTACGAGGACGTCAAGCTCCGCTCCGTCGAGCAGTACCGGGCCCGCCTCGCCGAGCTCGGCATCGACACCGACTTCTGAAGCACGAACACCCTCTGCTGCAAAGGAACCCACCGATGACCACCTCTGCCCTCGACCTCCCCGAGTTCACCACGTCCGACGGCGTGTTCGGCCGCTCGGCCCGTCTGACCGACCGTCCGCACGAGCAGGTCGTCTTCCATCACGACGCGGCCACCGGCTTGCGCGCCATCGTCGCGATCCACTCCACCGCACTCGGACCCGCCCTCGGCGGCACCCGCTTCTACCCCTACGCGGACGAGATGTCGGCACTCGAGGACGTGCTGCGACTGTCGTGGGGCATGACCTACAAGGCCGCGGTGTCCGGTGTGAACCTCGGTGGCGGCAAGGCCGTCATCATCGGTGATCCGAAGATGGACAAGAACGACGAACTGCTCGCCGCCTACGGACGATTCGTCGAGTCACTCGGTGGTCGCTACATCACCGCCGCCGACGTGGGAACCCGCGCGGAGGACCTCGACGTGGTGGGTCGGCACACCGCCCACGCCGTGGGGCGCACCGTCGCCGCCGGCGGATCCGGCGACAGCTCGCCGCTGACCGCACTCGGTGTCTTCCAGGCCATGCGTGCCGGCGCTCGGACGGTCTGGGGCGAAACGACTCTCGCGGGTCGCACGGTCGGTGTCGAGGGTCTCGGCAAGGTCGGCTACGAACTCGTGAAGCTGCTCGTCGCCGACGGTGCCGAGGTGATCGTCTCCGACGTGAACCCCGCCGCGGTCGCCCGCGTGGTCGACGAGTTCCCGGCGCAGGTCACCGACAACGTCGTCGCCTCGTCCGCCGACGTCTACGCCCCGTGCGCTCTCGGCGGCACGCTGACCTCGACCACCGCTGCCCACCTCGACGCACGTCTCGTGTGCGGTGCGGCCAACAACCAGCTCGCGCAGCCCGAGGTGGAGGGCCTGCTGGGCAAGCGCGGAATCGTCTGGGTGCCCGACTATGTCGCGAACGCGGGCGGACTGATCCAGGTCGCCGGCGAGGTCGACGGATCCGCCGCCGACGTCGTCCGCACACGAGTGGAGTCGATCTTCGAGCGCACCGCCGAGATCTTCGACGTCTCCAGCACTCTCGGCGTCACGCCGGGCGCAGCGGCCAACCGGATCGCCGAGCGCCGCATCGATACTGCCTGATCCGTACAGGGGAACTGATCCGCACAGGGGAACTGATCCGCACAGGGGAACTGATCCGCACAGGGGAACTGATCCGCACAGGGGAACAAGGGGAGGCGCCGCGAGGTGCCTCCCCTTCTCGTGTCTTCAGGAGTTTCCGGCCGACGAGGAACGCCCGTGCCCCGCATTGCGGGTGATGTGCTCGACGAGTGGCTGCGTCCGGTACTCGATCGGCGTGGTGAGCGCGAGCGTCGTGGTGGTGTGCGCGACGCCCTCGATGGCGTGGAGCCGTTCGAGGACCAACAGGAGGTCCTCCTGGGACTGCGCCGCCATCCGGATCAGGAGATCCTCCCGGCCCGTTGTCGCGTGGACTTCCAATACCTCTGGGAATCGGCCTAATTGGGCGATCACATGCCCCATCTGTGCCTGGACGAGCTCGGCGCCGATGAACGCCTGCAGCGGCACACCCAGCTTCGGCAGGTCGACGACCGGTCGGTATCCGGTGACGGCACCGGACTCCTCGAGTTTTCTGATGCGCGACTGCACGGTGTTGCGGGCGATGCCGAGCTTCGCCGACAGGTCGACGATTCCTGCCCGGGGGTTGTGCGTGAGCTCTCCGAGGAGAGCTGCGTCGAGCCGGTCGAGACTGAACACGATGACACCCTTTCCGTTGTGATGCGCGTCACCACTCGAGCATAATGCTCAGCCGAACAGAAAGATATTGACACTTCACGAGCCAGTGCCATGATTGCTACATCAAATGCTCACGCAAACACTGCTTGCTGCAACGTAATGCGCGCGAAGTGAGCGACATGCCTACCCCTCGCCCGGACCGGGCGTGGCGGGCGCCGCAATCACCCCGAGGAGCACACAATGCCCGGAGTCGGCATCTGGCGGACCAAATCCGTCGAACAGTCGATCGCGGATACCGATGAACCCGGTTCGCGGCTACGACGAGAACTGACCGCCAAGGATCTGACCGTGTTCGGCGTCGCCGTCGTGGTCGGAGCCGGAATCTTCACCCTCACCGCCCGCACCGCCGGCAATCTCGCCGGACCGTCCATCTCGCTGGCGTTCGTCCTCGCCGCGATCGCGTGCGGTCTCGCCGCACTGTGTTACGCGGAGTTCGCCTCTGCGGTACCGGTCGCCGGCAGCGCCTACACCTTCTCCTACGCCACCTTCGGTGAGTTCGTCGCCTGGATCATCGGATGGGACCTGATCCTCGAGTTCGCCCTCGCCTCCGCGGTCGTCGCCAAGGGATGGTCGATGTATCTCGGGGGCATGTTCGGCGGGGACGCGTCGATCGACCTCGGACCGATCACGGTCGACTGGGGGTCGCTGCTCATCGTCGGCGCCATCACGATCATCCTCGCGATCGGCACCAAGGTCTCGTCGCGGGTCTCCGCCGTCGTCACCGCCATCAAGGTCGCGGTGGTCCTGCTCGTCATCGTCGTCGGCATCTTCTACATCGACAAGTCCAACTACTCGCCGTACGTCCCGCAGGCCGAAGAGGCGGAGAGCGCCGCATCCGGTCTGCATCAGTCGCTGTTCTCGGCGCTCACCGGCGCGGGCGGCAGCACCTACGGCTGGTACGGCCTCCTCGCCGCAGCGAGCCTGGTCTTCTTCGCCTTCATCGGCTTCGACGTCGTCGCCACCACCGCCGAGGAGACCAAGAACCCCCAGAAGGCCCTACCCCGCGGCATCTTCGGTTCGCTGGCGATCGTCACCGTCCTCTACGTCGGCGTCACGCTCGTGCTCACCGGCATGGTGAAGTACACCGACCTGCGCACCGGCAGCGAGCTGGTCGGTGACGGCAGTGCCACGCTGGCCACGGCCTTCGAGGCACACGGCATCACCTGGGCGCAGATGGCCATCAACATCGGTGGCCTCGCCGGCCTCACCACCGTCGTGATGGTGATGATGCTCGGCCAGACCCGCGTGCTGTTCGCGATGTCCCGCGACGGACTCGTCACCCGCAAGCTCGCCGTCACGAACCACAAGGGTGTGCCCGTGCGCATCACCCTGATGGTCGGTGGTGTCGTGGCCGTCCTCGCCGCGGTGTTCCCGATGGGTGTGCTCGAGGAGATGGTCAACATCGGCACGCTGTTCGCCTTCGTCCTGGTCTGCGTCGGCGTGATGGTACTCCGCCGTACCCGCCCCGACCTGCCCCGCGGATTCCGGGTGCCGCTCGTGCCGCTGGTCCCGATCCTCGCGGTCCTCGCCTGCGGCTGGCTCATGCTCAACCTCTCGGTCGAGACGTGGATCCGCTTCACCGTCTGGATGATCCTGGGAGTGGCGATCTACTTCGTCTACGGTCGCCGCAAGTCGGTGCTCGGACAACGCCTGAAGCTCGAGGCCGCGCAGCAGGAAGCCGCGAAGCACGAAGCGAGGGAACCTGAACCGGTATAGATCCGTCGTCCACGAGCCCGCCCGCACCGAATCGGTGTGGGCGGGCTCGTGTGTTCCGGCGGTTCCGGGTACCCGACCGGAAGGAAAGCAGACACCGTCCGATCGTGACGCCGGAAGAGGAGGAGATGGCGCCGCAGTGCGCCCACTGTCACTGCCGCATCCTCGGGCACGGCGTGGAGTCGGCGGATGCCGTCTTCTGCTGCGCGCATTGTGCTCGTCAGGCCGGGCACGCCGAGCTGGCGGATCGTGCCTGACGGAAGAGTGCGAAGCGCGCGAAAGCGGCAGAACGGACTCTGCGAGTTGATCTTTCGGTGAACTCGAGAAAGACCTATGCACGCGAGTGAGCAGATTGCTCTATGCTGTGGACAGCGCCGCAGAGACGAAGGTCACAAGGGTTACCCGGCGTTTCGTCCGAACGCAGGACGAATCGGACATCGGGACCTGATTACCATCGATCTGCCCCTGTCGTCGGGGAGGCCGACAGGGAAGGGCCCCCGCCAGCGATTCGAGGGGAGGAGCCGGCGGGGGCCTCGCGCTGTATCTCCTGTGTCGGGGAGGACTCTAGGGAGACACGGCCACCTACGCCGTGGCCGCTTTGGAGCTTAGGTGACAGCTGGGCACTCGTCCAGAGTCGATACTGAAACGAGACCTGAGAATCTTCTCGGGGTCGAACCGAGACGTTCATCCTGCTTTGCGGCGGATGGGGCCCGTTTCGACGTCGCTTTCCGCCGGAAAGACGGGGGTCGGCATGGCTCTGGACCGGTCGGGATGCCTGCGGTACGACGCCGGTCGCTGCGAACGCCGCCGTCGCCGACGGTTCCGCGTCGTCCAGAAACCCCAGGCTGCGATGCACACGCCCACTCCCGAGAGCAGGTCGGCCTCGGTCAGTCCGTGGTTCGGCGTCACCGAGTGCAGCACACGGCCCTCGAGAGGTCCGTTCATCAGCACCCAGAGCCCGGAGGCCACGAACGCGGCCGAGCTCGACAGCAGGTGGGGGCGCGAGAGGCACCACGTCGACGCGGCGAACAACGAACACATCGCGACGAGCGAGTAGAACACGGCGTTCTGCACGGTCGACTCCTCTCGCTCCTGCCGGATATCGATCAACTGTACTGGCGGAGGAGCCGGACCTACCGAGTCGCAAGTCGTGACCCTCGCAACAGGAGCATCAGCTCAGGCGTTGCAGGGTGACGGTCATCAGAGCAAGCACCTGATCGTCGGCTCCGGCGTCCGGAGGTTCACAACACACGGGTGAGGCTCACAACCCTGATGGTCGACCATGGGCGTTGTGAGCCTATTCGGGTCTCGGTATCTCCGCGAACGAGTCGCGCTGCTGAACCATCCACACCGGAGCGATGAAGATGCCTTCCGCTTCCACGCAGATCCCCTCCGGGTCGGCGATGTGCCCCACGACGAACGCCTTACGTCCCTCGACGCGGTCGAGTTTCGCCTCCACGCGCAGAGCGCCGAGGGGAATGCGCTTGCGGTAGCGGATGGTGAGCGTGCCCGTCATTCCCGGATGTCCCGAGATGCGCGCGGCGTCGCCGAGGATCTGGTCGAGCAGCAGTGCGGAGACCCCGCCGTGCACGTGCCCGGCCGGCCCCTCGTAGACGGGACCGAGGTGGATGTCCGCCCACACGCGGCCGTCGTCGTCCTCGTGGATGTCGCCGATCGGGGCGATGGCGTTGCGCAGGCCTATTGCGGCGTTTCCCCAGTTACGGAATCGGCCCGAATCGTTGAACCGGGTGCCGTACGGCCCGTCCTCCCGGTCGCGTTCGAGGATCTCGCGCGCAGCTGCGAGATGTTCCCGCGCCCGCGCGACGTCGTCGGCATCCACACGCGTCTGCAGTGCGAGCTGGATCAGCTCGCGCACGTCCTCGGTGAGCGGACCGTAGGTGGCCCTCTGCTGATCGATTTCCTCGTCGGACAATCCGTCGTTGACGTAGAGCTCGAGGATGGAATCGGTCATCAGGGTTCTCCGGATCGTGAGCGTGGTGAAAGAAAGTAGTCGACCGCGCGCACTGTGGACGAGTCAAGTTCTGCTGCCGCTGTCCGGGATCGCCGCAAAATCCGTAAAACGGACCGTTCTGTACGAAAACGTGTGAACCGCGGCATAGACGGGAACCAATGAGTGAACCCCGTCGGCTCAACGAGGGGAGGGGCCGACGGGGTCCGTTCGTGCCGTGTCAAAGGGGAGGAGACACGGCACGCTTTGTTGCGAGGAGCAACAACGACTCCACGCTACCCACGATTCTTTCATCTGCCAACGTTGCCGACGGGTGATCGACGGGGTGAATTTGCCTATCTGCACCCATGGCGAGCGTGGTAATACAAGCGTACCGTTCCCTTCTGCGTGCGCGGGTATGCGCCGGACAGGAGTCGATGGTCGTGGCCGTAACCATCCACAAGGGCCGTGACAACATCACCAAACGGATGTTGCTGGGAAGGCCGCTGCGAAGCGACACGCTCGGCCACACGCTGTTGCCGAAACGGATAGCCCTGCCGGTCTTCGCGTCCGACGCTCTGTCGTCCGTCGCCTATGCGCCGGAGGAGATCTTCCTCGTGTTGTCGGTGGCGGGCCTGTCCGCCTACGCATTCTCCGGGTGGATCGGTCTCGCGGTCGCCGTCGTCCTCGTCGTAGTGGTCGCGAGCTACCGGCAGAACGTGCATGCCTATCCGTCGGGGGGCGGCGACTACGAGGTGGCGACGAAGAACCTCGGTGCGATCGCCGGCCTGACGGTGGGCAGCGCGCTGATCGTCGACTACGTGCTGACGGTCGCCGTGTCGATCTCGTCGGCCGCCCAGAACATCGGGTCGGCCGTCCCCTTCGTCGAACACCACAAAGTGCTGTTCGCCATCACCGCGATCACACTCCTCACCGCGGTCAATCTGCGCGGACTCCGCGAAGCCGGAACAGCTTTCGCCGTGCCCACCTACGCCTTCATGTTCTGTGTCGGGGTGATGCTCGTCTGGGGCTTCGTGCGTCTCGTCGTGTCCGACGTCCCTCTGCGCGCCGAGTCGTCGCACTACGAACTCCCCGCCGAACAATCCCACCTGGCCGGGCTGGCCTTCGCCTTCCTCCTCGCCCGCGCGTTCTCGTCGGGATGTGCGGCCCTGACGGGAGTGGAGGCCATCAGCAACGGGGTGCCGGCCTTCCGGAAACCGAAATCGCACAACGCTGCCACCACCCTGCTCCTGCTGGGCGCCATCGCGATCACGCTGCTGATGGGCATCATCGTCCTCGCCGAGCGACTGGGGGTCGTCGTCGCCGCAGATCCCGCGACACAGTTGAGCGGGGCACCGGCCGACTATCACCAGAAGACACTGATCGCGCAGGTCGCCGAGACGGTCTTCACCGGTTTCCCGCTCGGTTTCTACCTCGTCACCGCCGTGACCGCGTTGATCCTCGTCCTCGCCGCGAATACGGCATTCAACGGGTTCCCGGTTCTCGCGTCGGTACTCGCGCAGGACAAACACCTGCCGACCCAGCTGCGCACCCGGGGCGATCGGCTCGCGTTCAGCAACGGCATCGTCTTCCTGGCTCTCGGAGCGATCGTGCTGGTATGGGTGTTCGACGCCGAGGTCACCCATCTCATCCAGCTCTACATCGTCGGAGTGTTCGTCTCCTTCACGTTGAGCCAGACCGGAATGGTTCGTCACTGGACACGGCTGTTGGCCACCGAAACCGACTCGCGTCACCGCCGGAGAATGCAGCGTTCGCGCGTCGTCAACGGTGTGGGTCTGGCGATGACGGGGACCGTCCTGATCATCGTGCTCATCACGAAATTCCTCGCCGGCGCGTGGATCGCGATCCTCGCCATGGTGATCGTCTTCGTGACGATGCGGGCCGTCAACCACCACTACCGACGCGTGGCGGCCGAACTCGACGCCGGCAAATGGGACGGTCTGCTGCCCAGCCGCACGTATTCGATCGTGCTCGTGGCCAAGCTGCACCACCCGACACGTCGCGCGCTCGCGTACGCCTCGGCCACCCACCCCGACACCCTCGAAGCGATCACCGTCGACGTCGACGAGGAGGACACCCGCGCTCTCGTGCGCGAATGGGAAGCCAGCGACATCACGATTCCGTTGAAGGTGCTGGAGTCGCCGTACCGGGAGATCACGCGACCGGTACTCGACTACGTCAGGCGGGTGCGTGGCAACTCGCCGCGCGACGTGGTGACCGTCTTCATCCCCGAATACGTCGTGGGGCACTGGTGGGAGAATCTGCTCCACAATCAGAGCGCGCTGCGACTCAAGAGTCGTCTGCTGTTCCAGCCCGGGGTGATGGTGACGAGTGTGCCGTGGCGGTTGCACTCTTCGGATTCGAGTTAGACGAGCGCGGAGTCCGGTTCTCGATCAGGTTCGCGATGTCTGCACCGGCTCGCAGCAACGTTTCGGACTGCACTGCGATGGTGTGCAGGCGCTCGTGGAGTGCGTCCCTAGCAGTATCGGTGTCATTGTCGGTTCCGATCGCTGCCATCACCGCCCGGACCGCCGGGATGCGGTAGCCACCCGCGCGTAGTGCGGCAACGATCCGTGCATCCCGCGCCGCGGCGGGGGAGTAGCTCCGCGCAGCGTTACGGTCGATCCGTTCGGGCGCGACCAATCCCTCCTTCTCCCAGAACCTCAGGGTGGACGATCGCACTCCGATGGCGTTCGCCACCTCGGTGATGCTCATGGCGTCGCCGGGTAGTGGAGGCGCGTCGTGGGCGGCCTCGTCGACGATGGTGTCGAGTGCGCGGAGCGCGGTGAGACTCTCGGCGCGTGCCCGCGCGAGCCCACTGTGGAGTTCGACGACACGGGCGAGTGCTTCGTCGTAGGGGAGGACCTGCACATCGTGCATGACACTGCGCGCCTCGACGGGACCCACCGCGACAGCCAGTGCGCGGTACGCACGCAGGGCCGTGACGTGTTCGGGACCGAATCTGCGATAGCCGTTGGGCATTCGTACGGCGGGAGGAATCACTCCGAGGCGTTCGAGATCGCGCACCTGCTGCACGGAGTATCCGGTGGCTGCGGCCAGGCGCCCCGTCGTCATCGTGTGCTCCACTGCTCGAACCCTCCATAAGCACTTCAAGATGACACTCGAAGTATGACCATGGAACAGATCCTCGCGCAGATCAGAAGCTTCAGCGGTGTCCTCGAGCTCGCACCACAGGAAGGGAGTGGGCTCCCCGAGATTTCGTGGGGCGACCATTTCTTCTACTACGCCCCGGACGGCGAGGTCCCGCCCAATCGGCAGCCCTACGCGACGATCGTGACGAAGAACTATCCGAACGATGGGGATTCACGCCTCGACGAGCCGGGCCGATGGCGCGTGAACGTGCATGCGGGGACGCAGCTGTTCACCGAGTTGCTCGGCTACCCACCCCGGTCCGTCGACCCCTCGACGATCGACTTCGCCGAGGCCGACGTCTTCATCCCTCATCCGCTCTACGGCTCACTGGGATGGGTCGCGGTCGTCGAACCCGGCGAGCGGACCACACCGCGTCTGCTCGAAGTGCTGCGCGACGCCCACCTGGCCGATCGGCGCCGCGTCGAACGCAGAAACGTGCTGCGCGACACGGAGTGATCGTGCGAAAAAGCTTCTGCTGTCACCCATCCCTGTTGTGAGCACTCTCGAAGAACGACATCACGGTGACGACTCCGATGCCGACGTACCCGCTCTTCGGGATGTAGACGAAGGCGCGGCCACGGCGCGCGGCATCATCGCTCCGCCCACGGGTTCGGCGAGGTCGCGCACCGAATACCAGGGCTGGGTGTAGCCCATGAACTCGACAATCGGACGGATTACACGCGGCTCGGTTGGAGCACGTCGCGGAGCACGGCGGCGAAAGCTCCGGGATCGCCGGACATACCCTCTGCGGCCCCCATGAAGCCACCGTGATCGCCGGGGAACAGCGTCGGAGTTGTGCCGAGCCGGTCGGCGAGCGCTGCCGAGGCGCGGCCGCACAGCTGGCGTACCGACTCGCGACCACCTGCGACGACGATGCGCGTGGACGCGTTCGCGAGAGCGTCGAGATCGGGGTGGTAGCCCGTGCACGACATCCAGTTCTGACCCAGCAGCACGTCGTCGCGGGTCCCGTCGTCCTCGCTGGGCAGTCCGAACTCGGACGGGCTCGGAGCGGGCCGGTCGAGATAGTCGGAGGTCAGTTCGCCTTCGTAGCTGACCAGGGCGATGAACTTCGCCATGGCCGGTCCGAGGCCGCTGCGCTGATAGGTGTCGCGAATGTCGTCGCGCACCGCTTCGGCCCCGATGCGATCGGGCAACAGTTCCATGATCGGCGGTTCGTGCGCGACCAGCGTGCGCACCTGCTCGGGATGGCGCGAGACGAGTTCGAGCGCGTTGACTGCGCCGCCGCTGCTGGCGAAGATGTCGACGGGACCGAGATCGAGTTCGACGAGGATCCGGTGCAGGTCGTCGGCGTGCAGAGCGGGAGTGGACTGCATCGACGTGTCGGTGCGCGTACCGCGGCCCGTGCCGCGCGGGTCGTAGGTGATCACCGTCCGGTCGTCGAGGTAGGAGACGAGGCTCGTGAAGCCGCTCGCGTCCATCGGGGATCCGGCGAGCAGCAGCGGGGTGGCGTCGCCGGGGACGGTGCGGACGTCGTAGACGAGAGTCGCGCCGGGGACGTCGATCGAGTGGGTGACGAATTCGGGCATGTCGGCTCCTTCTGGGGTCGGTGACCATACCGACTCGCGCCACCCGGAAAACTCATCGCACATACGACCGCGTCCGCACCCATCACGGATGCGGACGCGGTGTGCGCTGGCTCAGTGGGCGATGCCCGGTTTCGCAGGCAGTCCGCCGAGGAGCGCAAGAGATCCGAAGTGCATATGTGTTCCTCCTGTCGTTCGGTTATCCGGACTGCGTCCGCACCGGGACGCTGACCGAGGAGTACCCGCCGCCTCGGTGCGAAACACTGCCGCGGACCGAAAATTCACTTCGTTATGTTTTCGTGCCCTCGGGGAGTTTTCGCGCGGTCGGACCCGGCCGGGTCTGCGACTCGCTCGGCCGCAGCGGACCGTGGCCGTGGGCGCATTGCACGACCGCTTCGACCGGAGCGCCACAGTCGCGGTGTTCGATGAGCAGTGACGGGCCGTCGGGATCTGCACAGTATTTGTCCCCCCACTGGAGCAGGGCGACGAGGATCGGATAGAGATCGCGACCCTTGTCGGTGAGCCGGTACTCGTTGCGCGTGCGGCGGCCTTCCTCGCGGTAGGGGACGGTGTCGAGGATCCCGGCCTCGACGAGGGTGCGCAGTCGGGCGGACAGCACGGGGTCGGAGATGCCGGTGTGCCGGCGCATCTGCTCGAAACGTCGCACGCCGTTGAACACTTCGCGGAGAACGATCATCGTCCATTTCTCGCCGATGACGTCCATCGTGCGCTGGACCGAGCAGTTGTCGGTGCTGTAGTCGAGCCACTGCATGCCCACAGGGTAGCTGACTTAATCCTTGACAGTCAGCCTAGGCACTGGCTAACTGTGGATATCGAAGTCAGCGTGAACGAGGAGTTGTCATGACCGGAACTACCGAGGCCCGTCCGACCATCGAGGACTACGGCCAGAAGCCGCCGAGCCGATTCGTCGAGGCGAGCGGCTTCGTCGTCGAGGAAGCCACCGGAACGAAGGTCGCCGGATACGTCGACCTGGGCCCCGACCATCACACCCCGTGGGGAGTCGTGCACGGTGGGCTCTATGCGACCATCGTCGAAACTGCCGGCAGCATCGGCGCAAGCGCCGCGGTACTCGAGCGCGGTCAGTTCGCCGTCGGCGTCAACAACTCGACCGACTTCCTGCGCTCGACGACGGGATGCCGTGCGTCGGTCACGGCAGAACCGTTGCAGCAGGGGAGGACTCAGCAACTGTGGCTGGTGATCATCACCGACACCACGACCGGCAAGGTCCTCGCTCGCGGTCAGCTGCGACTGCAGAACGTTCCGTTGCCGGAGTAGTTGTTTGCGCGCATCGGTGTCGGGAATCCGTATCCATGGCAAGCATGGAACCGTTTCTCCCGATCAAGCACACCGGCTCCGACGAGATCGACGCGGCCGATCCCGGTCAGGGCGCACCGGCTACAGATCCCGGACCCGTCCCGGGTGAGGACGTCGACCCCGAGATGGCGCAGCGCGAGAAGGACGAACTCGAGAAGAGGATGTCCGAGAAGCGTAGTGAGGACACGGTTTTCCGGACGCCGGAAGTGAATCCGTCCGAATAGACCGAACCGCGCCCGCACGCAGGGGGTGGTGCGGGCGCGGAGTCGATCGTCCAGCTGTCAGAGAATGATGCCGAGAGCGGCGAGCAGTCCACCGAGGGTCAGTGCGAGAGATCCGAGCAGCATAGGAATACCTCCATGTTGTTGTGGATGGGCACGCCCGCGAACGAGCGCGGGAAGTGAATAGATCCGCAAGATCAATTCACTTCCGTCCCATACTTCGCGAAGGCCTCAAAGCCTGTTACCTGCCGTCACTAGTTGTTATATTTCTGTGATAAAAGTGTCCGACTAGACCGAAATGCCCTTTGATCATGGGCGTTTCAGGACTTGGGATTCACGGCGTTCTGGGACTTTCCGCGTTCGATCACCGCAGCCCGTCGCTCGGCGACCCGCGACGGCGAGAACTCCCGCATCCACTCTTCCGAGGTCTGCTGCTCCACCCGTAGGGCCGGTTCGACGACATGCTCCTCGGCCCGGCGGTACGACGCGAGCAACGCCCGCACACCGGATTGGTCGTTGCCGGCGATCGTCCGCGCGACCTCCACGGCCGTGCCGAGCAGTTCGTCATGCGCGACGACCTGCGTCACCAGACCCGCACGCAGCGCCTCCTCGGCACCCACGAAGTTGCCGGACAGGCTTATGCGACGCGCGAAGCCCGGACCCACCGCCGCGGGCAGGCGCTGGGTGAGTCCCCAACCCGGCAGGACGCCGACTCGCGCGTGGGTGTCGGCGAAGCGGGCGCGCTCGGACGCGATGAGGAAGTCGCACGCGAGTGCCATTTCGAGACCACCGGTGATGGCGGCGCCGTTCACCGCGCCGATGATCGGCTTGGAGATGGGCTTCCACGGATGACCGACGGGGAGGTCGGCGCCGGACACCAGCGACAGGTTGCCTCCACCTTCCCCGAGTTCCTGCAGGTCGAGTCCGGCGCAGAAGGCCGGGTCGGTGCCGGTAAGGACCACGACGTTCGTCTCGTCGTCCGCCTCCGCTGCAGCGATCTCGGTGCGCAGAGCATCGATGAGCGCCGAGCTCAGCGCATTCCGCGCCTCCGGGCGGTTGAAGGTGAGAATGCGGACGGAATCGCGCTGCTCGACGAGCAGGATTTCTTCGGAAGTCATGGCCCGACAGTATCCGTAACTTCGGTGGATCCGACCTCGCTCAGCGGGGCTGAATCCACTGAACTTGTGCCTGCGTACGTTCCCCGATCCAGGAGCGCATCGAGTCGACGCTCTCCTGCAGCGCCTCGGCGGTGAGTCCGTCGGAGGTCGGCACCGACTCCGCCACCTCGTCGAGCACCTCGAGCGCCAGACCGTTGCCGTAGATCTGCTCGGACAGCTCCTGATACACCCGGTGGTAGATCTCCGTGAAGGCGTCGGATTCGAGGAAACGGGTCTTCAAGGTATTGCCGCCGCCTGGTCCGCGACTCTCACCTCCAGGCATTCCAGGTGGCATGGCCTGAGGCATCCCCTCCGGTGGCGTGGCGTCCGCCATGCCCTGCGGGCGACCGCCCGGTCCCATGCCGCCCATCATGGAGATGGAGTCGTCCGGGCCGGCGGAAGTATCACCCTGCATGGCCATGTTCAGATCCCACGAGACCACCGAGAGCTTCTTCGTGTCGAGGTCGTACCAGAGGTAGTAGTTCTGACCGGGTCCGGCCATGTCGTCGAAGTTGACGAGCAGGTTCTGTGTGGCGACGTACCGGGCGAAGGACTCGACGTCGACCCAGTCGGCGAGGTGCGCGTCGAACTCTGCGTCGTCGGCCGAGTCCATCCACTTCAGGAAGCTGATGATGGGTTGCAGCGTCCCGGAGTCGGCGGCATTGATCTCCTCGAACTGGTCGGCGTAGTCCGACTGGTCGTCGCCGACGTACTCGAACCGCGACGACGCATCGGCCTTGTAGAGATAGCCAGGGGAGTCGAACAGCGAGTTGGCGTACTGCTCATCGGGATGCTCGAGCACCAGTCGCGTCGCGGTGGCGCTGTCGTTGACCGAGTACACCGTGTACGCGTACCGCTGGGTCGGTTGATCGGTCTCGGCGGTGAGCGACAACGCCATCGCCTCGTTGATCACCGGCGAGCCGGGCCGCACCGACAGTTCTGTCATGCCCTGATACGCGCGACCGTCGACGTACTCGTCGAAACGGATCAGCAAGGGCAACGAGGTCGGATCCTCCGGATCCACCTGAACCGTGCCCTCCATCCCGGGCGGGCCTTGCGCCTGATCGAAACCCTCGCCCTGCAGGCCGCGCAGCGTCGAGTTGCCCTTCAGGCGCACACCCACGTCGTCGATGCGGGTGCCGTCGATGACCACATCGGCGACCACCCACTCCTTGTCGCCGTCCTTCTCGTATGCGGAGATCATGTCGTCGTACTCGGCGTCGCCGATCTCGAGCGACAACTCGTGTGTGGCGGAGGTGTCGAACAGATCGACTGTGCCGGCGACGTTCTGGGTGATCTCCGAGGAGATGATCGTCGGGTCGCCTGTGATGTAGGGCCGCACGCGTGTCGCTCCGAATGCCGTGGCCACGATCGCGACGAACGCGATGAACGCCACTGGCAGTTTCCAGTGCCGCCGCAGCGAGGTCGGTATCCGGTGCCGCAGACGGCGCCGCGGGGTGGGTGCCGTCATCACAGGTCGGTCTGGTCGTATCCGGTCAGGACGCTCACCCGCTGGCCGGCATTGACGGCGCTCAATGCAGCGATCAGGTCGTTCGAGCTCGTGCCCTTCTTCAGCTGAGCCGTGTAGTACAGCTCCACCAGGGCGCCGGCGCGGACGGATTCGGTGGACACCAACTCGTATTCACTGCAGTGCTTGATGAGAATGTCCTCGACGGTGCTGGTGTAGGCCGGCTCCGGCGGCACCTGCACCTTGACCACCTGACGCTGCACGTCGAGCGTGAACCAGTTGAACTTGTTCATGATCAGCAGTACGAGGCAGATCGCGACGGTCGCCGCGATGGCGAGCACGTAGAAGCGGGTACCGGTGGTCATGCCGATGGCCATCACCAGGAAGATGAACCCGACATCGCGAGTTTCTTTGATGGCGTTGCGGAATCGCACCACCGAGAGCGCGCCGACGAGAGCGAACGCCCGGGCGATGTTCGATCCGACCACCAACATGATGAGCGCGATGACCATGCCGACCAGCACCAGCGTCTGCACGTAGGACTGGCTGTAGGAGACGTTCTTGTGCGTGTAGCGGTAGACCCACGCAATGACGCTCGACAGCACGAACGACAACGCCAGCGACACCACGATGTCGAAGGTCGTGAACGTGCCACTGAGATCTTGGAAATCGAAGTTCATATCCGTCCTTGTTTCGGAGAAGGGAAGGTCAGCGAGCCGGGATCGGTTCGGTGGACAGAAGATCGGCGGGTACCCGCGCGTCGGAGCCGTCCGGCGACACCAGTTCCGGTGCACCGAAACGGGACCTGGGTGCGAGCCCGAACGCTTCGACCGACTGGCAGTACTTCGACACCCGGATCACCGACATGTCCAGCCGGGCCGTCAAATCAGTCGCCCAGTAGGGCACCCGCTCGTTGGCCTTGAGCTCTACGACGGCCAGCTTCGGCGGGATGATGAAGCGGTTCTCTGCGCCGGACGCGAAGTGGAAGTCGCGGTCGCGGCCGTGCACCTTGTGGTCGATCGTCACGCGCAGGCCGAGGTCGGCGTCGCGTCCGACGAACGCCTCGCGCAGATAGCCGGTGGTCACGATCGGTCGCAGATCCAGATTCCCCACGAGACCGGAGACCTCGTCGACGAACGGCCGCTGCGAGTCGTCGCACTCGATGTCCTCGCGTCCGTTCAGCCATCGCAGGGCGACGCCGTACGGGAGGGCAGTGCGACGCTTCTGGGTCACCCGGTTGACGCGCTGCTTGATCTCGACCTGCACGGCAGAGTCGTCGGTGCATGCGGCCGGATCGCCGTACAGCCGCATGCGTACCTTGCGGCGGAACTTCAGGCCCTCGATCTTCTCCCAGTAGAACCGCAGATCCGGGGTGTCGTAGTACAGCGACGTCACCGGATAGCCCCCGTGTGGGGAGTACGGATCGGTGTCCATCCGAGCGGCGAGCTCGCGCCGTAGTTCGGGCACCTTCATCTCGTCGACGAAATACTTGATCTCGTACCGGTTGAACGCGTGCAGTCTGCTCGCGGTCTGTTGATAGCCGTTGTTCACCCCCACAGCACACACTCGTGATCTCGAGGTTCCGTGAAGTTCTCCTGGCAACTTCCTGACAATCGGAAAGCTCACAGGAACCTGCCAGGAAATCTCGAGCGCGGTGCCAGCCCTACCCGCGACAATCGAAGTCGTGACCGACCGGATTCCCGAAGCGCGCGTGCTCGTCGTCGACGACGAGCCGAGCATCGTCGAACTGCTGTCCGTGAGCCTGAAGTTCCAGGGCTTCGAGGTGGAGACCGCGAGCAACGGCGCCGAAGGACTGGACAAGGCGCGACGCTTCCGGCCCGACGCAGTGATCCTCGACGTGATGATGCCCGGGATGGACGGCATGGGCCTGCTGCGCCGCCTGCGCGCCGACGGCATCGACGCGCCCGTGCTGTTCCTGACCGCGAAAGACGCGGTGGAGGACAAGGTCGCGGGCCTGACGCTCGGCGCCGACGACTACGTCACCAAACCGTTCAGCCTCGAAGAGGTCATCGCCCGGCTGCGCACGATCCTGCGCCGCGCCGGCAAGGTGTCCGAGACCGAACGCAGTTCCCGCATCACCTTCGCCGACCTCGAACTCGACGAGGACACCCACGAGGTGTTCAAGGCCGGCAAGCCCGTGTCGCTGTCGCCGACCGAGTTCACGCTGCTGCGGTACTTCATGCTCAACGCCGGGACGGTGCTGAGCAAGCCCCGCATCCTCGAGCACGTGTGGAACTACGACTTCGGCGGTGAGGTCGGGGTTGTCGAGTCGTACGTGTCGTATCTGCGACGCAAGGTGGACATCGGCGACGTCCCCCTCATCCACACCGTTCGCGGGGTGGGCTACGTGATGCGGGAACCCCGCACATGAACCGGCTGCGGGCGCTGCCACTCCGTTGGACGCTGGTGGCCGCCCTGGTGCTCCTGGCCGGCATCGGTCTGCTCGCGTCGGGTGTTGCCGTCACCTCGGCTCTGCAGAACTCTCTGCTGTCGCGCGTCGACCGGGACCTCGAGGAGGCCGCACGGACCTGGGCGCGACCCGACCGACCCCCACTGACGCCACCGCTGGACGCCCCCACCTCCCGGCGACCGCCGAGCCCCTTCTACGTGCAGGTCGTCGACGCCGACGGACAAGTGCTGTTCGTCGTCAATGACGAGTCGACCGCACCGGATGTGCCTGAGGATCCGACGGGTAGGCCCGTCACCGTCGGATCCGTGGGCAACGACGGTCCGCACTGGCGGGTGATGAGCACCGAGAACGCGTCGGGTGTCGTGACCACCGTCGGGATGAGCCTGGCCGAGGCCGACGAGACGGTGGACAGCCTCGTCGTGCTGCAGACGGTGATCGGTGCGGTCGTGCTGGTCGCACTGGCGGTGGGCGGCGGTGTCGTCGTGCGGATGAGCCTGCGTCCCCTCGACGAGGTCGAGCGCACCGCCGCCGCGATCGCTGAAGGCGACCTCAGCGAGCGGGTGCCCGAGGGCGATCCCCGAACCGAGATCGGGCGGTTGTCGGTGACCTTCAACGCCATGCTCGGCAGGATCGAATCAGCCTTCGCAGCAACCGCAGCATCCGAGGAGTCGGCGCGACGCTCGGAGGAGAAGATGCGTCGCTTCGTCGCCGATGCCAGCCACGAACTCCGAACTCCGCTCACCACCATCCGCGGTTTCGCCGAGTTGTACCGGCAGGGCGCGAGTACCGACACCGGCATGCTCATGGACCGCATCGAACGCGAGGCCCGCCGCATGGGCCTGCTCGTCGAAGACCTGCTGATGCTCGCGCGACTCGACGAACAACGTCCGCTCGACCGTTCCCCGGTGGATCTGCTCGCGGTCGCCGCCGACGCGGTGCACAACGCGCGCGCCGTCGCACCAGAACGGACCGTTACCCTCGACATCATCGACGGCCCAGGCACTCCCGAGGTTCTCGGCGACGACGCCCGTCTGCGTCAGGTGTTGAGCAATCTCGTCACAAACGCCCTGACCCACACCCCACCAGACGCCGATGTCACGGTGCGGGTGGGTACCTCGGACTCCGATGCGATCTTGGAAGTCGCCGACACCGGCCCCGGCCTCGATCCCGACGACCGCGAGCGCGTCTTCGAACGCTTCTACCGCGCCGACGCCTCCCGCACCCGCGCGTCGGGTGGGAGTGGTCTGGGCCTGTCGATCGTCGCTGCGCTGGTCGCGGCGCACGGCGGGAAGGTGGAGGTGGAGTCCGAGAAGGGTGTCGGCTCTACCTTCCGTGTCCGCATCCCACGGCTACTCCCCAGCTGACGCGCTGAAACGGGGTTCGCCCCTGTAACACGCCGCGTGAACCCCGTTTCACCGCGCGACGAGAAGTCGCCGGGCGTTCGATAGAACTCCGTTTGTCCCGCTGGGCTGAAAAGCTGTGTCGCCGCCCACATCGCGGTTCCTAGTCTCGGCTCATCCGAGGAAGGGAACCGGCAACAATGCAGTCGCTCGCCTGTCATACCTGCGGCGCTCGTGTGCTCGTCGCGAAGTACAGCCCAGCTCATACCAGCATCCAATGGTCCGACGAGGCCCGGGAGTCGTGCCGAGAGATCGCCACCGCTGGTCCGGGTGCCTACGTGATGCGGTGCGAGGCGCTCGATCGCGCCGTGGACGAGGCGGTGGCCGACGGTGTGATCCGGACCGGGAACCGGATCGATCCTACGATCGCTCCTCTCGCTTCCACGGAGACGGTCGCCCCAGCCCGGTGACCGTCGCTCGCCTTCGACTCTCGTCAGCCCCATCACCTCTCGTCAGCGCAGGAGAAAACATGACCGTCCCCCAGGAGCGGATCGAGATCCGCAACATCGATCCAGGTACCAACCCCACCCGCTTCGCGCGCGGATGGCACTGCATCGGCCTCGCAAAGGACTTCCGCGACGGAAAGACGCACCAGGTCAAGGTGTTCGGCACCGATCTGGTGGTCTTCGCCGATACGGCCGGAAAGCTGCACGTGCTCGATGCCTTCTGCCGGCACATGGGCGGGAACCTCGCGCGTGGTGAGATCAAGGGCGACACCATCGCCTGTCCGTTCCACGACTGGCGCTGGAACGGACAGGGCCGTTGCGAAGCCGTACCGTACGCGCGCCGCACGCCGAAGCTCGGTCGCACCAAGGCGTGGACGACGATGGAACGCAACGGTGTTCTGTTCGTCTGGCACTGCCCGCAGAACAGCGAACCCACACCGGAACTCGCGATCCCCGAGATCGAGGGTTACGAGGACCGTCAGTGGAGCGACTGGACGTGGACGACCATCCACGTCGAGGGTTCGCACTGCCGCGAGATCGTCGACAACGTCGTCGACATGGCGCACTTCTTCTACGTGCACTTCCAGATGCCCGAGTACTTCAAGAACGTCTTCGACGGGCACATCGCCGGCCAGCACATGCGCTCCTACGGACGCGACGACATCAAGACCGGTGTGCAGATGGATCTGCCGGAGGCGCAGACCATCTCGGACGCTTTCTACTACGGTCCGTCCTTCATGCTCGATACGATCTACACGGTCTCCGAGGGCACGACCATCGAGTCGAAGCTGATCAACTGCCACTACCCGGTCACGAACAACTCGTTCGTGCTGCAGTTCGGCACGATCGTCAAGAAGATCGAGGGTATGTCCGAGGAGCAGGCCGCCGAGATGGCGAAGATGTTCACCGACGGTCTCGAGGAGCAGTTCGCCCAGGACATCGAGATCTGGAAGCACAAGTCCCGCATCGAGAATCCGCTCCTCACCGAGGAGGACGGCCCGGTCTATCAGCTGCGTCGCTGGTACAACCAGTTCTACGTCGACCTCGAGGACGTCACACCGGACATGACCCAGCGTTTCGAGTTCGAAGTGGATACCTCCCGTGCGCTCGAATCGTGGCACAAGGAAGTCGAGGAGAACCTCGCCGGTTCGGCGGAGTGATCCGATGATCCGTCCCGCTGCGTGCGGCGGGACGGATCACGCTTCGCGGCGACGGAAACCGTCGACGAACACCGACACGATGGTGCGCGCGAGGGCGGCGAGAGTACGGTCCGGACCGGGCCGGTACCAGCGGGAGGCGTGCCAGACCGCGTCGTAGATCAGTTCCCGGAACGTCTCGGGATCGATGTCGGTACGGAAGACGCCTTCGGCGATGCCGTCGCGGATGGCTTCTCGCCACGCGACCTGCATGGCGTCGGCCGAGGAGACCATGTCGGCCTCGACGACGCGCTCACGCATGTACTCGCCTTCGCGTCGCCAGATGGAGGTTGCTCCGTGGTAGTCCTCGGAGGTCTCCAGTGCGATCTGTGTGAATGCCACGAGTCGCTCGACGGGCGGTAGCGACCGCGCCAGCACCTCGCGGCATCGTTGGTTGAGGTCGGTGATGTATTCGCGGATGAGCTCGGTGACGATCGCTTCCTTCGACGGGAAGTAGTGGTAGAGCGCTCCGGAATAGACACCGACCGCGTCCGCGATCTCGCGGATGGTGGTGGCGGTGACCCCCTTGCGGGCGAAGATCTCCGCCGACCGGTCGAGTATCTGCCGCTTTCGCTCCTGCGGGTCCACCGTCGTCCTCTCGTAAGGCCCGTACAGGCCTGCTTCGGACCGTATTCTGCCACACCCATTGATCAACCGATCAATGGGTTCATGTTCTTCACGTCTTCAGGAGTATGCATGGCCGTGTCCCGGATGGACCCGATCGTTCCCGCTACGCCGCTGGCAGGCGCCACAGCTCTCGTGACCGGCGCAGGTCAGGGTATCGGGAGGGGGATTGCACTCGCGCTCGCCGCCGCCGGCGCCGCTGTTGCTGTCGTGGGTCGCACCGCGGAGACGATCGGTGCGACTGCCGTGGAGATCACCGACCGTGGTGGTCGCGCGGTGCCGTATGTGTGCGACGTGACCGATGGTGCGGCGGTCGAGGAGACGGTCGCCGCCGTGGTGCAGGAGTTCGGCGGACTGTCCATCCTGGTGAACAACGCGCAGTCGCCGGCGCCGGGAACGCTCCTCGAACTCGACGAGGACGTGTACCGCGGAGGTATGGAATCCGGGCCCACCGCGACCTGGCGGATGATGCGGGCCTGCCATCCGTACCTGCGTGGCGGTGGTTCGATCGTCAATCTCGGATCGGCGGCCGGTATTCGGTGGAACCCCTTGGGGACGGGCGGATACGCCGCTGCGAAGGAAGCGATCCGGGTTCTCACCCGCACCGCCGCCTGTGAGTGGGCGGCGGACGGGATCCGCGTCAATTCGATTCTGCCCCTCGCCGATTCGGTAGCAATGCAGGAGTGGGCGGAACGCGAGCCGGAAGAAGCAGCCGCGTACGCGAGTTCGATCCCGCTCGGTCGGCTCGGCGATCCCGAGACCGACATCGGACCCGCTGTCGTCTTCCTGTGCAGCGAGGCGGCCCGCTACATCACGGGCCATTCGCTTCCGGTGGACGGAGGTCAGGCGCTGGTGCGCTGACCCACCGATCGGGTGAGGTGTGGCCGAGAATCGCTCGGGGACAGGGCACGCCACACCGCCCGCGCCGCGAGCCGGACCGGGGTGGCCAGGCCGACGGTGTCGACGATGTCGACGGGTCCTGTCACGGACAGTGCGCCCACGCACGTCTGCCCGTTTCCGATGGGCGCCGCCACGCACGCGACACCCGGCACCGATTCCTCACGCTCGTGCGCGACACGTCGCTCGCGAATATGTGCGATCTCGTTGCGGGACAGCAGATGCTCTGCTCTCGGGGCACTGGGGTACGTGCATCCTGTTGCAGGAAGGGAGGCGTGCAGTCGGGTGTGGGCCAGAAGGGCCTTACCGAGGGCGGTGCGATGTGCCGGCTGCCGCCCGCCGATGCGCGAAGGGAGCACGAGGGGTCCACGTCCGATCTTGTCGACGTAGCGCACGTCGCCACCTTCGAGGACGGCCAGATGCACGACGAGACCCGTCGCCGAATGCAGGTCGTGCAGGACGGGATGGGCCGCTCGGTGCAGACGGTCGTGGTTCCGAGCCAACGCGCCCCATTCGAGGGGGGTGCGTCCGAGGGCGTAGGTCTTGCCGCGCTTGCTCACCCAGCCGTGCTCGACGAGCTGTGTGAGCAAGCGGTGAGTGGACGAGCGTGGCAGACCCGTGCGAGTCGAGAGCTCGGAGAGGGTGAGCCGATCGCCGGTGTGGAACTCGTCCAGCAGTCCGGCCACGCGGGCGATGAAGGCGTTGGAGAACTCGTCGTCGAGTGCCATGGGATCCTCGCAATACATCGAAGCCATCGACTGATCGATTGATCAGCGGATCGGTTGAGGGGTGTGATGTCAGGCGGTCAAGGTCGTCTCCAGATGGTCGGCTGCCCGACGCAACCGCCGGACCGCGTCCTCGCTGATCGCCTCCACCGGGCCGGCCAGCGACAGTGCGGCGATCTCGCCGTCGCCCGCAGCGAAGGCGGCGACGGCGTGCCGGAAGCACTCGCCTCCGTGTACGACACCGCCGACGAGTGAGTGCCCGTTGCTGCCCGTCAGGGCGGGGTGGGTTCCGTCGCGTCGCGCCAGCAGCGCCAGGCCGGCGACGGTGTCCTCGGCAAGGCGCCGCTGGCCCGCCCATGTGGTGTCGGTGAACTGCGCGCCGCTCACCTTCTCCAGGTAGACGACCTGGTCGTCGTCGAGAACGGTCAGGTGGACGGCGAGGCCGGTCTCTCGGTGCAGGTCGTACATCGAGCGGAGGGCGGCGCTGTGGATGCGGTCGTGTGCCTGCGCGAGGGCGCCGAGCTCGACGATCTTCGGACCGAGGTGATAGGTGGTGCCGCTGCGACGCATCCACCCGACCCGCACGAGTTGGAGAAGCATCCGATGAGCGGACGAACGGGGGAAGCCTGTTCGTCGGCACAGCTCGGTGAGGGTGAGGCCGTCCGTGTCGCGGAACGGTTCGAGCAGCAGGCCGAGGCGATCCATGACGGACGAGGGGGTGGGGAGGACTTCGGGCATGGTCTTCTCCGTGGCATATTCGTTGATTGATCGACCGATCAATGAGTATCTACGACTGTAGCGCCACTCGGAGCTCCGCGGAAGAACGAATTTCAGGAACAACGAAAATGCACCGCGACCGGAAGTCGCGGTGCATTTTCGTCGGACGGACCGTGGGGTGTCAGGCAGTGGGTGGCAGGAACGCCTTCAACGGCTCGGATCCCGACTGGTCGTGGCCCCAGTACGCATCTGCCGTGATCTCCTCGGACGTGTAGTGACGCTCGTCGACGAGCATGCCCTCGGTGCCGAACTCGAGGTCCCAGCCTCCGGGTGCACGAACGTAGAACGAGATCATCTTGTCGTTGGTGTGCCGGCCGAGTGTCGACGAGATCGAGAAGTCGAGCTTGTTCACCCGATCGAGCGCCTGGCCGACCGCGTCGAGCGTGTCGACCTCGGTCATCAAGTGCACCAGGCCGGGTTCCTTGTTGGGCGGAGCCGGGCACAGCGCGAGGCTGTGGTGCCGCTCGTTGATGCCGAGGAAGCGGACGCGCACGAGACCGTCCTCGTCGAGGCGGATCGAGCCGCGCGGCAGGAAACCGAGCACCTGCGTGTAGAACTCGTACGTCTCGGCGAAGTTCGCCGTCGGCAGCACGACGTGGCCCAGGCCGAGGCCGCCGGTCACCCAGCGTCCACCGAACCGCGTCACGACCGGGCTGTGGTCGAGCACCGGCCCGAAGAACACCTCGAGACGGGTTCCGGCCGGATCCTCGAACGCGATGGCACCCTCGGCGTCGATGTAGGTCGCTTCCTTGTGCGAGAGCACCTCGACGGTGCGTCCCGACTTCTCTACGGCCTCACGCACGCGCTGGAGCGCGAACTCGTCACGCACCTCCCAGCCCACGGCCAGTGCCTTGTCGGACTCGCCGGGCAGCACCTGGATGCGCGAGCGACGCTCGTCGATGCGGGCGTAGAAGCCGTCGGCCTCGGGCCCGGTTCCCTCGGCCATGCCGAGCCCGTCGAGCAGCAGGGCGCGCCAGCGCGGCACATCCTGCGTCTGGATGCGGAGGTAGCCGAGACCTCTCAGTTCAGTCATGTCGTCGTCCTCGAAAGTGGAAGGGAATCAGATCATTGCGCGGTAGGGGCCCTGCGGGTCGCCACCGAGCTGAGTGAGAGCTGCGGAGTGGTAGATCATGCCCGGCACGTGGATGGCGTGGGTCAGACCCACGTGCGCGTCGCGCCAGAAGCGCTGCATCGGTGTCTTCAGGTGCACTGCCGCACCGCCGGCGCGCGCGAAGATCTCGTCCATCGCCCGCACCGCACGCCACGCCGACGAGATCTGGGTGCGCCGGCCGATGGCGCGCTCCTCGAAGCTGATCTCCTCACCGCGGTCGGTCTTGTCCCAGAACCGGTCGACGGTCTCGAGCAACGCGAGCCGCGACGCGGAGATCTCGGCGGCTGCCTCGCTGATTGCGAACAGGACGTACGGGTCCTCCTTGATCGGGACACCGGTGACCTGAACGCGCTCCTTCTGCGCGGCGATGTAGCAGGCCAGCGCGCCCTCGGTCATGCCGATCAGCGACGAGGTGATGCCCAGCGGGAAGATGTACGAGAAGGGGAACTTGTACAGCGTCTCGTCGCGACCCGCGTGTCGCCAGCCGTTTCCGCTGAGCACGATGTCCGCATCGATCGTGCGGTACTCGGGCAGGAACGCGTCCTTGACGATCAGATCCTTCGATCCGGTGCCGCGCAGGCCGATGACGTTCCAGCTGTCCGCGTCGATCTCGTAGTCCGAGCGGGGGAGCAGCACGTGCAGGACCTGGCCGGTGCGGTTGCCGTCCTTGTCGCCGACGGCAGCACCGATCATCACCCAACCGCAGTGGTCGGTACCGGACGAGAACGACCAGCGGCCGTTGAGGATGTAACCCCCGTCGACCGGCACAGCGACACCCATCGGTGCGTACGGCGACGCCATCCACATGTCGTTGTCGTCGCCCCAGATCTCCTCCTGGGCCTTCGTGTCGAAGAAGGTGAGCTCCCACGGATGCACACCGACGATGCCGGCCACCCAGCCGGTCGCACCGTCGAGAGCACCGATGGACATGACGGTCTCGGCGAACTCGCGGGGGTGGGCTTCCGCGCCGCCGAATTCCTTCGGCTGCAACATGCGGATGATGCCGGAGTCGCGCAGGTGCTTCGCCGAGATGTCCGACAGTCGCATCTGCTCGTCGCCGACGATGCCTTCACTGCGGATCTCGTCCGCGTGCTGCATGATCCTGTCCAATACTTGGCCCATGACGGTGACTCTTCCTGGGAATCGGCTGCTGACGAGCCGGGACTACGTGGAGGGGTGCTCCGCGGTACGGAGCGACTTGCGCTGTGCAGGTGTGGCGTGTCGAACAGTCCCAGCTGTGATGTGAGCGCGCACCGGTGTTTCCGTTGAACGGAACATCCTGGGCAACTCGGAGGGGCCGCGCTCATGTTGACGCCATGAAACGAGGCTCGCCCCTGCAACACGCCGCGCCGGACCCGTTTCACCGCGCGAGGATGCCGGTTGTTCCGATCAACGGGATGTCGCAGGAGATTCCGTCCGGCGATCGGTAGACAAGCAGCTGACCGCCCGCTCCGGAAGGATCGCCATGACCGAGACCACGGACCGCCCGACCAGCGACCTGTCTGCGGCCGAACAGCTTCTCGCCATCCACGAGATCCAGCAGGTCTTCTCGGCCCGGCTGCGGGTGATGGACACCAAGCAGTGGGAGCTGTACCCCACCTTGCACACCGAGGACGTCGTGAGCGAGACGTGGGGCGGACTCCCCAGCGACAAGCAGCCCCGCACCGGTGAGGAAGCCGGTCGCGTGGTGGGTCGCGAGGCACTCACCCGCGCCATCAGCAACTTCCTCGACGGACCGGTGGCGATCACCTCGGCGCACCACGGCCACTGCCCCGAGATCGTCCTCGAATCCGCCACCACCGCGCGAGGCATCTGGGCGATGGAAGACGAGCTGTGGTGGGACAACGACGGCGTCGAGGAGTCGCTGCACGGGTGGGGGCACTACCACGAGAAGTACCGCAAGGTCGACGGTGTCTGGCTGATCTCCTACCGCAAGCTCACGCGTCTGCGTGAGGTGCACACCCCCGGTTTCTTCAGCTTCCTGAAACGTCTCTGAACGACGCCCGTCAGGGCAGTTCCGGCAGCGGGCGCGTGGCGACTTCTTCCGCTTCCGCGGGATCCATCCCCACCATGCACAGCATCGCCCGTGCGTAGATCTCGTCGATGTTCTCGGGAGCCTCGGCCGAGACCACGTGGTGCAGCGTCGACAGCAGAGAGCCGAACACGCAGGCCGTCGCGATGTCGATATCCGTGATGGTGAACCGGCCGGCGTCGACGCCGTAGCGCAGGTCGCGCGCGGCGCGCGGGCCGAGGATACCGATGAGTTTCGGGTGTGCGATACCGAGCCGGACGACGAACCATCCCCACAGCGGGTCGCTCATCGCGTGCCGCACGAGGTGTCGCAGCGACGACGCGAACCTCTCCGCCGTATCCGGCATGTCCTCGGTCATCGAATCCATACGGGCGCCGAGGTATTCGATGGATTCTTCGGCGACGGCTTCGACGATCTCGTCGCGGGACGCGAAGTAGTTGTAGAACGTGCCGACGCCGAGGTCGGCGACTTCGGTGATGTCGGACAGTCCGACCGCGTCCACGCCCCGTTCGGCGACCAACGTGCGCGCAGCCTCGATGAGGCGCGCGCGAGTCTTCTCGCGTCGGCGCTGGTGGCGCGACGTGGCAGGCGTTGCGGCTTCGTTCGGAGTGGTGGGCACGTCCGTACCGTACGCCAGGCGAACAGGGATATGAGCATGCAATCAAAACTGAGGGATTGCTCAATATTGAGGACTGTGTCACCATAGTCTCAGTCGGTATGACGTAGATCACCCGAAAGGCCACTCGCCATGACGAACCTCCACACTCTTCCCGCGGACGACGTCCGACAGTTCGACACCGATGTCGCCGTCGTCGGCTGCGGACCGGTCGGCACCCTCCTGGCGGTCCTTCTCGGCCGGCAAGGGCATCGCGTCACCGTCGTCGACAAGTGGCCCACCCCCTACGAGCAACCGCGCGCCGTGACGTTCGATCACGAGATCGCCCGCATCCTTGCCGTTCTCGGCATCGATTCGGACGACGATCCGGCGATCGAGTTCCACGACGATCTCTACTACTGGCGCAACGCCGCCGGGGAGACCCTGCTCGAGGTGGATTGGAAGTCCGTCGCTGCCTCGGGGTGGCGCACGCGCTACTGGTTCTCCCAGCCCGAGCTCGAGAAACGTCTGCGTGAGGTCGCGGCCGAACTGCCCACGGTGACCATCCGGCGCGGCTGGACCGCAGTGGGTCTCGAACAGGACGAGAACGGCATCACAGTCAGCGGCACGGTGACCGACATCGCCAGTGCGTCCGTGCAGGAACAGATCCGCGCGCAGTACGTCGTGGGAGCCGACGGTGCCAACAGCTTCGTCCGCCAAGCCCTCGAGCTGGACTTTACCGACCACGGCTTCTTCTTCGACTGGCTGATCCTCGACATGATCCCGAAGGGCGACCTGCCCGACCTGGGTCCCACTCACTGGCAGCTGTGCGACCCGGTGCGACCGACGACCATCGTTCCCGGCGGCCCCGGCCGGCGCCGCTGGGAGTACATGGTGCTGCCCGGCGAGGACCCGACCGAACTTGCGTCGGAGGAATCTGCCTGGCGACTGCTCGAGCCGTGGGGCGTGAACCCCGACAATGCGGAGCTCGAACGCTCCGCCGTCTACCGGTTCCAGGCGCGCTGGGCCGAGACATGGCGTCGCGGAAGGGGACTGATCGCGGGAGACGCCGCACACCTCATGCCGCCCTTCGCGGGCGAGGGTATGTGTGCGGGCCTGCGCGACTCCGTCGCTCTGGCGTGGCGCCTCGACCTGGTGCTGTCGGGCCGGGCGGACGACGCCGTTCTCGACTCGTACGGCACCGAACGCAAGGGGCACGTGCGTCACTACATCGACTTCTCGATGCGTCTCGGGCAGGTCATCTGCATCGCCGACCCCGAGGAGGCGGCGGAGCGAGATCGTCGCATGATCGCAGAGGCAGCCTCGTCCGACGGTGCCCCGGTCGACACCGACATCGCCTCCCTCGGACCGGGCATCTGGCAGCAAGGCTCCGCGCACGCAGGCGAACTGTCGGTGCAGGGCATCGTGGAGGCGAACGGCCGGTCCGGACGGTTCGACGACGTGGTCGGGCGCGGGTGGATCATCCTGGGACGTGGAGAGTCACCGGCCGACCTGCTGACCGTCGAACAGTCGCGGCGGTGGGCCGATCTCGACGGTCGCTGCGTGCGTATCGGAGAAGCGGAGTGCGACGTGACGGACGTCGACGGAATGTACAGCGCATGGCTCGACGAGATCGGAGCGGAGTTCGTGATTCTGCGACCCGACTTCTATGTCGCCGCCACCGCGTCGGATACTGCCGGGCTGCAGGCCTCGCTCGACACGATCCTCGCCGGCCTCCACCTGACCGTCGACGTGACCGCCCCGGCCGCGTGAAAGGAAGATCGACCATGGCTATGGATTTCCACCACGTCACCCTCGGCCAACGCGTGTTGTTCGGAGCGGGACGAGCGGCCGAGAACGTTGCCGGAGAGGTGTCCCGCCTCGGCGCGACCCGCGTGATGGTTGTGGCCTCACCCGCCGAAGAGACTGTGGCGCAGCAGGTGTGCCGCGACATCGACGTCGCCGTCTTCCACGACGGTGTCGCCCCGCACGTGCCGGTCGAGCGCGCCGAGGCTGCACGAAAGGCGGCCGCAGAGCATGCAATCGACCTGATCGTGAGCGTCGGAGGCGGCTCCACCACCGGACTCGCCAAGGCCGTCGCACTCACGTCCGGCATCCCGATCGTCGCGGTGCCCACTACCTACGCCGGATCCGAGGCAACAAACGTATGGGGTCTGACGGAGGCCTCGCGGAAGACCACCGGCGTGGACACAGCGGTGCTGCCCGTCAGCGTCGTCTACGACGCACAGCTCACCCTGTCGCTGCCGGCAGAACTGTCGGTGGCGTCGGGTCTCAACGCGCTCGCGCACTGCGTCGACTCCATGTGGGCACCGCGCGCCGACCCGATCAACCGGGCACTCGGCGCCGAAGGCATCCGGGCGCTCACCGAAGGACTGCCGGCGATCCAGGCCGACCCGTCGAATCTCGAGGGGCGCGAACAGGCCCTCTATGGCGCCTACCTCTCGGCGGTGGCGTTCGCCTCCGCCGGTTCGGGCTTGCATCACAAGATCTGTCACGTCCTCGGCGGCGCCTACGACCTGCCACACGCCCAGACCCACGCCACGGTGCTGCCCTACGTGCTGGCGTTCAACGCGCCGGCAGCGCCTGATGCCGAACGCCGGATGGCCGCGGCCTTCGGTGCCGATACCGCCGTCGCCGGCCTGAACGCGTTGCGCGCCGAGCTGAATGCTCCGCGCGCGCTGAAGGACTACGGCTTCGACGAGTCGAATATCGACGAAGCGGTCGAGCTGGTCCTGCCCGTCGTACCACCGTCGAACCCTCGCTCCGTCTCCGCCGACGACCTGCGCGATCTGCTCCGCAGTGCGCACGCCGGCGACAACTTCCCGTCGTAGAAAGGACAGCGGCCATGACCGTCGAACCCGGTACCCGCACCACCCCCGCCCAACAGGCCCTCGAAGAAGAACTGATCGGCCGGGTGCTGGCGTCCTTCGACAACACCCCCGACCCACGGTTGAAGCAGATCATGCAATCGCTGACGACGCACCTGCACGCCTTCATCCGCGACGTGCGCCTGACCGAAGCCGAGTGGAACAAGGCCATCGAGTTCCTCACCGCCGTCGGGCACATCACCGACGACAAGCGTCAGGAATTCGTCCTGCTCTCCGACGTTCTCGGTGCGTCGATGCAGACCATCGCCGTGAACAACCAGGCGTACAAGGGTGCGACCGACGCGACCGTCTTCGGCCCGTTCTTCGTCGAGGACGCACCCGAGATCCCGCTCGGCGGCGACATGGCCGGCGGCGCGTCGGGCCAGCCGTGCTGGATCGAGGGCACCGTCACCGACACCGACGGCAACCCCGTGCCCAATGCTCGCATCGAGGTGTGGGAGTGCGACGAGGACGGCTTCTACGACGTGCAGTACACCGACGGGCGTATCGCGGGTCGCGCGCATCTGTTCACCGACGACCAGGGCGCCTACCGATTCTGGGCACTGACACCCGTCCCGTATCCCATCCCGCACGACGGTCCGGTGGGGAAGATGCTCGACGCGACCGGTCGCTCACCCGTGCGTGCCGCGCACCTGCACTTCATGGTGAGCGCCGACGAGCTGCGGACCCTGGTCACCCACATCTTCGTCGACGGCGACCCGCAGCTCGAGATCGGCGACAGCGTCTTCGGCGTGAAGGACTCACTCGTCAAGGAGTTCGCGCAGCAGGCGCCCGGCACCCCGACGCCGGACGGACGCGACCTCGGGGGCAGCTCCTGGGCCAAGGCCCGATTCGACATCGTGCTCGCGCCCGAAGGCGTCTGACCCCCACCGGTTGACGCGGTGAAACGAGGTTCGCCCCTGCAACACGCCGGGCGAACCTCGTTTCACCGCGCGAAGTTGTTTCGCAAAAGCCGAGCCCCACCGGCGCCGGGGACAGCGTCGGTGGGGCTCGACATCAAGGTGTGCTCAGTAGAGCTCTTCGAGCTTGTCGAGATCGACACCCTTGGTTTCGCGACTGGTGGCCACGGCGATCACGGTGATCGACATGGTAATCACCAGGTAGACGATGACTGCGGTGGCACTGAATCGGTCGACCAGCCACACCGCGATGAACGGGGCAGGCGCTCCGGCGATGATCGACGAGCCCTGGAACACCAGCGACGAACCGGCGAAGCGGTACTTGGTGGGGAACAGTTCCGTGATCCATGCGGCTTCCGGGCCGGCGAGCATGCCGTGCAGCAGTGCGCCGACGCACACACCCACACCGAGCGCGGTCATGTTCTCGGTGTGCACCAGGGAGAAGAAGATCGGCGCCCAGATGATGAGCGAGACGGCCGGGACGAGCATGGCGATCTTGCGTCCCACCCGGTCGGACCACCATCCGCCGCCGATCATTCCGAGGAACTGGCAGACCGATGCGAAGGCGACGGTGGTGACGATCGCGCCGCGGGTGTAGTCGAAATAGGTCGTGGCGTACGCGATGACGAAGATCGTGTAGACGTAGAACGCGATGTTCTCGCCCAGGCGCATGCCGAGGCCGTGGAGCAGCGGGCGCGGCTTGCGCAGAGCCTCGATGATGCTGGACGATTCCTTGCGGGCAGCCTTGTTCTCGGCGGACTCGGCCTTCGCCTGCGCGGCCCGGTAGACCGGCGATTCCTCGACACCCCGTCGGATGAGGAATCCGATGACGAGCAACGGCACGGCGAGGAGGAAGGCGACGCGCCAGCCCCAGTCGTCGAATGCGTCCCCGGGGAAGACGACCGCAAGGATGCCCACCGTGACGGTGGCCAGGACGGTACCGGCCGGAGCTCCGGACTGCGGCCATGCCGCCCAGAATCCCCGGCGCCTGGGTTCGCCGTATTCGCTGACCAGGATGACTGCGGCACCGAACTCGCCACCGAGGGCGAAGCCCTGGATCATGCGCAGGACGACCAGGGCGACGGTGGCCCAGATGCCGATCTGGCCGTAGGTGGGGAGCAGTCCGATCGCGGCGGTCGCGCCGCCCAGCATGAGGAACGTTGCAACCAGGATGGGTTTGCGTCCGAACTTGTCACCGAGATGACCGAAGACGATGCCGCCGAGGGGCCGGGCGACGAACCCGAGTCCCTGTGTCGCAAGTGCCATCAACAACGAGGCGACCGGGTTGCCGCTGGGGAAGAACAGAGGGCCGAGGACGGTCGCGGCAAGGATGCCGTAGATCGCGAAGTCGTACCACTCGAGGACGGCGCCGGCCATGCTGCCGGCCAGAACCCGTTTGAACGGCGTTCTGGTGGTCGGTGTGCCGGAGTCCGGTGGGACGGACGGCGTACCCGACTGCTCGATGGTGGTCATGTCGTGCCTTTCGGATCAGTTTCGAGGGTTGCTGTGTCACAGCTGGAGGGTCAGCTTGTCGCCGCATGCGCGGGAGCAGCAGGTCATCATGGTTTTTCCGGCTGCGCGCTCGGCCTTGGTGAGGACCAGGTCGCGGTGGTCGACCTCGCCGTCGAGGACAGGTACCTCGCATGCGCCGCAGATGCCTTCCTCACAATCGCTCTGGGCGTCGATGTTGGCGGCTCGAAGTGCCTGGAGCACTGTCTGATCGGCAGCGACCGGGACGGTGATGCCGGAATCCTTCAGCACTACCTCGAAGCCGTGCTCCTTGGAGGGATCGAGTTCTTCGAGCGTGGAGGAGAAGTGTTCGACGTGCAGGGTGTCGTCGGGCCAATGTGCGGTGGCCTCGCCGAGTGCGGAGAGCAGACGCTCGGGACCGCACGAGTACACCTGCGTGCCCTCTTCCGGGTCGGCGAAGAGAGCGGGAAGGTCCATGCGGACACCTTCGTCGCCGGGATAGACCCGGACACTCTCGCCGTGGTCGCGGGCGAGCCGGTCGAGGAACGCCATCGAGGTACGCGAGCGCCCGGCGTAGTGGATCTCGTAGTCGCCGCCGGCGGCCTTGACCTGGTCGGCCATCGCGATCACCGGGGTGATGCCGATGCCGCCGGCGACGAAGACGTACCGCTTCGCGTCGGGGTCGAGTTTGAAGTGGTTGCGGGGACCGCGTACACGCAGCGTGGCGCCGACGGCAAGTTCCGTGTGGATCCAGCGCGACCCGCCCCGACTCTCCCGATCGTGGAGGACGGCCACCTGGAAAGTGGTGCGGTCGTGCGGATCACCGCACAGTGAGTACTGCCGCGACACCGCACCGCAGTCGACGTCGATGTGCGATCCCGCCGACCACTTCGGGAGCGGCCGCCCGGAGGTGTCGCGCAGGGTGATCAGCAGGATGTCGTCGGCGATGCTTTCCAGCCCGGACACCGCCATCGTGCGTGCGATCGTGTTCTTCGACGGTTCGCCGATCTTCACCGGCTGTCGCCGGGACAGCAGTTCCGGATCGGCTCGTTCGGGGTTGCGCGCCGGATCCCAACGAACCCACACGTGATCGGGTCCGCGGAACGAGGTGTTGGGCAGGTAGGTGAATTCCTGATCGGGCACCAGTTCCATGTGGGGCAGGCGCCGGGTCAGCTCTTCGAGGAAGATCTGGATCTCCATGCGTGCGAGGTTCTTTCCCATGCACTGATGGCTGCCGTACCCGAAGGTGAGATGGTCGCTGGCGTTGTCGCGCCGGATGTCGAAGTCGTCGGCCTGATCGAAGTGACGTTCGTCGTGATTGGCGGACGAGTTGACGATCAGCAACTTCGCCCCGGCAGGAATGGCGACACCGTTGATCGTGGTGTCGGCAGTGACGAGACGCCGCCACGCCGCTACCGATCCGGAATGACGCAGGCATTCCTCGACGGCGTTGGGGATCAGGCTCGGGTCGGCGCAGATCTCCTCCCATACGTCGCGGTGCTCGAGCAGTAGCCGTAAGGCATTCGCGGAGGCGTTGGCCGTCGTCTCGTGCGCGGCGACGATGCCGGCCATCATCATCGAGTGCAGGTAGGAGTCGGTGACGACATCCGGTTGTTCCTGCTGAACGCGGATGCCGAAAGGCATCCAGCCGTGCCCGTCGGGATCCTTGCGCATCTTGTCGAGAACGGTGCCCGCGAACTGCCAGAACTTCCCGACCGCGTCGGCGACGGCGACCTGCTGCTCGGGAGCCGGACGTCCCCACGTGTTGACGGTGTGCGCGATCGAGTACTCGCGCAGGGTGTCCATGTCCTCCTCGGGCACACCGAGGAAGTGCAGGGCGACGGTGAGCGGAACCTCCCAGAGCATCTCGTCGACGAGGTCGACGTGACCGGCATCGATGAAACGATCGACGTATTCGCGGGTCAGCCGGCGCACCATCGGTTCGTGGTGGGCGAGCGCGGCGGGAGTGAAGGGCTCCATCAGCGCTCGCCGTCGCGGCATGTGTGCAGGTTCGTCCTCGTTGACGAGGGTGCGGTTCATGGCATAGCCGTAGCGGGCCAGAACAGCGTTCGCCTCGTCGGAGGTCGGGGTGATCTTCTCGAGCGCGATCGAAGGCGAGAAGAGTTCGTTGTCGCGGAAGACGGCTTTGACATCTTCGTAGCGCGTGACCACCCAGTACCCGAGTTCGGGACTGTAGAAGACCGGTTCTTCGTCACGGGACCAGCGCAGAGATGCGGCCGGATCCACCTGGTACGGCCCGGTGAAGGGATCGAACGATGCGGCGCGCGGGGAGACGGGGCAGCCGGTCGGGGAGGTGAAGGCGGTGTGGTCGATGGGGCAGCGGCTCTCCGCGGCGGGTTGCGGGGTGTCGAGGACGGTGCCGATCGACTGACTCGTCATGATGCTCTCCATCTGCGAACTGCGAATTTACTTTTATCGAACATATGTGTTCGTTGAACGCACATCCAGACGGTAACGGTGGTCACACTCGGCGTCAATGCCGGGGTTGGATCTCTGTGCTGAGGGCAAGAAAAGGACGCCCTCAGCGGGCGTCCTCGAGCGCGGCTGTACTGGTCAGGTATCGAGCAGGCTGTTGATCCGTGCGGCGGTCGCCACAACGGCGGTTGCCGCAGTGTCGGTATCGAGACCTTCGATCGCGACGACGCCGACGCTCGCCTCGAATCCCATGCCCTCGTGGCCGAGGGGGGAACGCACGCTTGCTGCCACGCCGACAGCGCCGTGTTCGAGTTCGCCGGCGGTGATGCTGAAGCCGTCCTCGCGTGCGCGTCGGATCGCGTCGGTGTCGGATTCCGATGCGGGGCGCCCGGCGAGGATGGCGATACCGGCCGCGCCCTTGGACACCGGATGTCTGGTGCCGACTCGGTAACCCACTCGGAGGATGCCCGAATCGGGTTCGGCCACCGCGATCACTACGCACTCGTCGCCCTCGAGGGTCGACAGGAAAGCAGTGGCCGATGTCTGCTGTGCCAGGTCTCGCAGGAGCGGTTGCGTCACCTCGCGCAAGCGGGGGCGGAAGCGTGAGCCGAGGAGGGCCGCTCCGACCGCCAGTCTGATCCGGCCGTCCTGTGTTCGAGCTACGAGCGAGTGTGCTTCGAGAGTCGCAACGATTCGATAGCCGATGGCCCGAGCGACCTCCAGCTCGGCCGAGAGTTCCGCGATCGAGATTCCCCCTGGTCGCTGCGACACGATGTCCAGCGCGCGTAGACCGCGATCAAGGGTCTGGAGGGTGCTCAACAGTTCTCCTCGGGGCTCTCGCTAGCGATACCGAAGCCTATCCCGGCCACATCTCCGGCTATCGGCATGGCGGTCGGGTTGCGCGGGCCGCGTGGTGTCCTCACCACCTGGCAGGGGGCGCTTGATGTTTCGGAAACTCGAAGTAACACTATTCGGCGCCCGGCTCTCGTCGATCTCGGGAAATCGATCGGGTCCCGGGTTGGAAAGAACGTCACATAAACGTGATTATCATCACTTCTCGTATTCCCATCGTTCGGACTACGACCAGGTAGATGCACTCGAAGACCAAGGGATTCAACCGAACACGCGACACGATCCCATGACCGGCTACCGAACAGGGTCTGGATTTCCCGGCTGATCTGCGACAAGACTTCGATTCACACGTAACGCTCAGTTATTTCTCAGGGATAGTTCGGGTAACGCTCGCTCGAGTCCGGTTCCAGCGCCGGGGCCGGATTCGTCGGGAAATAGTTTTGTCTCGGGGAGGAGACACATTCATGGGGAGGACTGCGGGATGACGACGGTCGATGATCGAGGGCTCGACTCGTCCGACGCTCCGCGGCGCGCACCTGACCGTGCGCCCGCGGACGCGTCGCCCGGCACCGGTGTCAACCGGTGGAAGTGGCAGAACGTGTACGTGAAGAGGCTGTGCCTCACGGACGCGATCACCGTGGTCCTCTCCGTGATCCTGGCGCAGACCGTCCGCTTCGGCTACGAGGATCTACTCCGCGCCGGAGGTGGCGGTCAGCTCGATTACACGGTGGTATCTGCCGTCCTCATCGTGGCCTGGCTGGGCGCGCTGAGCGTCTTCCGTACGCGGTCGCGTCGCGTGATCGGTGCCGGCTACGACGAGTATCAGCGGGTCATCTCGGCGACGCTCGCCGTATTCGGCACCATCGCCATCATCGCGCTCATCACCAACCAGCAGATCGCGCGTGGCTTCCTTGCTATCGCTCTGCCGGTGGGTCTGGCCGGTTTGCTGCTCATTCGGTGGGTGTGGCGGAAGGTGATCGCGCGCAAGCGTGCTCGGGGTGAGTTCCAGACCTCGGTGCTGGTGGTCGGTGGTGCTCGGGCGGTGCGGCACATGGCCCGCACCTTTGCCCGTCAGGACGGGGAGGGGTATTGCGTCGTCGGCGTGTGCGTGCCGCGTTGTTCGGGTGCGCCAGGTGATGTGATCGATGTCGACGGCCGGGAGATCACCGTCTACGGCGACGAACACTCCGTCGTCGAAGCGCTCGAGCTGTCGGGGGCGGACACGGTGGTGGTCACCGCCACCGAAACCTTGGGCAGCGACGGTTTGCACGATCTGGTCTGGCAGCTCGAGCCGCTCGACACCGACCTGGTCGTCGCCACGGGTGTGGTGGATGTGGCCGGCCCGCGCATCGAGATGCGCCCGGTCGCAGGTCTGCCGCTGATCCACGTGGAAAAGCCCAGCTATCACGGGGCGAAGCGGTCGGGGAAGCGGATCTTCGATCTCGTCTTCGCGAGCGCGGCGCTGGTGGCGTTGGCGCCGGTGTTCGCGGTCATCGCGCTGCTGATCAAGCTCGAGGATCGGGGTCCGGTCTTCTACAAGGCGGAGCGCATCGGTATCGACGGCACGCCGTTCGGGATGATCAAGTTCCGGTCGATGGTGACCAATGCAGACAAGATGGTCGACACGTTGCTGGCGCAGAACGAGGGCGCCGGCCCGTTGTTCAAGATGAAAGAGGATCCGCGGGTCACCCGTATCGGCAAGGTGATGCGGCGGTTCAGCATCGACGAGTTGCCGCAGTTCCTCAATGTCATTCGCGGGGAGATGAGTGTGGTGGGTCCGCGTCCGCCGTTGCGGCGTGAGGTCGAGGCCTATGACGGTCGGGTCAAGCGCCGGTTGTTGGTGCGCCCAGGGGTGACCGGGCTGTGGCAGGTCTCGGGCCGCTCGGATCTGTCCTGGGACGAGTCGGTGCGACTGGACCTGTCGTATGTGGAGAACTGGTCGATGGTGAGCGATGTGCTGATCATCGGCAAGACCGTCAAAGCCGTGCTCGCCAGCGACGGCGCCTACTGACCAACAACTTGAACAAACGGCCTCGGAGTTTCGACTCCGGGGCCGTTCTTGCGTAAGTGTCCGACCGCGGCGATGCGGCTCAGTCGGAAGCGCGCTTCGTCGAACGGCGTGACCGCGACCCGTTCTCCAGCGGCTCGAACAGCACGGCGGTGTTGAGGGTGGCGAGTTCGCGGCTCGCGGCCTCGTACAGGCCGGTCAGTACCTGCATCGATCGCGACGCGTGCCGCATCTTCGTGGTGATGTCGCTGAGTTCCTCGAGGTTGGACACCAGGGTCTCGCGGCGCAGCTGGGCGTAACGGTCGGTGACGGCCCGGCCCTTCTCGGTGACGGTGAAGACGGAGGAGGTGCCGGCCTTCCGTCGTTCCAGTAGGCCGAGACTGACGAGCTTGCGGAGGTTGTACTGCAGGTTCGGCAGATCCTCCCGGTTGGTCAGTTGGGCGATCGTTGCGGTGTCTTTCGAGCGCTCCTGCATTCGCACGACGTGCAGCGCGACGATCTCGTTGAAAGCCAGGTCGAGGTCTGTGGCCGCCCGGATCGCCTGGATGGCGAAGCGTTGGAAGCCGCCTTCGGCTTGGAGGATCGCGAACTCGAAAGACGTCAGGGCGTCCTCGTAGGCGTTCTCGGCGAGATGCCAACGCCTGCCGGTGGGCAGGGGCGTGGTGTCGCTGGTCGGCTCGGAGTCTGCGCTGGTCATCACTGTCTTCCGCGATAGGCCCGGGCTCATCGCCCCGCGGCGGGGTGCGCCGCGCGGGTCAACGGTATCAAGATTGCGCACATGTCATCAATGTAAATTACGTGGATTTTCTATTGACGTTCCACGAAACTTCGATACTGTGGCTTCAGACACAGCGATGTGTCACCCCACACTTCTCTGAAATCCCGGCTTCCGGGTCCCCCCAGCGGTCGCGCCTCAGCCCACAGGGCCGACCGAACTCCACCCACCACCTCCAGGGAGGTCATCCCATGACCGCTATCTCGCACAGCGGATCCTCGGCGGGCGTCACCCGCCAGTACGCCCCGTATGTCCAGGCAGACTGGGGCTTCGCCAACCACTGGTATCCCGCTCTGTTGTCCAGTGAACTCGAGGACGGCAGCGCCAAGGGCGTCACCATCGGCGGGCACGACATCGCGTTGCGCCGCAGTGCAGGCAAGACCTACGCCGTATCCGACCGCTGCATCCACCGCGGCGTGAAGCTCTCGGCGAAGCCGATGTGCCTGTCCGAAGGCACCATCACCTGCTGGTACCACGGCTTCACCTACGGGCTCGAGGACGGCAGCCTGACCACGATCGTCGGCAATCCCGACGACTCGCTGATCGGGAAGGCCGGCATCCGGACGTACCCGGTGGAAGAGGTCAACGGGATCATCTACGTGTTCGTGGGTGAGGAGGACTTCGGGACTCCGCCTCCGCTGGCCAGCGACCTTCCTGCGCCGGTCACCAACGATCCCAACGATTCTCCGGTGCCGCACCTGCTCGACGAGGGCATCGTGATCCGCGGCATCCACCGCAAGCTGGTCGGCAACTGGCGCCTTGCGGCCGAGAACGGTCTCGACCCGGGCCACCTGCTGGTGCACTGGGACAACCAGATTCTCGTCGCTCTGGACCGTGCCCTGCCTCTCGGCGTCAACGCTCTCACCGACTCGGCGACCGAGGAGATCGACATCGAGGACGGTCCCAAGGGCGTGATGAACCGCTACGACCGCCCCGACCTGTACCAGCCGGTGCTCGACAATCCCAAGGTCAACATGAAGGCCCGCGGCACGGTGCCGCACTACTTCCGCACCTCGTTGTGGGTCCCCGGTGTCCTGATGGTCGAGCACTGGCCCATCACCGACCACGTCCAGTACGAGTTCTACGTCCCGATCGACGACCATCACCACGAGTACTGGGAGATCATCGCGACTCGCGCCCGTACCGACGAGGAGATCGCGGAGTTCAACTTCAAGTACGACAACTTCATGCTGCCGCTGGCGCTGGAGGGCTTCAACAACAGCGACGTCTTCGCTCGTGAGGCCACCGAGGAGCACTACACCCGCTTCGACGGATGGAACAACGAGATGCTGTGCGACATGGACTATTCCATCATCGCCTGGCGCAAGATGGCGGCTCGTCACCCGCGCGGTTTCTTCGAGTCGCCGTACCTGGACGAGGACTGACCCATGACGATCACCTCGACCGAAGCGGTGGCGGCGTCCGAGGCCGGAGTCGTCCACACGGTAGATCTGACCTTCGCCGACGGCACCAAGACGGTGTCCGTGCCGGCCGGTTCGACGGTGCTCGAGGCGGCCACGGCCGCCGGGGTCCGACTGGTCAGCCAGTGCACCGTCGGGACGTGTGGCACGTGCGTCGGCAAGGTCGTTCGTGGCGACCTCGCGATGCCGCAGGCTCGTGTGTTCTCTCTGCGTCAAGACGAGATCCGCGAGGGCCAGCGACTGTTGTGCCAGTCGGTGGCGTGCGCGGACAGTGAGGTCGAACTCGACTATCCGGCCTCGATGCTGGACGAGTATCCGCTCGTTGCCGCCACCGCCAAGGTCGGGGCGATTACCTGGCTCGGAGAGTCGGTGGTGGAGCTCGTACTCAAACTGCCGAAGTCCGTCCGGTTCGCCTTCCGCGCGGGTCAGTACGTCCGGATGCAGGTGCCGGGCACCGAGGAGTGGCGTTCGTACTCGATGGCCTCGGGGGAGCGCGACCGAAAGAAGCTCGCCTTCACGATCCGGGTCCTGCCGTCCGGGGCGATGTCGGACTATCTCCGCAACGTCGCCACCGTCGGTGACACGATCGAAATCGAAGGACCCAGTGGAGGTTTCGGTCTCTCCGACGAACCTGGCCCCACGTTGATGATTGCCGGCGGCACCGGTCTCGCACCGATGTTGTCCATGCTCGAGAACCTGCAGACCGCCCGCGAGGACCACCCGATCCGTCTGGTGTTCGGATGCGCCCGGGAGGCGGACCTGTTCCATCTCGACGAACTCGAAGCCCGCCGGAGTTTCATGCGCACCCTCGACGTGCGGGTGGTGTCCGACGAGCCGACCTCCCTCGGCGGGGTCCTCACCGGGAACCCGGTCACCGTCCTCACCGAGGACGACGTTCGCGACCCGCGTACGTCCGCGTACCTGTGCGGACCTCCTGCGATGCTCGCCGCCGCGCACGACCGGCTGGTCGAACTCGGCCTGCCCGCCGAGCGCATTCACGCCGAGCAATTCCTTCCCAGCTAGCCGCCTGCTCGCGGCACCCCTTTCGAAACAGAGGACGATATGAGCATCACCCGCTTGGGCGCTCTGAGTGTCGATGTCTCCGATCTCGACACCTGGCGTCAGGTCTTGGTCGATCTGCTCGGACTGCAGGCACGACCTCGGCACAATGACACCGATCCGCTGCTGATTCGGCTCGACGACCATCACCACCGCATCGCGTTGTACCCCGCATCCGAGGACCGGATCCGGGCCATCACGTGGGAGGTCGACGGGCTCGACGAGCTCCGCGGCGTCGCGGACCGGGTCGCGGCGGAGGGCATCGACGTCGAGTGGATCGATACCGGTTCGCCGGAGGAGCGACTGGCCGTCGCGGCGTTCCGGTTCACCGACGCCGACGGTTTCCCGAACGAGGTGGTCTTCGGGCCCACCATCGACCACACCCCGCTTGCCGGGGGAGGGGTGATCAGTGGGTTCGTCACCGGTGAACTCGGTCTCGGTCACGTGGTCCTGATGTGCAAGGACTACCCCGCGGCTGTGGACTTCTACACCCGGGTCCTCGGGTTCCGGCTCACCGACTACATCGTCTGGGACGGTGCGGATGCCACCTTCCTGCACTGCAATCCGCGACACCACAGCCTTGCCTTGATGAACGAGTGCTTCAGCTTCACGGGTGGCGACTTCAACCATCTGATGATCGAGGTGGCATCACTCGACGACGTGGGCCGCGCCTACGATCTCGTCACCGGCGCGGGCATCGCGCTGCAGATGACCTTCGGCCGGCACACCAATGACGGCGTCACCTCCTTCTACATGCGCACACCGTCCGGCTTCGCAATCGAGATCGGCTACGGAGGCGACACGATCGACTCCGACGACTGGGAGGTCAAGACCTTCCGTTCGCCGTCGCGATGGGGCCACGAACCGCAGAAGGTCGGATGAGTACCGTGACCGGGTCCAATACCGTCTCCCCGATCGCGGACATCCTCGCCGACGAGCACCCGAGTGTCTCCGCCGTCGAACATTGTCTGGACCGGATCGCGAAGCGTGACCACGTCGTCGGGGCTTGGGCGCACCTCGACCCGGGCCTTGCGATCGAGCAGGCGCGGGCGCGAGACGGAGAGCAGCGACGCTCACCGCTGCACGGTATTCCGGTGGGTCTCAAGGACATCATCGAGACCGGCGATCAACCGACCGGTTACGGGTCGAACCTGTGGTCCGGATGGCAGCCGCCCCAGGATGCGGAGGTCGTCCGCCGGCTCCGGCGGGACGGCGCGGTCATCCTCGGCAAGACGACCACCACGGAGTTTGCTACCTACCGACCCACTGCGACCCGCAATCCGCACGGACTCGACCGGACTCCGGGCGGATCGTCGAGTGGATCCGCCGCCGCGGTCGCCGACGGTCAGGTGCCGCTCGCGCTCGGCACCCAGACGGCGGGCTCGGTCCTGCGACCGGGTTCGTTCTGCGGTGTGTTCACCCTGAAGCCGACCTACGGGCGCTGGCCGTTCGACGGCGTCCTGCCCGTCGCACTGACCTTCGACACCGTCGGTGCGTTCGCCCGCCATCCGGCGTGGCTGGGGGCGGTGGACGAGTCGCTTTCGACTGACGGGATCACCACCCCGCGGACCACTGTTCTTCCTGCGCTGCGGAACCTGCGGGTGGGGATTATCCGGCCGCCGTGGGCCGATCGGGCCACCCCGGCCGCAGTGGCGTTGCTCGACGAGTTCGCGGAGAACCTGTGCGGGGTCGTCACCGAGGTACGGGACGTGCCGGTACCCGACGAGTTGGACGCACTGGACCGGGCACACACCCTGATCATGGCGGTCGAGGCGTCCGCATCGCTCACCGACCGCATTGCTCGTCCGCATGTCGAGCGGGTGTCCGAGCAACTGCATCGGTTCCTGAACGACGGGCGCACCGCTGCCCCGAGCGAGATTCAGCGGGCGCGTCAGGTGCTGCGGGATGTCCGGGCGTTCGTCGGTCGTGCCTTCGACGAGGTAGATGTGCTGGTCACTCTCGCGGCGCCGGGCGAGGCGCCTCCGATCGAGTCCGGCACCGGGGACCCGGTGTTCAACAAGCTCGCCAGCATCGCCGGATGTCCTGCTGTCGGATTACCCGCCGGGCGAGGGGCACATGGTCTGCCCCTCGGCATCCAGATCATCGCACCACACCATGCCGACCAGGGGCTGGTCCGCATTGCAACGTGTCTGACCGACCGCGTCGGACTGGCGCATCGCTTCGAGGTTCATGACGAAGGGGGCCGACCGTGACCGACACTCTCGATACCACCGACACTGCGACACTCGATCCCGCCCGGCGGGAGATGTACGAGAAGGTTCTGGCGAAACTGAATCCCGATCGGTTCCGCGATCTGCTCGTCGACCTGGTGAACATCCACAGCCCGACCGGTCGCGAGCGACCTGCGTCCGAGTACATGGCGACCTACCTCCAGGAGAAGGTTGGTATCGGTGCCCGATACCAACCGATCTCCGAGCACACCGGTAACGCGATCGGTGAGTTACCGGGCAGTGGTGGCGGTAGCCGACTGCTCTTGTACGCACCCATCGACACCCACATCGATCCCGAAGCCGACGTGCCGTGGGTAGGGAAGTCGCTGCGGCCCGACATGATTCCGGAGGCGAAGGTCGACGGTGATCTGGTGATCGGGCTCGGTGCCTCCAATCCGAAGTGCATGGTGGCGGGACTGACCGAGGTGCTGCACGCGGTCGTCGACGCCGACCTGCCCCTGCTGGGTGATCTCGCCATCGGCTTCGCCGGCGGCGGAATGCCGGTGAGCATGAGCAATCGCGACCAGGTCGGCATGAGCTCCGGTGTGTTCCATCTGCTCACCCACGGCATGATGCCCGATCACGCGATCGTGCTGAAGCCGTGGTGGGCGGTGTATCCGGAGGAACCCGGCATGTGCTGGTTCAAGGTGACCGTGCGCGGCACCTTCGGATATGCCGGTATCAGCCGCGGCACGGAGGGTTTCCGGTCGTCGATCGTGCCCGCGGCCACCGTGATCCAGGAGATCGAGGCCTGGCTGCCGGAGTACACCGCGCGCAACACGTCCGGATCGACTCTGCCGGAGGGTTGGATCTCGGCGGTCCGTTCCGGTAATCCCGACAAGCCGGCCTTCCCGTCTGCCGCGACCGAGATCTACCTCGATGTGCGGGTCAATCCGCGGACCACACCCGGCGAGGTGCGCCACCAATTCGCCGAGATGATCCGGACCTTGCGCGCGCGGCATCCCGACATCGAACTCGATTGGGAGATGTACGGATCCCTGCCGGGCGGCATGACCGATCCCGACAACTGGATCATCCGGAGCTGTCAGCGAGGTTGGGAGGAAGTCGAGGGCAGGCCCTACGAGTCCACCCCGTTGCTGGGTGGGCAGACCGACGGCACTCTGATCCGTCGTCTCGGAGTCCCTTGCGCCCGAATCGGTTACCCCTGGCCGCCGGCAAGCGCCCCGGCCGAACTCGACGAGGGTCTCGGCGGCATGGGTGTCGCCTCGGTGACCGACGTGATGATGGCGACCCGGGCGATCGCGTTCGCGGTCGTCGACACTTTGACCCGTACCCGAGAGGAACTCGACCTGTGAAGCGCGTACTGAACATCGTCCCCGTTCCGCTTCCACCGGAAGCGTTGGACGCCTTCGCTGCCCAGCTCTCCGGTGACTTCGTGCACCCCGCGTTCGAGAATGTCTTCGTTTCGGCACGCAACGGCGGCGGCACCCTCGACAGCGCCTACGAGACGACCCTCGCGGACGCCTTCGTGCTCGACGCGGGTTGTCGGGCGGAAGAACAGGGTTACGTCGGGGTCTGCGTGAACTCGATGAGCGATTCGGCACTCGCCGCCCTGCGCTCGCGACTGTCCATCCCGGTCGTCGCACCGAGTCAGGCCACCATGCTGCTGGCATGCATGCTCGGCAAGAAGTTCTCGGTGATCACCATGTGGCCGCAGTGGCACGAGTTGTACCACAAGGCCGCTCGCGAGAACGGCATCACGTCCCGGCTTGCCTCCGTGCGTGACATCGGTGTCCGCCCCGACGCCGCCGAACTGCTCGCGGGCAAGGAGGACTTCGTCTTTGCCGCACTCGAGCGCGAGGCGAAGGCCGCGATCGCGGAGGACGGCGCCGACGTCATCATTCTGGGCTCGACGACGATGCACCAGAGTCACGCCCACCTGTCCACCGTCCTCGACGTGCCGGTGCTCAATCCCGGTGTTGTCGCTTACAAGATGTGCGAGATGCTCGTGCAGACCGGCCTGTCGCACAGCAAGCAGGCCTACCCCTCTCCCGAACGGCCGCAGGACGACCTGCTCGCCGCGGTGGCTTCCGTCTTCCCTTCCAAGGAGTCCTGATGCAGGTCGATACCAACCCCGAAGTCGCGCAGACCATCCGCACCGGCGGATTCGAGACCAACTATCACGACGTGGGGGAGGGAGACGGCATTCCGGTGCTGCTCCTTCACGGTTCCGGCGCCGGTGTCTCGGCCTGGGCCAACTGGCGGGGGTTGATCCCCGTCCTCGCAGAACAGTGTCGAGTGATCGCTCCCGACCTGGTCGGCTTCGGATACACCACCCTTCCCGATCCGGTCCGGTTCGAGATCTTCGATACCTGGATCGATCAGATTCTCGCTCTCCTCGACGGACTCGAGATCCCGAAGGTGCACGTGGTCGGCAACTCGTTCGGTGGTGGCCTCGCGCTGCACCTCGCGGTCCGGCACCCGCAGCGACTCGGCCGGATCGTGCTGATGGGAGCCGGTGGCGTGCAGTTCGACTTCACACCCGAACTCGATGCGCTCTGGGGCTACACCCCCTCGGTCGAGAACATGAAGAAGATCATGGACATCATGGCCTACGATCGGTCTCTGGTGACCGACGAACTGGCCGAATTGCGGTACAAGGCGACCGCACGACCCGGCGCACAGGAGGCCTTCGAGCAGGTCTTCCCCGAGCCCCGGCAGCGGTGGCTGGATGCGCAGATCGTGCCCGATGAAGACCTGGCCGCCATCGAACACGAGGTGCTCATCCTGCACGGACGCGAGGATCGGGTGGTACCGGTTGCGGCCTCGCAGAAGATGTTCGATCTGATCCCGAACTCCCAACTGCACGTCTTCGGCAAGTGCGGGCACTGGACTCAGATCGAGCACGCCGCGCGCTTCCAACAATTGGTGAGCGCTTTCTTCGCCGAGGACTCTGCGGAGGCGAACGAGGCATGACCGTCCGGGGACGAAGCGTTGCAGTGGTCGGTGCGGGTATAGCCGGCCTGTGTTCGGCGAAACTTCTGTCGGAGTTCGGGTTCGACGTCCACGTCTACGATCGGACCCCCGATGTCGGCGGAGTGTGGAGTGCGACGCGCCGGTATCCCGGTGTCACCACTCAGAACAACAAGGGCACATATGCGTTCTCGGATTTCCCGATGCCGGACGAGTACCCGGAATGGCCTACCGGTGAACAGGTCCAGCGGTATCTCGAGGACTACGTCGAGCATTTCGGGCTCCGGCGCCTGCTGCGTCTGAGCACCGAAGTGGTCGCTGCGGAACAGGACCCGGAATCGGAACGGTGGACGGTCACCAGCCGGAGCGTCGATTCGGACGAGACCGCGGTAGGGGAGTACGACTATCTGGTCGTGGCCAACGGCATCTTCTGCGACCCGTTCATTCCTCCCTACGAAGGTAAGGAGGAGTACGAGGCTGCGGGCGGACGGCTCTGTGCGGCGTCGGATTTCCATGATCTCGCCGATGCAGCGGGCCGCGACGTGCTGGTGGTCGGGTACGGCAAGTCGTCCTGCGATGTCGCAGAGGCGCTGAGTGAGGTGGCGGCGTCCACCGCCGTCGTGGCCCGCGAGGTCACCTGGAAGATGCCGCGCAAGCTCGCGAACGTGCTCAATTACAAGTACATCCTGCTCACTCGTCTCAGCGAGGGGTTGTTCGAGCACATCGAGCAGCGGGGATTCGGGCGGTTTTTGATCGGACGGGGGAAGTTCGTCCGGAACGGTCTGCTCGGTGCCATCGAGAGGATCGCGCGTCGGCAACTGCGACTCGACCGGACCGGTCTGGTGCCGGAGGGCTCGTTCGAACGGATCGTCCGTCACGCGGTCAGCCTCGCCACCGAGGGTTTCTACGAGAAGGTCGAGGCCGGCACGATCTCGGTGCGGCGAGGCAGGTCCATCGCGGTGCTGCGGGAGAAGGACGGAAGGCCGGTCGCCGAACTCGACGACGGATCGGTACTGCCGGCCGACGTGGTCGTCTGCGCCACCGGGTTCGTACAGCAAGCGCCGTTCCTCCAGGCGGAGGTTCAGGCGCGCCTGTTCGATGAGGACGGCAACTTCCTGCTCTACCGCCAGATCCTGCCCAACGACGTGGCCAACCTGTACTTCGTCGGCTACGGATCGTCGTTGTTCAGTCCGCTCAGTGCGGAGGCCGCAGCGCTGTGGACCGTCAACCACATGCTGGGTGGTGAGATCCCGCCGGTGGAGGAGCGCCGCGCGTTCGTCCGTACGCGACTGGATTGGATGATCGAGCGCACCGAGGGTAAGCAGGCACGCGGTACGAACATCATCCCGTTCTCTCTTCGGCAGGTCGACGAGGTCCTCGACGAGATCGGCTTGAATGTCGGGCCGGCCACCCGTCTGCTGCAGTGGCTGCTCCCTGCTCGTCCGTCCTCGTACCGGCATGCGGCTCGGGAACTGAAGCGGCGTGCTGCGGAAAGGCTCGAATCGCGATGAGTACATGCACAGGCGGATACCGTGGACGAAACGTTCGGAGGTAGTCGCATGTGCACAGCCGCCAACTACATTGCCAAGGACCACTACTTCGGCCGGAATCTCGATCTCGAATTCTCCTACCGGGAAGCGGTGACGGTCACGCCGCGAAACTTCCCCTTCGAGTTCCGCAAGGTGCCCCCGCTGAACACTCATCACGCCATGATCGGCATGGCGACCGTCGCCGACGGTTATCCGCTCTACTACGACGCGACCAACGAGAAGGGCTTGAGCATGGCGGGGCTGAACTTCCCCGACAATGCCGACTACAAGCCCGTATCGGAGGACGGGACGAACGTCGCGTCGTTCGAGTTCATTCCCTGGGTCCTCGGGCAGTTCGAGACCGTCGCGCAGGTACGGGACGCACTATCGGACGTGCGCATCGTCGACCTCGCATTCAGTGAGGAGTTCCCGCCGTCTCCACTGCACTGGATCATTTCCGACCGTGACGAGTCCATCACCGTCGAATCCGTCGACGAGGGCTTGAAGGTCCACGACAACCCGATCCAGGTCCTCACGAACAACCCGACGTTCGACATCCAGTTGTTCAACATCAACAACTACATGAGTCTGTCGGTCGATCCACCCGAGCCGCGCTTCTCGAAGGAGATCCCCTTCGATACCTACAGTCGCGGCCTCGGTGCTGTGGGGTTGCCGGGAGACCTGTCCTCGATGTCGCGTTTCGTCAAGGCCGCCTTCACCAAGGTGAATTCGGTATCGGGCGAATCGGAGTCCGAGGCGATCAGCCAGTTCTTCCACATCCTCGGTTCCGTGGAGCAACAACGCGGATGTGTTCGGCTCGACGACAAGTACGAGATCACCATCTACTCGTCATGCTGCAACACCCACAAAGGCATCTACTACTACCGCACCTACGAGAACAGCCAGATCACCGGCGTGGACATGCACAAAGAGGACCTCGACGGGAGCGAACTGGCGTCGTATCCGCTGGTGAAGAGCCAGCAGGTCCTCATGCAGAACTGACCGCAGTTCGATCGGAACGGCCTCGGGGTTTCGACTCCGGGGCCGTTCTCGATCTCCGACACCCAACCGTGATTTGACTTTCCGCTGTGATGACCCGCACAGTATGTACGCACAGCGTTCATGTCGTACGCAGTGCGTACAGAATCTCTCGTTCCCTCGGAAGGAACCTCCGGTGTCACGACGCTCATTCGAATTCGGCCGACTCCGCACTGCGGCAATAGTGGGGTCGGGTGTGCTTGCGCTCGTCCTCGCAGGCTGCAGCACCGGAGAATCCGCTGCTCAGGAGACTGTGCAGGAAACGGCGGAGTCGGACGGCTCTGCCTCGGACTCCGCCCACCCCGCGGCCGACGCCCCTGCCGAGGGCGAAATGCGCGTGACGCTGCTCGGCACGGGCAGCCCGGTGCCGAGCACCGAGCGTTACGGCATGTCCACGCTGGTCCAGGCCAACGGCCTGAACCTCGTCTTCGATGCGGGACGCGGAGCCACGGTGCGCCTGACGCAGGCCGGCGTTCCGGTCGGTCAGGTCGATGCCGTCTTCCTCACCCACTTCCATTCCGACCACATCAACGGTCTGTCCGACCTCTGGATGAGTAGCTACGTCCCGGCACTCGGTGGGCGCGAGGGCGCCTTCCAGCTCTACGGACCCGTCGGCGTCCGGAACATCGGCGACGGAATGCAGAGCACCTACCGCAACGACATCGACGTGCGCGTCGCGGACAAGGAAGTCGATCCCGCGACCACGCCGATCGAATCGCACGAGTTCGCAGAAGACGGCGTCGTCTTCGACCAGGACGGCGTCACCGTCACGATGTTCACCGTGGAGCACGATCCGGTCGGTGCGATCCAGCCGGCGGTCGGCTATCGCGTCGACTATGCGGGCAAGTCGGTGCTTATCAGCGGCGACACCGTTCCCACCGAGAACGTCCTGAAGTTCGGTGAAGGCGTCGACGTGCTGGTGCACGAGGTCGCCGACTTCGAGGATCCGTCGGCGCTCCCCAGCGTGTACGCGCATCACACGAACCCGCAGCAGGCAGGCGACATCTTCGAGCAGACCCAGCCGAAGATGGCGGTCTACAGCCACATCGTCAACGGCATCCCCGGCCGCGTCCCCGGCATCTCCGATGAGATGCTCGTCGAACGCACCCGCGAGAACTACGACGGCCCGCTGACCGTCGGCACCGACCTGATGACCTTCCTCATCACCGGCGATGAGGTGCGCGTCGACAGCTGATCGACAGCACGGACCGAACCCCGCCGGCACCATCGGCAGGGTTTCGCCGTGCGGTATCCGGGGGCATCTGGTCCCTGTACCGCGTTTCCCGACGAGGAGGATCCGACATGGCGGCCAGCGTCTCCGACCGTTTCGACATCGACGCCACACCCGAGCAGGTGATGCGCGCCCTCGAGGATGTCGAGCGCATCCCCGAGTGGTCGTCGGCCCACAAGAGCGTCGAGGTACTCACCCGGGACGACGACGGCCGGCCGCTCCGGATCCGCATGACCCTGTCGCTGCTCGGCTTCTCCGACACCCAGACCATCGAGCATTCGTGGACGGAGAGTTCGACGTCGTGGACGCTCGTCGAGAGTGGGATGCAGCGCAGCCAGGACGGGGAGTACGCCCTCGAACAGATTGCGCGCGGCACCCGGGTGCACGTCACCATGTCGCTCGAACCGAAGGTTCCGGTTCCCGGCTTCGTGCTGAAGCGCGGGCAGAAGCATGCGGTCGAAGCGGTCCGGAAGGGGCTGACCGAGTTCGTCCTGTCCAATTACGCCTGACTCGCCGTCGGCAGTTCCAGAGTGAACCGGGCTCCGCAGCCCGGTCCGTCACTGTGCGCGTGGATGTGACCCTCGTGGGCTTCGACGAGTGCCCGCGCGATCGTCAGCCCGATGCCGGTGCCGCCGTGGTTCCGGTCGCGCGCGGTGTCCGCGCGGTAGAACCTGTCGAAGAGATGGTCGAGGTGATCGGACGAGATTCCGCTGCCTGTGTCGGTCACGGTGATCTCTGTCCGCGCGCGGTCGAGTATGCGCGTGGCGACGGTGACGGTGCCACCTTCCCGGGTGTGCCGTAGGGCGTTGTCCAGCAGGTTCGCCAGCACCTGTCCGAGCCGGTCGGGATCGACCGTCACCGGCGCAGATTCGACGACCTCGGCCTGCAACGTCACGCCTTTGCCGTCGTACTGCTCGCGCACCGCGTCGACCGCCGTGGCGACGAGGGTGCCGGTGGTAGTGGGCACCCGATGGATGCGGGTGAGGTGCTCTTCCGCCCGGGAGACCGCGGTGATGTCCTGTGCCAGGCGGTTCAGCCGGTGGGTGGCGGCTCGCAGAATCTGCCGGGTGTCGTCGTCGAGAGTGCGGACGCCGTCCTCGAGTGCTTCCAGATAGGAGTCGAGTGTGGCGATGGGTGTGCGCATTTCGTGCCCGAGGTCGGCGAGCATTCTGCGCCTTGTGATTTCGGTGGCTTCGAGGCGTCGTGCCAGCTCGTTGAAACTGGTTGCCAGTTCGTCGAATTCGTGGCCGAGCTCGGGGCCGGGGACGCGTGTGTCGTAACGACCTCCCGCGATCTGCGCGGTAGAGGTGGTTACCGTATCGAGCGACCGTTGGATGCGACGCGCGATGTACCAACTGACCGCCGAGGCCAACAGCACCGCGATCGCGACCGCCAGACCCCACGCGAGAACGATGGCCCAGGTGAAGGCCTCTTCGACGTGGGCGGCCTGGCTCGAATCGTGATCGATCCCTGCTTGTCCGAGATGGTCGTGGAAGATCCCGGGAGCGAGAGCGGACGCGACCAGCCATGCGCTGACGGCACATCCGACGACGACGGCGACGAACGCGAGGAACAGGCGGGTGCCGAAACTCGTCGCGGTGGGGGAGCGGGACGTCATCGCCCTGTTCCCATCCGGTAGCCGACGCCGCGGACGGTGCGCACGAAACGTCCCCGGTTCGCGTCGTCGCCGAGTTTGCGGCGCAGATGGCCGATGTGCACGTCCACGAGGTGGTCGTCGCCGACCCAGTTCTGCCCCCACACGGCCGCGATGAGCTGTGCGCGGGTGAACACGACGCCGGGGTCCTGGGACAGGGCGGCGAGGATGTCGAACTCGGTGCGGGTGAGCGCGACCGGTGTGCCGCACACGGTGACCTCGCGTCCGTCGACGTCGATGGACAGATCTCCGAACACGCGGTCCTGTCGGTCCGGAGAGGCTGCGATCGGCGCGGCGGTCCGGGGACGACGCAGCATGGCCTGGATGCGGGCCATGAGTTCGCGCGGGCTGAACGGTTTCGTGAGGTAGTCGTCGGCTCCGACGGACAGGCCGATCAGGGTGTCGACTTCCTCGGTGCGCGCGGTGAGCATCACGACGTACGCGTCGGAGAAGGTTCGCAGCTGCCGGCACACCTCGACACCGTCGAGTCCGGGTAGGCCGAGGTCGAGCACCAGGATGTCGGGGTCGACCTGCCGCGCGAGGGTCACGGCCTCGGATCCGTCGCCGGTGATCGTCACGTCGAAGCCGTCGCGTTCGAGATACGAACCCACGAGATTCGCCAACGACTCCTCGTCCTCGACGACCATGGCTCGCATCCGGCCGGTCGAGTTCGGGGCGGGTGCGGATCCGCCGGATGGTCCCGTCGGGCGAACAGAGGAAGGCATGGCATCCATCATCACCACCCGCCGTGGTGCTGACGATGTGCCCGCACTTCTTGAGCAAATCTTCATGAGATCTCCACCGGAACCCGGGAGCGCACACGCGAGGGTGGATGCCATGAACAAGAAGGCTCTGGCCGCCGGTGCGATCGCGCTGGCAGTGGCATTCACGACGTCTGCGTGCAGTGATTCCGGTGGCAACGAAGCAACCACGGCGACCGCCACTTCGGCCCCGACATCCGCCGAGACGAACTCCGCGCGGTTCGACCAGGACGATGTGATGTTCTCGCGCATGATGATCCCGCACCATGCGCAGGCCATCGAGATGAGCGACATGCTGCTGGCAAAGGACGGCATCCCGGAGCCGGTGAGGGCGCTGGCCGAGCAGATCAAGGCAGAGCAACAACCCGAGATCGAGCAGTTCGAGGCATGGCTCGAGGAATGGGGCATGCCCATGCGCGGTGACGACGCTCCTGGAATGAACGGCCACATGTCCGGCATGCCGTCTGTCTCGGGCATGCCGGGTATGGACGATATGCCGCACATGGACGGGATGATGAGCGAGCAGGACATGCAGGCACTGTCCGACGCGCAGGGTGTCGACGCGGCCCGCCTGTATCTGGAGCAGATGATCGTCCACCACGAGGGAGCGATCGAGATGGCGCAGGACGAGATCGAGGACGGGCAGTACCCCGCGACCGTCGAGCTGGCCCGCACCATCGCCGACACCCAGCAGAAGGAAATCGACACGATGCGTCAGTTGTTGACCACTCTGTAGCCGATCCGCGTCGCGGGGTCGTCCCGCCGGCCGAGTCAGGAGCTGTCGATGTCCCAGCATGTGCACGAACACACCCACGAGCACGCCGGCCACGATCGTCACGCGGGGCACGGCGCGCACGGTGAGATGTTTCGGCGACGGTTCTGGGTCAGTCTGGTCCTGTCGGTGCCGGTCGTGGTCTTCAGCCACATGGTCGCCGAGCTCTTCGGTTATCACCTTCCGGATGTTCCGGGCATCGAGTGGATCCCACCGGTGCTGGGCACTGTCATCTTCTTCTACGGCGGCGTGCCGTTCCTGACCGGAGGCTGGGCCGAATTACGTTCCCGCCGACCGGGGATGATGCTGCTGATCGCGATGGCCATCACGGTCGCCTTCGTCGCGTCGTGGGCCACGACTCTCGAGGTCGGCGGTTTCGACCTGGACTTCTGGTGGGAACTGGCGCTGCTGATCGTCATCATGCTGCTCGGTCACTGGCTCGAGATGCGGGCACTGGGGTCGGCCTCCGGAGCACTCGAAGCGCTGGCCGCGATGCTGCCCGACACCGCCGAGAAGGTCACCGACGACGGTGTGGTCGAGGTGCCGCTGCACGACGTGGCTCTCGGCGACGTGGTGCTCGTGCGCGCGGGCGCACGTGTGCCCGCCGACGGCACGGTCATCGACGGCACCGCCGAGGTCGACGAGTCGATGGTCACCGGTGAATCCAAGACGGTCACCCGCGACGTCGGCGACACGGTGGTCGCGGGCACCGTCGCCACCGACAGCGCGCTGCGGGTGCGAATCACGGCGGTGGGGGAGGACACCGCCTTGGCCGGTATCCAGCGCATGGTCGCCGATGCCCAGGCGTCCTCGTCCCGCGCACAGGCCTTGGCGGATCGCGCCGCGGCCTTCCTCTTCTACTTCGCCGCGATCGCGGGTGTTCTCACCTTCGTCGTGTGGACGTTGCTCGGCGATCTCGACGAAGCGGTGGTCCGTACCGTGACCGTTCTCGTCATCGCCTGCCCTCACGCGCTGGGTCTGGCAATTCCATTGGTGATCGCGATCTCGACCGAGCGCGCAGCTCGCGCGGGTGTGCTCGTCAAGGATCGGTTGGCGCTCGAACGCATGCGTACCGTCGACGCGGTGTTGTTCGACAAGACCGGCACCCTCACGCAGGGCAGGCACGAGGTCACCGGTGTCGTCGCGACGGCGGGAACGGACGAGGATCATCTGCTCGCCCTGGCAGCAGCGGTCGAAGCCGACAGCGAGCACCCGGTCGCGCGAGCCATCGTCGCTGCCGCCCATGCCCGCGTGCCGTCGGCCGAGCGAATGGCAGTGACGGACTTCCGCTCGTTGCCCGGCCGCGGCGTGCGTGGACTGGTCGACGGAGTGGAGGTGACGATCGGCGGACCGTCCATGCTGAGCTCCCTGCAACTGTCGGTGCCCGACGACGTCGCTGCTGTCACCGACGGATGGGTACGACGTGGCGCATCGGTGCTGCACGTCGCCTCCGACGGGCGGGTACTCGGAGCAGTGGCGCTCGAGGACACCGTGCGCGACGAATCGCGGCAGGCCGTCGACGCTCTGCATGCGCGCGGCGTGACGGTCGCGATGATTACCGGTGATGCCCAGCAGGTGGCCGACGCGGTGGCCGCCGATCTGGGCATCGACGAAGTGTTCGCCGAAGTGTTGCCGGAGAACAAGGACGCGAAGGTCGCCGAGTTGCAGAAGCGCGGGCACACCGTCGCGATGGTCGGCGACGGGGTCAACGACGCGCCTGCCCTCGCGCGGGCCGACGTAGGCATCGCGATCGGAGCGGGCACGGACGTCGCGATCGAGTCGGCCGGCGTCGTCCTCGCCGCGAACGATCCGCGAGCGGTGCTGTCGATCGTCGAACTCTCGCACGCGAGTTACCGCAAGATGTGGCAGAACCTGCTGTGGGCAACCGGATACAACGTCGTCGCCGTTCCGTTGGCAGGCGGTGTGCTCGCTTTCGCCGGTGTCGCGATCTCGCCGGCTCTCGCCGCGGTGCTCATGTCGGCGTCGACGATCGTCGTGGCGCTCAACGCGCAGACGCTCCGGCGCCTCAATCTCGACCCCGAGCACGCTACCCACGGATGAGTTTCTCGATAACTTCCCTTTTGTTGTCGCGCGCACGCAACAGTTCTGTGAGACGATCTCAATCGCATAACGTATCGGAGCCGCTACGGAGGACGCGGCTTCGATATACGGGGTTGTCGACGTCCGAGTGCAGGGAGGTGCTCGAGCGTCGAAGCGTCTCGGGGAGGAGACACACTATGAGGGTTCTTCCGTCATGACCACAGTTCGTCCAGCGAACTACGATGCTGTGCACAGCATTTCACGTGTCGATGCCGGTACTGACGCTCCGGCCGGTAATCGGATGTCCACCAGGTGGGGCTGGCAGAAGTCCTACGTCAACACTCTGTTCGTCACCGACGCTCTGGTCGTCGTGCTGGCTGTCGCGCTCGCGCATGTGGTGCGGTTCGGTCAGGACTCACTCGTCACCATGGACGGCATCGGAACGCTGAGTTACACGCTGATCTCCGTTGCGCTCGGCGCCGCGTGGATCGCATTTCTTTCTCTGTTCCGTACACGCTCCAGGCGGGTGATCGGCGCCGGCTTCGAGGAATATCAGCGCGTCGTTTCGGCGACGCTCAATCTTTTCGGCCTCGTTGCCATCGTGGCGCTCATCTTCCGGATGGAGCTCGCCCGCGGTTATCTGGCCATCGCTCTGCCCGTCGGTCTGGCGGGTCTGCTGTTCTTCCGGTGGGTCTGGCGGAGGGCCGTCGCACGCCGTCGCCGGAAGGGCGAGTTCACGACGTCGGTGCTGGTAGTGGGCGGTGCTCGCGCAGTTCGTCACATGGCCAGCACGTTCCAGCGTCGCAGCGGTGAGGGTTATCGCGTCGTGGGTGTGTGCGTGCCGCGTTATTCCGGTGTGCCGGGCGAGAGCATCGATGTGGACGGTCGTCAGATCCCGATCCACGGCGACGAGAACACCGTCGTCGAAGCGTTGCGTGCCTCGGGTGCCGACACCGTCGCGGTGACCGCCACCGAGACCCTCGGTCACGAGGGCATCCGCGACCTGCTGTGGCAGCTCGAACCCGAGCGCGCCGATCTGGTGGTGGCGACCGGCGTCGTCGACGTCGCCGGCCCGCGCATCGAGATGCGTCCGGTCGCCGGGTTGCCGCTGATCCATGTGGAGAAGCCGAGCTATCACGGCGCCAAGCGCAGCGGGAAGCGTCTGTTCGACCTCGCGTTCTCGCTCACCGCGCTGCTGTGCCTCGCTCCGGTCTTCGCTGTCGTCGCGCTGCTGATCAAGCTCGAGGACGGCGGCCCGATCTTCTACAGGGCCGAGCGCATCGGACTCGACGGAACTCCGTTCGGAATGATCAAGTTCCGCTCGATGGTGCAGAACGCCGACAAGCTGGTCGACCAATTGCTCGATCAGAACGAGGGCGCCGGCCTGCTCTTCAAGATGAAGGAGGACCCGCGCGTCACCCGTGTGGGTCGAGTCCTGCGTCGCTTCAGCCTCGACGAGTTGCCGCAGTTCATCAACGTCGTGCGCGGCGAGATGAGCGTGGTGGGTCCGCGTCCGCCGCTGCGCCGTGAGGTGGAGAGCTACGACGGTCGGGTCAAGCGTCGCCTGCTGGTGCGTCCGGGTGTGACGGGCCTGTGGCAGGTCAGTGGCCGGTCGGATCTGTCGTGGGACGAGTCGGTGCGTCTGGACTTGTCGTACGTAGAGAACTGGTCCATGGTCTCCGACGTTCTGATCATCATCAAGACGGTGAAGGCGGTCGTCGCCAGCGAAGGCGCGTACTGATCTTCGGGCGAAACAGTCCTCGCCCCAAGATCAACTTCGCGGTAGTGTCTCAAGCTGTCGCCGTCCCCTGCACGGTGACGATCGGCCCCGCCGGGAGGCTACTCGCATGCCCTTCCGGCGGGGCCTTCTACCGTTGACCTAGTCTGCGTGCGGAGAACTTGTAATGCCGATCAGGATGAAATCCGGCAAGATTCTGTGCATGGCTTTCAATCGACACGCGCTTCAGGCCGACCTTGTTGCAAACCAAGGCAGCGCGAAAGGCCGCTTAGTAATGAAACTATTCCGACTCGGACAGGCGCTACCTCCCCGAGTCCGGCGTCTCTACCATCCGGTCTATTACGTCATTGTGGATATCGTTATGGGAATCTCTTTGCCGCTACAGACGCAAATTGGCCCCGGATTGATACTGCGCCATGGTCAGGGGATTGTTATCTCCTGGAAAAGCACCATCGGTGACGGGTGTGAAATTCACCAGAACGTTACTCTTGGTGAAAAGGACAATGCGGCCCCTCAATTGCGCAACAATGTGACCATTGGGGCGAATGCCGTCCTCCTAGGCGGGATCACCGTAGGCGATGACGCGTACATCGGAGCAGGCGCCATTGTGCTAACCGACGTGCCCGCTGGTGCCGTCGCGATAGGGCAAAAGGCAAGGATTATTTCTTCACCCACACGAGGGCACGCAGGTTGAGTAACCCGGCGGAGTGATGAGTGAACCTACCCTGATTGTGCACAGAAGTCTTTACTATGGGGCGACGAAGCTGCACAGCATTTACGTCCGCTCGCACTTGCTTAGCGCCAGCCAGCTCGGTGGCAGTCTGCAGTTCGTCGTTGTTGTGGACGGCGTGCAGCATGTTTCGGTCTGGCCTGGGCTCCCTCGCTTGCGTCGGTGAATAACTCTCAGTTTCTATGCGATCCGATCCTATCCGCAGCAACGTCGGATCGGTCTCTGCGCTCCTTTGGTCGCCTCGCCTACCGTCGCTGCCGTGGTTCGGGTGCTGAGCGTGCGCCAGTGTTCGATCTCCCGGCCGGTGACCGCGCGCTCCAACGCGTTTCGTCTGCCACCGTTCAGATCGCTGCGATCAATCAAGTTATGAAGCAACGGACTTTCGGAATCTGGTCTAGAAGGACGGTCATAGACAATCGTGACTTTGAGGGTTTGCGTCCTCACTGCCATGGGAAGGCATAAATATTAGCGGCGCCTACCCATTTGAAGACAACCTCGATCCACAGGAGGGTATCCATGGCTGAAGAAGACGTACACACCAATACGACCGATCAACTGAGGTTTCAAGATCCGACTACCCGCTACCCGTCCATATCCCCTCCGAAGCAGGATCAACCCGAGCCGGGCCTCGACGCCGACATGGTGCCCAAGGCAGACATCGGCGAGTTCTCCTACCGAGGCACGGGCCGGCTCGAAGGTCGTAAGGCGCTGATCACCGGGGGTGACTCGGGCATCGGCGCAGCCACGGCCATCGCTTTTGCCCGGGAGGGCGCCGACGTCGCGATCTCGTATCTGCCTGACGAAGAACCCGACGCGAAAAATGTCGCACGCATCATCACCGAAAGCGGTCGCAAGGCAGTCACTCTCCCCGGCGATCTGACGGATGCCTCGTTCTGCTTCAACGTCGTCGACCAGGCGGTCGAGCAGCTCGGCGGACTGGACATCCTCGTCAACAATGCTGGCAAGCAGATTGCAGTCGAGGGGTTGGACGACCTGCCCGACGATCAGCTCGAGCAGACCTTCCAGGTGAACATCCTCGCGATGTTCCGCACCACGCGTGCTGCATTGAAGCACTTGCAGCCAGGTTCGACGATCATCAACACCACGTCGATCGTGGCTTATCAGCCGTCACCGGCGTTGATCGACTACTCATCGACAAAGGCCGCAATCAACAACTTCACGAAGAACATGGCGACCCAGCTGGCGGAGAAGGGTATCCGCGTGAACGCGGTTGCGCCCGGACCGATCTGGACGCCCCTCCAGCCCTCGGACGGCCAGCCGAAGGAAGAACTGCCCGAGTTCGGCCAGAACACCCCGCTCGGGCGGGCCGGGCAGCCGACCGAACTGGCGCCGGCGTACGTGTTCCTGGCGTCGCCCGAATCGAGCTACGTGGTTGGGGCGACGATCCACGTCAACGGCGGGATGCCCTCACCGTAGAGAGCTGTCCAAAGTAATCGTGCGCGTCGGTGGATGTCCACCGACGCGCACGACTCGTTCCGTGGTTAGACCGCGTTGCCTACAGCGCGTCCGTAAGTGCGTGCCCTGGCCGCCGAGATCGGTACCACCGAAGCAACGTCAGCGGAGGTTTCCGCCAGCGCAGCGAGAAGCTGCTCGGGACCGGTGCAAGTGCTTGCGCATGTGATCCCGCGAGCACGGAGCTTCTGCAGGGTGAGTGCCTCCGCAGCGGTGCAGTAGCCGTCGAGAATATCCTCGGTGAGGATCGCGTAGTCCACCTCGCCTTCGAAAGCGGTGGTGGTCTCGATCCCCGCGAGGTCGAGGCGATCCTGCAGTTCTGTCCACCTGTCGAGTGCGACAGCGCTGGAGGGAGTGCCGAGGAAAAGTACCCGTGCCGGTCGGTCCGAAAGCGATGATGTCGTCACAGGCTGCTCCAGGGTGCGAGTAGGTCAGGTGAAACCGAATTGCCACTCCCGGTAGGGAGTTACACCTTCACCTGTGAAATGTGTTGTTTCACACTGTGTACAGGACTCGTTCACGCTCCGCTACCCGGGCAACTATCAGGAAACACGAATGTGACAGAAGTGGTTACGATTCCGCCCAGGCGTTGGGGACTTTCGTCCCGAAATTTTGGTCCAAACACGCGAAAGCGACTAATCCTCCTCGAAGCGTCGGGGCCGACGTCGGCTACGACCTATAGGGAGGCCCGAGCACGACCGCGCCGGGACCGATCCCGAGCGGTAACGCAGCAAGAACCTCGATCACCGACCACGCAGTGATCGAAGACGTGCGTCCACTCGACGCCGGGTCGATCGCGTTCTCGAACATCAACTCGTACCGGCCCAGCGGTGACTCCCACTCGACGACGTGGCGTGTACTGGTGGCATCCGGGTCGGCAACGACCACCACCTCGACCCGATCGAGCCCGAGCGTCGCGAGCGCGAGAGCCACCGACGAATTCGAGGTTCGAGGGAAAGTCAGCGCCGCTTCCCTGGCCGATCCTCGGAACACCTCCCGTTCCACATCCAGACTTTCTTCGATGCCGAGAGCACTGGGTCGCTTGATCGTCGTGTGGGTCAGGCGTGCGTCACGTGTTCCTGCTCGTGCCGCTGCGGCCAGAACATCGAAGCCGCCGATCGCGCCCGTCGGGAGCAGTACACGGCCTGGTCCGGAGCCGAACGATTCCACCTCGAAGCCGCGGTCGGCGAAGACTCCACACGAACAGACGATGATGTCCTTACCGCGCTTCACCACGTCGGGTAGCACTGTCCGGGCTGCATCGACCGTGGCAGCTTCGACCACGATGTCAGCAGCGTCGAACGCAGCAGCGGCTTCCTCAGGGCCGCTTCGTGAGTTCAACACGGCCGTGAGGCTTACGTCCGGCACCGAGCCGGCGTGCAGAGCGTCAATCACCGTATGTCCGATCGCGCCAGTCCCGACCACGCACACTGCTTTCGGATGACGCTGGATCTTTTCGGGTGCCAGTTGCTTCACATCCTCCGTGGCATACCGCCGCTCGTCTCCACGAAATACGGGCTCATGGTACCGAGCGGGGGAATCTGCGATGCCTGATTCACGGCGGTGTCACATCTCCCGCAGCACCGTCGAGTCGATTGGAATCTGTTGTTATGAGGGCAACTACGGTGTCGGCTCTCTGCCGACAGGGGAGAGCACACTCACGATGCCAACAACATTGGCTCCTGAGGTGAGGTGGGAATCCTATGCGACGTCGTTCGGCGGCATGGGCACCGCACCGCTCGCCCGAGGTCGTCATCGGGTAACCAGCCATATTCGTCGCACCGACCGCATCGTGGCGGGAGCTTCTGACGGGGCGGTTGCAGTGACTGCCAGAGCGGTATCCATGCTGCTGCGGAGCGAGCTGGGTCCCACGGTCGATGGCGTTCGAGCGCGGCGCGGACGAGAGCATCTACGCCGTGAGTGTCGATCGATTGCTCGACGAGGGTGCACTTCGCCGGCGTCAGGGTGTCGAACCGTGCAGACAGACCGGCCCGGCGGCACGCCGTGGCCAGTCGGTCGATGGGAGATGGCTGCTGCTCGCGTGTTGCGTCGCCGGTGCGATTTTTCGGGTGGGGGAGTGCAGCGGGTTCATCTCTTGGTTCAAGGACGGTTCGGGTGACCGGGGTGTCACCCCGCTTGGTCATTCCTGTCACCCCGTCGCGCTCCACCTTGTCACCTCGTTCGGGACTGCAGGGTGACGACGTGTCACCCCGATTCATCGACAGGTTGTACAGGACGGGACGGCGGTCTTCGCGAGGAATAGTCGCCGCAATCCGCTCTTGATCGCCTTTGGAAATGAGGCCGAGTGCGGCAAGCGCCTTCAGGCAACGCTGTACCTGACGTTCGCTGATGCGGGCGTACCCGGCGAGCGTCCGCACGGACGGATACGCATCCGCGCCATGTCGGGACGCATGATTGGCCAGGCCGAGTAGCACTACTGTCAGCGCCGGCGCCGAGGGCATGCCGGGAGGAGTGGGGGACGGAATGTCGGCACGTTCGAGCGCCCACGTGATCGCTTCGATGCTCACGACGTCACCTGCGCATAGGTATGCTGACGCATGTTCGACTCCCTATTAGTCGGACATCCGGCCCGTCGCGATGCCAGTCGCGGCGGGCCATCTGTTTTGAAGTTGTTCGCACGCTCGTTCGAGTGTGGTTGACCATCCTTACACCCCAGGTTGGACGCGTCAACAACTTCATATATGGCCGCTATGTCGCGTCGCGGGCGCGTATTGTCCCCCGTTCGAATGAAATGTCGGGGCGATTTCGTAAATTACGTAACGGGACAATCGGACTTCACGAACAGTGCAGTGTCAGTGCATCTTCGATAGGGGTCCCCATGAGTGAACGTCTGTTGGGCGGCGAAGCGGCCGATACGGTCCAGTTCCAGCGCGTCGAGGACGGGACGTCGCGTCGTCGCGCCCGTACGTTGTCTTCCAATAACGGCGGCGGTTCAGAGCGCTTGCAAGCATCGGCAGATCGCTCTTCTTCGAAGCGGATTGTATTTAAGGAGCGGAAGGTTCCTGACCTGTGGTTTATCGCTGGGATCGCGGCGTTGGTAACTGGGGTTGCGGTACTCGTCGGGGGTGTGGTGGCAAGCCAAGCTCGAGATTCGGCGCCGACTTACCAATCGGTCTACGTCCCAGAAAATGTGCTAGGTGGATCGCAGAGATAGGTCGGTGTTACCTGATTACGGCAAGCCCCGCTGGCAAAGGGGAGGAGCCAGCGGGGCTTCAATCACCGCCCTCCCGGGGAGACGGGACGCGCGGCATGTTGCGGGGAGGCAACACGCTTGAGAGTTTAACCAGAACCGGTGCCTTTCGGCGCGCGGGTGAGGACCTAAGTCCTATACGTTCGAAGGCGCTGTTCAGTTAGCGTCGGGATCATCGAGTTGCAGTCGCTGGTGGAGCCACTTACGGAGCCCGTCGCCGTATTCATCGCTTTCGAGTGCTGCATCGACCGCCGCCCGAAGATATCCGCCCGGGTTGCCGAGATCGTGGCGGGTTCCGCGATGCACGACGACGTGTACCGGATGACCTTCCTCAATCATCAGCGCAATCGCGTCGGTCAGTTGGAGTTCTCCGCCAGTGCCTGGCTTGATTCGACGTAGGGCGTCGAAGATCTCACGGTCCAGGAGGTAACGGCCAGCGGCCGCAAGTGTGGATGGGGCATCGGCAAGCGCCGGCTTCTCCACCATTCCACGGACTCGCAGAACATCCGGATTCGCGATATTGGGCACTTCCTCGACCTCGAACACGCCATACGAACTCACTTGGCTCTTCGGGACATCGATCGCGCACAGCACACTTCCGCCATGGATAGCGCGGACACGAGCCATCGTTTCCAGGATGCCGCTAGGTTGCACGAGATCGTCGGGGAGAAGAACGGCGATCGCGCCTTCATCCGGCTCCAGCGCGGCTTCTGCGCAGCCGACAGCGTGGCCCAGGCCAAGCGGCTTCTCCTGGACGACCGATTCCACCATGAGTAGGTTGGGTGCGCGTCGTACTTTCTCGAGCAGCTTGACTTTGCCCTTTGCTGCGAGATGTTCCTCAAGGTCGAAGTCGTCTACGAAATGCGCTACAACTCCGTCCTTTCCGGGGGACGTCACGATGAGTAGTCGTTGAGCTCCCGAGTGGGCGGCTTCCGTCGCTACAAGTTCGATACCCGGCGTATCGACCACGGGCAGAAGTTCCTTCGGCACAGTCTTTGTGGCCGGTAGGAATCTGGTCCCCATGCCTGCTGCCGGCACCACAGCTGTTCGGAAACCTACTCTTACTTTTTCGTGCATGGTTCTACCCTCGCCTCCCCTGTCGAGCGCATGACCGCGCCGGGGTACCCCGGTGTGCGCGGTCAAAACGTTGAACGATGGTGAGATGCATCTCACCTAACAGATCCCGACCATCAATCCCACGCAGCGTGGGGTCGGTAAGCGCAGTCTAAGGGCCGCCTTCTTCCTTCGCGAATCGAAGAATGCGCTGAAAGTCCAAGACAGCAGGGGTAATTGCAAGATCGGCTGTTTCCGGAGCACTGTTGCTTGACGTGAAGCCCGACACGCGGCTCGCCCGAGCGAGCCTAGAACTGGACGGTGGTTCAAGCTGCTATATCTCGTACGTAACGTTACAGTCTCAAAGAGCGATTTCGCATGGACGCGATGCGCGCACAACTGGAGGACCTGAACCCGACGGGGCACGCAACGGGCAGATCACGCGACCGGGGAGGGTTCGCGGATCGGGTCCGGTGTTGCTTGTTTGAGGGAACAGGAGATGTCTCGGGGAGGAGACAACGATGAGGGTGGTTGGTCTATGACTGCCATCGGGGCGGCGAGTCGCATTGCGCCTGACGCACTCGTGGGGAACAACCCTAATTCCGCTCACGGACAATGCCAGCCGTCACAGTCGGCATACCGGCGAAACTGGCAGCAGCTCTACGTCAGCCGTGTGATCTGGTCCGACGCGATTGTCGTTGTATTTGCCGTAGTTGTGGCACACAGCTTACGTTTCGGACAGAGCGACCTACTGACGACGGATTCGGTTTCGGAGCCAGGTTACACGCTGATCTCGGCAGGTCTCGTCGGTCTCTGGTGGACCGCTCTCTCACTCTTTCGCTCCCGGTCGCGTCGAGTGATCGGTGCCGGCTACGACGAGTATCAGCGAGTCATTTCGGCGACGCTCGCCATGTTCGGCACCATCGCCATCATCGCGCTCATCACCAACGAGCAGATCGCGCGCGGATTCCTTGCCATTGCGTTGCCGGTCGGCCTCGCGGGCTTGCTGCTCACTCGGTGGGTGTGGCGGAAGGTGATCGCGCGCAAGCGTGCTCGGGGCGACTTTCAGACGTCGGTACTCGTTGTGGGTGGTGCGCGGGCGGTGCGGCACATGGCGAGCACCTTCTCCCGCAAGGACGGGGAGGGTTATCGCGTCGTCGGTGTGTGTGTGCCGCGTTATTCGGGGGCGCCGGGTGATGTGATCGATGTCGACGGCCGGGAGATCACTATCTACGGTGATGAGCATTCGGTGGTCGAGGCGCTCAAGTTGTCGGGGGCGGACACGGTGGTGGTCACCGCCACCGAGACCCTGGGCAGCGACGGTTTGCACGATCTGGTCTGGCAGCTCGAGCCGCTCGACACCGACCTGGTCGTCGCCACGGGTGTGGTCGATGTGGCGGGGCCGCGGATCGAGATGCGTCCGGTGGCCGGTCTGCCGCTCATCCACGTCGAGAAGCCCAGCTATCACGGGGCGAAGCGGTCGGGGAAGCGGATCTTCGATCTGGTCTTCGCCGGTGCGGCGCTGGTGGCGTTGGCGCCGGTGTTCGCGGTCGTTGCCCTGTTGATCAAGCTCGAGGATCGGGGTCCGGTCTTCTACAAGGCCGAGCGCATCGGCATCGATGGCACGCCGTTCGGGATGATCAAGTTCCGGTCGATGGTCACCAATGCCGACAAGATGGTCGACACCCTGTTGGCGCAGAACGAGGGCGCGGGCCCGTTGTTCAAGATGAAGGACGATCCGCGCGTCACCCGTATCGGCAAGGTGATGCGGCGGTTCAGCATCGACGAACTCCCGCAGTTCCTCAACGTCATTCGCGGGGAGATGAGTGTGGTGGGTCCGCGTCCGCCGCTGCGGCGTGAGGTGGAGGCCTACGACGGTCGGGTCAAGCGCCGCCTGCTGGTGCGCCCCGGAGTCACCGGGCTCTGGCAGGTGTCGGGTCGCTCGGATCTGTCGTGGGACGAGTCGGTGCGCCTGGACCTGTCGTATGTGGAGAACTGGTCGATGGTCTCGGATGTGTTGATCATCGGTAAAACCGTCAAGGCAGTGCTCGACAGCGACGGCGCCTACTGAGCACCCCGAGAGCTAACGGAACCCATCGCTAGCCTGAAATCATTGACACGACCTGTGGGAGCAACGTAAATGAACTGTCGTATCGCCGTTTTTGGCACCGGCTACTTGGGCGCCACACACGCTGCTTGTATGGCCGAGCTAGGCCACGAAGTCATTGGAGTCGATATCGATCCTTCCAAACTCGCCAAACTTGAGAGCGGACAGGTTCCCTTCTTTGAGCCGGGTCTGGAAGAAGTTCTTCGAAAGAATCTTGACAACGGCAGACTTCGCTTTTCGAGTTCGTACCAAGAAGCCGCTGACTTCGCCGATGTGCATTTTATTGGTGTCGGGACGCCTCAAAAAAAGGGTGAATTTGGTGCTGATCTGACCGCTGTAGAGGCAGTAATTGAGAACCTCGCACCGCTCATCACGCGCCCTGCAGTGATTCTCGGCAAGTCAACAGTTCCCGTCGGCACGGCCGCAAGGCTCGGTGAACGAGCTCGCCAATTATCCCCTATTGGCGACGCACTAGAACTCGCTTGGAACCCAGAATTTCTGCGCGAAGGGTACGCTGTACAAGACACCCTCCAGCCAGATCGACTCGTGCTCGGAATCGACCAGGCCAGGAACGGTCGCGCCGAAGAGGAAACTCGAAAAGTATACAAGACGCTGCTGAATAATAATATTCCGCTGCTCGTTATGGATCTAGCTACTTCCGAACTCGTAAAAACCGCTGCTAATGCTTTTCTCGCCACGAAGATCTCATTCATTAACGCAATGGCGGAAGTATGTGAGGCTGCGAATGCTGACGTCACAATCCTAGCGGATGCAATCGGGTACGACGCCCGAATCGGCCGCAGGTTCCTTAACGCGGGCATTGGTTTTGGAGGCGGCTGCCTTCCAAAGGATATCCGAGCCTTCATGGCGCGTGCCGGTGAACTAGGAGCCGATCAGGCTTTGACCTTCCTGAGGGAGGTCGACACGATCAACATGAGAAGGCGATCGCGGATGGTCGAGCTGACTGCAGAGGCGATCGGAGGCACCCTTTTGGGCTCGCGAATCGCCGTTCTCGGAGCGGCATTCAAACCCGATTCCGATGACGTTCGTGACTCACCAGCACTAAATATCGCTGGACAGATACAGCTCCAAGGAGCTTCCGTAGTTGTCTACGATCCGAAGGCGATCGAAAACTCACGGCGACTCTTTCCCACCCTTGAATACGCGGATACCGCGCTTGACGCCTGCCATAAAGCGGATGCCGTCCTCGTCCTTACAGAGTGGGAAGAATTCAAGAACTTGGACCCGCGGACACTGGGGGGTGTCGTGCGAGAAAAAGTCATACTCGACGGGCGCAACTGCCTAAATCCAGCGGACTGGCTTAAAGACGAATGGACGTACCGTGGACTTGGTCGCGGGTCGGTTGAATCTGTCTCGATGGTGAACTAATTACTGCGATTGGCTGGAGGAACAGGGTGGGAACAGGGAAACCCCGATATCACGTCATGGTGGCGATTCCGACCATGGGACGGGAATCCTTGTCCGCCACAATCGACAGCGTAATAAATTCTGCCGCCCGCACCGATTGTAGGGTAAAGATACTTCTCGTTTTTAACGGCACCACGGCTTCCGTTCACGGACACATGGATTACTTTCTTCCCGATAACGTAGAAATCGAGACGGTCCACGAACCCAACCGAGGATACTCCAACGCGCGAAACGCCATAATAAAAAACCTGGACGCAAGCGTACTCGCAATGGTCGATGACGACGAAGTCGTCAATCCAGACTGGATAGCGACAGGCTTGTCAGAATTGCGGAAGTATAACGCCGATGTCATTGCCGGACCCGTCCAGTACATCATCTCAGATCCTGCAGCCGGATGGATTCACGCAAGGCGCGTATTTTCATCCCCTGACCGGAAAGATGGACAGGAATTAGAGGTTTGTAGCTCCAACAACTTGTTCCTCGACACGAGTCGCCTGAGAAATCTTCCGAATTTTGATGAACAGTACAATTTCACCGGGGGTGAAGATACCGATTGGACGATGAGGTTACATCGCGATGGTGCACGCATCGTTTGGTCGAATGGCGTTTCCGTCGCGGAGTTTGTTGCTGCCGACCGTCTCAATCGCCAATACATCAGACGTCGGTTTCAGAACAACGGCGAGATATTGGCCTTAACCATTTACCATGATAAATCGACGACGTGGTTGTTGGGCGCTGGCACCCTTCGGATCGCAGCAGGCATTGGAAAGACGCTTCTCTCAAAACTCGCCTCCCTCACGCCCGTCTCACGGATCCCTTCCTGGCGGTATAACGATGCCGAGGCGCTAGTATGGCGCGGCGTCGGCATCATCAGGCAGTCCGTACTTGGATCCCGTCAACGCGGAGGGAAAAACATTTGAGGCCCGGACAATCGGACGCCGACGTATTCGGTTTCTCCTCGATGGACCAGCCGCGCCCACGAACAGCACTTGTTGGAGCGAAGCTCATTCTGTTTGGGCTCCTCATTGGCGTTGCGTGCGGACGGTGGGGTTCGTACCTGGGTATATCCTTAGCTGGCGTATCGATTGCCGACATGCTGGTACTCGCAGGAGTCGCCATTTACTTGAGTTCGACCCAATACGTCAATTTACGTGGACGCTTGGTTGGTTTGTATTCCTTATGCTTGGCGCTAGTGATCGTCGTAGCGCTGTATATTACCGGCACGTTCTCAAGTCTGGTCCTCCGTGATGCTGCAACCTTCGTGTACCTCCTTCTATTGCCAATATTTATTTCTGCAATAAGGTCTCTGGACGGCCAATTGGTACGTAAGTGGCTGTTTCGAGCACTAATTTTTCACACATTGTGGTATTTACCGATCACTCTAGGTCTACTGAAGCCAATAAGCTTGGGCCTAATATCAAGCGTGCCCGCATTCTTGCCGCGAAATGACTTTGACGCTTTGGTGTCTGGACTCGCCATCGTCGCAGCTTTTGTCCTTGGAATTGGGCGTGTCTCTGCCAGGTGGCTTTTGGTGCTTGGTGCTTCGGTGTGCATTCTAGCTAACGGTTCCCGAGCAGGATTTCTCGGGGCGTTGTTAGCGATAGCCGTCTATGCGGTCTTGCAGCGGCCCTGGCAATCCCGAAAGAACGGTCCTTACATCATATCTGCTGTCTGTATCGGCGCTGCCATTTCGCTTGTAATGCTCGCGGCAGATACCCTGAATATGGAATGGTCTAAGGTCCTCAGAAAGCTCATTCCTTCCGAGAACAGCGATTATGCAAGCGCGTTAAACACTTCCGAGGCACGGTCATTAGCCTGGAGCCGAATCATGCGCTATGTCGAATATCAAGACGGCGAAATGCTTGGTTTGGGTTTTGGAACCGACTATATCCAGCGAAGCGGAGCGATCGAGTTCTTATCGGGCGACCCGTCGGTTCGGCAACCTCATAATTTTGTGGTGAGTTGGTATGCCATGCTGGGGGCAGCCGGCACCCTGATCGTGCTCCTAGCACTTGGTGCGCTGCTATGGCAGGCCGCCCGTGCATATCGGGCAAGTGAACTTGAGATTTTCGGGTGGTGCGTAATTTCCGGGGTTCTGGTCGCGAGTCTCGTTGGCGTCATCATGGAATCCCCATTTGGATATAGTACGTTCGTGCTTGGGATTATATGCGCTTCATTTTCTTCGTCGAAGCACACCGAACCTACCTGGGACGATTCGATCCTTTGGCGCCGGCCTGCTGATCCGCGCAAGAATGCAGATTCGTGATGCGAGCTCCGTCAGGTAATGTAAAGAGAAAAGTCTTTCCTGCGCTCGCTCGAAGAGTAGTCCATTTCGCTGGTGCACCGCTATATAGCCAGATATGTTTCAGCCTAGCCGTGTTATTCACAACGGCCATGCTTTCGCGAACCGCAGATGTGGTGGCACTAAGCGCAATATTAACCTGCTACGCTATACAATCCGTATCCATGGCGTGGGGGCGCCAGGCCCTTGTGGTAGCACGGGTTCAAAGGTACTCCGACAACATATTTTCAAACGATCTTCGCCAGATATTGATCTGGAGTTGGCGGACCGCTCTTTTTCACCTCGTTGTCTCATTCCTACTGGCTATCGCGCTGACAGGGCGCTGGTCTATTGCGTCCGCTGCTGCTGCATGGGTTTCAACTTCCGTATTTATAGATATTTGGAGATTTGCAGGCGCTCGATTCGACACCCGGATGCGGCGCCATAGCTGGACAACAACTGCGCAGCTTTCCTTCAGCTGTATTTTCTATCTAGTAGGATCAGGTAGCGTCTCTGTTATCACTATTCTCATTGTTACATCCGCCAGCAACTGTGCATTTGCGGCGATCTATTTTTTGCAATTGCGTGCGTGCAGAAATGCAGGGGTGTCGTGGTTTAGCACCGCTCACGGGCGTTTTGCGCGAAATTTTGGATTCGAAACTGCCGGCAATGCACTGCTTCAGTCGACGGCAACGGTCCTCTTAACCTCTATATCCCCAGGTGTGGCAGTTGGTGTCCTCCTGGTATACCAGGTAATTGGGACGCCGACGGGAATGGTTAGTCAGGCCCTATCGGCCTCGTTGGGTCGGATTGTTCGCGATAAGATGACTCAACAAGTTATCCCGGTCCGGGTCCTGCTCATTTGGCTCGCCATACTCGGATGCGGAACCGTGTCCCTAGCATTTTATTCGTCGGGCCTACTGAACGCTACGCTAATTAAAGTTTTCGGGGAGAATTGGAACGAAACAACAAACGTTCTGTGGCCTCTTGCTCTCTATTTCTGTTCAATGTACTCAATCCAGGTCGTAAGTATACCTACGCGATGGTGGATAGACTCGCGAGTGTTAAGGAACTGGATGGTGGGTGCAGTGTGTGTCTTCTACTGCGGATTGCTGCTGGCGGCAACGGTATTCCTGAACGATCTAACGACAGCAGCATTCGTGGCGGCTCTGTGCTACCTCGCGGTTTCGGGTACTCGAGTCCTGATTTCCTATGTCAATCGACCGGAGAGTTACCGATGGGTTTTCTAGAACACCGATTTGCTCAATTGCGCAACGCTGCGGTGGACTTGCGGGCGGTCTCAATGATGAATCGTCGGCCTCGCGAAGTTGCCTACCTGGGTTGGACCGGACGAGGGAATCTCGGCGATGAGGCGATCTATCTTGCCCATCGACGAAGCGGCCTTGGTTCTATGGCGCCATATCCTGCGGATCGCTTCGCGCGGTTGGCTCGACCATCTGCTAAGACCAAGGCCGTCCTTCTTGGAGGCGGGACCCTCGTTGGCCGGCACGATTGGCTTCCGAGGGTGGATAGGATCACAGGTACTTTTCCAGATGCACTGAAGTTTGCAACTGGTGTCGGGGTCGAAGATCCGAGCTTTACCGGACGGCGCGTGTATACCTCGGACGAACATATGCGTGCTTGGAGTACGCGCCTGCAAGGGTTTGATTCGGTCAGCGTACGAGGCCCGCTATCTGCCGCTATTCTGGAAAAATATGGCGTTGAGACCCGCGTGGTCGGAGACCCCGCTCTCTTGCTCAACGTTCCAATTTCCCGTCCCGTACCACAGCGCGAAAAGCACGTGGTGGGCATTAATGTTGCACAGGTTGAAGACTCGTGGGGCGGCTCAATGTCGCGATATGTGGTTGAACTTGGACACTTTGTCGAACGCCTCCGGGCGCTCGGAGTGTCGTCTCGCCTCTTGTCCATGACGGCCGGAGACCAAAGGCTGGCCGAGCATTTCGTCAGAGAGCACCCCCACGTAGAGTTGTTTAATTACAGAAACTCTGTTGACGAAACTGTCAGGGCTATCTCGGAATGTAATGTCGTGGTTGGTCCGCGACTTCATCTTTGTATTCTCGCAGCAGCGGCCGGCGTTCCCTTTATTTCCGTCATGTACAAGCCAAAGTGTTTGGATTTCTCCCTCTCTGTATGCATGGAGGAATGGTCGATTCCGAGCGATGCGGTTTCATCTACCCAGATGGTGGAGGTGTTTGAGGTGCTATCGAGTCGGGAGCTTGAAATTCGTCGCAATCTCAAGAACAACGTGGCGGCGCTGCGCGAGAATCTTCAATCCGAGATTGATCTGAACAAGGAGCGCATTCAAAGTGTGGCACGGTAAAGAGCCTGAAGAAGTCGCGAAGTTAAGCGATTTTCAGCAGGCTGTCGAAAATGGAGGACCGCAGAAAGTCGTACTGCTTGCATATGCCTGCGACCCGCATTCCGGAAGCGAGCCCGGCGCGGGGTGGGCAGTCCTAAGTGCCGTAGCAGAGCTTGGAATGCCGATCGATCTAATCACAAGGGAAACATGCAATCGTTGTCTCGAAGAGGAATGTAGTGTCCTTGGTCCGAACGTGAACGTTATCCGCGTGGCTGGCGCTTTTTCATCTTCTCGTCGGGTATACGTAAAGTACTTTGGTTGGATTTTGTCTGCCATCCGCCTCGTTTACAATTACGATCGCCAAATCCGGCGCGGATTGGTATTTCATCACGCAACCTACGCAAGCGATTGGTTTCTTACGCCTCTTCTAGGTGTCTCACGAAAGAGTCAGAACCGGTCTGTCTGGGGCCCTGTGGGCGGTTCAACATATACGCCGCCAGAATTGCGAAAGTTCTTATCTCCTCGGGCAAGAAGAGCCGATTTGGTACGGTCGGCGGCGACGAGGATATTTAGGAAGATCACTCTCAGGTTACTCCGCGGTCGCGTAGACGCAACTTTGGCGCTCAATCCCGACTCGGTCCGTTCGCTCAAGCAGCTGGGCGATGTAAAGCTCGCTGCAAATGCGGTAATCGCCTACTCGTCCCTACCCCGGCGGGGGAATTCGAATGAGGGCAAGCGATTGTTGTTCGCAGGTCGTCTTTTAGCCTGGAAAGGCTTGTCGCTGTCATTTCAAGCCTTTTCTCGGCTACCAGATGAGTGGACGTTTTCCGTTGTCGGAGACGGTGAGTGGGAACTTCTGAAACAGAATGCGACGGAGAACGTTCTGCGGCGCGTCAGGCATATCGATCGTATGGCCCGTGATGAATTCCTGCACGAGCTGGCGCAGAGTGATGTATTGATTTTGCCGAGTTTTCATGACTCTGCACCTTGGGTCGCCGCTGAGGCGGCTGGGATTGGAGTTCCAGTGGTTTGTTTAGACGTGTCCGGTGTCGCCCATGTGGCCGGCACAAAAGCCTACGTGGTGCCCCACTCCCCTACGGACTCGTTGCCGGACCGTTTAGCGATGGCAGTGCTTGACGCGGTCAACAAGGACAGTGACCACACTTTTCGGGGATGGACGAAGTCGGCCTTGGTGTCCGTGTTACGTAATTCATACGGGGTCAAATAATGCGAGTTCTCATGTTGCATAACGATTATATGCAAGTTGGTGGGGAGTATTTCTCTGTGCGCGCAGAAGCCGAAGCCCTACGATCGATTGGAGTTGACGTACACCTATTTACCGTGACCAATGATCAGTTGGGCGCTGGGTCCTCGTCAAAAATCGACGTGATACGCACGGTTTTTCGAGGTGGTCGTCGAGAAGTGGAGCATGCGATCGAACGTTTTCGACCTGATATCGTGCATGCGCAGAACTTGTTCCCTCGATTGGGAGGGGGCGCTATTAACGCCGTGGGGCGTGCACGGGTGCCTTGGGTCCGGACACTGCGAAACTATAGATTGACTTGCCTGTCTGCAAATCACCGCCGGGACGGCCAAGCCTGCTTCGATTGCAACGATAGTGCAACAGCGTATCCGGGAGTGCGACACGCATGCTATCGGAATAGCACTGCCGCGAGTGCCGGCGCGCTTGTGTACAGCGCCATTGAGAAGAAATCGGCGGAAAAATTTCAACCCTCGGCTTATATTGTTCTCAGCGCAGCGATGCAGCAGCGCCTCAGTGCGCGTATTTCAGACGTCCCTCTGCACATCCGGCCAAATATCGTTTCGCGTCCAGCTATAACCCCGGGCGAACGCAAGCGCGCTGGCTGCGCGTTTGTGGGACGTCTTACGGAGGAGAAAGGAATTGACGTCTTTCTAAGGGTGGCAGAGGAAAACCCGGAGGTCGATTTCTTTATCGTCGGATCGGGACCGCTGGAGGGAAAAGTTCGTGTGGTGGCAGATAGGTGCAGAAATGTCATTTATAAGGGCGAATTGACCCACGAGGGCTGCGCCGGGATCATGGCCAGCGTCCGAGCTGTGGTCGTCCCGTCCCAGTGGGAAGAACCATTCGGCCGAGTCGCTGCTGAGGCAATCAGCGTTGGTGCGCTACCAATTGTTCCATCCTACGGGGGTTTACCCGAGATCGTGCAGGGATTAGGGCTCTCGCTTGTGGCACAAGAGAACACGGTGGCATCGTATTCGTCAATCGTGAGAGCGATCGTGGACCTGACGGAAGTCCAATTTCGCCACGAATCGAGCACGGCTGAATCCATATGGGCCGATCGGTACTCCCCAAAGGGGGGCGGGCAAGCTTTGCTAAAGATCTACGAGAGCGTGTTGAATGTTGCGTAATTTGGTAAGTAAATATACCGGCGGCTCCCCGACGGTCAGCCAGGAGGCAAAAATTACTACAGAAAACGACTACCGATCTTTCGATCGAATCGAAGTGGGGAAAGTTCCGTTCGAATGTGTCTCCATGAACGATGCCGTGCGCGTGACAATAGAGGCGGCGACCAAAGGAGGAGTTTTACCTGTTCGTTTATCGAATGCATACTGTGTGGCCCTCGCTGAAGGCGACGATGATTATCGCGGACTCTTGAACGGGCCGGGGCTTAACTTCCCGGATGGGATGCCGGTGGTTTGGGCGATGCGATTACTGAGTGCCAACTCGGTAAAATCGCCGGGACGGGTTCGTGGGCCTTCTTTTTTCCGCGAGGTGGTTGACAAGGGCCGGCCGTACAGGCTTCGGCACTTCTTGCTTGGAACTACTCCTGAAACACTGACGAAACTGGAACGAAGTCTGAAGGAGGATTTTCCCGGCCTTCTTGTATCTGGTTCGTACGCCCCTCCGTTCGCGCCGGTTGACGATGACTTCATGGGGGCGTGCCGAGCAGCGGTATTAGAATCAGGGGCTGATATCGTTTGGGTTGGTCTAGGTACCCCGAAACAAGACTACGTAGCTCTTCGTCTGTCGCAGATGCTTGAGCTTCCGTGTTTAGGTGTCGGGGCGGCATTTGATTTCTCTGCGGGGTCAAGCCGAGAAGCGCCTGAGTGGGCGCAACGGTCGGGCTTTGAGTGGGCATATCGACTGATGTCGGATCCGAAGAGATTGTGGAAGCGTTATCTGTTCGGCAACGCGACCTTTGTGCGCGCAGTCCTTCGTGGCGTCTTGCGCTCAGGTGGGACGCGCGTTCTCCCCGATTGAGTGGGCGGACGCCTTTGGGCCCGTGGTGATTTTGGAAAAATCATCGCAAATCTGACCTTTTAGCTCGCATACGAATATCTCCACGAGAAAGGTAAATGACTGTGAAAGTTGCGTTGATCACCGGTATCACTGGGCAGGACGGATCGTACCTAGCGGAGTTGCTGTTATCGAAGGGGTACGAAGTGCACGGCCTTATTCGCCGATCCTCGTCCTTCAACACTTCGCGCATCGACCATCTGTACGTTGACCCGCACGAGCCGGATGCAAAGCTGTTTCTCCACTACGGTGATCTAAGCGATGGGGCGCGATTGGTCACGCTACTATCATCGATTAACCCTGATGAGGTATATAATCTTGGAGCTCAATCTCATGTTCGGGTGAGCTTTGACGAGCCGGAACACACTGGCGATACGACCGGGATCGGCTCGATCAGATTGTTGGAAGCGGTGCGATTGGCCGGCGTCAAGTGTCGATATTACCAGGCGTCCAGCTCTGAAATGTTTGGAGCAAGTCCGCCGCCTCAGAATGAGGATACGCGCTTTTACCCGAGGTCGCCCTACGGTGCGGCCAAAGTGTATTCTTACTGGGTTACAAAGAACTATCGTGAAGCCTACGATATGTTCGCGGTTAATGGAATTTTGTTCAACCATGAGTCACCGCGACGAGGAGAGACCTTTGTCACTCGGAAAATCACCCGCGCTGTAGCCAGGATTAAAGCTGGCGTCGAGAAACACCTCTACATGGGAAATATCGACGCGGTTCGCGACTGGGGGTATGCGCCGGAGTATGTCGAAGGTATGTGGCGTATGCTTCAGGCAGACGAACCGGACGACTTTGTTCTTGCCACTGGCCAGGCCTATTCCGTAAGAGACTTCCTCCAGGTCGCGTTTGAACACGCCGGATTGGACTGGGAAGAGCACGTCAAGTTTGATGAGCGGTACCTCAGACCCACTGAGGTAGACTCCCTAATTGGTGATTCTACAAGAGCTCAGGAAAAATTGGGCTGGAAAGCGCGGGTTCATACCCCCGAGCTTGCTCGGATTATGGTCGACGCGGACATCGATGCGCTCGGTCACGAGGGGCGGCCGTGGATCGACCGACCGGCTCATCCCGACTGGGAGATCCTCTGATGTCAGGTATCTTCGAACCTCAGGCGCTTGACAGGTCCGCCCCGTTCTATGTTGCTGGCCATCGGGGTTTGGTCGGCGGTGCCGTATGGCGGCTTCTCCAATTGGAGGGTTTTAGTAGGCTTATTGGTCGGTCCTCAAGCGAGCTTGATCTTCGTGACCGTGACGCGGTTTTCAATTTTTTCGCGACGGAGCGACCTTTAAACGTCGTGCTTGCGGCCGCCAAGGTCGGGGGAATTCTTGCGAATAGCACGCGCCCGGTCGATTTCTTGTCTGACAATCTGCGGATCCAGACGAACGTGCTAGATGCTGCTCGGGAGTATGGTGCACAGCGCTTGCTTTTCTTAGGGTCCTCGTGCATCTACCCCAAACTCGCTCCACAACCGATAAAGGAAGAGTACCTCCTAACAGGTCATCTAGAGCCTACGAATGACGCGTACGCGATTGCGAAGATTGCGGGAATTCTTCATGTCCAAGCAGTGCGACGCCAGTACGATATGCCGTGGATTTCTGCCATGCCGACGAACCTTTACGGTCCAGGAGACAACTTCTCGCCTGAGGGATCCCACGTGTTGCCAGCGCTGATTCGTAGGTTCGATGAGGCGCGATTGACTGGTTCCGAATCCGTAACTAATTGGGGCACGGGGGCACCACGTCGAGAGTTCCTTCACGTCGATGATATGGCGGCAGCGTGCTTACACCTCATGGAGAATTACGACGGACCCGAGCATGTAAATGTTGGGACGGGCGTCGACCATACGATCGCGGAGATCGCTCAAGTCGTTGCCGACGAGGTTGGGTATGTAGGTCGGATCGATTGGGATACCAGTAAACCCGACGGGACGCCCCGAAAGCTTCTCGATGTCTCGAAGCTGCGAGCTTCTGGCTGGTCGCCGCGTATCGGTTTGCGCGAGGGGATCGCTTCAACGATCTCTTGGTACCGGGATAATATGACTCGGTTGCGTTCGTAGGCGCTTCGCGCGTGGACTCTGGTTCTCGCCCGCTAGGACCAGAGTCCACGACGTATCGGGCATGAGTAGACGATGCGCTCCCTTGGTCGTCGAAGCTGCGATCGATAAAGTGGCGTTCCCGTTGCTGCTGCGCAGACAAGAGGATTGGCTCCTGGGCCTCAGATCCGTGCATAATTGCTTCCATAACGTAGCGCGGTTCGTGATCGGCTTCGTCTACGGGAACGGTAGGGCGTGCTCGGGTCGGATCGCACGGATCGTCTTCCGTAGCCTGTGGTTGGGCCAAGCTCATCTAGTGTCCTGCGTCAGAAATTGCACAGGTTAGTTATTGAGGTTTTCTCACCAGAGAGTCACCGACGACAGCAAAGACATCCGAACGGTGTGGCGTGAAAAGAGGACGTGGGGT